>CAZMQV010000019.1:0-45057 GCA_964568675.1 uncultured Paludibacter sp.
TACCCGAAACTGTTTTAGAGGATTTACGAGATTATTTCATCGAATATCGTCCTAACGAATTTCTATTTGAAGGACAGCATGGTGGGCAGAATTCTGTACGTAGCGTACAGTCTATTTTTAAGACAGCCATGAAAAAAGCAAAAATAAAAAAGACCATTGGTGTTCACGGCTTGCGACACAGCTATGCCACGCATCTGCTGGAGGCGGGAACAGATATTCGTTTTATTCAGGAGTTGCTCGGACATAATTCGCTGAAAACCACTCAGATTTACACGCACATCACCGACATCTCGAAGTCAAAAATCAAAAGTCCGTTGGATACGCTCTGATTCTTTTCACCACTTGGCTGTACACTCGAAGCGGGCTACCGAGTTAATCATTTCGTTTGCGCGCATACAATGCGATAGATTAAAAAGGGAATTGCATCCGTCACGGAGCGCGAACTCCTTTCCAGACAAAGAGAGTATGATACTTTTTGTTTGGATTTTTGTTGCAAGAAGAATTTGAAACGCTTGAACGGTCGGATTCAGCAACGATGACACAAAAAATTTAATGATTATCCACATTTAACAATACTGATTATTATATGACAAGCTGTAATAGCTTCTGTCATCCCTTAACGCCGGAGGCGTTGAATGTAAATAAGCCCGTACGGAGTGCAGGCTAAATGAATCCCACTACCTCAACCCTGTATGAGGTTGAACAGGTATCGGATGGTTCGACTCCCTTCGGGGTCGTTTCATTCGATGGTATCAAATCCCCGCACTGCGTTTCGCTTCGCTGCACTTGTACGGGCATATTCAAATTTTATCCCTTCGGTATATACTGTACAGCTTGCGGATAATCATATTTTTTAATTTTTGCCTTTCCTTTGCAATTAATATACCAAACTTAGCCTTGAAATACTATTTAATGGCTTAAAGCTTGAAGTGGCTTGTTCCTCACAGAAAATCAGATTACAATGTGCGTGTCGTAGCGTCAGCGCTAAAGTTAAGAAATTGAATAAGCGGACTGCAACGTGTAGTTTGAGAATTTTCACTGTAAAATTTATAAACTACCCACGGTAGAAGCCATTTTTTCACCTGAAAAATCATGAACTACCAACGGTAGAAAGCAATTTTTCACCTGAAAAATCATGAACTACCCACGGTAGAAAGCAATTTTTCACCTGAAAAATCATGAACTACCCACGGTAGAAAGCAATTTTTCACCTGAAAATTCATGAACTACCAACGGTAGAAAGCAATTTTTCACCTGAAAATTCACAAACTACCAACGGAAGATAGCAATTTTTCACCTGAAAATTCACAAACTACCCAAGGTAGAAGCCATTTTTTCACCTGAAAATTCACAAACTACCAACGGTAGAAAGCAATTTTTCACTTGAAAATTCATGAACTACCAACGGTATAAAGCAATTTTTCACTTGAAAATTCACGAACTACCAACGGTAGAAACTGAATTTTGTCCATAAAATTTGCCGACTATTTCTTTCTTAATTCACCCCACCAGCTCCGACAACTCATCACCTAACTTTGAATCGGACGATGAATGGGACTACAGAGAGAGTTAAAAGTTAAGAGTTTAATGTTTAGCGTTGAAAATAGTTTAGGGTTGATGGTTGATGGGTTATGGTCTGGACAAATCGGAGCGCAGTGAAGATTTCGATTTATCGGAATGACTAAAGACTAACGACCAATGACCAATCGGGAACCGGCTAACGATAGTACAGCAAGCTGCGAATAACAGGGCTAAGTTTTTGAAATCAGATAATAAAACTTATCATCGTTGACCTACTAAATATGTATTAAATGAGTTTTATCACTTCGTTCGAAACGACAATCAGCCCCTTCGAATCTGACGTAAACAGCTGTCATTGGTAACGTAGTGAAGAATCTAAAAAATTTTAGTCGGTTAGTAGTGAAAACTTATATTTTGCTTCGTTTCGGCGTCCTACAGATAGTAAGCTGCAAGTTTATATATGTCGGTCAACAGCATAAAATAATAATCGGACTACAATTTCAATAATTAGAGAAATATTTCAGCATTTGCTGCTACTATTTGTCAGTTTAAGTTGTTTATAAAAAATCTAAAGTAAAAAATTGTTTCTCAATAAATTTAATTTATAGTTCAATTTCATTACTTTATTCAGTAAAAACAAGTAATTATGCAAATTATTTCCAAATTATCATATAACCGCCGCATTTCAACAAGATGGAAACTACATTAATTGACTACCTCCCGATATTGATGCAAATCGCTTTTGCAAGCGTCTTTGTAGTTGGTACGATAATCGTATCGCAATTTTTGGGGCCGAAGCACTCATCACCCAACAAATCGCTTAATTTCGAATGTGGCTTGGAGTCGATTGGCAACGCTCGTTCGCCATTTTCGATTCGTTATTTCCTTGTTGCCATATTATTCGTTCTATTTGATATTGAAGTCATATTCTTGTATCCCTGGGCTATCAATTACAAAGAGATAGAATGGATGGGGCTTTTGAAAATGGTGGGGTTTCTCACCATTCTACTCATCGGTTATATCTACATTGTCAAACGCGACGCCTTTGAATGGGATAAATAACTGAAACGCTTCACCATATCCTTTTAAAAAAATAAAAAATGGGAAACAGCAATACAAACTTCAACATGGTAGAGCCACCTGAAGGATATCAGGGACACGGTTTCTTTGCTACAAGATTTGATAAGGTAATCGGACTTGCTCGCTCAAAATCCATGTGGCCAATGCCCTTTGCCACTTCTTGTTGTGGCATCGAGTTCATGTCCACCATGTCAGCAACGTATGATTTTGGCCGGTTTGGAGCCGAGCGCAACAGTTTTTCGCCCCGACAAGCCGACATGCTTTTAGTAATGGGGACAATATCGAAGAAAATGGTACCCATCCTCCGGCAAGTGTATGAACAGATGTGTGAGCCCAAATGGGTGATTGCAGTCGGCGCGTGTGCCTGCTCGGGAGGCATTTTTGATACCTATTCGGTGCTTCAAGGCATCGACAAGGTAATTCCGGTGGATGTGTATATCCCCGGCTGTCCACCCCGCCCCGAACAATACATCGAAGGATTCATGCAACTGCAAAAAATAGTTGAAAACGAATCGCTTACACGTCGAGGAAGCGAGAAATACAAAGAATTATTGAAATCTTACGACTTTGAATAAATGAGCGCTACCGACAAAACAATTGAAGATATTCTGACTTCTCGGTTTCAGAATAAAGTATCAAACTTTGAAGTGATACACGACATTCTCACATGTTCCGCTTCATCCGATATTAGCAAAGAACTGATACGATACGCGCACGAACATGAGGAACTTAATTTTAATTTCCTTACCGACTTATGCGGCATGCACTACCCCGACAATGTGCCAAACCAACGTTTTGCGGTGGTTTATCTGTTGCACAATTGGTACAGCAACAAGCGGCTTCGCGTGAAAGTATTTCTACCGGAGAGCGAACCGGTAATTGACACAGTTACAGAGATATTTAAAGCGGCAAACTGGATGGAACGCGAAACTTACGACTTCTTCGGCATCGTATTCAAAGGACATCCCAACCTAAAACGAATACTGAATCACGACGACATGAAAGCTTTCCCGCTTCGCAAGGAATTTCCGCTCGAAGACCGATTCCGCACGGATAAGGACGACCGCTTCTTTGGTAGGGAGAGTAATCCGGAAAGTGAAGGTCAAGCAGTAAAATAATTATTCAATATCATTATCAACACCCATTTATGATATCACCAGAAGTTTTTATTGATAATCCCGATCATCCTTTCCAAAAAATAATCCGGGAAACAAACCATTTGGATGGCAAAGAGCTTTCAATCTTAAATTTTGGACCAACTCACCCATCTACCCACGGTGTCTTTCAGAATATATTGTTGATGGATGGCGAATACATCGTTGATGCCGACACAACTATCGGATACATTCATCGCGCTTTCGAGAAAATTGCCGAGCAACGCACTTTCAATCAAATAACTCCATTGACCGACCGGCTCAACTACTGCTCATCTCCTATCAACAACATGTGCTGGTGGATGACGGCTGAAAAAGCGCTTGGTGTGGAAGTGCCCAAACGGGCGCAATACATGCGTGTAATCGTGATGGAAATAGCCCGAATCACCGACCATTTAATCTGCAACGGCATTCTTGGAGTTGACTTAGGCGCATATTCACCTTTTATTTATGTGATGGAGTATCGCGAGTTGGCTTATGAAATTTACGAAGAGATATGTGGCGCCCGCCTTACTACCAACATGGGAAGAATTGGTGGCTTCGAAAGAGATTGGAGTAAAGCTACTTGGGAGAAAATAGATCAATTTTTGAAAGGATTCCCTAAAGCCTGGAACGAACTTGAAAAAGCCTACCTCCGCATTCGAATATTTATGGATAGAACTATAAACGTGGGAGCAATTTCGGCTGAAAAAGCGATGAACTACGGATTCACCGGACCAAACCTTCGTGCTACAGGCATTGATTACGACGTTCGGGTAGCCAAACCATATAGTTCGTACGAAGATTTTGACTTCGATGTGCCTGTTGGTACCTCGGGCGACACTTACGACCGATTCACGGTAAGATGCCGCGAAGTGCGCGAAAGCTTAAAAATCATTGAGCAGGCGATAAAAAACTTACCCGAAGGCAAATATCATGCTGATGTGCCCGATTATTACCTGCCACCTAAAGATAAAGTTTACACCGAGATGGAGTCGTTGATATACCATTTCAAGATAGTAATGGGTGAGTATCCGGTGCCAATTACAGAAGTGTATCATTCGGTAGAAGCAGCCAATGGCGAACTTGGGATGTATTTGGTAACTGACGGTTCGCGCTCACCATTTCGCTTACATTTCCGTCGCCCTTGTTTCATCTATTACCAAGCTTTCCCCGAACTCATCAAAGGGAGCGTATTCTCCGACGCGGTAGCCACGCTGTCGAGCATCAATGTAATAGCAGGCGAATTGGACGCGTAAAAAGTGTTTGAGATTTGTATGTATTAAATGAATGTGTCTGAAACATCAAGAAATAGATTAGAAAATGAAAGAATATTCTCAGGAAATACGCATCACAGCACCCTTAATGGAGCGAATCAACGAACTGATAAGCCATTATCCCGAAGGGAAGCAGAAATCGGCGCTTTTGCCGGTATTGCACGTGGTGCAAGATGCGCATGACAATTGGCTGAGCACCGCGTTGATGGATAAAGTGGCAGAGATACTCCAGATTACACCCATTGAAGTATATGAGGTAGCTACATTCTACACCATGTTCAATCTGAAACCGGTAGCAAAATACATGCTTGAATTTTGCCGCACAAGCTGTTGCAGTGTTCGTGGTGGCGAAGACATGATGGACTATGCCTGCCAGAAACTGAACGTTAAGCCGGGAGAAATCACTCCCGACGGTAAGTTCAGCGTAGTAGGTGTGGAGTGCCTCGGGGCTTGTGGCTACGCTCCCATGCTACAATTGGGTGATTATTATCACGAACAGATGACGCCGGAGAAAATTGACAAACTGATAGAAGATTGTAAGCAAGACAACATAAAATTTTACGCGGAATAGAACGATGGGAAGAAAAATTCTGACAGAAAAAACATCCGTTTCGGGAATCAGGGAATACGATGTATATAGAAAAAACGGTGGTTATCAAGCCTTAGAAAAAGCTTTGAACGAAATGACTCCCGACCAAATCGTAGAGTCGGTAAAAGCCTCGGGGATACGCGGACGCGGTGGAGCGGGCTTTCCAGTAGGATTAAAGTGGAGCTTTATCGATAAAAAATCGGGCAAACCGCGCCATTTGCTGGTTAATGCCGATGAATCGGAACCGGGCACATTCAAAGACCGCTACCTGATGGAGCGTATTCCACACCTGCTCATTGAAGGTGCGATAATTTCCAGCTACGCTTTAGGCGCGAACTTATCGTATATCTATATCCGCGGCGAATACATGCTCATTTTCAAGCTCCTTGAAAAAGCGATAAAAGAAGCCTACGCGAATGGTTGGCTCGGTAAAAACATCAAAGGCTCAGGATACGACCTTGATTTATACGTACATTGTGGCGCCGGTGCTTATATTTGTGGTGAAGAGACCGCTCAAATCGAATCGCTGGAAGGCAAGCGTGGCAATCCGCGAATAAAACCTCCATTCCCCGCTGTTAGTGGACTTTGGGGCAACCCCACAGTTGTAAACAATGTGGAGTCAATCGCCGCGATACCCTGGATTACGTTAAACGGAGGCGAAGAATATGCTAAAATCGGTACGAAAGCTTCGAGTGGCACAAAATTGATTTCGGCATCGGGACACATTAAGAATCCGGGTGTTTATGAAATAGAAATGGGAATGACAGTGGATGAATTTATGAACTCGGATGAATATCTGGGTGGTATGATTGATGACCGACCTTTGAAGGCGATAATTCCCGGCGGTTCATCCGTGCAGATATTGCCCACACAATATATTTTCAAAACAGCAGCCGGCACCGAAAGACTCATGTCGTACGAATCACTCTCTGAGGGTGGAGCAGTTACCGGTTCATCTCTTGGCTCAGGAGGTTTTATTGTATATAACGACACTGCCTGCATTGTGCGAAGCACGTGGAATTTATCCCGTTTTTATCATCACGAAAGTTGTGGTCAATGTTCACCTTGCCGCGAAGGAACCGGCTGGATGGAGAAAATACTTTATCGGATAGAACACGGACTTGGACGCGAAGAGGATATTAATTTGCTTTGGAGCATTCAGGCGAGTATCGAAGGCAACACCATCTGCCCCTTAGGCGACGCGGCAGCATGGCCGGTAGCGGCAGCCATCCGACATTTCAGAGAAGAATTTGAGTACCATATACTCTATCCCGATAAAATTAAAAACAGAAATCATTTTCGGGATGAACCCATGGAGAGAATGCGTCATCTCATCGCCAAACAAACTGTATTAAAATAATCGGATAGAAATGAATATCACAATAGACGGAAAATCAATTGAAGTAGAAGCGGGGACTACCATCCTCGAAGCTGCCAGAATCGTCGGGGGCGAATCTGTACCTCCTACCATGTGTTACCATCCGCATCTGAAAGACTGTGGTGGGAAATGCCGCTGTTGCTTGGTAGAAGTTACCAAAGGAAGCGAACGCGACCCACGCCCCATACCCAAACTCCAGCCATCGTGTGTAACGGCAGTTCAAGATGGTATGGAAGTATTGAGCGCGCAATCGACCAGAGCTTTGGAAGCTCGCACGGCAGTAACGGAGTTTTTGCTTATCAACCATCCGCTCGACTGTCCGGTGTGTGATCAGGCAGGCGAATGTAACCTACAGGACTTAACGCTAAAAAATAAAAACTTCGGCACCCGCTTCAAAGAGGAGAAGGTAACTACGCCCAGCGAAGACATTGGACCTTACATTTCGTTAAACAAAAATAGGTGTATTCTGTGCTACCGATGCGTGAAGCTTGCGGAGCAACTCACACCGAATCGGGTTCATGGTGTGCTGTATCGGGGTGATCATTCTGAAATTTCAGCTTATGTGCACAGCGCCGTTGATAGTGATTTCTCGGGCAATATGATTGATGTCTGCCCGGTTGGCGCATTGACCGACAAAACATTTCGGTTCAAATCGCGCGTGTGGTTCACAAAGAAATACGACGCTCACCGAACTTGCTCTAAATGCTCAGGCAATGTTGTGCTTTGGATGTTTGGGGATGATGTGCTACGCGTATCGGCACGTAAAAACCAATACAGCGAAGTAGAAGAATTTATTTGCAATGAGTGTCGCTACGACCACAAAGTAAAATCCGACTGGACCATTGAAGGACCTTCAAGATTTAGCAGAAACTCTGTTTTGAATATCAACAGAAACAACATTCAGAAAGCTGACAAAGTGATAATCGACACCGAAAAGCTGACATTGGAAGGACGGGAGATAGACAGGGTGAAAATCAGCATGCAATCAACTCCATATAACAAAGAACAGGACTCGAAACAATAACAACGAAGCTATGGACACTTATTTTATTATAGAAAAACTTGTGATTATTCTCCTCGTATTTGTCTTGACAATGCTTTTCGCGCTATACGAAACTTTGGCGGAGCGTAAAATCGCAGGCTTTATTCAAGACAGACACGGGCCGAACCGAACCGGTAAATACGGCATCTTGCAACCCATTGCCGATGGTGTCAAATTATTTTCGAAAGAAGAATTTATGCCCAATACGCCTAACCGACTCCTATTTTATATCGGTCCGGCAGCCTCAATGACTATCGCTTTGCTTGGCTCGGCAGTGGTGCCATGGGCAAAGGAATTTCATATTGGTGGAAGAGTGGTGCTACCGCAGGTTGCCGATATCAACATTGCTGTGCTTTATATCGTTGCCGTGTTATCTACCGGCGTGTATGGAATAGTTGTTGGCGCATGGGCGTCGAACAACAAATACGCGCTACTCGGAGGTATTCGTGCCGGCGCGCAAATGGTTTCTTATGAAATAGCCATGGGCTTGTCAATTGTGGCGCTCATCATGATGACCGGGACATTAAGCTTACGCGAAATCACGGAACAACAAGCCGGTTTTGGCTGGAATGTATTCCAACAGCCAATAACATTTTTGATATTCCTAATATGCTCATTTGCCGAATGCAACCGTGCCCCTTTCGACCTATCGGAATGCGAATCGGAACTCGTCAATGGTTATCATGTGGAGTATTCTTCCATGAAAATGGGATTCTACATGTTTTCGGAATACGTTGCCATGTTTTTCTCTTCCGTGCTCATCTCTATTTTGTTTTTTGGAGGTTACAATTACCCCGGCATGGAGTGGGTAAGCGAAAATGTAGGCGTCAACATAGCCAACATACTTGCATTCGCGGCGCTATTGTTGAAAACCATGTTTTTCATCTTTTTCTACATGTGGATTCGTTGGACAATACCGCGCTTCCGCTACGATCAACTCATGCGGCTGGGCTGGCGTATGCTCTTCCCTTTGGCTTTGTTCAACATCCTGCTCAATGGTATTTTGATATTGGTGTTCAAGTGGTAAATTCATATTCAGGAACAATGGAAAAAATGAACAACATCTCACTTTCAGGGCGAAAAGTAAAGGTTTCGAACAAGAAAATGAGTTTCTCAGAAAAACTATATCTGAAAGAAATAATTCGGGGATTATCAATCACTATCCGACACTTCTTCAAGCGGAAAGTAACGATACAGTACCCCGATCAGAAGCGTCCGCTTAGTCCCGTATTCAGGGGCAGACACCTGCTGATGCGCGACGAAGAAGGGCGCGAACGATGCACAGCCTGCGGACTTTGCGCGTTGGCATGCCCTGCTGAAGCAATCACGATGAAGGCAGCCGAAAGGCAAGCGGGTGAAGAGCATCTTTACAGGGAAGAGAAATACGCGGCAGAATATGAAATCAACATGCTTCGCTGCATTTTCTGCGGATTGTGTGAAGATGCTTGCCCTAAGGAAGCTATTTATATGACCAAGTCGCAAGATTTCGTAGCGCCTGAAACAGATAGGGTTTCATTTATCTACGACAAGAGCCGGTTGGTGATATCGGTAGAAGACGCAAAGCTTAAGAAATACGGAGAACCGGTGATTAAATAAACAGAAACGACAATTATGATAAAGATTATTTTCTTCATTTTATCCGCGATTACTTTAGGTACCGCATTGTTAACCGTGATGAACCGCAACCCGATTCATAGCGCCATTTATATGATTGTCTGCTTCTTCTCGATAGCGGGACATTACCTATTGCTCAACGCACAGTTTTTGGCTGTTGTACACATTATCGTTTACACCGGTTCGGTAATGATACTGTTGCTTTTCACGCTCATGCTTTTGAACTTAAATTCATCGCACGAATACAAGAAAAAGACATTCAGTAAGATAACGGCAGTGCTTGCAAGTTGCCTTATGGCGTTTGTGCTTTTCGCCGCACTGGTACAGTCGGTTCCCGAAATTGAAAGTTACAAAACGGGAGTTGCCAATTTCCAATCAATGAAAGTATTGGGAAAAGTGCTGATGGACGAATATTTCCTGCCACTTGAGTTTGCCTCGGTAATGCTTTTGATGGCAATGATAGGCGCCGTGATGATTTCAAAGAAAAAATACAACAGTTAGAGCCAACACATTTATTTCATAATCAATACTATTCAAATAAAATAATGGCAGAAAATATATTAAGCCTTATAGGCATTGACGCTTACATCAATTTGACTATTTTGCTGTTTTCCATCGGGATACTCGGCATATTATTTAGGCGAAGCATTATTGTCCTACTCATGGCCATCGAGATTATGCTCAACGCCGTAAATCTTTTGTTGGTCATTTTCTCCGTTTATCATCAGGATTCGTCCGGTCAGGTCTTTGTTTTCTTCACCATGGCTGTTGCCGCGGCTGAAGTAGCTATTGGATTGGCTATCATCGTCTCTATTTTCAGAAATATGGGACAGGTTGACTTTGGGAGCTTTAACAACTTAAAGGGATAACAGCATGAATACAGCATTGTTGCTAATATTATTATTAAGCCCATTCGCAGGCTTTCTTATCAATCTATTTTTTGGGAAAAAGCTGAAATCCTATTCCGGAGTTATCGGCACTACTACTGTGTCGATATCCTTTGTTGTTGCGCTGATGTTTTTGGTGCAACTAATCCAATCGGGTAAAGCTATTGACATCCACCTTTTCGATTGGATATGGGGAGGTAAATCGTTTATCGGTATGGATTTTCTCATTGACCAATTGTCGGCATTGTGGGCTGTATTCGTTACTGGCGTAGGAGCTTTGATACATTTGTATTCAATAGGCTACATGCACGACGATGAAAACAAAGATCGCTTTTTTGCCTATATGAATCTGTTCATCGGCTTCATGTTGCTGTTAGTAGCCGGTAGAAATCTTCTGGTTACTTTCATCGGATGGGAAGGAGTAGGGTTGTGTTCTTATCTTCTAATCGGTTTCTGGTATAAAAACGGAAACTACAACGACGCGGCAAAAAAAGCATTTATCATGAACCGTATTGGCGACCTCGGTTTTCTTGTCGCCATATTCGTACTGCTCTACTTTTTTGGCACATTGGATTACACGCAAATGAAATTGGGTTTCAACAATGGCACTATCAGCATTCCTATCGTATTTCTGACAGTTGCAGGTTTGGGGCTTTTCTTTGCCGCGACAGGTAAAAGCGCTCAGATACCGCTATACACTTGGCTCCCCGACGCCATGGCAGGCCCAACACCTGTTTCGGCGCTTATCCACGCTGCCACGATGGTTACAGGCGGTGTGTTTGTTATCACCCGCATGTCGTTTCTGTTCGATGCCTTACCCGAAGTGCGACTAATTATCGCTATCATTGGCGCCCTCACCGCGCTTATTGCCGCCACAATCGGTTTGATGCAAAACGACATCAAGAAAGTGCTTGCCTACTCTACCATTTCGCAACTTGGTTTGATGTTTATCGCTTTAGGCGCGGGCGCATACATCGCGGCAGTTTTTCATGTAATAACACACGCATTCTTTAAGGCTTGCTTGTTTCTTGGCGCCGGCTCGGTGATTCACGGTTTGCAGGGCGAACAAGACATGCGTAGAATGGGAAAAGTAAAAACAGCGATGTTCACCACTTACGTTACGTTCTTTGTCGCTACACTGGCTATTTCGGGTATTCCACCTTTCTCCGGATTTTTTTCGAAAGATGAAATACTTCTTTCGGTATTTCACTACAACATATCGCTTTGGGTGATTGCTTCGATTGCATCATTGATGACCTCATTTTATATGTTTCGTGCTCTTTTCCTCACCTTCTTTGGCGAATTTAGAGGTGCGGCAGAGCAGGAGAAACAGATTCATGAGTCGCCAAAATCCATGACGCTCCCTTTAGTCGTACTTGCTGTCCTCGCTGCAGTTGGAGGTATCATCAGCATCCCGGGTGCAAGCTTTCTCAATGGTTTTCTTCAACCGGTTTTGCCACAGGCGAGCGAACACGCGATGGGTTCAACCGAGTATATGCTGATTGCTTTCGCTATCCTATTCGCCTTGCTTGGTTGGTATCTTGCTTATACCATGTATATTAAAAAGAAAAAAATACCGGTTGCCGATGATAAAAAGGAAGGTGTAGGTAAAATTATTTACAATAAATTCTATATCGACGAGCTATACGACATTGTTTTCGTAAAAGGCATTTATAAATTATCCTACGCGTTCACACAATGGTTCGAAACAGCTATTTCGGGTGTCGTGTTTGGCATCGGACGCGCCACGGGTTATATCGCCACGCAGGCACGATTGCTGCAAAACGGAAATATCGGTTTGTATCTTGTGGTGTTTGTTTTCAGTCTGTGCTTTTTAATCGCATACCTGTTTATCGTAAATTAATTGGCAAAATTAAATTGAGAAATTGAAAAGAATAAAGAGATGAATATACTTACAGTTTTAGCAATACCACTAATCGGAGCATTTGTAACATTCGTAAGCGGCAACAAGTCGGCTAAAGTGTCAGCCTTGATTTTCAGCACACTCACATTTGTTGCAAGCCTGTATATGCTTGTCGCTTTTTCAGGTGGCAATGAGATGGGGGTAAACATTCCTTGGGTCAGCATACCGAAAATATCTTTCTCGTTTATGATCGACGGGCTATCGCTTGCCATGACCCTTTTAACCACGGCGCTTATTCCCATCATCATTTTCACCACCCGTGAGCATCAAATCGGAAACCCGAAAGTGGTTTATACGCTTATCCTGGTGATGGAAATGGCAATGCTTGGCACCTTCTGCAGCAGCGATGGTCTGCTCTATTATATCTTCTGGGAGTTGTCGCTGATACCAATTTATTTTATCATTCTGCTTTGGGGAAATGGAGCGATTGAGAAACGCAAGAAAACAGTAAGCTTGTTTTTCATCTACACGGTTGCCGGCTCGCTCTTCATGTTGGTATCCATCCTCTATCTGTATTATCAGTCGGGGAGTTTCTCGCTTCAGCAATGGTATGCCCTTCATCTTCCGGCAGATGTTCAGAATTGGGTATTCGCAGGTTTTTTCCTTGCTTATGCCATCAAGATTCCATTAATCCCGTTTCATTCTTGGCAGGCAAGCACCTATCAGCAAGCGCCCGCTTATGGCACCATGCTTCTCGCGGGTATTATGCTGAAGATGGGTCTTTACAGTATTCTGCGTTGGCAAATACCGGTGGCGCCACTCGCCGCGGCCAACTTCAAATACATACTTATCGCCCTTTCCATCGCGGGTGTTATTTACGGTTCTATCATCACCCTTCGCCAGCATAATATCAAGCGATTCTTAGCCTATTCTTCATTGGCACACGTAGGCCTGATTGCAGCCGGTCTCTATTCGCTCACTTACGACGGTATCCGGGGCGCGATATTGCAGATGATAGCACACGGTTTTGTTGTGGTTGGGCTTTTTTATGTTGCCGAAGTGATTCACAAACGTTGGACGGTAGCGGAAATTACCCAAATGGGTGGAATAAAAGCGCAAGCGCCCAAATTCAGCCTCGCATTTATGATGATTCTACTCGCTTCTGTAGCCTTGCCACTCACATTCAATTTTGTAGGCGAGTTTACTATTCTATACGGATTAAGTCAGGTGAGCATCTATTTGGCTCTTGCAGGAGGGCTTACCATTATTTTAGGCGCATTTTACATGCTTCGCCTATATCAGCAAAGCATGTTGGGCGCGGCAAACGAAATGCCTTTTGTCGATTTGAATTGGAAGGAAAGTTCGGTTTTCGCGCTCATTATTCTCACATTGCTGTTTTTCGGTATTTATCCAAAACCACTTTTTGAGTTAATTGAACCTTCGGTAATGACAATCACAAACCACATTCAGGCAGCTATCGCGGCAGCTTAATGAAGTTCTGTATTTTTAAAGAATAAAAAGAGAAAACAATTTTCACCTAATTGACAAAGAAAAACTTTTTTATATGAGTTTATTAGTAGCAGTAATAATCTTGGGCTTATTAGTCCTTGTACTCGAAATTATCGATCTTCGGAAAGCAATCATATCCTTAGCGGTAGTATCGCTTCTTGGCTTATTCGGCAAAACGGTTTATGAACTATACGCCAACACGGTAATTTGGGAAATTGAAGGTTTCTCCGAGATGATGGTTCACGACAAGTTTGCACAAAGTTTTTCGGCTTTGTTTCTGCTACTCACTGCCTTCATTTTGTGTGTCATACCTTTTGCCACACGCGAAAGACCTACTCAACGATCGGACTACTCGTCCATCATTCTGTTTTTGGTTTCGGGCGCCATAGCCATGGTTTCATTCAGCAACTTAGCCATGTTCTTCATCGGGCTGGAATTATTATCAATTTCGCTCTATCTGCTCACTGCCAGCAATGTGAAAAGCATCTGGAGCAACGAAGCGGGTATTAAATACTTTTTGATGGGTTCATTTGCGTCGAGTGTCGTGCTTTTCGGCATCGCCCTCATATATGGAGCAACCGGTACCTTCAACATGCACGAAATAGTAACCTACGCGCAATCGGGGAATACGCATAGTTGGTATGCGATAGGAGTAAGTCTTATTTTGGTAGGAATGTTATTTAAAGTAGCCGCCGCTCCGTTTCATTTCTGGGCTCCCGATGTGTATCAAGGCGCTCCTACGGTTATTACCATGCTGATGAGCACCTTAGTTAAAGTAGCGGCGATGGCAACACTTTATAAATTGATGGATATGCTCATCATCAATTTGCAGGATTATCAACGTCTGATTATCATTGTAATATCGATACTGACGATGACCGTGGGGAATATCACCGCTATTTGGCAAAACAATTTGAAACGCTTGATGGCTTATTCGGGAATATCACACGCCGGATTCATGCTCATGTCCGTACTTACACTGCATCGCGATGCCCAAATACTGCTTTATTATGTTTCAGCTTATGCGCTGTCAGGTATTACGGCTTTTGCTGTAATCATAGCGGTATGCCATGCTAAAAACAGTCAGGACATATCCATGTTTAGGGGGTTGGGGAGAAAACACCCCTTTATGGCTACCATGTTAACTTTCTCTTTGCTTTCGATGGCAGGTATTCCGATTTTCTCCGGGTTCTGGGCAAAGCTCTTTCAGTTGAACCAAATGATGCAAATTGGTGAAATGACATTGGTAATTTTCGGGGTAGTCAATTCCATTATCAGCTTATATTATTATTTCCGAATTATCAATATCATGTTTTTGAAAGAAGATGAAGGAAATGAAAACAAAATAGCTTATCCGAAAGTAATGAATTACGTGGCTGGCGGTTCAATGCTTGTAAATCTTGCGCTCGGTATATTCCCGTCCCTAATTACCAATCTGAATATCTGATATTCGGCCGTATAAATTTCCCCCCCCTTCATACAAAAAGCCGACTTGACTGGTATCAGGTCGGCTTTTGCTTTCTATCTTATTTTTATTCGGTATCGAAAACCGGTTTTAAATCTCTGCCCAAGCAGTAGTTGGAGCACAAGTGCATACCAGATTCCGATCGCCATACGCGTTGTCAACCCGCGCTACATTGACCCAAAATTTATTTTCAGCCACATAAGCTGCCGGATATGCCGCTTTAGTTCTCGAATAAGGGTGCAACCAATCGTCGCTAACAATAGCGTATTCGGGGTGAGGCGCGTTCATCAACACATTGTCGGTTTTGTCGGCTTTTCCCTCTTCCACTTCTTTTATTTCGGCATAGATACCCAACATGGCGGATGCGAAGCGGTCCAGTTCTGTTTTCGATTCACTTTCGGTAGGTTCAATCATCAATGTGCCATGCACCGGGAAGGATAATGTAGGCGCGTGATAGCCATAATCGATAAGCCGTTTGGCTATGTCGGTTTCACTTATTCCTGAGGTAGCTTTGAAATTGCGACATTCGAGGATTAGCTCATGTCCAACTCTGCCTTGTTCGCCGGTGTAAACGATGCCATAACTATCTTTAAGCAATTCAGCCAGGTAGTTGGCGCTGAGGATAGCGGTTTTAGTAGCCAGCGTCAAGCCTTCGGCACCAAGCATGCGAATGTAACCGTAAGTGATGGTTGCCACGCCCGCGCTACCGTAAGGAGCTGCTGACACGGTATTGACTCCAAATTCCCGACTTGGCAGATGTGGAATCAAATGCGACTTCACGCAGATAGGACCAACACCCGGTCCGCCGCCACCATGAGGAATTGCAAAGGTCTTGTGTAAATTCAGGTGGCATACGTCAGCGCCGATGACTCCCGGATTGGTTACCCCCACTTGCGCGTTCATGTTGGCGCCATCCATATACACAAGTCCGCCATTGTCATGAATGGATTGGCAGAGTTCTTTGATATTGGTTTCAAAAATTCCGTGAGTAGAAGGATAAGTAATCATACATCCGGCAAGCGTATTGGCATGTTTTTCAACCTTTGCGTACCAGTCAGTCATGTCCACATTGCCACGTTCGTCGCTTTTCACAACCACCGGAGTAAAACCACATTGTGCGGCGCTTGCAGGGTTGGTGCCGTGTGCCGAAGCCGGGATAAGCACATCCGTGCGGTGCGACTCTCCATTCGCGTCATGATAAGTTTTGATTGCAATCAATCCGGCATACTCACCTGCCGCGCCCGAGTTGGGTTGCAGGCTGGTAGCGTCCATTCCGGTAATTGTGCTCAAGTAGTTTTCCAGCTCATTCAACATTTCATTGTATCCTTCGGTTTGGTCTTTCGGTGCCAACGGATGAATCCCGTTAAACTCCGGACGGCTTAGAGGCAGCAGCTCCGAAGCAGCGTTAAGCTTCATTGTGCACGAGCCAAGTGAAATCATAGAATGGGTGAGCGAGATGTCGCGGCGTTCGAGCTTTTTGATATACCGCATCATGTCAGTTTCGGTATGATAACTATTGAATACATCGTGAGTGAGATAATCCGACCGGCGTTCAAACTGCTCGTCGAACGACTTCATGCCACAAACAGAGGCTTCGTCGGCATATACGGCATTGTTGCCCACCGCGGTAGCAAAAATCTCAATTAAAGTATTCACATCGTCCAGGGCGGTAGTCTCATCCATACTAATACCCACTTCACCCGAATCGAAATATCGGAAATTCACTTCGTTGTCAAGCGCTATTTTTTGAAAATCGGCAAGATTCACATTTTCGGGAAGCGACACCTTCAGCGTGTCGAAGAAATTATCATTTTCTTGAGTAAAACCATAAACCGGCAACACCTCATTAACATAAGAAGCGATGGAATGAATGCGTTGCGCTATTTCGCGAACACCCTTGGCGCCATGATATACCGTGTAGAAACCGGCCATTGTAGCCAGCAATGCTTGTGCGGTACAGATATTGGAAGTCGCTTTCTCGCGTTTGATGTGTTGTTCACGCGTTTGCAGCGCCATGCGGAGCGCATACTTGCCATTGGCGTCTTTGGAAATGCCGATGATACGACCCGGAATGTCGCGTTTGTATTCCTCGCGAGTAGCAAAATAGGCTGCTGACGGTCCACCATAAAACATCGGGATGCCCCAGCGCTGTGTGCTGCCAAATACTACATCGGCGCCCCATTCGGCAGGTGGAGTAAGCAAGGCAAGACTCAGAATATCGGCAGCCACAGCCACCAATGCGCCTACACCATGTGCTTGCGAAGTAAAGTCGGAATAATCTTCAATATTCCCGTTGGCATTGGGATACTGCACCAAAGCCACAAAATGCTTGTCGGTTAATTGCGTGGTAGCAAAATCGCCAACTTCAAGTTCGATACCTTGCGAATAGGCGCGGGTGCGAATTACCGCCAAAGTTTGAGGGAAGATATTTTCATCGATGAAAGCAAGCTTTGCTCCCGCTTTCACTTTGTCGCGGCTTCGCAGTCCGTAAGCCATGGTGATGGCCTCGGCAGCGGCAGTAGCCTCATCGAGTAGCGACGCGTTGGCAAGTGGCATTCCCGTAAAATCCGAAACCGCGGTTTGGAAATTGAGCAAAGCCTCTAGGCGTCCTTGAGATATTTCGGCCTGATAAGGCGTATAAGAAGTGTACCACGATGGGTTTTCAAACACATTGCGAAGTATCACAGATGGAGCAACCGTGTCATACCATCCCTGACCGATATAAGATGTAAATAGTTTGTTTTTGTTTCCTAAAGCAGTGATGTGCTCCAGATACTGATTCTCGGCGAGTGGCTCAGGTAGCCCGATTGCTTTGTCCAACAAGATATTGGAAGGGATAGTTTCGCCAATGAGCGAGTCCAGGTCTTTCAGACCAAGTTTGTCAAGCATCAAGTCCCGGTCGGTGTCGGAAATCCCGATGTGCCTGCTTTTTAAAAAGTTATTCATGATTTTTTAAAATGTAATTAAATTTTCAGACCTCAAAGATAATTCTTTTTCCATTGTTTGAAAACATTAAACCAACTAAAATCGGCGATAAAAAAGCTTTTTATACTTTATAAACAAAAACATAAAAACCGACTGTGTGAAGCTATCCTAAACTCGTGGCAGCCGAATGTGGAGATACAAAAAGGAAATAGGCTTTGACACGCATTCGCTTATTTTGTCAATTTAATTAAAAGCCGTAACTTTGCGCGTCAATATTCAAACTACATTTCAGTTTGGAATATCAAAAACTAACAAAACAAAAAAATCATGCTCAGAATATCCGTACAAACCAAAGGACGCCTGAACGAAGACTCGATGAATATGCTTCTCGAAACAGGCGTGAAACTTGAATTTGGGAAAAGACAACTGCTTCAACCGGCTAAAAACTTTCCGCTCGAAGTGCTCTTCCTGCGCGACGATGACATTCCGCAATCGGTAGCTGATGGTGTTTCCGACATTGGTATCGTGGGTGAAAATGAATACGCTGAGAAGAAAAAGGATGTCGATATCATTCGTCGCTTAGGCTACAGCAAATGCCGCTTATCGCTCGCCATACCCAAAGATGTCGAATACAACGGACTGGCGTGGTTCAATGGCAAAGTGATTGCTACTTCCTATCCGGTAATCCTCAACGATTTTTTAGCAGCCAACAACTTGAGCGCCGATATTCATGTTATTTCCGGCTCGGTGGAGATAGCGCCGGGCATTGGGCTTTCCGATGCCATCTTCGACATTGTAAGCTCCGGGAGCACCCTCACCACCAACCACCTGAAAGAAGTGGAAGTGGTGATGAAATCGGAAGCGGTGCTCATTGCCAACAAAAACTTATCGGAAGAGAAGCAAGCCATTCTCAGCGAATTGCTTTTCCGAATTGAGGCTGTGCAATTGGCAGAAGATAAAAAATATGTGTTGATGAATGTGCCAAGCGACAAAATAGACGAAATAGTAAATGTAATACCCGGAATGAGAAGCCCAACAATCATGCCGCTGGCAAAAGAAGGCTGGAGTTCGCTCCACGCCGTAATTAATGAAAAAGGTTTTTGGGAAATCATCGGGCAGCTCAAAAGTCTTGGCGCGGAAGGCATATTGGTAGTTCCCATCGAAAAAATGATACCTTAGACAAACAACAGACAACGATGAAGCTATAAAACTGAAACGGAGCACAGATTTTGCCCCGTTTCAGTTTTTTTAACGGCAAGCAAGCCGAATTATTTTCATAAGAAATTTAAAAGTAGCATCTTTGTACCTTGATTTTAAAATAAGTCCTAACTGGCTTAAACATAGAAAATATTTCAATGCAAACTCATAAATTATTCCTCGCCTTCATTCTACTGACACTATCGAGCCTGTCAATTTCAGCACAAAACAATACTAACTCTCCCTACACCCGCTTTGGCTACGGCGACATATCCGAAGGCACAGCCATCGAACTGAAAGGCATGGGAGGGGTTGGACTCGCAAACCGCTCATTCAACACCATCAACAGCGCCAACCCCGCTTCATACACCAGTGTGGATAGCCTCTCGTTTATGTTTGACGTAGGCGCCGGCGCCCGATACTCTCGATTTTCGGACACTAAAAGCTCCAACAATACTTTCAACGCCAATTTAGAATACATCACCATGCGCTTCCCGCTGTCGAAATGGATGGCTGTCAGCGCCGGTATGTTGCCCTATTCGTTGGTAGGCTACAACTTTAGCCAAAGCGATTCGTTGTCAATACCGAGCGAAACGGGAAAGAAAATAAGTTATGCGCAGTCGTTTAGTGGCGCGGGTGGCTTCTCGCAAATTTATGGCGGACTCTCCCTAAAGTTTTTCAACCACATTGCCATTGGCGCCAACGCCTACTATGTATTTGGCGAAACGAGCAACTACAATGTGCAAAGCTTTGGTTCGACAAGCTACAACAGCTCTGTTTACACCAATCAGATAAAAGCGAGCGACCTCAAACTACGCTACGGACTTCAGGCATTCAATACATTCGCAAAAAAACACGAGATTGCAATCGGGCTTATCTACGAAAACAAAAATAACCTGGATGGCAATTTCACCGCAACGCTCAACAGCGACACCATCCGAAGTGTATCCGGATTTGAACTGCCTCAAACACTTGGAGGGGGCATCGCTTACACTTACAACAAAAAACTTACTTTAGGCGTGGACTATACCCGGCAAAATTGGGGCGACGCGCTTTACTTTAACAAGAAAGATAGCTTGGTGAATACGTCAAAATTGGCGGTAGGGCTTGAATACATCCCCGACCCTGCGGGGCGCACAAAATACTCCGACCTCATCCGCTATCGTGTAGGGTTCAACACCAGCAACCAATACTACAAAGTGCGTGGCAACGAGCAACCCCGAAACTTTGTTTTCAGTGTGGGCGTAGGTTTGCCTACCCGCACCGGAAAGAGCATGATGAATATCGCGCTGGAATATGGCAAAATAGGTTCCGCGTCGCTGCTTCGCGAAGATTATGTAAAACTAAGCTTTGCCGCGTCAATCAACGAGTTCTGGTTCTTCAAACCTAAATTGTAATTGCGCATGTCGTCGCTATCCAAACAAATATTTCTAAACCTGACAACTGCCATCCTGGTAGTTGTTGTGTTATTCGGCACAGCCTGCAGCAAAGAGCCACCCGAGAAAATCGGAGCAGTGAAAGACCGCAAAAAAATGCCGATGATTTCAGCTAAAAAGATTACTACCGTGATTTCCGACTCCGGTGTTACGCGTTACCGCATCGTAACGGATAAAATGGAGATTTTCGACAGGGCGAGTGAGCCTTATTGGGATTTTCCCAAAGGCATCTATTTCGAACGTTTCGCGCCCGACCTCTCCATCGACGCCAACTTCAGAAGCAACATAGCCCGCTACTACGAGCGAAAAAAACTGTGGGAATTTAAGGATAAAGTAAAGGCAATAAACCTCAAAGGCGATATGTTTGAAACCGACCTTATCTATTGGAATGAGGCGGAACACAAAATATATTCCGACCAATTCATACGCATAACCCGCAGTTCGGGAGTAACAACCGGGGTGGGCTTCGATGCCGACGAGTCGTTTACGAAATGGCGCATCCTGAACCCTACAATGGACATGTATGTGAAGAAAGACGAATAACTACCGCTATTTTTTTATTTTTCTAAAGGAAAAAACTAACTTTGCATCGTTGACAGTAACACAAAACCGGAAAAACCAAAAACATCATGATTAGTAGCGTATTACTATTTTCGTTCGGAGCGCCCGAAATTATTCTCATTACCTTAGTTATCCTTCTTATTTTTGGTGGGAAAAAAATTCCCGAATTGATGCGCGGTCTTGGCAAGGGCGTTACCAGCTTCAAAAAAGGGCTGAAAGACGTGGAAGATGAGATAAAAAAAGACTCGGAGCAATAACGACTACCTCGCCCACCCAATGACAAGGAGTTAAGGATGGATTTTATCAAAAAAGCAATTTCGAACAAAGAAGGTTCATTTTGGGAGCACCTCGAAGTGTTGCGTTGGTCAATACTCCGTAGCCTTGCCGTATTGACGGTGCTTGTTTTCGTATGTTTCTCCTTCAAGGATTTTGTGTTCAACAACATATTCCTGCCGCCGCTCAATTCCGACTTCTACACCTACAAGCTGCTATGCAGGCTGGCTACACTCACCAAGATACCCGGATTTTGCCCCGAAGCATTCCAAATTCAGCTTATCAACATCAACCTTTCTGGTCAGTTCATGATACACATGCTCACCTCGCTTATTGCTGCCGTGGTGATTGCCGTACCCTATTTGCTTTATGAAATATGGATATTTATCCGCCCCGCGCTCTACTCCAACGAAAAGAAGAGTGTCGGCTTAATTTTTCTATCATCATCCATCCTTTTCTATCTGGGCGCCATTGTCAGCTACTTCGTTATTTTCCCTTTCACATTGCGCTTCTTGGGCACATATCAGATTTCGGAAACCATTATCAACCAAGTGTCCATACAATCCTACATGAACACTATGGCGCTGCTTGTTTTCTTTATGGGAATAGCCTTCGAGTTGCCGGTGGTCATCTATCTTTTGTCTAAAATTGGCATTGTAAACAAAGACTTGCTGCGTAAAGTACGGAAATATGCTTTTGTAATAATACTTATTCTCGCCGCGCTCATCACACCTACCACAGATCCATTCACCATGATGATAGTAGCCACCCCTATCTATCTGCTTTACGAAGCAAGCATACTCGTTTGTAAAAATAAAGCGCCGGATGAAGATATGAATGACAACGAAAATCTCATTGAAAACAGCGAATAAAAATATTAATTTCCACTAATTTCCTTTTCATTTCATACTATTTCCACATTCATACGTTGTATCAATATCAGATAGAAACATCAACTCAAACAAATAAATGATTAAATAATGACAACAACTTCCGCAAAACTTTATTCACTCGAATTTGCCAACAAGAAAACCTATCTTTTCGCCACCATGTTCATCATCGGGAATGTGCTTTTCCCGCAGTTGGCACACGCGCTGATACCTCAGGGTGGATTAATCTTCCTCCCAATCTATTTCTTCACACTTATCGGCGCTTACAAATACGGCATACGTGTGGGTTTGCTCACCGCGTTGCTTTCGCCGGTAATCAACCACCTGCTTTTCGGCATGCCTCCTGCGCCGATGTTGCCCATTATTCTGATTAAATCGACCGTGCTGGCAATAGCGGCGGCATTGGCGGCGCGTCATTTTGGCAAAGTAAGCTTCGGGGGCATCCTGCTGGCAGTAGTAGCATATCAGCTTATAGGTGGCGGCGCTGAATTTATGCTGACACAGAGCATCGCGAAAACAAGTAGGGACTTTCTATTAGGCTATCCGGGCATTATTCTGCAACTTGCCGGTGGATTTCTTCTGCTTAAATCATTGGAAAAAGTATAAAAAGCATGGCGACCAAGAGCTTTGAAGAAGTGCTGAATCGTTTTCGGTCAATGGAATTTGCCGAAGACTTCGATATGATAGTGGCAATTGCCAACGGCGGACTTATTCCGGCGGCAATCCTCAACCAACGGCTCGGCATTGAGTTTCAGATTTTGAAAATTAATCTTCGCGATGTTTTCCAAAATCCTTTGTACGATGCGCCACAGTTGCTTTCGCCCGTAAACTTCGATATTGAAGGAAAAAAAATTCTCCTTGTCGAAGACCGTGTCAAAACAGGCGCCACACTCAATTATGCCGCCCGATTGCTCGGCGAAGCTGCGCTTGTGCGCACATTTGCCGTAAATGGTAAAGCCGACTACGCGCTTTACAACGAAGATTGCTTCAAATTTCCCTGGGTTATGTAATTCACGGAAGAATAACTACCGATTAAATTTCAATTTTTCAACAATATAACAACCTACAAAATGGAAGAATTTACGGATTACATCGCGTTTGACCGCCCCGAGGGGAAAGAGGTAAGGGTAGTGTTTGAACTCTACCGCTACGAAATACTCTTTCATTTCTGCGAATTTCGACACAACGACACAAGCGAATGGCAAAGCATGAAGAAAGCCGATGATGGTTACCACTATTACAGCCTGCCGGGCAACGACCAGGAACTTCGGGTGAAGTTTCCCACACACATAGAACTGTCGCAGGCTATTGACACCATTAACAAAAAATACAACATCCTGAGCGTGTAGCGCAAACGAGCTGACTCCCTCTCGTTTGCATGCGAGGGGGAGAAAGACAGCCGCTTTTCAATAAATTTCATCGCGCCACCCCTCCAAGTATGAGCGCATGTTCCTATCCGATCAATTGAATGGGTGTATTGCCACCCGACAAAGCAAGTCGCAGCTCTCACAAGCATAAAAAAGTCATTCACCATTGCAAGCCGCAAATGACTTTCGCTCCACAATGTTGAATCACAATCCACACCCACACAAGCCTACACCCCCCATTGCAGCCTGCAATGCTTGTGAGTAATCGGCTACACCTCCCGTTGCAACTTGCAATTCATCGTATCAAAGATACATAGATAAGATTGTAATCTTACAAAACCATGCGTGCAACTGCACGGAAGGTTTTGCAATATAACAAAACCATGCGTGCAACTGCACGGAAGGTTTTGCAATATAACAAAACTAAGCGTGCAACTGCACGGAAGGTTTTGCAATATAACAAAACTAAGCGTGCAATTGCACGGAAGGTTTTGCAACATTACAAAACTAAGCGTGCAACTGCACGGAAGGTTTTGCAACATTACAAAACTAAGCGTGCAACTGCACGGAAGGTTTTGCAACATTACAAAACTAAGCGTGCAATTGCTCGGAAGGTTTTGTAACATTACAAAACTAAGCGTGCAACTGCACGGAAGGTTTTGCAACATTACAAAACTAAGCGTGCAAGCGCTCACGAGGTTTTGTAAGATAACAATTTCATGTTGAACTAAATTAGAACAGCCTTTGTAATCAGACAATTAGATGTTGTGCAGTATTATAATAGTAATTGTCAGTCGTCAATTGGATGTTGGTATGAATTGGAATCTGAATTGTTGGAATACAATTGTATGTAGGTGTGAGTTGGAATATGAATTGTTGGAATACAATTGGATGTAGGTAAGAATTGGAATATGAATTGTTGGAATACAATTGGATGTAGGTAAGAATTGGAATATGAATTGTTGGATTACAATTGGATGTTGGTGCGCATCACTCCCCCTCGTTTGCACACGAGGGGGAATTGTTCAATCGTTTTTAACGATGAAAAGCGCTGAAAAAATTGAAGTTTGCAAATTTGCGGATAATAAATATTGAAAACATGGAGATAGTAAATACATTGATGCAAAGGAAGAAGAGGAAGATTCCGACCAATCGGGATCACCGATAGGCGGTTAAAGTTTAATTATCGATTGCCACATTGTCATATTATTGTTAGCTTCCGAAAATTGCGTAACTTTGCCACTTGAAGTTTTTATCGTTTATCCAAACATAAAGAGAAATCCAACAAAATGAAAATAATAATCGACAAACATATCCCTCACATTGCCGGCGCGTTTGAGCAAGTAGCTGAAGTGGAATACCTGCCTTATGCGCAAATGACGCGCGAGGCTGTTCACGATGCCGACGCGCTCATTATCCGCACACGCACGAAATGTAACCGCGAATTGCTGGAGGGTTCGAAAGTAAAATTCATTGCCACTGCCACCATTGGTTACGACCACATCGACACGCTGTATTGCGAATCGAATGGCATCGGGTGGACCAATGCGCCCGGCTGCAACGCGCTTTCGGTAACGCAATACATGGCATCTGTGTTATGTGTGCTTGCTCGCCGAAACCATTTGGACTTGTCCACCCAAACCCTTGGGATAGTGGGAGTGGGCGAAGTAGGTACACGCGTAGCCAAGCTGGCAAAGGCGTTTGGTATGCGGGTATTGCTCAACGACCCACCACGCGCGCGCCGCGAAGGCAACGAGCAATTTGTATCATTGCAAACCATTGCTCACCAGGCCGACATCATCGCGTTTCATCCATTTCTGAACATGGATGGAGCAGACAAAACTTTTCATCTTGCCGATGAGGCCTTTTTTAGAACTTTGACACAGCGCCCCATCATCATCAATGCTTCGCGTGGTGAAGTTGTGGACAATCGGGCGCTAAAAGAAGCTATTCGAGCCGGATTAGTATCCGATGTTGTGCTCGACTGCTGGGAGCATGAGCCGGATATCGACCTGGAATTGCTTGAACTTTGCGCGCTTGCCACGCCCCACATCGCCGGATATTCAGCCGATGGCAAAGCCAACGCCACCACGCAAAGTGTACATGCCGCAAGTAGGTTTTTTAAGTTGGGGTTGGACAATTGGCAAACCGCCGCGCTACCGAATGGTATCGAAAACGATTTCAAGTCCGATTCATTCGAAGATTTCTTTCTTGGCACTTACAACATTGAGGCGGACAGCAATTTGCTGAAAAGCTCGCCCGCCACATTTGAAAAGCATCGTTCCGATTATCCCATCCGGCGCGAACCGAAAGCTTATCGTGATAATTGTCCGGAAGGCTTTGCAGATTTATTTGGAGTTTTCTTCGAATAAGAAAAAATAGTAGCAGCGATAAAACCAAAATGATTTTGGGGTAATCGCTGCTTTTTTGTGGCGATTAATTAAGATGATAGCCCTGTTGTCGCATTTCGTGAGATGCGTAATGAATATAAACATCCTGAAGCAGCGGATAATCCCAGCAACCCATCCCATGAAACTGCTCACCACCAAACCCGGTTTTGAAACGATAAAGCCCATACATTGGATGCGAAGCGTCTGATGATGGCGAAACTCCAAACATGTCGTATTCGCTGCATTGGTACTGGCGCGCCAATTCCATAGCTCGCCATTGCAAAGCATAAGTAGCCATAAAATTGCGCGACGCGCTACTCGACGCACCATAAAGATAAGTGGCACGCCGTCCGCTCATCACCAAAAACATGGCTGCCAATGGCTCAGCTTCGTGTTCGGCAATGAGAAGAAAAACATCAGCCGGCGATTGCGAATCGTTTGCCCGTGCCGTAAGCACCACCCTGAAGTATTCGATATCGTGGAGAAAAAACTGATTGCGCATCGCGGTCTCGGTATAAAGCGCATACCACAATGGCAGTTCTTGCATGCTTGCCATGCGCACAGTAACGCCTCTACGCTGCGATAGCCCGATGTTGTAACGGGTTTTTGGTTTCATTTTAGCCAAAATACTATCCGTGTCATGCTTAAGATTTACAAAAATGGTATTGGATGGCAGGTTGTTTGTTCCCGCTTTTTTAAGATTCCAAAGCTCTGTGCCAAAGTTAAAACGAAACTCCTGACTTGCAATCGGTGGTGGTCCAAGCCAGAAACCTTCGTCGCTCATACACCCCGGGTCATTTGCCCAGAATGACTCCCACGACAAGTCATAGCGTATCATGATGCAGTTTGAAGGTAAAAACGATCGCATCTGCTCGGATATTTGCTCCAGAAAAGCGCCGCGAAGCTCTTCGCCCGGATCAATTTCGGGACCATAAGGCACATAAGCATAACAATAATTATTGCCAACCGACTGCAGCAACACCAGCATATCTGCCATGACGTATTCAAAAGCGCCGGCATCGGGCACAAGGTCCGACTTGCGAATACGGATATTGACGGCAATGGAGCTAACACCCAATTGCCCTTTTACTTCCGACCAAAAAGCGGTTTGTTGAATGATAGGAGTGCTAAATACCTCCTCAATCTCTTTGAGATAAACGTGTGAAAACATGACTTGATGAACAAAAAACCACAAAGGTAGTGATTATTATTTAGTTAAACTAATCCGTGCGACTACCGAAAAATCTATTCGGCTTAAAACCTCTTGTATCAACTAATAAGTTTTCTTAATTTTGCAACAGATATAAGGCTCTCTAATTCATTCCCTCCCATTAATCAACCGGATATGAAGAAATACATCAGCACACATATTCTTTTTTTTCTTACGCTTTTAGTTTCGGCGCAAAGTCCTACGGATATCTTCGTCAACAACAAACTTCATCAAAGCGCCAATGTAAGCCTCTTGATAAAGGAATCGGGAAGTGGCAAAACCATTCAGGCGCATCGCGCTTCGAATGTGGCAACGCCGGCTTCTACACTAAAAATAGTAACTACCGCCACCGCGCTCGAAATGCTCGGACCCGACTATCGTTTCCAAACAAAGCTTGAGACCGACGACAACATCACTGCCGATGGCACACTGAACGGCAGTATTTACATCCGTGGCTGTGGCGACCCCACTTTAGGTTCGTCAAAAATTGGCGATAGAGAATTTCTCGATCAATGGGTTGCGGCTGTAAAAAAGGCAGGCATCAAGCGGATAAATGGCAACATCATTGCCGATGTTTCGGCTTACGACTCGGAAGGGGTAAACCCCAAGTGGCTTTGGGAGGACATCGGTAATTACTATGCGGCGGGCGCTTACGGCATTTCATACAAAGACAACATGTATGAATTGGAACTAAAATCGGGTGCGCCGGGCACTACACCTATAATTGTGCGTATTACACCAAATCTACCCGAACTGAAATTTAAAATGTACCTGAAAAGTACAAATATCACGATTGACAGCGCTTACATCTATGGCGCTCCGGTCGATAACAACCGCTTCATTTACGGCGAGATACCGGCAAACCGCCCAAGTTTTATCATCAAAGGCGACATATCGCAACCGGAAACACTCCTTGTTAAAGATTTTATCCAAAAACTAAGAAACATTGGTGTGGAGATAAATAGCAACACAAACGCAGCGATGCTCGCAACAAAAAGAAAAACGATACACACACATTTCTCACCCGCGCTGAGCGAAATAGTCAAAGAAATAAACCTTTTCAGCAACAATCACTACGCCGAACAGCTGTTCAGGCATTTAGCGCTTCAAAGGAATACGCAAGCTACTACAAACGAAGCGATACGCGCTGTACGAAGTTTCTGGGCATCCAAAGGATTGCCCGTTGACGAGCTTATCATGCAAGATGGTTCCGGGCTATCGCCTACAAACGCCGTTTCCGCTCGTTTTCTTGTTTCGTTGCTCCAATACATGGACAAATCTAAATGCAGAAATGCTTTTCGCGCGTCGCTACCAATAGCCGGCAAAACCGGTACGCTTCGAGGATTTCTGAAAGACAGCGTGCTCGCAGGCAAATTGATTGCCAAAAGTGGCTCATCATCCCGCGTGAAATCATACGCCGGTTATATCGACAGGAATGGGAAAACATATACTTTCGCCGTAATTGTGAACAACCCCAATGCCTACAACATGCAAGCTACTACAAAGAAAATTGAAGAACTTTTAATCCAAACTACAAAATGACAGAAGCATTATACTTCAATCAAACCGACTCGACCAACAAGTTGTTGAAAGAATTGTTGAAAGAGAACGAACTGCCTGAAGGTACGGTGGTTTACACCAATTTTCAATCGGACGGAAAAGGGCAGCCCGGCAATAGCTGGGAGAGCGAGGCTGGGAAAAATTTGCTTTGCAGCATTCTACTTTATCCCGACACGATAGCCATCAACAAACAATTTGTTATTTCGCAACTATGCAGCTTAGCAATAAAAAAAGTACTCGACAACTATACGGACGAAATTTCAATCAAATGGTCGAATGATATCTATTGGCGCGACAAGAAAATGGGAGGGATATTAATCGAAAACTCGCTTTTCAGAGACAAAATCCGCACCAGTATCATTGGCATTGGGCTCAACATCAACCAGGAACAGTTTCGGAGCGATGCTCCCAATCCGGTGTCGCTCAAACAGGTAATAGGTAAAGACACGGATTGCGAAAAGCTTCTTTCTCAAATTCACTCCGAATTGATGAAACGCTATCGAGCGATGGACTACGACGCGATTAGGCAAGAATACCACGAAAGTTTGTATCGGAAAAAAGGTTTTCATCGTTACACGGATTGTGAAACAAAAGAGCAATTCTTAGCAAAAATTGAAGCGGTAGCGCCCGATGGAAGGCTGATACTAATCACGGATAAAGATGAAAAGCGGGAATATTACTTCAAAGAGCTTAGCTTCAATTTACCGGGAAAATAGTATCCTGAAAGTTGAATCAGGAGAGATTTAATTGATTAGAAAATTCCACACTTCTGATGGCAAAGATTGGAAGTTTCGTGCAGACGAAGCAAGACTGTAGTAAAGAAACGGCGGATAGCTAAGCCATTAGCTGTTAGCCATTAGTTAGAGATCAAAACCCAACAATCAATGGCACTCATTATCACCGATTTATAAGCTGTAATATGTACTGAAGCAGTTGTGTAAATCTATTTTGTACTACAACAAGAAATGTTTTGATACAAAACTATTTCTCGCTATTATAAAATCAATATTGTAAGCGATGTTTTTGTGCTTGTTTACTGCGACAGGAATTATTTCTGTAGGCGATGCAAGAGTGCGCAAATGGGGTTCTTAGATTTGATTCAACATAAAAAGCCTGTCAGATTTTTCCTGACAGGCTTTTTTTGAGAGAGAAACTAATAACATCACAATCAAATTATTTCACAGATATGCTTGTGCCCATGGAGGCATTTTGTTTGATACTTTTCGGGCTACCGGTGCAAATGAGCTTGGAAGCGCTTTTCAGCTCGGCATCCAAGCTTTCGGAAGCGAAGATTTCGGCACGCCCGGCGCCTGAAAGCGCTACTTTGGCGTGTTGCGATTTCAGATCTTTGGCTTGAAGCGACGACGCGCCATGCACACCGATATTGAAATTCGTCGCTTTGCCTTTAACGTCCAATTTGCTTGCACCGGATAGGTTTACATCCAGCTTGTTGCTAACTTCTACTATCAATCGGGCTTTCGACGCTTCGTTAAAACTTAGAAACAGCTCGTTGGCTCGCCATGTTTCGTTGGATTCTACATTTGTAATCCCTGCCAGATTGATTACGGAGATGTTTCCGATACCTATTTTTATCTCAATAGGTTTTCGGATAAAGTAATCGTTGTATTTTGTTTTTATGCCATCGATTATAGTTACATTTTCATTCCCAATCAAATTTTTCATCTTTATAATCAATGTTTTGCCTTCTACTTTAGTTTCTACATCGCCAATGTATTTTTCGGCAGTGGTTACCGATACTTCGGGTGTGGCGTTGTTGTAAAGTGTAACATTAAATCGGCCACTGATATCGATATTGTCGAACGCGGCGATGGTTCGATTTTCTGTTTTTATAGGCAAATCACCGGTCTCTTTTTCATTGTTTTGCTGCGCGAACGCAGTGCTTGTACCCGCGATAAAAATTGCGATAGCGATAAAAGTTTTCATTTTCATTTTCCTTTTCCTTTCGATGTCTTTAAAAAATTATTGTAGCTTGCGAATAAAAATGATTTCGATTTACTTGAAATCAATTTTCGAAGCACCCGAAATGCTGTTTGTCCGCTTGAGCGGGTTGCCATAGCAGGTTATGCTGCTTGCTCCGTTCGAATCGCCTTTAAATTCGTCGGTAGCATAAACCTGAGCTTTGCTTGCGCCGCTCAAATCAATGTTTACGTATTTAGAACGTAAGTTTGTCGCGTCAATTTTCGACGCGCCATTGCTATCTATCAGCAGCGAGTCCACGTTGCCCTCAGCGTCAAGTTTTCCGGCTCCGGAAATACTTATGTTCAATTTCTGTGCCGAACCGATGTTGATATCCGATTTACTGGCTCCGTTGAGGTCAATATTAAGTGTTTTTAGATTAAACGGAGTCATAAATTTAATTTTTGATGCGCTGTTTGCTTCAATTTTGCTCAGAGAATCTATTCCAATCTTCACGGTTATATTTGGTCTGATTAGTTTTTCGGTAACGTAGAGGCGTAGTTCGCCGTCAATAACTTCGGTTTTTACATTCGGCATGTAGTCGCTAAGAGTGCTTATTGATAGGGATTGTTCTGCTTGTTGGGTTAGTTCAATGTTTATCGCGTAGCTCGATTTGATTGCGGTGAAGTGTGGAACTGAACGGCTCTCGGTTACGGTGTTGATGTTGCCGATAGTTGCTTGTTTTTCGTAAGTCCATTCTTTGTGTAACCCGAAACCGTCGTTTACGATTAATTTCTTCATGGTTTCGGCTCCTGTGGCTATAAACATGAATATGCCTGCCAGCCAGAGAATCAACGCAACCCACAGACCGGAAGCTGATTTTGGTTTATTGTCTTTTGATAAATTGCGCAAGCTCCAGTAAATGAGTGCGAAAACGGGGCAACCAATTATGAGAATTATCGAGATTATCAGCAGAATGATTTTGTCGGGTGAACTTAAGCCCAGGTAAGCGAAAAATTCGGGGAATAGGCTTGTAATCGCTTCAGGCTCGAGCAGATACACCACGAGCGAGAATATCAATAAGGCGATGGCCAAGCTACCCACAATGCTGATGATAGAGCCGATAATGGTAACGATAACTCTGAAAAAAGCGCCAATGAAATTCACCAAACCGGTGCCAAAGTCGGAAGCGCTATTTTTGAATTTGTCGCTTTCAATATATTCTTTGGCATCGTTCATTTTGTTTTTTATGGTTTGGATGTTCACATCCTCGCCGTGCATTTCCAATTTTTGAGCGGTTGTTACAGCCTTTGGCACGATTATCCACATTAACAGGTAAATGATGATGAAAGTGCCGGAGGTGATAAACGCGAGAACTACAAAAATGACGCGCACTAACGCCACATCCCAGTTGAGAAAGGCTGCCAGCCCGGATGCCACGCCACTAAGCAGCCGGTTGTCTATGTCGCGATAGTACTTCTTATTGCCCGAGCTTTGCGCCTGCTCGCTCGATGTTTGCGCTTGCCCATCATTGTTTTCCGGTTCATTCTCGTCAGTAAACTGATCGGGTTTTCCCATAATGCTGATGATATTGCCAACGTCTTCAATGGTGATTACATTTTTCTGCGTATCCATTTTTTGAAGAAACAGTTCGGCGATGCGCGCTTCGATATCACTCATGATATCGCCTTTCTCGGTTTCCGATTTGAAATGATGGCTTACTTCCGCAAGGTATGATTGCAATAGTTCATACGCGTCATCGTCAATGTGAAAAACCGTGTTGTTCAGGTTTATAGTGAATGTCTTTTTCATACAACTTTCTTTTTTTTTAAGTAAACAATCTTATTTTAATTTCCCGACAGAGTCGTTTATGCTTTTCCAAGCCAAGTCGAGTTCCTGGAGGAAGCTTTCGCCCTTTTTCGTCATTTCGTAGTATTTTCGTGGAGGTCCTTGTGTGGATTCTTCCCATCGGTAATCGAGCAATTCGCTGTTTTTTAGTCGGGTGAGTAGCGGATACATCGTCCCTTCCACTACAATGAGTTCGGCTTCTTTCAGTTCAGCAATAATGTCTGAGGCGTAGGCGGGTTTCTTTTCCAGAATCAGCAAGATGCAATATTCTAAAAACCCCTTTCGCATTTGTGATTTAATGTTGTCAACGTTCATGATCAATCGGTGTTAAGTGAAAAATAAACTATGTATGGTCTTAAGCATGGTTAGTCAGACTAAGGTTGGTGTCTTGACCTTTTCGCTTCTTTTGGTCTATTTCATTAGCTCCAATATTTTCAGACGAAACACGTATTCATATTTTGCTTGTGTTTCTTCGGAGAGAGCTTGTGTCAGATTGGTTTTTGCTAAGTTTACTTCGTATAAATTAGCTCTTCCAACTTCGGATTTCTGATTTGCAAATCGGTACGATTCTTCATTCGCTTTCACAGTTTTCTGACTGGCTTCCCACCGATTGCGGGCTGCAATTGCATTGTAATACGCTTGTTGAATCGTTTTGCGGAGTTCAATTTTCGTATTCTCGATTTCAATTTTTGTGCTTTCTACATTCAGTTTAGCGTTGTCCACCTGAGTTCTCACTTCAAAACGGTTGAAAATAGGGATTGAAAGATTTAGTCCTACTCCGGAGCTCATGTTGTTGGAAAACTGTTTGCCAAACGAATTGTTGTTTGGCACATTGCTCATGTTGTAGTATCCCGTACCCCATTGCGCGCCGAGCGAAAGTGAGGGCATGTAGCCGGCTTTTGCTATTTCGATGTTTTTCAAACTGCTTTCCAACCGATATTGTGCCGATTTGATTTCGGGGCGGCTATCCAACGCGCTTTTATAAACTTCGTCGGCCGAGAGGAGCGCTATTTTATTGTCCATCAGATTGCCGGGTACAGCAATGTCAATGTCTTCAAAATGATCGATCTCCAGTACTTGCGAAAGGTCAAGCAGGGATAGTTGCAGTTGGTTTTGAGCTTGCACGCGCGATAGTTCTTCTTTGGCTTCTTGTGCCTGAAGTTCGTATATTTCGCCTTGTGCCATTTTACCCTCGTTAATCAGTGCTTTTCTTCGCGCGATATTTTCGCGTGTTATTTGAAGTTGGTTTTCAGAGTTTTGAAGTAGTTCCTTGTTCTGGAGCACTTGTAAAAACACGCTCGAAACGTTGAGAATAATGTCATTTTCTATTTTTTGAACATCAGCGCCCGCTGCCAATAATTCTGCTTGACGTGCTTCGATGGTGTTTTTAGTTCGAAATCCATTGAAGAGTGTCAATCCGGAGGATATTGACATGGATGTGTTTTGCGAATTGGAGTTCTGATAAGTGTTGTCAACGCCCAGCGAGCGTCCGAAGTTAAAATTCTGACCTACCGACGCGTTCAGATTTGGCAACCGATCTGCTTTAGCCTGCTCGTGGCTTATTTTTTTTGATTTATAATTCAGTTTTTGCTGTTTGATATTACGGTTGTTTGCCAGCGCTGTATCAATACATTGCTCCAATGTCCATGTTTTCTGAGCAGCAAGTGGCGTTAGCCCGAACAAAATCAATAGGAATAAAATATGCTTTATTTTCATCGCTTTTGGCTTATTTGCTTGGTTTGTCATTTTTCTTTTCAATAATCTCCGCGCCACGAATCTTGTCGTTCAGTTTTAGTCCCTCTTTCAACTGAATGTTGATGCCGTCCGAAAGCCCGATTTTAACTGCTGTTTTCTTAAATTCTTGTGGTTCATTTTTTGTGAGTACATACACAAAAGTGCTGTCTCCACTAAATTCGACACAACTTTCGGGAATTGTAGGCACACCGTTGGCTTGTTCGAGCATTATTTCGGCGTTGGCGCTATAGCCTGCGCGCACAAATAAATTTGTAGGTACTTTTACCGACGCCTTCATCTGAAACATGATTGCGCCACTTTCTTCAGAGCCTTTGGGAGCGATGTATTCCAGATTCGCGTCGAGCTTGTGTTCTTGCAAAGCGCCTATGGTGATTGTCATCGGCATTCCGGTGTGTATGCGTCCGATTTCTGTTTCGTCCAACTTCCCCACAAACAGCATGTCGCTCATGTTAGCAACGGTGGCAATGGTAGTACCGTCGTTGAAGTTGTTCGACATGGTAACAGAGTTCCCAACTTTAATAGGCACATCCAGTATGGTTCCGGTGATGGTGGAGCGCACAAGGGTGTTGCTATAAGCGGCTGTGCGGCTCGAAATTCCCTCGCGCACCAAGCTTAGATTGTCTTGTGCGGTTTTCAACTCCTCCTTACTGTTGTTTAACGATAAGGTTGATTTTTCAAACTCTTCTTTTGATATCACTTGCTTTTCAAAAAGAGTTTTGTCGCGGTTAAATACAGATAGCGATTGCTCGTAAGCCAATTTCGCCAAATGAACCCGCGATTCGGATGAATTTAGATTCACCATGTCGGGCACTACTTTGATTTTGGCGATGATATCACCTGCTTTCACCATGTCGCCTGCTTGCTTATAAACCTCCGAAATAATGCCGGACATTTGAGGCTTAATCAAAATTTCGTTGCGAGGCTCTACTTTGCCGGTGGCTACTGTCTTTTTTTCAATCGATCCGGTTTTTACTGTTTCAATTGCATATTTGGTGATTTTAGGCTTCGATTTCTGATACAAGAAATAGAATGTACCCAATACGGTTAATCCGAGGATTAACCACAACGTGATTTTTAGAATTTTTTTCATGTGTCTTTATTTTTTCTTTTAGGCTGTTTTTATATAGTTGTTATCTATCTATTTAATACGATTTTATTTCCTCATTCGAATCATTATTTTGTTTTAATTTTCATCCCTTATCGCTTCGATAGCCTTTATGTTGACCGCGCGTTTGGCTGGGATAAGTCCTGCCAGGCTGCCAATTAGCAAAATTACAAATAGTCCACCCATGGCTATTGAAAAGCTGATTTGTGGGTCTCGCAGCATGGATTCGGGGTCTTGACTGGTTAATAATGAAACGATTTGCAAAATACCAACACCAAACAGCATTCCCAGGAGTCCGGCAATTAGTGTCAGGATGATGCTTTCGGTGATAATTTGTGAAATGATATTGTTGGGCGTTGCTCCCAATGCCCTTTTTATCCCTATTTCTTTGGTTCGCTCGCGCACGGTTACCAGCATGATGTTACTCACACCGATTCCTCCGGCAGCTAGTGTGCCCAGCCCTACTATCCACACCAGAATGGCAATGCCAAGCTGAAGGTAAAAGAACATGGTGAACATGTCTTCCAAATTCATCGACCATACTCCGGTGTTGTCGGTTGGCGATATGTTGTGAATCCGTTTGAGTTCGGTTTTCACCGCCTTTTCCACCACGCTCACTTTTACTCCGGGATTGGCAGTTAAAGCCAGAAAGTGAACTTTATCACCCTGATTAAATGCTTTTTGCATGGTGGAGAAAGGCAGTACGATTGTCTCCTCGGCATTACCTCCGATATTTACGTTCGACGAATTGCCTGTTACGCCTATCACATTAAAGTAAATCCCGTTTAATTGGATGTTTTTACCCAACGGATTTTCACCTTTATTAAAAAGCACTTCATATACCCGTTTGCCAATGATACATACTTTGCGTTGTTCGGCAATATCAATTTCATTAACAAACCTTCCGTACATCAATTTGCTTTCGTCTATTTCGTTGTAGTTCGGATACACTCCTTTGGAATTAAAAGAACCTGATTTCTCGCCGCGTACTACATTGTTTTCTGATGACCTGCCTCCAAACAACACCGGCGAAAGATACTGAATTTCGGGTATGTTATTCGTGAGAACCGCAATGTCGCTATTCTCGATGTTCCAAAAGCGCCCTTTCTTGAATCCTTTGTATGGTTCGGAAGTCTGCCCATTGCTCACGAAGCATGAATTAGTTGCAAATCCTTCTATTTCTTTCATCATGTTCTTTTTTAGTGAATTTGCCGCGCCTACCATTACCACCAGCATGAACATACCCCAAAATACCCCAAAAGCTGTCAACACACTTCTGGATTTGTTGTGTGTTATTGCTTGCCATATTTCTTGCCAGCGATCGAGGTCGAGCAAATTGATTCCTTTCCAGCCCGAAGCGGGGCGTGATGAAGCTTGCTTTTTGCTGTTTCCGTTTTTTCCTATTTTCATTTTCGTTTCTTTCTCTTTTTTTTAGTGCCAATGCGATACAATTACTTGCAATTACTCTTCTCGCATTGCCTCTATCGGTTTTATGCGTGTTGCGCGGCGAGCAGGCATGTATCCGGCTATTGCTCCGGAAATGATTAATACGATGGTTGAGAAAACGACATATCCCAATTGCACGGTAGGGTCTTTGAAAACCGACATTTCCTGGCCGCCGGCTGTAGTTTTTCCTGCTGCGCTTTGCTCCATGATGTAGCTGACTAATTCCGTCAACCCGATTCCGAGAATCATGCCAATATAGCCAAATACCGCGGTGATTAGTATGGACTCGATGACTATGGAGCTTAGAATGGATGCCGGAGGGGCGCCTATTGCTTTTCTTATCCCGATTTCGCGTGTGCGCTCTTTTACCGACACAAGCATGATGTTGCTTACCCCCACGATGCCTGCTATCAATGTGAAAATCCCGATGATGGTAACAAAGAGATTAATGCCACCAAATATCCGCATAGTCTGCAGGTAGTCTTCTTGAGAATTTCTAATCCAAAGCGCTTGTTCGTCATCCGGATTGAAAAACATGGTTTGTGCCATTTGCGCTTTCAAGTCTTTATTAAATTGCTCGTTTGATTCCTTGGTCTCAAGTCCTTTGGTAGTGAAAGCGATGGAATTGAATTTTTTGTCCGGTTTGAAAATGGATTGCGCTGTCGAGAACGGAATGTATGCTTGTGAGCCATCCCAGCCTTCTTTTTTTGTGTTGATGCCTACTACTTTGAACGAAATACTCCCCAGTTGAACGTAGCGTCCCACTGCCGATTGATTTTTGAAAAGTGTTTCTTCAATTTTTTTATCAAGGACGATGACTTTATTTTTGTTATCCACGTCCAGTTTGTTGATAAACCTTCCTTTTTGAGGTGCAAATTCCAACGCGTTTACTTCCTGAAAGATAGGGTGAACACCTTTTATTGGGTACGAACCATATTCTTGTCCATAAGTGATGGTTGAATTTATGTCGATAATGCCGGTTGCGCCTTCACTTTCGGGCACATCGTCGTTTACCGTTTGCAGTTCTTTGTTTGTGAATCGTAGGTTTCTGTTCGATTTTAGTCCTTTGTAGGGAAGGGAGGTTTGTCCGGGCCACATTTGCACGGTGTTGGTTGCTCGGTTGCCAAAGTTGCTTGTTACGCCGTTTTGTAAACCATTGCCGGCGCCCAGTAGCACGATGAGAATGAAAATTCCCCATGAAACTGAAAGCCCGGTCATCGCCGTGCGCAGCTTATTGTGTTTCAGTGCGGATAGTATTTCTTCTAATGTATTCATTTGAGCTTCCGGTGTTTAATCGATGATGAGTTTCTTCGGGCTTGATTGGCTTTCGATCAAGCCGTCTTTGATGTGTATGATTCTGTCGGTTGAGTCTGCTACCGATTGTTCGTGGGTTACAATCACCGTAGTGATCCCGTTCTTGTTCAGATTTTTCAAAATGTCCATCACTTCTAAGGTGGTTTTGCTGTCGAGCGCGCCGGTTGGCTCATCGGCAAGGAGCACTTTAGGCTGCGAAATGATGGCTCTGGCTATTGCCACGCGTTGTTTCTGTCCACCCGACATTTCCGATGGCATGTGTGTAGCCCATTCCTTCAACCCCATCATGTCCAGGTATTCCAATGCCATCATGTTGCGCTTTTTTCTGCTCACATTTTTGTAGTAAAGTGGCAGCGCTACATTCTCCATGGCGTTTTTGAAGTTGATAAGATTGAACGATTGAAAAACGAATCCTATCATTTCATTGCGGTAATAAGCTGATTTTTTCTCCGACAAGTCTTTGATAAGTATGTCGTTGAGCCGATAAGTTCCGGTGTCGTAGTTATCCAGAATGCCAATGATATTCAATAAAGTAGATTTTCCCGAACCGGATGCTCCCATGATGGATACATATTCTCCTTTTTCGATGGTTAAATCAATACCTTTGAGCACATGAAGCGAAGTGGCTTCTGTATAATACGTTTTGTTGATGTTGCTGAGTGAAATCATAGTTGTTACTTGCCTCTTTTGCTAAGCTATTGCTTGTGATATTTATCCTTGAAAAAATTTTTTAGTCTTTCCGGCTTATCTTTTGTTGAATTTAGTCTCTCTATTTTGTTCTAAAGAAACGAATACTCAACGGATAATTCCACACTTCATTACTACTTGCTTTTATCGCGCCGATGATTGTGAATATAAAATCGAGAATGAAAATGATAATAATTGGCAACATGAGTAAACCCATTGCACCGAAGAATCGAAAAAGATAGAAAGGGTTGTCGTCCAACCAGCTTGAGGAGTCTCCGAGAGAATAGTCCATGGCGGAGAATGCCATAGTGCCACTAAAACCCAACACAGCCACCGCTATGAGCAGCGCCAAAACACACGTATAGATGAAGATGCTGATATTCCAGTTCAAGATAATTTTACCATTCAAATCCACACTCCTGCTTTCGCTTTTTCGGGTTGCCCACATCACAATTGGAACTATAAATCCCAAGCCCGGTAACAGATAGTTCGAGAATTGCGATATGTGCATCAAAGAGTTGTAGCTCCGGTTATCGTCAACATTCACTTCTTCAGTTGGCGAGTTGGGGTCGAAACCTGGACTTCCGTTCAGTATTTTCTCCTTTTCAGCATTAAATTCCGTTTCCGTGATGACACCTTGGTGAAATAGGTCTCTTAGTCTTTCTAAATCATCGTATTTTCCTGACATAATCGTATAGTTTTTAAAAGTTGATTTTCCTTCTTTTTTAGTTTGATATTGCAAATGTAGAGATAAATATAATACTGTGCAATACAAAGTAGTGTCTATTGGCAAGTAAATTGTATCGCAATGAAGATAATCATCAGAAAATAAGACGAATAGGTTGGGGTGTTTGGATTTGTCATTAATTATATTTAACTAAAGTTCTTTTTTTGTCTTCAATTATTGATGACTATTCGCCTTCGTTAAACACAATTTTTCATGTTCGGCTACACGAGAATTACAGTCAGATATTCTGATAAGCTATCATAATCTCAGTGCTTGTTTTGTTGGAGCGATACCGGTAAGTCGTTTGTAAGGAGTTGGGAAAATAAAGAAGTTGTATCAAAAGCACACGAATGATATAGATAAGACAAATTAACGCGGAAAATATAAAAATATGCGTTTTGTAAGGCGCAGATAATCAATAGTTCTTAAAACTGTAATTCTTCGTTAAATCCGTATTCTCAGTGTGCAAAACGCTTTTGAGACACCCCTCATAGCACCATGGCATGAACAAAGAAATTTATGTGAAGACTTCCCGGACTTGATGGAAATTATTCTTTTTATGCCATCAGCATCGATAACACAGTCTTCGAACATGGCTAAGGGATTGAAAAAAATCCTGAAAGGCAAATTCTTATTTCTTCTTTGCTACTTTCAGGACATGGTTTTGATTATTTTTGAGCAGGTATCGAAAAATTCGATTAAGGAATCCTTTTTTAGAGTCCGCTTTTTACGATTTCCTGAACTTGACGAACTAAATCGGATGAATTTTCAATCGAAAAGGAATGTACGTCAACCGGAGGATGAATTTTCATTTCGATGACTCCGGGGTAAATGAATTTATTTCTGAATCGTTCGTAACTACCTTTGATTGTTATAGGTATGATGGGGAGTTGTAACTCTATCGCGAGCAGGAATGCGCCTCGTTTGAATTTTCCCACTTTGCCGGTTTTTGTGCGTGTTCCTTCCGGGAAAATTACGGTTGAATTACCATTGATTAGTTGCTCAGCCGCTTTTATTAAGCTGTTTTTTGCTGCTACGGGGCTTTCACGGTCAACAAATATATGTCCGGCTGCTTCACATGCCGAACCAATAAAAGGAACTTCGCGTAACTCTTTTTTCATCATCCATTTGAATATTAGCGGAAGCCAGCCATACACGGCCAGAATGTCGAAGATGCTTTGGTGATTTGGAGTAACAATATAGGAGCGATTCTTATCAATGTTTTGTAAACCACTAATTTTTACGCGAATAAGAAGAACATGGCAGCAGAACCTTCCCCATACTATTGCCGGAATGTAGGATGTCTTATTGTTTGGAAGCAAGGGCGATAGTATCAGTGTAAGGATAGATGTAATAACTGTACTAACTATGATTAACGGTAGCGCTATGATGCATGTGTATAATATGTAGAATGGAAACCACGATTTCATAATGATAATGTTTTTGAAATTTTGAAATCAATTGTCTTAAATATTTTGTTTCGAACTTTTCTTTCTTAGTTTAATACCGCTTTGGCTTACAAATACCCCCAAAACTACTACAAAAATTCCAAACCATTGCAATTTACTCAATAATTCTTCAAGAAATATCCATGAAAACAGTGCGGTGAATACCGGAATCAAGTTGGTGAATACTTGCGATTTAGTCAGACCGATGCGGCGAACTACATCGGAAAACAGAACGAATGCGATGATTGACGCGAATATGGTGAGCAAGAGCAGGGCTTTCAATGATTCCTGATGAATGGTTATGCCGTCGTATTTGCTGTAATCTGTAAATAGAGTGGTGGGGATGAAGTAAAGCAAGCCAAAAAGGTTTTGATAAAGTACGATGTTTGCCGCGGAGAATTTAACCGGAATTTTCCGCAAAATCAATCCATAGATAACGGCCGAAAGTACGGCAAGGAATACCAGCATAATGCCTGCTGCAGATGTTGAACCCGTGTTGTTGGTTTTATTGACTATCAAAAAAACTCCAAAAAGTGAAACAGCGATGCCTAACAAGTTCAACGAGGTGAACCGTTCCTTTAAAATCGCAAAAGCAAAAAACGGCGCAAAAATAGGTATCGTAGCTATGATTACCGATGCGAGTGTGGGGCTTACCATCGTAAGACCATAAGTTTCGCCGATGTAATAGAGAAAAGGCTCGAAAAAAGCTAGTGCAAGAAAAAGCTTCAAATCATCGCGCTTTGGTATGATTAGTTTGTCGCTCAATAGCAGAATAATAAAAAGTATTAGCGACGCGAAAACCAATCGGAGTGAAATAAGTGTAAGTGGCGGGAAAGATTCTAAAGCCACACTCGTCCAAATAAATGAAAATGACCAACAAATCATGGCTATAACCACAAACAAATAATTCCGGATTTTTAAGTTGGCCTGCTTCATTTAAAATTCTTTTTTTACAAAATTAGTTTTTTTCGTAATCATATCCTTGTTTGGTGTTGAATTAGTCGTATTTTTGCATGAATATTTATTATAAATACGATTTGTCTGACAATAAAACCAATTAAAAACACAAAAAATAACTTCTATGGAACTTCCCTTTGCTGAATCTTACAAAATCAAAATGGTAGAAAATATCCGCCGGAGCAGTCGGCCGGAGCGCGAAACATGGATTAAGGATGCGCGTTACAATCTCTTCGGACTGAAAAGCGATCAGGTTTTCATTGACCTGCTCACCGATAGCGGCACCGGAGCCATGAGCGACCGCCAATGGTCGGCTATGATGTTGGGCGACGAAAGCTATGCCGGAGCGCGGTCTTATTTCGCCATGAAAAATACAATTAGAAACATACTCGGTTTTGATTTCTTTTTCCCCACTCATCAGGGACGCGCGGCAGAAAATCTGCTCTATTCCGCTATCATTCGCGAAGGCGATGTGTTGCCTGGAAATTCGCATTTCGATACCACAAAAGGTCATATTGAATACCGTAAAGCAAGTGCGATTGATTGCACCATTGATGAGGCAAAAGATACCGGATTGGAAATGCCATTCAAAGGAAATGTTGATTTGAAAAAACTGGAGGATGTGCTCAACGCTTATCCGAAAGAGAAAATTCCTGCTGTGGTGCTCACAGTTACCAATAATACGGCAGGCGGACAGCCTGTTTCGATGGAGAATATCAAAGCGGTATCGGCACTTTGCCGGAAATACGGCGTAATGCTACAAATTGACGCGGCTCGGTTTGCCGAAAATGCCTATTTTATTAAAACAAGAGAAACGGGCTACGCCGACAAATCGATAAAGGAGATAGTGGCGGAGATGTTTGCACATGCCGATGTGATGACAATGTCGTCGAAAAAAGACGCGATAGTGAACATGGGTGGTTTTCTGGCGATGAAAACGGAGGATTTATGGCGTCGGTGCAAATCTTTTTGTATCATGAATGAAGGTTTTATCACCTATGGGGGCATGTCCGGACGCGATATGGAAGCGTTGGCGCAGGGTCTGGACGAAGGAACAGAATTTGACTATCTCGAATCGAGGATAAAACAAGTGATGTTTCTGGGGCAGAAGCTCGATGAATACGGCATTCCTTATCAACGCCCGGCCGGAGGATACGCTATTTTTGTGGACGCGAAAAAGATATTGACACGGGTGCCGAAAGAAGAATACATCGCCCAGACGCTTGCAGTGGAGCTTTATCTGGAAGCGGGAATTCGTGCGGTGGAAATTGGAACTTTGCTTGCCGATCGCGACCCGATAACTCGAGAAAATCGTTATCCTGATTTGGAGTTTGTTCGACTTGCCATCCCGCGTCGCACTTATACCAACAATCATATCGATGTGATAGCGGCGGCATTAAAGAATGTGTATGACCGACGTGAAAGGATAACGCGTGGATATCGGATTGTTGATGAAGAGCCGATTATGCGTCACTTTACGGTGGAGTTAGCACCTGCTTAGTCGTGTTTGGCAGTAAAGATTTATTTCTTGATTGTTTGATTTGAGAGAAATTGCACCCTTAGGATGCAATTTCTCTTACTTTTTCAGCTATTTCTATCCAAGTGTCATTGCTCATTTTAGTGCCGATTACTTCCACTACTTTAGATGATACATAGGAGCCAATGCGTCCGCACACTTCGAGCGGATAGCCCTTGGCATATCCATAAAGGAATCCGGCTGCGTAAAAGTCGCCCGCGCCTGTGGTGTCAATACCGTTTGCCAGAAATGGCTCAATCTCATGAAGCTCATTGCCACTTTGCACGTATGAACCTTTCTTGCCGATTTTCACCACCGCAATTGAACACATTTTGGCGATTTCGGATACAGCCTCATGCGGTTGTTTGCCGGTAAATTCATACGCTTCCTCTTCGTTGGCAAATGTAATGTCAACATAGTCTTTGGTAATTTCATGCAGAAATTCTAAATTGTCTTGCACTACATTGAAGCTTGCCAAATCAATTGAGGTAGTGAGCCCTGCTTCTTTTGCTAGTTTCAGCGCTGTGCGTATCAAGTCGTGGTTTTGTACCAAATATCCCTCGATGTGGAAAAAATCATATCCGCGAAACATGTCAATCGATAAATCTTCGGACAAAAGCTCACTGGCAGCGCCAAGATAAGTGCACATGGTACGCTCGTTGTCGGCCGATACAAGCACGGTACAGTGTCCCGATGGGGTGTCGCTGCTGGTCATGTGTGGCGTTACTCCGTTTTCGATGCTGTTGTCGGTGAAAAACTTTCCGATAGTGTCGTTACTTACTTTCCCGATAAATCCACTCTCTAATCCCAATTTGGCTACTCCATTCACCGTGTTTGATGCCGAGCCTCCACGTGCCATTGTTACTTTGGAGTTTGTCAAATGCGCTTTTATTTCCTCCGATTGAGCGTTCTCAATGAGTTGCATGCCGCCTTTAACTAAATTTAGTTTTTCGAGCAAAGCATCGTCGTCGAGCTGAAAGAGCATGTCTGTCAGGGCGTTACCCATCCCTAAAATTTTCTTCATCTTTTTTCTTTAAAAATTATTTTGCAAAGATATTGCATATTTCAAAATAATGCACTACTTTTGCAACGCATTTGAGAAATAATGCGAAACATTCTTCCTTAGCTCAGTCGGTTAGAGCATCTGACTGTTAATCAGAGGGTCCTTG
>CAZMQV010000020.1:0-44306 GCA_964568675.1 uncultured Paludibacter sp.
TTTTCTTCATGCATAAGACAAAAGTAATGTTTTTCACACGAAATCCTGTAGAACCGTTTTTACTATTGCTTTATCGGTTAGCCGATTATTTCGACAAATAAGCCGACACGCCTTCTTGTGTTGGCTTCATTGCCGCCTCACCTTTTTTCCAGTTTGCCGGGCAAACCTCACCATACTCTTCGGTGAATTGCAGGGCATCAATCACGCGAAGAATTTCTTCAACGCTACGTCCAATTGGCATATCGTTTACCAACTGATGACGAACTACTCCTTCGCGGTCAATCAAGAAAAGTCCACGATAAGCCTGTGGCACGCCTACAAACTGAATATCGCCATTTTCATCATACTCTTCAGAGCCTGCAAGCACATCATAAGCGCGCGAAACCATCAACGATTGGTCGGCATAAAGCGGGAATTTCACCCCTTTGATACCACCCTCGTTTTGAGGAGTTTGCAACCATTTCCAATGTGAGAATTGCGAGTCGGTAGATGCTCCAATTACCGCGCAATTACGCGCTTCAAATTCAGCGATTTTCTCTTGAAACGCGATAATTTCAGTAGGGCATACGAAAGTAAAATCGGCAGGGTAAAAGAATAATACCACATATTTACCTTTGTATTGTTCAAGGCTGAAGTTATCTACAATGTCGTTTCCGTTGATTACAGCCTGACCAGATACCGCAGGCGCTTGTTTTCCAATTAATAATGCCATAATTTCTATGTATTTAATGTTTTTAATAATTTATAAATTTCCTATCTCTTTCAAACCCCCAAAAGGATTCTACTGCAAAATTAACAAAAACCAAATGAATCGAGCAACAAAAGCTAATCAAATGTATTGATACATACATAGAATAGGGTTATAACCAAACGCATTTATTTATATATCAACACGGTAGCATAAGCCACAATGCCTTCTTGACGCCCAAGGAAACCGAGTTTCTCGTTTGTGGATGCTTTGATAGAAATAGTGTCGGACTCCACCTCCATCACTTCGGCCAACGTAAGTTGCATGTCGGGTATTCGCGGATTCATTTTGGGTTGCTCTGCTACCAGTGTGCAGTCGGCATTTCCAAAGCTCCATCCTTTTTCGCGTAGCAGACTCATCACGTGTTTCAATAGGATTTTGCTATCGATATTTTTGAAATCGGCAGCCGTATCGGGGAAGTGGAAACCAATGTCGCGCAAATTGGCGGCGCCAAGCAAAGCGTCGCACAAGGCGTGTATCAACACATCGGCATCGGAATGACCCATCAAACCATGCGGATAATCAAAATTCACTCCACCAAGCCAAAGTTCGCGTTCGGTAGCGAAAGCGTGGACATCGTATCCAAAACCAACTCGAATATTCATTTTTTTAATTGTCTATATTAGTTCCATTATTTTTTCTTTTCATTACCGAAAACAAAAAAGAGCGCAGGCTGTTCGGCTTCTGCACTCTTTTTAACAGTATATTATCTCTTATCGCATCAAGTTTTTCAAGCCATCGAGGTTGAACCCAAGTGTGAAGCGAAGGGTTTGATCCAGCGGATTGGACTGGGCGGTCGAAATCAGGTATGCCGCGTCTAATTGAAACATATTCAATTTGAATCCCACACCTGCTGTGAAGTATTTCCGATTTCCTTTCAGTTCATTTTCATTAAAATAACCGCCACGAACCGAGAATTGATTGTTGTAGGTATATTCGGCGCCTACCGACCACATTATCTCTTTCAGCTCTTCGGACATGCCACCCGGCGCGTCGCCAAATGATTTGAATATCCCGGCAATGGGTCCGGTTTGGTCATATTCTTCGTGGCGTTTGAGGTATTCGGGCGAATCGTAAGTTTCATCACCGATAGGTTTCACCGGAGTTGGCACAAGCAGTTTATTCAAGTCCAGGATGAATGAGAATTTATTGTAATCGTCAAACGGATATTCGAACGAACCTCCCAATCTAAAATTGGTGGGGATGAAGATGCTTGTCAGGTTTTGGTCGTATGATATTTTCGAACCGATATTCGACACATTCAATCCCAATGCCAGATTAGCATCGCCCGTTGACATCTCAATTGGTTTGCGATAATAAGCAGCCACATCAGCGCCAATCGCGTTGCCCGGATACATGGGGTCGGCAGTGTTATTCAGTCCGTTGTTGAGGTCGGAGCGAATGTAACGGAAAGCGACACCTGCCGACAAATTGTCCGACAATTTCCTGGAATATCCAAGGTCAAAGGCTAGTTCATTGGGATGCGCGGTACCGTAATCATCGTCGGGGCGCTCGCCTGTCAGTTTGATTTCGCCAAGAGAGAAGAATCGAAGCGAAGCGCTCACTGACTGTTGCTCGTCAAACTTCCAATAACCTGCGGCATAAAGCAGATTGATGTCGTTTACCAATTTACTCAACCAAGGCGTATAAGAGAATGTGAAACCGGCAGGGCTTTCCATGAAAGCATATTTTGACAGGTTCCAATGTTGCGAATTTATATCGGGACTTGTAGCTACACCTGCATCGCCCATAGCACCTGCCCGCGCATCGGGAGTGATGGTGAGTGATGGCACTCCGGTAACGAGTGGATTGAGTTGTTTATTTACTTCTTCCTGAGCTGACACTACCAAAGTCAGCAACAGACTTGAGAGTATCATTAAATAGGTCTTTTTCATTCGTTTTATTTATACAATTATCTAAGTTTTAAAAAATAAGTTCTTTTGTATTCGATAAGCGAAAATACAGTACTTTAAACGCTAATATCTAAAATTATTGCCCAAGTACAATTATTTTATTTGCTTTGCTTGTTTCTTTGCCACTTGGTGTTTTGATAGCAATACGATAGAGATAAACTCCGGGCTTCACCCGCTCTCCCGAGCTGTCAATCAGATTCCAGGAAAGATTGTCGGCGCTGTTTTTAATTTCAGTAAACAACAATCGGCCGGAAATATCGTAAACGAGCAGTGTGGTTTCCAGAATTGTTTCAGGACGGTCATGTTCTATCACAAAAGAGGTAGAGGTTTTTACCGGGTTTGGATAGTTGCTAACTCCAAAAACCTGTGGCGCAAGCCCCGATACCACTTCAAAATCGAGTGTGGCGAGCGTGGAGTTGTTAAGCAAATCCCAGACATAGAAGCGGAGCGTGTGCTTTCCGTCTTTCAACTGTGGTAGCTTCATACGCACCGTGCCGCTTTGATAACTTCCGGCATCCGACTCATAATATTCATTCAGCGTGTAAGTAGTTGAGGCGTTGTCGTCAACCACCAATTTAATGTCGTGCCCGATTCCGCTACCCACAGTATTGATACCATTTTCGTCGCTTAGTTTTGCAACGAAAACGGGAGTTTCGTTAACCTTACCACCCGATACAAAACCGGGTGAATTAAGATACATTTCCACATTGGGCCCGGTAGTATCTTCCGTTGTGATGGTTTCGGAGCCTCCCACCGTAAAGTTCTCATAGTAACCCTGCGCCTCTCGTCCGTTTTCATCCTCGGAAGCATAATAATTAATCCGCCCCGAACCGTAATTGTAACGAATGTCGCGAGGCACCATCATGGTAAATGCGAATCGTCCGTTCACCACATTGGTCTTGCCGGAATAGAGCATATTCGGACGGTCGTCATACGTAATAGCACCGCCATTCTGATTGTTCAGCGTGGTGATGCGCTGCACCTTATCTGCAATCGACACTTCCACCATCCCATTAAAATCGGTAATTGGTTGCCCATTTTCATCGGTTATATAACCACTTATTTCATTTACCGAAAGCGCTTTGAGCACCTCGCCCCCACTCACTACTTTGTTATTTATTTTTTCAGTAATCACTTTATAATTAGTAGGATAATTCATCCGTAGCGCCGGATTGCCAAAAAGCATGTACGAGAGTTTGTTCATTCCGCTGCCCACATCGTTTTTCGACAGCCTCACCACATCACCCATGCGCGGGTATTCATTGTTTCCATTTTTTCTAAAAAGATATTGCACAAACTTGTTGTTCAACCGCGCATTTTCTGCGGCGTAAACAACCCGCGCAGCCGAAAACAGTCCAATACCACCACCCGTAGGATTGAGCAACACGTGCTCGCCGGCAGAAACTGTCTTCACATCGAAAAGCACAAAATCACAGGTTGCGGTTACCCAAAAAGGCAATTTAGTGTTGTACATGTTTCGCACGTCATTGGTGGTGAGCACCCCCTCTTTGGTCCAGCCAAACTCGCCGGCGTGTCCCATAAAATTGAGCATAAACAAGCCGGAATGAACCAATGAATTGAGTTTAGTCCGTGCCAACGGATAGCTTTCACCATTAGCCGTTATCTCTTTTTTGTATGAATCCAGATAAATTTTATTGTATTGATAACCGGGGAATTGAGTTTGCATCACTTTCACCACCTGATTATCCATGTCGCGCATGTGTAGCGCCGCGTCACCATCATCGGCTACAAATCCGAGTTGATTTTTCCAATTGCCACGCACATCATTTTTCATATAAGCTATTGTCTTATTCACCACATCTTCGGCTTGCTTGGTTGTGGACACGGGAAAACGCCCAACCCCCACATCCAGCAAATCTTCGGCAACATACACACCTTCGCCATTGTCCAAAAGACCAAAATAATCGTCGGTAACATAAGATTTCACCTGGTCGAGCGAGTTGTCAGCCTGATACGTAATCACCAGATTATCGCCCGAATTATTTATTATTCCTCGATTGTCATAAGAACCACGGCCAAAAAGCAGCAAGTATTTGGGTTGTTGCTTGGCGGTGCGGTCATACCACATTTTCATAGCAAGGCGGTAGGCGGTGGCATCGGGTGTTCCGGACGAATATTCGTTGTAAACCTGCTCCGTAGTCATCACATTTACACTCATTCCATCCACATCGCGATGCGCCTGCGCAAGCTTTTCCGCTTGTGGCAGAAACATGGGGTGTGTAATGATGGTAAAATCGGCTGGTGTCAGCGCGTGTAAGTTTTGATTTGCTACCACTCCCACCGATATCGGCTCAAGAGTAAATGCGGCTTTAGCCGAAGGGTCGATAGCCACATACTCTTTCACACTCGCGTTGGAGTCGATAAATTCGAGCAGATTGCCATTACGGGTAGTTTCTATCTGTTGAGCATTTACCGGGTCGGTAATATCCCAAATCTGCACGTTGGCGCCCGCCGATTCTATCTGATAGCGATTGTAGTTATATTTCAAATAATTATCCACATTTCTGAAAAACATTACATTGCCGGTCATTATCAGTTTGCGGCGCACGTTTACTTCCAGGTAGTTGAGATAAGCTTTTTGATACGAAGCTGTTTTGGAAAAACTGAGTAAAAAATTCAGGGTGCTATTACTATTGGCAAAGCTAAGGGTTTCGCTCACGCCATAACCCAGCGTGTATGTTTCTTGACTTTTACTCGAAACGGGGATGGTGGCAGCTTGTCCGTCATTCAGTTTCAGCGAAAAGCTGGAGGTGGTGCCGGCTGTTACAGCCAAATCTACAAACGCTTTGACCGGAGCATTGACGATATTGGGGAAATTAAAATTGAAATTGTAACTAAGTGGCGACATATTAAACTCTTCACCATAAAATACTTTACCCGTTTTTCCCAGATTCAGTTTCTCCAACTCGTGATGTTGATAATCGGAGAACTCGGTAACATCCAGCACCGTAGCTCCTGTGGGCGGGGTAATTCTTACTGTTTCGATTCGGCGCCCTTCTCCCACATCGGATGTAATAAAGTAATAGCCTTCGCTGGAATAATGATTGAGCGTGTGTATAAACGATTTCTTCTGGTTATCGTAGTTCCATTTTACGACTCCCTGCCCGTAAAACAAGATATAATCACCGGCATTGAACACTCCATCGGCTCCCTTCTCCATCCACACGGCTACTTCGGGCAAATCATCGTGGCGCTTCGTGGAAATATTTTGATGAAGCAACGCGCCACCATAGCCAAACACACGCACATTTGCCGGATTAACACCCATGCTGCTAAGCGCTTCGTAGGTGAGTTTATATATTCCACTTTCTTTCACTTTCACTTTCACAAACTTGCCGGAAGCGAGCACCGAATTTTCGGCATAAAGCTGCTTTTGCTCCGCAGCGACTTTGTCTGCCACCGCCTGTTTCTCAACTTCAATATCAAAGCTGCTCACTCTGAATAACTTTCCGGATTGGTTGACAAAAGGCAGAACTTGCAGTGTGCGATACGCATTTCCACGATCGGAAGTAGTGAAAGTTCGAAATTGTATCTCTTCGGGTAGTGATACATCTACTAAAACGCGCGCCTCTTCGTCGGTGAGGGGTATCAATTCCGCGTTTGTTACCTTGTAGTTATAGGTGGATAAAACGTCTGCAGCAAATCGTTCGTGATAATAAGGCACTAAATCGCCATCGGGATAGATAGCATCGGCAAAGCCAACCACCTGCCTCGTCGAGCGGTCTGTAGTCCATGTTTCTACACCGTTCCACTTCAATTGGCGCTTCAATGTAGATGTATTTTGAGCTGATAGGCAGACAAACGAGGCAACAAATGCGAGGAGAAGAATCTTAAATTTCATTTCTGTTATTAGCTAAAGAAGAATAAGGAAAACTGAAAATCAATAACGTAAATTGCGGGAATTTATTGCTTGCAAGTCAATTCATTGACACTTACACACCCAAGCCCGCCAAGGCACTGCTTCATTTATTAAGGAAACAACACGACACCATCATCAGATATGATAAACATGGCAATTGCCCTGTCCACTACCTGCAATAAACAAATAAGCCGGACTTACTGTTCACGCCCAACTATTTTACCTGAAAATCAAACATCTTTCTATCAAAAATATATCCCTCAAGACGATTGCCTATAGCGACCGCGCCAACACCCACAGGTGTTCCGGTATAAATCAAATCTCCAATTTTTAATGTGAAATACCGGCTGATATAAGCGATGATAGCATCAATAGAGAAAATCATGTCGCTCGAATTGCCTTGTTGTACGGTTTTACCATCAATATCAAGATGAAAACGAATTTGCTGCACTTCGCCAAGTTCATCTTTGGGAATAAAGTCGCCAATAACAGCCGCGCCATCAAAGCCTTTGCAAATTTCCCATGGTTTACCTTCACTTTTCAGCTTACGTTGCAAGTCGCGCGCGGTGAAATCGATCCCCAAACCTATTTCATCGTAATAACGGTTGGCAAATTTTGGCGAAATGTGTTTGCCGATGCGGTTAATTTTCACAATCAGTTCCGTTTCGTAATGAATCTCATTACTAAATTCGGGGATAAAAAAGGGTTTATTCGCACGGAGTATCGCGCTATCGGGTTTCATAAACACCACGGGTTCTTTCGGGTCTGCACTTTGCATTTCCCTGTTATGTTCGATATAGTTCTGCCCGATTGCAAATATTTTCATACAAGAATCTTTTTTTAGTGTATCGAAAGTCCGGAGTTGTCAACTTTCATCGATTCGTTCAATTCATTGAGCCGGTTGAACATCACTGCCAGATGCGCGTAAATGGAAGTATTTTGCACAACAATGTTTTCAGGGACACGAATTCTGAAAGGAGTAAAGTTCCAAATAGCGCGAATACCACCCTCCACCATCATATCGGCAACCTCTTGCGCTTTACTCGTTGGCACGGTGAGAATCCCGATATTTACATCCATTTGCTTCTGAAGCTCGGCGAATTTGCTGGTGTGATGTATAGGAATACGGTTGATACTGGTGCCCGCAAGCTCCACCTTCACATCAAACCCGGCTACAATCTCCAACCCGAAATGCCCCAAACCATTGTCGTGCATCAAAGCGCCTCCAAGCATCCCTACTCCAAACATAAATGCTTTGTGTGAGCGGGTAAAACCGAGAAATTGCTCCAACACGGCAACAAGCTCATTCACATCATAACCCACACGCGTCTTGCCCGTAATTTTCACATACGACAAATCTTTCGCTACTTTCGACGCGTCAACCGCGATATTATTGGAGATCTGCGTTGACGACAGGAATGTTTCGCCCGAGCGCTGCACCATCTGCGCATACGCGAGATACCAAGGCAAACGCCGGAGAGTTGGTTCCGGAACTTTGAATTCTATTTTTGGCATTGGCGTCGTTGTTATATTATAGATGTATTCGAATACAAAAGTAATATTTTTTTTGTATGTAAAATCACACAACCCGCTCACCAACATTCAAACTATTCTAAAATAAATTAAAACAACCGAACTGAATGTCATTTTGGCAGTTTTGCGAGTTTTTCATCACATATTCATGTCATTTTGTCCGATTTTCCGATTGGTAAGCATTTTGCCAATTAATAAAACAACAAGAAAAAAGCGATCTCCGCAAACAATGCAACAGACAGATTTCGCTATAAAATCAATTGATAAATAAAAACATCAGATATGAATTTCAACAACTTAACAACCAAATCGCAAGAAGCTGTGCAGCAAGCCATCAATATGGCGCAAGCTAAAGGACAGCAAATGATTGAAACAGCCCATCTGCTGAAGGCTGTGATGGACAAAGGTGAAGATGTAACGCAGTTTATTTTCGGTAAAATGGGGATTTACAGCTCCAACATCGACACCGTGCTCGACAAAATCATCGAAGGATTTCCGCGTGTTTCGGGTGGCGAGCCTTACCTGAGCCGCGAAAGCAACGAAGTATTCCAGAAAGCGACTGAATTATCGCAAAAATCCGGCGATCAATTCGTAACATTAGAATACTTGCTACTGGCTCTACTCGTTGTAAAATCGCAAGCCGCAACAGTATTGAAAGATGCCGGAGCTACCGAAAGCGCGATGAAAACTGCAATTGACGAGCTACGGAAAGGAGCGAAAGCCACCTCTTCGTCGGCCGAAGAAACTTACAATGCGCTAAGCAAATATGCCATCAACCTTGTAGAGCAAGCGCGATTGGGCAAACTCGACCCCGTTATCGGGCGTGACGAAGAGATACGGCGCGTATTGCAGATTTTGAGCCGACGAACCAAAAACAACCCGATTCTGATAGGTGAACCCGGAGTGGGCAAAACCGCCATTGCCGAAGGGTTGGCACATCGGATACTAAGGGGCGATGTGCCAGAGAATCTAAAATCGAAACAAGTATTCTCGCTCGATATGGGCGCGCTTATAGCCGGCGCGAAATACAAAGGGGAGTTTGAAGAAAGATTGAAATCGGTAGTAAACGAAGTGATAAAATCCGATGGAGAGGTCATTCTTTTTATCGACGAAATCCACACTTTGGTAGGCGCCGGGAAAAGCGATGGCGCTATGGATGCCGCCAACATACTGAAACCTGCGCTCGCGCGGGGCGAGCTACGCGCCATTGGTGCAACAACACTTGATGAATATCAGAAATACTTCGAAAAAGACAAAGCGCTCGAAAGGCGATTTCAGATAGTGATGATAAACGAACCCGATGTGCAATCGACCATTTCAATTCTGCGCGGACTGAAAGAACGATACGAGAATCACCACAAAGTGAGAATCATGGACAATGCCATCATCGAAGCGGTGGAATTGTCCAATCGATACATCACCGATCGGTTTTTGCCGGACAAAGCCATTGACCTGATGGACGAAGCCGCGTCAAAACTTCGCCTCGAAGTGGACAGCGTACCCGAAGAGCTGGATATCATCGAGCGAAACATCAAGCAATTGGAAATTGAGCGTGAGGCTATTAAACGCGAGAATGATGTGAAAAAACTGGAATTGCTCAGCAATGAAATAGCAAATCTGAAAGAAGAAAGCGCCGGACTTAGAGCCAAATGGGCATCGGAAAAAGAGCTTGTCGATAAAATTCAACAAACGAAAATTGAAATTGAAAATCTGAAATACGAAGCCGACAACGCCGAACGCGAAGGCAACTATGGAAAAGTGGCCGAGATTCGCTACGGAAAAATTAAAAATGCGGAAGCTCAAATCAACGCTTACAAAGATGACCTCGACAAAATTCAGGGCAACAAAGCAATGATAAAACAAGAGGTGAACAGCGATGACATAGCCGATGTGGTGAGTAGATGGACTGGCATACCGGTCAATAAAATGCTGCAAAGCGAAAAGGACAAACTGCTCAAGCTCGAAGATGAACTTCACAAACGCGTGGTGGGGCAAGATGAAGCCATCGAGGCGGTATCGGACGCGGTACGCCGAAGCCGGGCAGGACTGAACGACCCAAAACGCCCGATAGGTTCATTTATCTTTCTTGGCACCACCGGTGTTGGGAAAACTGAACTTGCCAAAGCATTGGCCGACTATCTTTTTGACGACGAAAACATGATGACACGTATTGACATGAGCGAGTATCAGGAAAAATTTTCGGTTACAAGACTTATCGGTTCACCTCCGGGATACGTAGGATACGATGAAGGAGGTCAACTCACCGAAGCCATCCGACGGAAGCCTTACTCCGTTGTTCTCTTCGATGAGATTGAAAAGGCGCACCCCGACATTTTCAACGTTTTGCTGCAAGTGCTGGACGATGGGCGGCTAACCGACAACAAAGGGAGGACTGTCAACTTTAAAAATACCATCATCATCATGACTTCCAATATCGGCTCGCAGCTTATTCGCTCCAACTTTGAGCAAATAACTCCGGCAAATCACGATAAAATAGTGGAAAACACTAAAAACGAAGTGATGGATATGCTTAAAAAAGTGGTGCGTCCCGAGTTTTTGAACCGTGTTGACGAAACAATTATGTTCACACCTCTTAGCGAAAGTCAGATATCGGAAATTGTAAAAATCCAATTGAACCACATCATCGGGATGCTCAATGAGAATGGCGTAAAACTCGAAGTGAGTGAAAGCGCTTTGCGCTACATAGCACATGAAGGCTATGACCCACAATTCGGCGCTCGCCCGGTGAAACGAGCCATTCAGCGTTACATTCTGAACGACCTTTCCAAAGAATTAATCGGCGGAAAACTCGACAACAACAAACCAATACGCGTGGATTTCGAGAACAATAAACTCACTTTCAGCAATTAAGCTATCGCGACACCATCAATAAAAAAGCAGAATCCTACCGATTCTGCTTTTTTCGTCTTATGCCTCCGGGTGCATTTCATTACGCTCATCTTCCTCTTTGTCATTCCAATAAGCGCCTTCATCATCCTCATATTCATCCTCATCCTTCCATGAAGGCTGCGGCTTTTGCGGCCCGTCCTTTCTATACACAAAAGCAAGCGCGACACCCGCAACGGCGCCGGCAAGATGACCCTCCCAAGATACCGGATCAAACTTCTGCCACGGGAAAAGATGCCATACATTATTGCCGTACAGAAACACTACAACCAACGCCATAGCTATCAGTGGAATATGCTTACGAATAATGCCACTAAACGTAAGAAAAAAAGAAACCGCGTACACCATTCCACTCATACCGATGTGCACTGCGTCGCGTCCAATAATCCACAGCAACAAACCACTCACCACAAGCGACCAGAAAAGGACTTTACCCGCAATTTCACTGTAAAAATAAAAAAGCGCAGTGCTCAACACCAGAAAAGAGACCAGATTATTGAATAAATGACCCCAATCGGCATGAATAAAGGGCATAGTGAAAATATTGAACAAGGAAAGTGGCTCGCGAGGCGCGACTCCTCCACCACCAAAATCAAGCCCCATGACATGCTCGAAAACAAAAACGAGCAAGACTATAAAACAGATAATCACCGGAAAAAAAAGCGCGTAATAAAACCGCTTTTTCTCACGAACTTCAATACTCATAATGCAATAAATTTTTATCTACAAAAATAACGATTAAAATTGATGTTATCATAACAAATTGTAGAATTGGAAACGATTTCAATGTAAAAATGTGATTTAAAGCAAGTTTGCGCATCATCTTGAAAATAATTTCAGATATATTGATACTTTTCTTTTTTTTCTAAAAGATTATATATATTTTTGTAGGAGCCTTAACATTTCAATCCTACATATATGAGTTACTTAAATTTCGACAAGACGTTGCTGATGAACCTTGAAAAATCAATAACAAAGGAGCTAATCAGAACAAACCGTGCGGGGACATACAGCAGCTCAACTCTAATAGAGTGCAACACCAGAAAATATCATGGCCAACTGGTAGTGCCTCTTCCGGAGATTGACGACAGCAACCACGTGCTTCTCTCCTCGCTCGACGAGACAATCATTCAACATGGAGCCGAGTTCAACCTGGGAATACACATGTACCCGGGCTACAACTTCAACCCAAACGGACATCGCTACATCAGAGAATTTACGTGCGACACCATTCCACGTACCATCTACCGTATCGGTGGAGTTATCTTGCAAAAAGAACGAATACTCGTTTCGAACGAACCACGTATTTTGTTCAAATACACATTGCTTGATGCGCACTCGCCTACAACCATTCGCTTCAAACCGTTTTTGGCATTTCGCAGCGTGAATGAACTTACACGCCAAAATAACATCGCGAACACCGCTTACCACGAATTAAGCAATGGAATAAGCATGAAACTTTACGAAGGATATCCCAGTCTTTGCATGCAGTTTTCGCGCAAAAACACCTACTATCACCAACCCGATTGGTACAAAGAGATTGTTTACTGGAAAGAGCAGGAACGCGGATACGACTTCCAGGAAGATTTGCTGGTTCCGGGATATTTTGAAATGCCGATTAAAAAAGGCGAATCAATAATTATTTCTGCCGGAACCTCCGAAGTTTCTACCCGCTCGCTAAACAGTTTGTGGGAAAAGGAACTCGGCAAAAGACATCAACGCTCCGACATGTTTTCGACACTGAAAAACGCCGCTCATCAACTTTACAACAAGAAAGACGATAAAACCTATATTCTTGCAGGATTCCCCTGGTTTGGCGCTCGTGCGCGCGATCAGTTTGTTTCGCTCGTCCCTTCCACCCTTCTCATCGGTCGTGAAGACTATTTCGACGCTATCATGAGCACAACTTTAGAAGAAATTGAAGCATTCTTAGCAGGTAAACGGAGCGATTTCACACTGAAAGACCTTGACGCGCCCGATAATCCCCTTTGGTTTATCCGCTCCATACAACAATATGCCGAGCTTAACTCCATCGAAAAAGCGGCAGAACGATTTGGCGATATATGTATCCGGGCTATTAATCATATCAAGAAACAGGGGCATCCCAATCTCTTCATGCACAAAAACAACCTTCTCTATGTCAACGGCACCGAAAAGCCGGCAACATGGATGGACGCTGTAGAATACAACATGCCTATCACGCCACGCACCGGCTACGTGGTGGAAATAAACGCGCTTTGGTACAACGCCATGAAGTTTGTAGCACAGCTCGAAAGAGTGATCGGGAACGACCAATCTGCCGACTTGCTCGATTATCAGGCAGAAATCGCCAAAGAATCGTTTATCAATGAATTTTGGAATGGCACTTACCTCAATGATTATGCCGTAAACGGCTACAAAGACAAGGAAGTACGACCGAATATGATTATAGCGGCCGGCCTTCCGTTTTCGCCACTCGACCGACAGCAAATGAAATCGGTAGTGGACATTGCAACCAAAGAGTTGCTGACACCGAAAGGATTGCGCACATTGAGTCCGAAAAGTGGCTCGTATCGCCCGGAATACATAGGAGGAATGCAGGAACGAAATTGGAACTACCACAACGGACCGGTTTGGCCATGGACTATCGCCTACTACACAGATGCTTATCTGAAAATATATAAAACCAGTGGCAAATCATTCATCGAGCGACTACTATCGGGTCTTGAAGCCGAAATGACCGAGCTATGCGTTGGCACCATCTCCGAACTTTACGATGGTAACCCGCCTTTCAAAGGACATGGAGGCATGTCGTTTGCAATGAGCGTAGCTGAAATATTGAGAGCAATTGATATCTTGAAAAAAGAAGAAGAAAAGGAGGTAAATTTATGAAAGCGCTAATGTTTGGCTGGGAGTTTCCTCCCCATATTTTAGGCGGTTTGGGTACTGCAAGTTATGGACTCACAAGAGGCATGGCAGCACAGGGCGATATGGAAATCACCTTTGTTATCCCAAAACCACACGGCGATGAAAACCAAAGTTTCCTGAAAATTATTGGCGCGAGCAACGTTCCGGTGGTTTGGAAAGAAAACAACTGGGATTTTGTCAATCAAAAACTGGGTGGAAAAATGCACCCGGACGAATACTTTTGGTTAAGAAACGGCATCAAGTATGACTACCGCCGCATCTACACCAACGAATTGGGTTGTATCGACTTCTCCGGAAGATACCCCGACAACCTGATTGAGGAGATTTCGAACTATGAAGCTGTGGCAAGCGTATTGGCTCATCAACTCGATTTCGACGTAATCCACTCACACGACTGGCTCACCTATCCGGCAGGCGCATTTGCCAAGCAAATCAGTGGCAAGCCGCTGGTAGTCCATGTTCACGCCACCGACTTCGACCGAAGCCGCGGTAAAGTGAACCCCACCGTATATGCGATTGAGAAACGTGGATTGGACGCGGCGGATCACATCCTGACAGTGAGCAACCTCACCCGCCAGATAGTAATAGAAAAATACCATCAGCCACCTCACAAAGTAACCACTGTACACAACGCTGTGGAGCCGCTTCACGATGCGGGTAGCTTTGTAAAACAACCACGAAAAGATAAAATCGTTACTTTCCTGGGGAGGATTACGATGCAAAAAGGTCCGGAGTATTTCGTAGAAGCTGCCGCCAGGGTAATACAACGCACCAAAAACGTGAGATTTGTGATGGCGGGGAGTGGCGACATGATGAATGCCATGATAGAACTTGCCGCTCAGCGAGGCATTGCCGACCGCTTTCACTTCCCGGGATTCCTTCGCGGGCGCGATGTGCACGAAATGTTGGCTCAAAGCGACGTCTATATCATGCCTTCCGTATCGGAGCCATTCGGTATTTCACCGCTTGAAGCGATGCAGGTAGGTACACCTTCCATCATCTCCTATCAGTCAGGCTGCGCCGAAATACTCTCACACGTAATCAAAACTGATTATTGGGACATTGATGCCATGGCTGATGCCATTTACGGAATAGTAACCTATCCCGCGCAATATGCCAGCATGCGACAACTCGGGCTGGACGAAGTGAATAGCATTAAATGGTATGATGCCGGCATGAAAGTACGCGCTATTTACAACAAAGTAACCGGGAATATATAAGAAGGGAAATCTATCTCGGTTTATACAAAATCTTCCAACAAAAAAATAATGTAAAAAATAAAAAATTCAACAATATGAAAAACATCTGTTTTTACTTCGAAATTCATCAACCGGTTCGGCTAAAACGCTATCGGTTCTTTGAAATAGGGCAAGATCATTACTATTATGATGATTTCTTGACCGAAGACCGCATTCGCGCCATGGTAGAGCAAGCTTATCTGCCTGCCACACGCACATTAGCCGAAATAATTAGAAGCTCAAACGGTAAATTCAAATGCGCATTTTCAATCTCCGGCATCGCGCTGGAGCAACTGGAGCAATACGCGCCCGAACTGATTGACCAACTCAGAGAATTGGCAAAAACCGGCTGTGTCGAATTTATCGCCGAACCTTATGCGCACTCTCTCGCCTCTGTTTATGACAAAGATGAGTTCATTAATCAAGTGAAATACCAGGTTCAAAAAATTGAGAATCTCTTTGGCAGGAAACCTACCGTACTCCGCAATTCGGAGTTGATTTATTCCGATGGAATCGGTGAAATCGTATCAGGCATGGGTTTCAAAACCATGCTTATAGAAGAAGTGAAAGACGTAATGGGATGGAAAAGTCCAAACTACGTATATAACCACTCCTATATCCCGAAACTGAAACTCCTTGTAAGAAACAACAAACTGAGCGACGACATCGCGTTTAAATTTTCCGATAGTAGCTGGAGCGATTATCCACTAACAGCCGAAAAATTCTTAAAATCCATAAACCAAATGCCCGAATCGAGCACGGTAGTAAACATCTGGATGGGATATGAAGCGCTTGGATTCTATCAACGCGCCGAAACCGGTATTTTTGAGTTTCTGAAATCATTGCCTTACCATGTGATAGAACAAGGCGACCAATTCGCCCTACCTTCCGAAGTTGCCAAGAATCACGACTCGGTTGACAGTCTGCATGTGCCACACACCACCAGCTGGTCGGCAAACAAGGACATCAGCGTATGGACAGGAAACGACCTGCAACACGAAGCGCTAACAAAACTTTATGACGCCGCCGAACGTGTGCGACTGAGTAAAGACAAGCCGCTCCTACTCGATTACCTTCGACTTCAGACTACCGACAACTTCCGATACATGTCCCACTACGACCAATTCGGAACCCATTATGCCTCACAATACGAAGCATTCACCAACTACATGAATATACTTGCCGACTTCCTGGCTCGAGTAGATGCCCACTACCCTACCACAATAGAAAACGAAGAATTGAACTCGTTGCTCAAAACCATCGAGAACCAGGCAAAAGAAATAGAATCGTTGCAAACAGAATTGGCAAAGAAAACTAAAAAGACGAAAGCTGAATAGCCAGCCAAGAATGACATCCAATTAAAAAGAGCGTGCAAAAGAATGAGTTTGCATGCTCTTTTTTTTACGTAACACGTATCCTTCCTATCTTTACCGTAAGTTTCCCAAATCTGCGTAAGTATCCCATATCCGTCACCATGAGTTGACCTTCGATACTTCCGAACTTTGCCTCTTTCTCCCCCTCGCTTGCCTCGATGGGTTTATTCGTGCTATGTTTTCAACATTTGTTGTCGGTCAATAAGCAAGCTTTCGGCTTTTTTCAATCCTTTTCGTCCGCTTCAGGATTTTACTTGATTTTAGGATATTCAGGATTATCTCTTATCGTAACATGTCCATTCTTTCATCCTTTCATCCTATTCATCTTTTCATCCTATTCATCTTTTCATCCTGAGAATCCTGATTCCGACAGTTATTCCGCAAATCCTGATTCCGACATTGTCCGCATCATACTTTCCTTAGTCTGTAACAAAATAAAAGTTTTCACAAAGAACAGTTATCTTATTATTATCCAGGGCAATTGTATCAAAACATGCTACCACGCGTTTCATATTTTGATGAGAAACATGCTTCAAACCACAGCGTTGTATGCGCTGGCGCGATATTCAAAACACGAAAAAAATTTGCAACCCGGGCTTATGCGCCATTTCCTTTACCTCGCCCCCCCCGACTTGCTGTAGATTCGCTGTAGATAGGTAATAGATAATAAGATATCCCATAGATATCCCATAGATATCCCACATGTCATAGTGGAATATCTATGAGATGTAAGTAAGATAATTACGAATAATCTATTGATTATATAGCATTTTACCTATAATCTTTAGAGAATCTACAGCGAAGCTACTATGCCGGAGCAATGATCCGTGAAAAGGCAGCTGTGTAGTCCTGAAATAGGGTTACAAAAAAAGCAAACAAGACTCAGGATGGCACAGTGCTTTTCATCGTTAAAAAAAACAACGTACCATTTACCGCTCATTGCAAACCAGAGAGTGGATAATTTCAGGTATAGATATATCAGCACTAAATAGTTTTAAAAAACTTTACTTCTAAAACGAACAGGCTTCATAGACATAGATTGAAAAGTGCAAATCAAGCTATTTTAAGTTCTATTTTTAAAAATGAGTATTAAGAAGAGTACACCTAAGATTACACTTGCCAAATAAATTTATACGTGTGAGTATTTGCAAATAAACACGTCGATTTCAGTAAAAAGTATTATATTTGCTTCAAATTTACATCATCACTGCTATGAGGTCGCTTTATATTCTGATTACTTGTTTTTACATTGTGGTTTTATTTACGGCTTGTAATCCACAGCCCGAAGCACCCGCGCTGCTTAATAAGGCAGAAGCTATGATGGACAACAATCCCGATAGTGCCATGCTGCTGATTGATTCTATTTTCGCCCCCAAAGCAAGTCTAAGTCGTGCGGAATACATGCAATACCTTATGGCGCGCGTGCAAGCTAAATACAAAACATACCAAGACATAAGCAGCGACACGGCGGTATTGCAAGCTGTAGCCTACTTCGAGAAACGTCGTAACAACCCCGCTATGCTTGCTTCCGCTTACTATCTCGCAGGATGCGTATTACGTGAGCAAGGAGAAAAGAACAGAGCCATCGATTATTTGAAAAACGCGCTGACGGTAGCTTCGCAAACCGGGAACAACATGCAGCAAGGATTAATCTATGAAAATTTGGCATACCTTTATCATAAAGAATTGTTGCAAGACCAAACCATTGATTATGCCCGAAAAGCTTACGGCAGCTACCGCCAAGAAGCGGGAACGGAAACCAAGCAGATTAACGTCCTTTCTTTAGTTGCGCAAAACTTCTTAAAAAATGAACAACCCGACAGCGCGTTGTATTACGCGAACCAAGCTTTGGCGATTGCCGACTCGATTCAGAATTTGAAATACCAAGCCTCTGTACGAAACAGTATCGGTGTAACGTATCAACAACAACATGACTTTGCCCGTTCCAATCTTTTTCTTAAAGAAGCCCTGCTATACAGCCCCGATTCGGTTACAGAAAATAAAATCCGGCTGAATATGGCGGATAATTATTTGCAGTTGAATGATTACCGTTCGCTAAATGAAATTTTACCCGCAGTAAAACAAAGTTTGGACATTTCGGACAATCTTTATTACAAAAGCGCGGTATTGGGTTTGCTGACGAATTATGAAAAACGACGGGGAAACTACGCCCAAGCGCTTGCTTATACGGAAGAAGATATGCAAATTCAATCGGATATATTTGATTCAAATCAAAGCGACCTTGTTATTGAGGCCGAAAAGAAATTTGACTTTTCCAAAAAAGAGGCCGAAGTCAAACTCGCTCGGAAGCAGCGGCAAAATATGACTCTGTCTTTTTCTTTTATGTTGGTGTTGGTCGTCGGGATGGGTCTTTTGCTCAGATTTAGGGCAATACAGTAACAAAAAACAAAGGATATGCAGGCGGAATATGAAAAAGCCGCCCAACAAGCAGAAAAACAAAAAATGGAAAAACGGATAGGGCAATATGCGGTATTGACCAATCAATACAAATCATTGGTACGTGATACTGCAAAACTGCATGATACGATATACAACACCGCCCAAGCCGGAGAAATCACGGATAAGACGCAACATTTCGGAACAATAAAAAAGGTATTATCTCAAACAGAAAATACCATACGCGCCAATATGGGCGATTTTTCACGCGCATTTTTAGCGGAACAGAACTTTTCGTCCCGTTTGGATGGAATGAAAATTTCGGATGCAGACGCCATTCTGCTTTTTATGCTATCCAACGGAGAAAGCAGGAAAGATATTGCCGCGTTGCTCGCCACATCTCCCCACGCCATTACACTGCGCAGCTTAAGGTTGAAAGAAAAATTGAGACCGATACTCTCCGAAGCCGAATTTTTACTGTTTTTTTCATAAAAAAGCATTTCATTTTACTAAGACGTTGCTCCAGGTAATGTCTTTTTTCCGATTTACACAGGTCTCATTTTTGGGTTAAAATCAGAGCTAATCTATTCTTATTCTGCATATTAAAGGGAAACGAACAAGTCTCATTTTTTTAGGCTATTGTTTTTCCGTATCGGAACGTGTAATTTTGTCGTGATATTTTCAATCAATTAAATTACACCCGTATGAGAACAACAAAATTCGTATTATTCGCTATACTCTTTTTTACTTTGTCCACGACTTCATACGCGGCGGTAAGTCAAATTAAAATTGAGGGAAAAAATTCTCCGTCCGGCGGTCCTTCCCGCGTTCCGGCGGCGCCTTCGGTGGAAGCGTATTTGCACCTTGACGCTATTTCGATCTGTTTCCTGAATGACTTGGGCAATGTAAGCATTACCATTACGTCTGAAACAGGCGAAACCGTATATCAATCCACGGAAGCATCGGGCTATGGCGTAATAGCACTTATTGATTTACATGAACTTGAAAGGGGTAACTATACCATTCATTTTAGCGATGGAAGGAGCTTTTACCGCTACGGAGAGTTTTCAATCGACAATTGAGAATGAAACAGGGAAATTAAAGCGCAAGAAAAAATGGGACGGAACGAATTGCCGACACGCACAAAAAAAATGACAATGACATTCCCCTCCCCCGATTCCCTCACTAAGAAAAAGAAAGGAGGTACAAAGATACATAACTGAATATGCAAAGCCACGTGCTTTCAGGGCTGTAGAAAGGATAAATACAGCAAAAAAACTAATTATAAAAATGAAAAAATAAAATAGTATTTTATAAAAACAAATGAAGAAATGAAAAAACAAATTTTATATGCTTTAGCAATGCTTATGAGCGGCATGATGCTCTTTTCCTGCCAACAAGACGATGTAACATATAGTTGCGACCCCAATGCCGATGCATGGGTAAAAGAGAATATTTGAATATGTATGGGCCGGAATCAAGAGTGGTTATAAAATTCAGAAGTTATACACGCTCGCTTGCTATTTATTGGGGGATGGAAGCGCCCGTACATGCAACTTTTAAGTATGCTATAAGTAACTCAAAAAACGAGAATTTTAGTAACAAATACACCCATGCAGGTTGGGTGCAAAAAGCGGGGTATGAATATCTTGCAGGAGTAAAATCAGTTACTGGTGATACCACGCCCTTCTTTATTAGCTACAATTGTTACGCATACAATACTGTATCAACAAGTAATGGTACATGTAATTGTGAAGTACAGTTAACCAAATAAAATAGTAAATATGTACATGTTTGTTTACAAAAAACAAACATGTACATATTTTATAAATCTCGCACAAATTAATTAAATATTACATTTACAATATGAAATCATTCAAATTTATTGCATTATTGTCCATATTTTTGTTATTTCAAACAATTTCAGTTAATGGACAAGAGAAATGGAATATAAAACTGTCTTATGGAATAGTACGTGGAACAGATGAAGATGCTAAAAACATTATTCGGGAACATCCTTCTGTTTCTCATTTCAGATTAGAAACAAACCACAATATCTATGATAATCTATACGCAGGTTGCTATTTGGGATATTCAGGGCTATACAAATCCGTATTGACAAATAATTCATTAGCGTATGCTTCAACTTCTACTAATGCCTTCTTTTATGGGATAAACTCGTATTGTCAGCTATTACCTTTGTTTACAGATAAGACCAATCTCCGTTTTGAGGTATATCCTACGCTTAAATTTGGACTTGTCTCCGAGTTGTGGGAAGAAGAACTTGAAAACTCTCCGATTTTTCGTTTAGAAAAAGAGAATAATACGTCCATTGAATGGGGTGCAGGTCTTGGTACCAGTTACAAATTCACATCCAAATTAAGTATATTTGGAGAATACACTTTAGGGCAATTTTACAATAATTCCAATTCCCGATTTCATGTAGGTTTGTTTTTTAATTTTTAAAAAACAATAAGATAAAATACCTCCGATGAGTATATTTTACTTCACGTAAGGTTTGATTAACAATGTTGTAAAGTTTTTCTTTCTCCCTCTCCTTTTGTCCACACACTCCGTTGGAGGGATTGGAGGAGGTTCGGGGTTTGGAGAGGCTAATAATTATAGAGATGAAAATAACCCTGCCGTTCTACTGTATGTGCTTACTATTAATTGTTAGCGGTTGCCATTCGTTGGTCGATGATGGTTTTACGGCATATCGTCAAACACCTGTGCTGAATGCTGTCTTGCAGCCCGACAGCATAATACAAGTACATCTGTCGTTTTCTGTCGGGTTGAACGACTCGTTCCCTCCTGTTATTGAAAACGCTCAGGTAGAAATACAAAGCACGGAAGGCTGGATAGAGCTATTGACTTACGCGGGTGAAGGTTATTATGTCAGTTCACATTGCGCTAAGTCCGAAGAACGATATACGTGTAATGTAGAGATTGACGGATATGCTACTATTGCTGCTAACACCGTTATCCCTAGTCCAACTTTAATAAACAATGTTGTCTTTACCCCTACGGCAAGTAAAGATGAAGATGGACTGGATATTTCGTCCGTTGATTTTACGATAGCCAACGATACTACAAAACGGCTGTTTTGGGAGGTACGCTTGATAAAAGAAGGTATGTCTTTTGATTGGAAATTGCAGGAAAAAATATTTAAGAGTCAGCAGGTATATATATACATGTCTGCCGGAAACGATTTAGTGTTGCAAAACGAATCCTTACCGTTTACGGTTTTCTTGAATAGTAAAATGTCGGATGACTTCTATAAAGTTGTTTTTTATGTTCCGGGCTGGTCTATTGGCAGCTATACCAACGGAATGTTGATGGTAAACGAAAATGATAATTATTATATTGAGTTGCGAAGTGTCGACGAATCATATTACCATTACCAAAAACGATATTATCTTTATAGTACTTCGGGTGGAACAGGATTTGGAAGCTCGGCGCAGTCTTACCCGCTTTACTCAAATATAGAAAACGGGCTTGGCGTTTTTAAATCCTATTCAGTAGTTCGAAAGCAGATTGAATTTAACAAGTAGGACACAATGAGTATAAAATTCAATCCAATATTTTGTCTTTTGCTTTTTGCATATCTCTCAACATCTGCCCTTTCAGCAGGCAATTTTCGGGTTTCGGGTTATGTGAAAGACGCGCAAACCAATGAAGTTTTAATTGGTGCGGGCGTGTGGGAGACAAAAACAAATAACGGCGTTTTGACGGATAATCGCGGTTATTTCAGCCTATTACTAAAAGATACATCTTCTTTGACGTTTACCTACGTCGGATATCAATTGCTGCGTTTGGAAATAACGAATCCGAAAGATACTTTTTTAACAATACAAATGGAAGCGGGAGAGACGCTGAACGAAATTGTCGTGAGTGCTGTGTCGGCAAACCATTTTGATGTGTCGCGCTTTTCGGCAAAAGACTTGATGCTGACGCCGTCGCTCGGCGCTAAACCCGATGTGCTTAAAACGTTGCAATTGCTACCGGGTGTGCAGAGCCACTCCGAAGGATTGAGTATGATTTTGGTTCGTGGCGGCGACGCGGGACAAAACCATTACTTGCTTGATAATGTGCCGCTTATTTATGTTAACCATTTGGGTGGTTTTACTTCTGTATTCAACCCCGACATGATTAATAGCGTTGATTTTTATAAAGGGAACTTTCCTGCCAAATACGGTGGAAAACTTTCATCCATAGTAGAAATAACACAGCGGGAAGGCGATGTGTCAAAACATCAAGGCTCTTTCAGCATTGGACTGACCGACGCTTCGTTTTCGTTTGAAGGACCCGCCTTTCGCTCAAAGGGAAGTTACATGATTACCGCCCGCAAAACGCTAACCGAACTTTTGATGATGGGTTTTACCGCTCTTAGCGACGGCAACAATGCCATAGCGGGATACGGATTTCACGATATTAACGCGAAACTGACATGGAAACCTGATACGAAAAACAGCCTGCAACTAAACGTATATACCGGCGATGACTATCTGAATTATACGCTCAAATGGTGGGCGAAGTTTGGAAATAAAAACGAACGAAATCATATCAGGCAGCAATGGGGTAATTGGTTGCTGTCGGCAAACTGGAAACGGGCTTTCGACGGAGGATGGCATGTTGAGAATATTCTTTCATTCAGCCATTACCGCAATATAAATAGCTTGAACTATAAGAATAAAACCGATAAGATATACCTCGAAAATTTAGACCGGGCGTCGGTGCAGGATTTTTCGTGGCGTTCGGCAGTCAAGTATTCGCCAATGAAAAATTGGGATATGGCGTTTGGCGGACAAGCGAGTTACCTTGTCCACGAGCCGGTTTATATTTACCGTTCAGCTTCCAATCTGCCCACGCAACGAAACCTTTTCCACACCATAGAAACCGCGTTGTATTTAGACAATAAAATAAAACTGACACCCCGCTTTTTGTTGCAGCCTTCGCTGCGCGTTAACGGATATTTCAACGACGATTACCGCCTGTCACGTTTTGAGCCTCGACTCAACATACAGTTTAAAGCTTCCAATAACCATTATTTGAATGCAAATTATATGTCGGTCAGTCAAAATTCTCATTTGGTATTCACCCAAAGCAGCATACTGAAAAAAGAGATATGGCTCCCCGCTACAAATAACATTCCTTCGCAGACATCGAACCAAATATCGTTGGGATGGAGTGGGTCGTACTGCCAAGGAATGTTTGGCACGGAGTTGAACCTCTACTACAAAAAGATGGAAAATCTGGCAGCATTGAAAGAGGGCTACGAAAACATGACTGATATTACCAACATCGAAAATAAATTGGCAACGAACGGAAAAGGCATTGCCTATGGAACAGAAATAACGTTGCGCAAAAACACGGGATGGTGGACAGGCTCAGCGTCTTACGCTTACTCGAAAGCTACAAGGCAGTTTGCCGAGATAAACGGCGGACAAGTATATGATTATGAATACAACCGTCCGCACAATATTACGTTGAACTTTAATCGGCAATTAAGCAAAGCATGGACAATGAACGCTGTATGGCTCTTGCAAAGCGGCTTTCTTTACACGCCCGCCATCGGCAAACAATACGCACCGGATATGGAAACAGGTTTGGAAAACAATGTAGAACTGATTTACGGAGATAAAAACAGCGCGCGTATGCCCGCTTATCATCGGCTTGACTTAGGATTTAGTTATACAAAGCAAACGAAAAAAGGAAATAATGCGGTTTGGACTTTCTCTGTATATAACCTGTACAACCACCAAAATCCGTATAATTTTTATTATGACGATGACAACGACATCGACAACACGACAGACTACGCGAAACCGTTAAGTTTGTATCAAACAAGCTTTTTCCCAATTATTCCAAGTATCTCGTATAAAATATATTTCGATTATACGAAAAAAGAGAAGAAAGGGCAAGCTGAAAAAAAGAAAAAGAACTGGTTGTATTTGTAGCATATTTCCTTATCTAGCTGACGCAAGTTTGTAACTTGCGCATTACTTATTAGAGTAATTTTTTACTTTAGCAAGAAAGACACGGTTTACAAAACCACGCCAGCGGGATTATCTTACCCCTAAGCAAATAATTTATACATATAAGCACCTATATTTTCAACAATTCAGACTGCTGATAATCTGACAGATAGCTTCTTTTATGAAAGATAAAAGCTTTATATCACCTATACCCTATTGACAAGCTTAGTTGCTTAACTTACTTTTACATAAAGTTTTACAAAGCCACGTGCTTTCAGGGCTGCTGAAAGGATAAATACAGCAAAAAAACAAAAATTAGAATTTTAACGAGCCAAGCATCTCACAGTGCGCAATGTGCGAGAAAGGCAGATTAAGACTGAGTAGTTCTGAAATAGGTTTACAACATAGAAAACAAGATTCAGGTCGGCACAAACCATTAATAACCAAACGAAGCTTCCGAAAACACAAAAAATAAACTATATTTGCATTTGTCAAAAAGGATTTCAATGCCACGTACAAATCAAGCACCGTGAAAACCATGGAAAGCAAAAACACAGAGCCGCTAACTATCGCGATTTTCGGGAAACGAAACGTAGGGAAAAGCGCGCTTATCAACCTCTTAACGGGGCAACAAACCGCCATTGTATCCGACATAGCCGGCACAACCACCGACCCGGTGCGCAAACGGATGGAACTCATGAATGTGGGTGTGGTAACTTTGGTGGACACCGCCGGCATCGACGACACGGGGATTGTAGGGGAAAAGCGCGTAAGGAAATCATTGGAGATGGCAAAACAAGCCGACTGCGCATTGCTGATAATTGCCGGCAATAATTTCGACTCGTATGAAAGCTATTTAATTCTGGAATTTGAAAAATATGAGCTTCCTTATCTTATAATCCACAACAAAAGCGACAAGGAAACACTTAACGAAAAGACAAAAGAGAGAATACTCCTACTTCACAAAGCCGAAGTAATAGCCACAAGCGCCATTGAACCGAAACAAAGAGACTACCTGATAGCTAAGATTAAGAAACTCACCGAGCGACAATCGAAGGAGCGACTGAAGCTTTTTGCCGGATTGGTACGCCCGAAAGACATCGTTTTACTAATCACCCCCATCGACCAAGAGGCTCCAACAGACCGGATGATACTGCCTCAAAATCAATCCATCCGCGCGCTGCTCAACGAGCAATGCATCGTTGTTACAATCCGGGAATGTGAATTGACTGATTTTCTTACTCTTGGCATCAAACCTTCACTTGTGGTAACGGACAGTCAGGCTTTTGGATATGTAGCGGCTACCCTCCCCGCGTCCACACCACTTACAAGTTTCAGCATTCTATTTGCACGACAAAAAGGTAACTTCGAGCATTTACTGCATGACACGCCACAAATAGACAAACTGCGCGATGGCGATAAAGTATTAATACTGGAAAGCTGCACCCATCAAACAAGTTGCGACGACATCGGACGTATAAAAATACCCCGGATGCTCCGACAACACACCGGCAAAGAGCTGAATTTCTCCATAGTATCGGGGCTATCGGAACTCCCGGACACCATCAACGACATCGCACTGGTGATTCAATGCGGCGCGTGCATGGTAACTCGCCGCCAACTACTCAACCGACTACAGCTTTTCGAAGCAGAAGGAATACCCATTACCAACTACGGCATGACACTCGCATACCTAAATGGTATTTTTGATCGCGCCACCCAACCATTCCGATAAGAGAGTTTTAATTTCAAAAAGAAATATTACAACAAAACTGCCATGAGCGCCATAAACTACATTCTGCAAAAACCGGATAAAGACAAGCAAGACATTGTAAGGCTACTCAACACGCGGAATGATGAAGAAAATTTGCTTTTTGAATACGCCGCCCAACTGAAACAAAGCACCGTAGGCAACAAAGTCTATCTTCGCGGACTTATCGAACTATCGAACGTATGCGACAAAGACTGCTTTTATTGTGGCATCCGATGTTCGAATGAAAACACAAAACGCTATCAACTTACCGACGAAGAAGTAATGGAAGCGGTGCGATTTGCACACAAAAGCGCTTTTGGCTCTGTCGCCATCCAATCGGGGGAGCTACAAAACAAGCCTTTTACCGAAAAGATAAGCCGACTGCTAAAACAAACAATGGAGCTAAGCGCGGGTGAAATGGGCGTAACGCTTTCGTGTGGCGAGCAGACTTCGGAGGTTTACAGCCAATGGGCTTTGGCAGGTGCTAAACGCTATCTTTTGCGCATCGAAACATCCAGCCCGTCGCTATACAAAAGCCTGCACCCCGACAACGACAAACATAGTTTCGAGGGTAGAATCAGAGCAATAAACGCGTTAAAAGCCTATGGATACCAACTCGGCTCAGGTGTGATGATTGGATTGCCTTTTCAGAAAGTGGAAGATTTGGCCGACGACTTGCTGTTTCTGCAAGCGATGGACATTGACATGTGTGGCATGGGTCCATACATTGAACATCATCACACTCCGATTTTCGGCAAGTACCCACTGCTTCCGCTTAACGAGCGACTTCGGCTAAGCCTGAAAATGATTGCCATATTACGCATATTAATGCCCGACATCAACATAGCGGCTACTACCGCCCTGCAAAGCATCGACAAGGAAGCTCGCATGCATGCCATACGCGTAGGCGCCAATGTGTTGATGCCCAACATCACTCCAAAACAATACCGCGACGATTATTACCTCTATGACAACAAACCGGTATGGAAGCAAAGCGATGAGGATGAACTGGCAACACTTGAAAAATCATTAATGCGGATTGGACATGTCATAGGCTACGGAGTTCAGGGCAACTCACTTCATTATCATAAGAAAAATCAGCGATAAGGAGCCGGTTTACTTCGATTGCGCCAGCAAATAGGCTTTGAAGCTTTCGAAATCTTTGCCTATTTCAATGCTCTGCTTTGTACCTTTCATAAACTCCTTCAGCTTTTCGGGAATATCTATTTTTGCATCAATTATTGCCTCAACCGTGTCGGTGAATTTGGCGGGATGCGCCGTTTCGAGGAAAATGCCCGTTTCGTCGGGAGCAAGTTCAGTTTTCAGCGCCAGATAGCCACAAGCCCCATGGGGGTCGAGCAGGTAATCGTTTTGCTCAAGGCAAGTTCGAATGCCTTCCGCTATTTCCTCGTCGGTGAAGCGGATACCGGATATATCATGGCGAATAGCCTCAATCGAATGACCGTAGAGGTCGAGTATGCGCGCAAAATTGCTGGGGTCGCCCACATCCATCGCGTTAGCAATGGTAGGCACCGAAGCTTTTGGCGTGTAAACTCCGGTAGTCAGATATTGGAGGAAAATGTCATTGCGATTGTTTGCCGCAACAAACCGCTTGATAGGCAAGCCCATACGCTTGGCAATAAGCCCGGCAGTGAGATTTCCGAAATTTCCACTTGGCACACATATCACCGTCCCCAATTCGTCGTCATCCAATTTGGGCTTCATGGCGCGAAGCTGCGAGTAGGCATAGAAATAATAAAATGCCTGTGGAAGGAAACGGGCAACATTGATGGAATTGGCAGATGTAAGCTGCATCGCCTCGTTCAATGTTTCGTCCAAAAACGCCGATTTCACCAAACGCTGGCAATCATCAAAATTACCATCGACCTCCAGCGCTGTGATATTCTGCCCCAAAGTAGTAAACTGGCTCTCTTGAATGGCACTTACCAGAGCTTTGGGATAAAGCACATAGACATGAATGCCATCCACTCCCAGAAAACCATTTGCCACCGCGCTACCGGTATCGCCCGATGTTGCCACCAACACATTTACCGTGTTTCGCTTCGTTTGTTTCCGAATAAAATAACCCAGCACTCGCGACATAAAACGCCCGCCAACATCCTTAAAAGCAAGTGTAGCCCCATGAAACAATTCGAGACTGTAAATGCCCGACTCCACCTCCACCAATGGAGTGTCAAAATTCAATGTTTCTTCCACGATTGCTTTCAGCGAAACCTCGTCAATGTCATCGCCAAAGAATGCTTTGGACACTTCAAACGCGATTTCCTGGAACGACATGGTGCGAATAATCTCGAAAAAATCTGCGGGAAACCGCTTTATCTCTTCCGGCATGAATAGCCCCTTGTCCGAAGCTAAACCTTTAACTACCGCTTCTTCGAGCGAAACACGCGACCCGATATTGTTTGTGCTGTAATATTGCATAAAGAATGAATGAATGAACGATGAATAATTAAAACATTTACGACGATTGCAAATCAATTGGCATAGAGAAACTGCAAATTTATAAAAAAAATGCAGGATAATCTCTAATTTAACTTCAAAATCAAACTAATTTAACCCGTTAATCTTTCTTTTGATGTAAATTTGAAAGAATATTTATCAATAAAATCAGATACCGATGCGACTAAAACTAATCACACTTTTCACACTTTTTATTCTTACCATACATAGCGCATACGCGCAAACAAAAACCATCTCATTCAACGAAGGATGGGACTTCGTAGGGCTTGAGTTTGCCAACAAAACGGCTATTGACTCCCTCCGCAAATTAGGGAGCAACTGGAACGACCAATTTCTGATCGAACAGATAGAATCCACACAAGAGCTCGAACCCGCGCCCGACTACAAGCAATTGACGCAAAAACTGAGCGACAAAAGATGGAAAAAAATCACGATACCTCACATCGCATTTCCCGAACCGCTCGTGATTGTAAAACCCCGCGAAGGAATGGCTTATTACAAAAAGGATTTCCACATACCTCAAAATCAAAAAGGGAAAATCATAAGCATCGAATTTGAAGCGGTGATGCAGCTTACCAATCTCTGGGTCAACGGGCAGTTTATGGGACAATTCACCGGTGGATACCTACCATTTGAGGTGGACATTACCAATCAAATAAATTATGACGGAGAAAACACTGTGCTTTTGGAAGTGAACAACCGCCCTCACCCACTGGTGCCACCCGGAAAACCGGTAGAAAAACTCGACTTTATCTACTATTCGGGCATCTATCGCGACGTGTGGATGCACTTCAAAAATCCGACACACATCACCAACCCCATCACGGCGAATAAAGTAGCAGGTGGCGGCATATTTGTGTCATACCCTAAGGTTTCGCCCCGCGAAGCAATCGTGGAGATACAGACTCATATCCAGAATATAGGCATGGTCGATCAGCCTTTCGTGCTACTCCAGCAACTGAGAAACAAAGCTGGTAAAATCATTGCGCAAACAAAAACCGACCTATCGCGCTTAAGCTCAAAATCGGACAAACACTTTACACAGCAACTCACGGTAAAGGAACCGCAACTCTGGCACCCCGACCATCCCAATCTATATCAGCTACATTCGATTATTCTGAATGGAAAAACTATTTTAGATGAAAGAACAACGCGTATCGGCATTCGTAGCTTTGAAATTTCGAAAGAGAAAGGCTTGCTGATCAATGGCGAACAATATCGGGTTACCGGCACCAATCGTCATCAAAACTATCCTTACATAGGAAACGCGCTCCCCGACAATGCCAACTACCGCGACGCCTGGCTCATCCGAAACGCCGGTATGACGGGTGTGCGCTCCGGTCATTATCCGCAGGACAAATCCTTTATGGACGCTGCCGACGAATTGGGACTACTCATCATCAACTGCATTCCCGGATGGCAGTTTTTCAACAAAAACCCGAAATTCGAAGAAAATGTAATGCGTGACATACGCAACATGATACGGCGCGACAGGAATCATCCCTCGGTGCTATTGTGGGAAGTTAGCCTGAACGAAACCTATCCATCCGCCGACTTCCGTTGCAGACAAGCAGCAGTGGCTCGCGAAGAGTGGCAAGGGCGCTCCGGATTCTACACCAGCGGCGACACCTATCATGTAACGGCGTGTTGGGATGTGCCCTATGACGATTGGAATGGCAATCCCGGAAAACGCGACAACACCAGTATGCCCCACAACGCGTATCTCATTCGCGAGTATGGCGACTATGAATTTGGAGGTGGCAGCAGCACCACCCGCAAACTACGTGGCGACGGACAAGAAGCCCTGTTGCAACAAGCATGGAACTTACAATGGTCGCACAACAAAAACCTGCGCGACCCGCGCTGCATTGGCAACTTGAATTGGGCGTTTTTCGATGGACTTGCCGGTTTGATGGTAGGCATCGAAGCATGGGGAGTGGCAGACATCTTCCGCATACCCAAATTCTCATACCATTTCTTCAAAAGTCAGCAGAAAACAGACAAGAATAAAACGCTTCCATTCACCACCGGAGCTTATATTACCATTGCAAACTACTGGACTGAGCAACCCAAAGACAACAAAGTAATCGTGTACAGCAACGGCGACGAAGTGGCGCTCTACCTGAACGACCGTTTGATAACGCGACAGAAACCCGACAGCGGACCCGAAACAGACTACGGCACCGAATTGCATCGAGGTGGCAAACCCTTTGATGGTGGCAATGCCAACCGCTTAGCGCATCCTCCTTTCACATTTCACAACATCCGCTTCGCGCCAGGCACGCTGAAAGCAGTGGCTTACCAAAATGGTAAAGAGCTGGCTTCCACATCTGTGAGCACACCTGACAAAGCCGCGTCAATCCAACTGGAGATTGCCGAAGCCGGGAAACCACTCACAAAAGGCACAGATGACCTGGTGTTTGTGTACGCCGCAATCAAAAACGCGAAAGGAAATCCGGTAAGCTCCGCAAGCCTACCTGTTAGTTTGAAAATAATGGGCGACGCCGAGATAATAGGCACGGCAAGCATCAAAGCCGAGGCCGGAATAGCAAGTTTCTTGATTCGAATTCCCAAAGACAGTAAGAAACTAAGTCTGAAAGCAGAAGCTGCCGGACTGATGCCAGCTCAAAAGACACTTTGGTAAGACAGACAATTATCTATTGCAGCAACCATAATGCAAATGAGCGAACCAAAACCTTCAAACCAAAGACAATGCTACTTTCCGACTCATCATAAAAGCCGGAATAAAACTGCGTGAAGAGGTTATAAGATGTTTCTGGGTTTAACGAATATGCCCGCTACAATGCTTGGAGTAAATTCTAATTCTACCATCGAAAGTAATCAAATTTTCAGGTGAAAATTTGCAGACTGCACGTTGCAGTTTCCAAATCAAACGGTGTTAATTAGCAGACTGCAACGTGCAGTTACCAAATCAAACGGTGTTAATTAGTGGACTGCAACGTGCAGTTACCAAATCAAACGGTGTTGAATAGCCGACTGCAACGTGCAGTTTTCAAATCAAACGGTGTTGAACAGCCGACTGCAATGTGCAGTTTCCAAATCAAACGGTGTTGAACAGCCGACTGCAACGTGCAGTTTTCAAATCAAACGGTGTTGAACAGCCGACTGCAACGTGCAGTTACCAAATCAAACGGCGTTAATTGGTGGACTGCAACGTGCAGTTTATGAATTTAACGGAGAAAATTGGTGGACTGCAATGTGCAGTTTATGAATTTAACGGAGAAAATTAGTGAACTGCCTAAGATAGGTTGCAAATTGAGGATTAAAAAAAATGGTTGAGACTTACAGATAAAGACTATCAAAGCCCGGAAAGGGCAAAAATATCGGCGAGAGGAGGCTATGCCCCAAGCGTCAACAATCGGCGAGGCGGCAAGATTTCAAACAAAATATTCCGTTTATTTAATATCCGAGTGGCATTTTCGGCTGGTAAGCAGTTTTACGCGCCACGCCCACAGCTGTGGTAGCTACACGGTCGAGATGAGGCAATTCGGCATAGAATGTAGCTTTAAGTTCGGTTTTTCCATCCACAATAAAATCGCAATTGATGGTGTAAACACCTTCGCGCGACATGCTCACGGTCATTTTACCGGCAGTAACATACACCATCTTCGAACGCAGCGGATCCACTTCGACATAATACATGTATGCGCCGGAGGGGATTACCTCCCGATTATCTTCATATTTCTTTCCTCCGAAAAATGTAAATGGCGCGCCGGTTTCCGCCACCTCATATTCGCCTTCGGGCAACAAAGTATCGCCGGGAGCTACAAACACATCCTGAAGAATGAGGTATTGACCATGACCATCGAGCTGCGATTTATCATTGACATAAAGCTTATCGCTAAAAAGATTGAGTGTCAACACATTGTTGTCGATCTGATAATTGCTGAAATAATTACCATAAAACTCGGCGAAACCCCAAGTGAATGTTGGATTCTTCTCGTATTGGTAGGGCGTGGGAGGCTCGGGTGTTTTGCACGAAACCGCAAGAAAAACCAGCATCAGCGTAGTCAACACAAGCTTGATTTTCAGGGTATTTATTGATTGAACAATTCTCATAGTTGATGTTTATATAGTGAATAATAATAACGTGCAATCATCGCGTATTATTTTATTTGTACACAAAGCTTTGGCGCAAACCTACGTGCAAAGGCTCATTGCCGGATGTACTTCGCCGGATACAACACAGCCAGAAACCCCATCAGCAACACACTGGAGAGCGAAATGAGGATATCGGTAAATGAAAGCACTACCGGGTAAGCGTCCACAATGTAGTTGTCGCCGCCCAGTTTCAGAAATCCGAAATGTTGCTGCGCAAGAATCACCAGCACTCCGATAATGGCGCCGATCACAGCGCCCGAAGTGGTGATGAGCCAGCCTTCGAATATAAAGATTTGTTTTATCAGTTTATCTTCCGCGCCTAAACTCCGAAGGATTTCGATATCCTCTTTCTTCTCCAGAATAAGCATGGAGAGCGAACCGATAATATTAAATGTAGCAATCATCAGGATAAAAACAAGAATCAGGTAAGTTATCCATTTTTCAATTTTGGTTATTTTGAAGAAATCTTCCTGTTGTTCGTATTTATTCTGCACTTTGAAACGCTTTCCCAGCTTGCGTTCGAAGTCTTTTTTCACCGCTTTGATATCGGCATCGGGCGACACTTTCAACTGCAGATTCGACACCTCATTGCCACTGTATTCAAACAGTTTACGCGCTTGAGCAATGGAGACTATCACATTCTGGTCGTCGTATTCGGGCTGATTCACCACAAAAATACCGGAGGCAAACGCCGCCACTTCGTTGAAACTCTGATCCGGTCGCACCACGTTTATCTTCTCCGTGCGTTTGGGAGCAAATATCCGCATCGGCTCAATCATCTGCGCGTTTATCCCGAGCTTACTTGCAATGCCTATTCCCACCACCGCATGTTCGAAATTGCCATCGGTGAGCAGAAAGTTGCCATCATACATAATGCTGTCAATACGCGTTACCCGTCCGAAACCTTCGCTCACACCCAGCACCTGCACGGGAGTTTGCCGGTCATTGTAGCTGAGTAGCGCCGTTTCGCGTATCTCATCAGCCCACGCCACCACCGATTTGTCAGTTTTTATCTTCTCAATCGTTGCCGTATTGGCGTCAAAGGTTTTTCCTTCCACTAATGAAATCTTCAAATCGGGGTCGAATGCCGAGAACATGTTTTGCACCAAACTCTCAAAGCCATTGAAGACCGACAACACACATATCAGAGCGGCAGTGCCTATCAACACTCCCATTGCCGAAATTGCCGAAATGATGTTGATGGCATTGTGCGATTTCTTGGAAAACAGATAGCGTTTTGCTACCCAGATTGCAAAATTATTCTTCGAGGTTTTAGTTGACATTAGTTTTTTATAATCTTAAAGCAATAGCTATTCTCCAAGGTTTCAATTCGAACGATGTAAATTCCATCGGGCTGATTTGAAATATCGAAACATTGCGAATTAATTCGATCGTATTCAATTTTTCTGCCGGTAACCGACACGATTTCACTACTTACAATTTGTTCATTTGACCTGTTGTCTATATTAATCACACCATTCTTCTGATTTACAAGTATTGAAGCTTCAGGCTGTTGTATGTTCTTCACATCCACCTTTACATTTTCTTCATTTGCAAAAGCGATATAAAAAATATACATGGCATGTTGAGTTACTCCATTATCATACGTGTAATTCGACGTTGTTTTAGGAATCTGCACCGACGAAACATCTTTCAAATATGACTTTACCGTACAATTTCCCGCATCAAACCAAGCACCTATCGTCCAATCAGTTATCAAGCTAAAGTCTCTTTCGGCGTTTTCAAAAAGCGACTTATCCCATGATATCGTTATGGGCAATGAATCAAAAGGAACCATTATCCCAACAGCGTTTTGCTCCACATACACACCTTGCCTATTCGGTACAATTTGTTTTTTTGAAAACAGTGTAAGTTCACGGTTCTGAATAATTTGCACTAACTCTTTATTGCTCCCATTAACAATAATAGAAGCGCAAAAATTACTTAAATCTACAGGCGAATCATAACTTAGTTCTCCAAATTGAGTATCCAACCCGAAAGTTGCCGCACCGGAATAACCTAACTCTAAAGTATCCCTGCCTCCTTGTTTATCCTTCAAATAAAACTTGGTAGAGAAATCTTGCGCATTGAGAAGGAACGCGCAAAAACTCAAAACGAAAACGAAAGTTTTTGTTTTCATAATTATTTGATTGTTTTGTAAGCAACATGCTTTCGTATCAATCAAAGCGCTATTGCCAACGTAATTAAACTCACGATGCAAATCGCTTCCAACTACTACTCTTCTTGCTTGTTATTTTTCAGCAAATTATCAATGTTTTCAAGATAATCTAAGCTATCGTCGTTGTGGAAGTGCAAATCGGGGATAATGCGTAGCTGATGACGCACGCGTTTACCCAATTCAAAACGAAAAGTTTTGTTTTCGGCAGCTACTTGTTTCAGCACCGGCTCCACTTTGTCTGCCGGGAAAATGCTCAAACGCACATGCGCGATGCTCAAATCGGGACTGACCGCAACACTCGTTACGGTGATGAGTGTACCTTGAATTTGTCGGGCATATTGCAGAAATATATCGCCCATCTCTTTCTGAATGAGGCGCGCTATCTTTTGTTGTCTTGTCGATTCCATTTTATACTTATTTTGTTGAGATTAATAATTCTGATTATTCCGGATTAAATTTTCCACTCAAATCCATCTTTAGTGTCTTTTATTTCAAAGCCGAGTTCAGTAAGTTCGTTCCTTATTTTATCGGAAGTTGCCCAATCTTTGTTCTTTTTTGCATCCAAACGGATATTGAGCAATAAATCTACGGCTTTCTGATAAGCTTCATTGTTCTCTGATTTCACTTCATCGCTTTGCAAAGCCAGCACATCTTCGACGTAAAGTTTGAATACTGACTTCAATTCAGTCAAATCATTCGCCGAGATAGTCTCCTTGCCATCGTGAGCCAGGTTTACAATCCGCAAGGCGTCGAAGAGCTGCGAAATTACAATTGGCGTATTCAAGTCGTCGTTCATCGCCTCTTCGCATTTCCGACGCAAGTGGCCAACATCACTGGTAGAAGCGGTGCCGGCTTGTAGCTTTAGCAGTCGCGCGTATCCTTCCAACAGTCTTTCCAGCCCTTTTTCGGAAGCTTCGAGCGCTTCACTACTGAAATCGACTGTGCTACGATAATGAGCCTGAAGAATAAAGAAGCGAATGGTCATCGGGCTGAAGGCTTTGGTAAGCAAAGGATGCGTGCCGCTGAAAAACTGCTCCAGGGTGATGAAGTTGCCAAGCGATTTACCCATTTTCTGTCCGCCAATGGTTATCATGTTGTTGTGCATCCAATACTTCACGCTCGCTTTGCCAAGTCCGGCTTGGTTTTGCGCTATTTCGCACTCGTGGTGCGGAAACATCAAATCCATACCTCCTCCGTGAATATCAAATTCATCACCCAGGTATTTGGTGCCCATAGCCGAACATTCAAGATGCCAACCGGGGAAGCCTACACTCCAAGGCGCTTTCCAGCGCATAATGTGTTCCGGCGAAGCTTTTTTCCAAAGCGCGAAGTCCACACTGCGGCGTTTCTCGCTTTGTCCGTCGAGGTCGCGTGTGGTTTCGAGCATATCTTCGATGTTGCGCCCCGAAAGTTTACCATAATTATAATCTTTGTTGTATTTTTCCACATCAAAATAGACCGAGCCTTCACTTTCATAAGCATATCCGGCATCAAGAATTTTCTCTACAAAGTCAATCTGCTCCATAATATGCCCGCTGGCATGAGGTTCGATGCTTGGCCGAAGCACATTGAGCGCGTCCATTGCCTGATGATAGCGAATGGTGTAATACTGCACCACCTCCATAGGCTCCAGTTCATCCAGGCGCGCTTTCTTAGCCACCTTGTCTTCACCCGCGTCGGCATCGTTCTCGAGATGCCCCACATCGGTAATATTGCGCACATAGCGCACTTTGTAGCCACGTAGCTTCAGGTAGCGAAATAAGATATCGAAGGTGATGGCAGGGCGCGCATGACCCAAATGTGGATCGCCATAAACGGTAGGTCCGCAAACATACATGCCCACACGTGGCGAATGCAGTGGCACGAATTGCTCTTTTCTCCGTGTCAGCGTGTTGTATATCGATAAGTTGTGTTCCATACTTTCTGTTTATTTTATTAAAAGTGATTTCATTAGATATTCATGTCGGTTTCACCGGCTAATTGAAGCCTTTTTGCTTTTTCAGTTCCTCGTAAGCTTCATTGATATTCCGAAACTTGTCGGTGGCAGTTTTTTTCACATCCTCGCCTAAGCTTGCCACTTTGTCGGGGTGATATTTCATCGCCATGCGCCGATATGCTTTTTTTATCTCATCATTGGTGGCCGATGCTTCAAGTTCGAGCGCGGTGTAAGCCCAATTCACGTCTTTCGACTTGGAGTAAGGCGCTTTAATCGCTTCGAAATCAACATTGCTAACACCCATGTACGACGAAATGCGGTAAAGCACATTGAGCTCTTGTTGCACGGCATCGCCATCGGCAAAGGCGATTTCGATGAGTAAATGAAGCATCTCCAACTTGGCTGAGTAATTCAGATATTGACCTATCTGGCGCGCCACGTCCGCCTCATTAATGTTCTGATTGAGTAGGTTTTTAAGTATCTGCAAGGCATCGAGCGCACCGGCTTCACCAAAATTGACTACTAAAAAACGCTTTACCACGTCAAGTTCGCGTTTGTGAGGCTTACCGTCGGCATTCATCACACAAGCGATGAGCACCAGCAACGACATTTTGAAATCGCCCTCCGCTGTATTGCGCGAACGCGAATAAGGGGTGTAGCCCCGCTCACCTTGCTCATAATCACCCCGATTGACCGCTTGCGTAGCGGAGCTGTCAATCACCGCTCCAATCACAAAACCGATGAGACCGCCGATTGGGCCACCCAATACAAATCCAAGTCCACCGGTAATCCATTTTGTAAATCCTGCCATTTTATCTTATTTTTTGGCTTAATACTTTTCTGCTATTGAAATCAACACGTTTTCACGCATTTCAATTTAATTTACAAAGATAATCATTTTCCTTTTTTAATCTTATCGAATTTGGATTTGTTCACATCGCGCCAACGAAACAGCCGGATAAGCGAATCGTTGAAAAGCGACAATCCCTTCTTTTTAACGTCTTCATATTTTCGCAAACAAAAACTTATGACTAACTTTGCAGCATCAAAAATTTTGGTTTCAGCTTGTTTCGTTTTTTAATACGTCGAAGCAACTGATGAAAAGGGAATTAGGTGAAAATCCTAAACAGACCCGCTGCTGTAAGCTCCAAAAGAAAAGTTATGAACACTACCAGATGCCACTGTTTCTGAACAAAATCGGAACGGGAAGGCGGTTCAATAACGGAGTAAGTCAGAAGACCTGCCAAAGTTTTATTAGTTTAACAGCTTTCGGGGAATAGAGCTGAGGACACACCATGCAGTTCGCTATCTTTCACACATCGCAGATTGACGGCGCGCCTTGACAACATCCTTCACTCCCTCCCCCGAATCAATAAAGTTCGGGTAAATGACTTTTACAAAAACCACAAAAATACTCTTCCTCTTCGTCGTGCTTGGCTCGATGCGCGTTGCTGCCGCATCCGACTCGTTCACCGATAGCATACGCAACCTGAAAGAAGTAGTAGTTACAGCCAAAACCTATCGCGAAGTCATCCCGGCTCAACGCCTCGCGGGGGCTGAGCTGAAAAGCCTCAACAGCTTTTCGGTTGCCGATGCCATCCGCTATTTTGCAGGAGTTCAAATCAAAGATTTCGGAGGAATCGGCGGGCTGAAAACCGTGAACGTAAGAAGCATGGGCACCAACCACTTAGGCGTGTTTTATGATGGCATCCAACTGGGCAATGCCCAAAACGGACAAATAGACCTTGGTAAATTTTCGTTGGACAATATCGAGAGTATATCACTCTACAACGGACAGAAAAGTGAAATTTTTCAAGCAGCGAAAGACTACGGCTCTGCCGGAACCATCTATCTACGTTCGCGAATACCTGTTTTTGAGAACAAGAAGACACAAAACCTGAAATTAAATTTCAAAACCGGTTCGTTCGATTTGGTAAACCCCGCCGTGTTGTGGGAAAAGAAACTGACCGACGCGCTGGCGCTCGCGCTGAACACCGAATACATCGCATCATCCGGGAAATACAACTATCGTTACCGCCGCGTACACCCTGCCACTCACGAAACCGTGTATGACACCACTGCTGTGCGCGCCAATGGCGACATCGGGGCACTCCGCATCGAAGGTGGACTTTACGGAAAAATTGCCGACGGCAAGTGGAACCTAAAAACATATTTCTATAATTCGGAAAGAGGAATACCCGGTGCTATCGTCAATAATATCTGGAAAAATTCGCAGCGTCAATGGGATCGCAATTTCTTCACTCAAGCATCATGGCAAAAAGCGATTAGCGAGAAATTTGAAACTCAAGTCAACTTAAAGTATGCCCACGACTACATGCGCTATCTGAACCCGGACACTACGCTACTCTACATCGACAACAATTTTGCACAGCAAGAATTTTACATCTCATCGGCTAACAAATACGCGATTACACGCAATTGGGAGATTTCTCTTTCGGGGGATTTTCAATGGAATACGCTCGATGCCAACCTCAGCGGATTTGCCTCCCCTACCCGCTTCACCACCATGATAGCCGCCGCCACTGCCATAGAAATGGGTAGTTTAAAAATGCAGGGTAGCGTGTTGGGCACACTCACGAGCGACCACACCCGAAATCATGGAATAAAGACTTCAACCAACAAAAACGAACTGAGTCCCGCGCTATTTGCATCGTGGAAACCATTTGCCGAACACGATTTGAACTTCCGCGCATTTTACAAAAACATTTTCCGAATGCCCACTTTCAATGATTTATATTATACGGACATTGGAAACGCCAATTTATTGCCCGAACGAGCACACCAGTTCGATCTCGGCGCTCAATACGCGAAATATTACAAAAATGGCACACTTCGATACTTGCAAATGCAACTCGACGCCTACTACAACCGGATAACGAATAAGATAATCGCGGTGCCCAAAGGCAGTGGCATGTATCGATGGATGATGATGAACATCGGATTGGTGGAGATTAGAGGTATCGATTTTTCGGGAGCCACCACATTGCAAATCGCCGAAAACACCACAGCAAATCTGAAAGCGACCTACACATTCCAGAAAGCGCAAGACTTCACCGAAAGAAAAAACGCGGAATTGCAACAACTCACCTGGGGCGGTCAAATCCCGTACATCCCCTGGCACAACGGCTCAATCATTGTAGGCACTACACACAAAACCTGGAGCTTGAACTACAGTTTTGTGTATGTTGGCGAGCGCTACCACAATTCGGCTAACATAGCCGCAAACCACGAGCAACCCTGGTACACCCACGACATGAATATCGTAAAGAATTTTCACTTAAACGAAAAAGAAGTAAAATTATCACTGGAGGTAAATAATATTTTCAGTCAGGACTATGAAGTAGTGCTCAACTACCCCATGCCAAAACGCAATTTCAAACTATCAATGACTCTTCAGCTATGAAACATATCCGAATAATAAGCATCTGCATTGCCGTTGTTTTGGTCGCTAGCTCGTGTCGCCACGATATTGAACTTCAATTGGGCGAAATAACCCAGCTCGACGACTACACCGGCACCCAATCCGAGTACAAGGGCTTTTACCTTCTCAACGAAGGCAATATGGGAATGAATAAATCCACTCTCGATTTCTTCGATTTCGAAAAAGGAACATACAAACGCAATATTTATGCGGAAATGAATCCAAATGTACCCAAAGAATTGGGCGATGTGGGCAACGACATACAAATCTATGCCGGCAGACTCTATGCTGTCATCAACGCTTCGAACAAAGTGGAAGTGATGGATGCAATTACAGCTAGACGAATTGGTCAAATCGAAATACCAAACTGTCGGCACATTCGCTTTGCCGGCAACTACGCCTATGTTACGTCTTTTGCAGGTCCCATCGAGATTAATCCGGATTACAAGCAAAAAGGTTATGTTGCCAAGATTGATTTAATAAGCCTCAAAGAAGTTGCGCGATGCATTGTGGGATATCAACCTGAGGAGCTGGAAATTGTAAAAGATAATATCTATGTAGCAAACTCGGGCGGATACATGGGCGTGGGCAATTCGGAGAATTATGAAAAAACCTTATCGGTCATTGACCTGGAAAGCTTTAAGGAGACTAAAAGAATTGTGGTGGACATCAACCTGCATCGCGTGCGTGCCGACAAACGGGGAAATCTCTGGATAAGTTCGCGTGGCGATTATCTAAGCAAACCGGCCAGACTCTATTGCTACAATATTGAAAAGCAGGCTATCACCGACACCATTGCCACGGGCGCTGACAACCTGTGGATTGCCGGCGATTCAATCTACGCGTATAGCACCGCTTTCAATTTCGCCACTTATGAAAATAACATCTCGTACGCGATAATCAATACCCATACAAAAAAAATCGCGACAAACAACTTCATCACGGATGGCACCGACAAAGAGATTGAACTTCCGTATGGCATTATGATAAATCCTACTAACCGGGACATATACATCACCGATGCCGGCGACTATGTATCGCCGGGAATGCTCTACTGCTACGACAAAGGAGGTAAAAAGAAATGGAGTGTGATGACCGGAGACATTCCGGCACATTTTGCGATGCTAAAGAAAACACCTTGAAAGATGTAATAATATTATAAATACAACCATACTATTTTTTTTGCGCAAAACTAATAGAATAAATTCAAATCATTAAAGAAAAAACAAATGAAAAAAAGAATGTACCTTTTATTGACAATATGCCTGCTTGCCTTAAATGGAGAGGCTCAAAACTCCGATAAGATAAGCCGTGTATTGGACTACCGCCCCGCACCCGGGCAACATATCAACCGCTTGTTTCCCACACCGGCAATGAGCACCAGTTATGAAAGCGCGCTTCAATGGGCAAATGAGAAATTAATTGACAACAAAGCAATGGTAGGCCTCGGCTCGTTTGGGGGCTACGTTATTGTAGGGTTCGACCACTCCATCGTGAACGTTCCCGGTGAATATGACTTTAAGACTCTTGGCAACTCCATGACAGGAGGTGCTGAGCCGGGCGTCGTGATGGTGTGTCAGGACTTGAACAAAAATGGCAAACCCGACGACGACGAAGCATGGTATGAGCTGGCAGGTTCGGACTACAACCATGCTCAAACCATCCACAACTACGAGATAACGTATTACCGCCCTGAAGGGAAGAAACAAAACGTTCGCTGGACAGACAATCAAGGCGGCGAAGGCACTATAACACACATTAGCTATGCAACTCAAGATTATATGTACCCCATCTGGATAGCAGAAAATAGTTATACATTAAAAGGTAGCAAACTCCGTACTAATGCTGTGCAAAATGGCAGTCAATGGTCTCTATCTACGTTTGATTGGGGATATGCCGACAACCACCCCAACAACGCTGCAATTGACAAAACAGGTTTTAATATTGATTGGGCAGTAGATGCAAATGGCACTGCAGTTCATTTAGGTTACATCGATTTTATCAAAATACATACAGGGCATCTACAAGAAGCCGGTTGGTTGGGCGAAACATCTACAGAAGTAGCCGGCGTGGTGGATTTGCACCCCAACGCGGTAATAACCGGAATAACCACCCCTTCGGCTAACAATGTAAAAATCAGCATCACCAACAACACGCTACAACTTGGCAATTGTGGCAATCTCAAAGAATTAAGAATCTACAACTTACAAGGAATATTGCTTGAAAGTGTCAGAAACAGCAATTTTATTGAATTGGAAAATATTGCGAATGGTATTTACACAATTAAAGCTACAAACACAGCCAACGAACAATTTTCAAACAAACTTATCATAAACAACTAAAATATCAAATCAATGAAAAAAAATCTTATTTACTTCGCGCTTATTTTTAGCGTAGTTTTCACGGCTTGTAAATCCAATAAAGAGGTGAAAAACATCGCCACAATGAACATCGAAAACAAGCTTACAACTGCCGAAACCGAATGGACAGGTGATAAATTAGGTGAACTCAACAGCAATGGTGAGCATGTAAACAGCTTTACCGACGGTGTGTTCACCTTCAACAACTACTTCAATCCTGCTTATTCATCGTGGAGCGGATTTGCCTACACCAACAAATCGGATGTTACAAGTGCCGATTACACCAACAACAGCGCCATCACCGGAAAAGCACAAAGCGGTAAAGTGTATCTGACCGTGAACGTAAACGCTTTCTCGCCTGCAAAACTTGGGTTTGCCGACAAAAAAGCCCACACACTCAAAGGAATGTACATCACAAATGCTACTTACGCTTATTTGACTATCAAAGATGGAAACATGTTCTCAAAAAAATTCGCGGCTGGCGACTGGTTCAAACTGAACATCATTGCCCTGGATGAAGCCGGAAAAGATGGAAAAAGTATTGCGTATTATCTTGCCGACTACCGCGATGGAAAAACAATCCTGAAAAACCAATGGGAATGGGTGGATCTCAGCTCACTCGGAAAAATTGCCGGTTTACGTTTCGAAATGAGTTCGAGCGACAACGGCGAATGGGGCATGAACACACCAGCCTATTTCTGTGCCGACGATATCAAAGCAGTAATGGAATAAGCCACTCCTGCATTAATTTTTATTACGAACCTTTTGGGTTATTCTTAAATATATGTTTCGAGACTCAGGTACGGTAGAGCGCTATCGTACCTGTTCTTTTTTACGTTAGTCTTCAGCCACCTCGTGAGAGTCTCTAAAGAGATGTTGAAATTATCGCGATTATTGATTTCGTGTCAAATATGCGCCAAAGAGACATCCGGACATTGTTAGATTGACAATTTGATTATCCACGAATTGGCACAAGCCTTCCATTTTTTTTGAGGCGATAGCATCAACAAATACCCATCAAAAAGCTTTGTGTTGTGCAAATTATCTATTTCGCACAACGCACAAAAAGAAAAACCTCCATTAATCAATCGATTAACAGAGGTTTCTGTACCCAGAGCCGGGATCGAACCGGCATGGAAGTGAATCCACTGGTGTTTGAGAC
>CAZMQV010000021.1:0-8726 GCA_964568675.1 uncultured Paludibacter sp.
GACATGCACATTGGCGACACCATCATTGGCATTAAAGGCAGAGTAGGTTTTGAAGCTGCCGCGCCATTGCTCATAATCAACGCCCACAAGATGCTTGAAAAACACACCCTTACCAAATGGCAACAATACTGGAAAGACCAGCTTGGCACCTGGTATGGCATGTTTTTGCACGAAGCTCAATACCTGGAGCCTGTGATGCGCGATATCGAACAATTCCTACAAAGTTCTCAACAAAATGTGTCAGGCACGGTGAGCGTTACCCTCCGCCCACACTGCTACACACTAGTTGGCGTGGACAGCCCGTATGACTTGATGAAAACCGACTTTGGAGAGTATGGCGAAGTAAATAAAGCCTGGAGCGCCGACGATGTAAAGGGTTTCACAAAAATTCTTGGCAATCAGATTAAGATATTTCACAACGTTCAGAAAAGAAACGAAAAATAATACGCATTTGGAATAGGATATAATTCAACTGAATTTTTTTCATGCTTTTTTAAAAGGAGATCAGACAGCAAATCTGACCTCCTTTTTCTGTATCCCGGCTTTTATCAGCGATATCCTATCGACCAATTAGCAGACTTAAATTTAACTAGCAAATCAACGTAGGTGAATTATGTATTAAAAAATATGGCTAACATCACGCAACTATTCTTTCCAATCATTTGTTATATTATAGGACAAATCTCTTATGTTTTTATCGCGAATTATGAAGTTTGCGTTCATATTATCAAATCGGAAAAGCATATCATCAGTTTTGTTTGATTCTCCTACTACGACAATGATAACAAAAAACGAAGAAAAACAATTAACGCCAATCAGAATATGAAAAAACATTTACTTTCCGGTTTTATTTTGACGCTTCTTTTCTTTGTTGGAATTGCAAGCGTCGGCGCCCAGCCTGCCGAATCAAAGATAGGCAATCCGGGTATTTCGCCTGAACGACCCGCTCCAACCGACTCGGTATTTATGCGGTATGCTTATGTATCTAACGATGGATGTCCGGATTATTATCTGAAATTAGACTCCGTGATACGAAATAAAGTATTTGTAAGTCTTCGGAAAATAGATCCGCCCGGAAGAATGTGTACTGATGTTATTTCAAATTTCGTAGCTAAACTTTATTTGGGAAATTTCACCCACGATACGGATGTTTATTTTAATGGGAAATTCCTGAAAAAAGTACTTGTGAAATGCTCATTGGACAAGGAAGGGATTATAGTCAAATGCGACAATCAGCTTTACATCTCCGAAATTTCGATGCTGGATGTTGTTCAGTACTATAAAATCAACTACAACAATGCGGATATTAAGTTGAATGTTGGCGATCGCGTGAAATTTAGCGGCCAAAGACTCAACTCCGACTCGTTGCGAACCGAGCACTGCCCCGTTGTGGGAGTTGCCGACTGTTTTGTAGTAATAATTCCCAATCCCGGTTGTAAGTTGAACACCAAAGGCATTGTAGTGATGTGTGGCAAGGAACTGTATATCAAAGAAGTAAATGATAGCATCAACACCTTCGCACCTGTACCCGATCGACTTTTCAAATTTGACAACACACCCGCTACAAACACAGAACGCCCCGTAGCGCCATTGTTGAAAGAAGGCGACGAGGTGATGTTTGGCTATAGTCTATATGATAAAATAGTTTTCCCTATTGCCGAATGTCGCGTGGTAGGTGAAGCTAAATGTTTCAAAAAAATTATTCCCGGATGTGAGCTTAACCGAAAAGGCGTTGTGGTGAAATGCAACGACATGCTTTACATCGAAGAACACTCCATGTATGCCAGCCCGATAAGACGATTGTTTGCAATAAAAATTGATGATGCGAATTTACGTTTGAATGAGGGAGATAATGTTGTTTTCGGCGGATATCTTCTCACCAAAAACGAAGCCGACGCGAGTGGCAGCTGCTTCATCATAGGAGTTGCCCTTTGCGCCGAAGTACAATCCACTCCGCCTCCATGTGTGTTGAACCGAAAAGGAATAATCGTGCAAGGAGAAAATAGCTGCAAAACCATGTTGTTTATCCGCGAAACAACCACCGGCTTACTCTTTAGCATCCCCGACAACAACCTGGATAAGGATTCTGCCACCTCACTTATTGCCGGACTGAAACCGGGTTATAAAGTAATATTTGGCGGAAAGCTGATACCCGATAGTCAATACACAGAAGTTGTGTGCCGCGTGGATGGCGTGGCGCAATGTTATCGGGTAGTTGACACCACCATCGACTGTGAACTCAATCGGGTAGGCGTGGTAGTGGCAGGAATTGAAGGATGCGCAAACAAATACTTCATACGGGAACACAAGACCAACAAGTTATTTCTGCTTAATAATTTTGATGGAATAGTAAATACTACCAAACTCACAACGAGACTAAAACCGGGCGATGAAGTTAAATTTGGAGCAATTGAAAAGCCATTTCCGGTTGATGAGCGTACGAAATGTGAAATAGCAGGAGTGGTAATGTGTTATGAGCCGGTGTCGATAGCATCGTGTTTCACACTTGGCGGCTACGCCATTACCCCCGACAGCGTGTTGCATTCGGGCAGAGCATTGCTCATACCAAAAGGAACAAAGCGAATATGGGCTGTCAGCAAGGTGAATAACGGATATTTTGAATTTAACAACGTGAGGAAAGGCAGTTACACGGTTTATGTAATACCGACATATCCGGAGCATAAGAAATACTTACCTACATTTTATTTCGACAAACAATACTATCGCAATGCCGACTATGTTGACGTAACGGAAGACACGAAAATAAAGGTAAAAATGCGAGAATATATCCGAGAAAAAGGAACCGGTAGAATTTGGGGCTCAATTAATTTTGATTCCGAGAAACTAAATGACAGTGTGATGATGAAAAATGCTATGGGTGAAATTTATACTGAAATGAATTTCCTTACCCCCGCTTTCATTCCGGTTTTATTAATTGAAAAATCGGGGAAAGTTGTGGCATGGACTGAAACGGACAGCGAAGGCAATTATGCCTTTGATGACGTACCGGAGGGCGACTATCTGGTATATGTAGAAACGCCCGCAGCCTCAGCCGGCAACGAAGTAGAATTGACCGGAGGTAAATCGTCGAATCAGAACATGGTGCTCAAAAGCATTGAAACGCCAACATCAATTAATCTGCCGAAAATAGATGGCATAAGTATTTACCCAAATCCGGCTTACGAAAAAATAACCATTGTGATAGATGAAAGCACGGAGATGAAGATTTACAACATTCAAGGACAACTATTGATGCAAAGAAAAATCAATCGGGGCGAAAATTTAATAGAAATCGGTGAGCTGAACCCCGGTGTGTTACTTATGAAAATTGGTGCAAATTTCGCCAAAATCATCAAGAGATAGTTGGACGACTTTCGTCCGATAAACGAGAAGAAAGAAACTGCTTCATTTGATTGAAAGCAGTTTCTTTTTTTTTATTTCTTTTGAAGGGGAAGGAATTTTCATCAAATAAAGCCAAGCATCCCAATTATGCCCTACGCGAAACTGCTATTGGCCATTAGCCATTGGCCATTGGCTATTGGCTTTCCGATAATCCGGAATCTTCGAATTGGCTAATGACTAACAACTAAAAACTAACAACCAGCGACTAACAACCAGTTCCCTCACGCCGTTCGGGATGACAGGATGTTTATTTTTACATTGCCCGTCGGCAACGATTATCAGTTTGAAGGGATGTGTACCACCGGCGGGTGCGGAAACCGTGCTCACCGACGGTGATGCGAAGTTGAATTAATTAAGAGGTTTGCCCGTCGGCATTAATAAAAGAAACCTTGTCATTCCGAACAAGAAAAACGGAAAGCATTGATGTTTTTCGTAGTGAGGAAACTCATTTTAGCTGTTGTCTGTTGGCTATTAGCCATTAGCTGGTGGCCATTGGCTGTTGGCTTTCCGATAAACAAGAATCTTCGAATTGGCCAACGACTAACAACTAAAAACTAACAACCAGCGACTAACGACTAGCGACCAGCAACCAGCGACTAACGACCAGTTTGAAGGGATGTGTATCACCGACGGATACGGAAGCCGTAACGCTAAACGCTAAACATTAAACATTAAACACTAAACACTAAACACTAAACACTAAACGCTAAACGCTAAACACTAAACATCTATTATTAATGTAGTGAGAAATAGGATTGTCAGCTAAAAATATTATTCAAGGCGGGCAAACATGACATTTTGTCAGTCGAAACAAAATCCTTATCACTCTGTATATCTACCCATTAAGATTATCATCCAAGATCGAAGCGTCAAATAACTGACATATTGTCGCAATTTTATCGTTGGCACTTCATTTGCAATTACCAAAGAAAACAATAATAAATACATAAAAAATTAATCAATAAAAGAAAGGAAAAAGAACTATGACACTCGTAAGATTCACCGGCAATCCGTTGCTCGACCGCTTGTTTGACAGCGATGTTTTTGATTGGACATCAAAAAACTATTCGAAAACCAACACCACTTTACCATCGGTAAATGTAAAGGAAAAAGAAGCATGTTTTGACATCGAACTGGCAGTGCCGGGATTTGCCAAAGATGATTTCAAAATCGAAATCCACAACAATTTGTTGAGCATTTCGTCAGAAAAAGAAGAAAATGCCGAAACGAATGATGAAAAGACGCATTACACCAAACGCGAATTTAGTTATCAGTCGTTTTGCCGCTCGTTTAACTTGCCGGAAACAGCCGATACCGAAAAAATAGAAGCCGGCTACAACAATGGCATTCTCACCGTTACAATCCCCAAAAAAGAAGAGGCTAAACCAAAAGGGCCAAGGGCGATTGAAATCAGATAATCTGACAGTTAATTATTTCAGGGAAGATGAACATTTCGTCTTCCCTGAGTCTTTTATACACATCATAGCATTGAACTAAAAAAAAACAAAAGATGGAAACATTCAACGAAATTATAAATTCCGGCATTCCGGTTTTGGTTGACTTTCATGCCACATGGTGCGCTCCCTGCAAAGCAATGGCGCCAACCATTGAGGCAATTGGGAAAGAGGTGCAGGGCAAAGCACGCGTATTGAAAATCGACGTGGACAAGAATCAAGCACTCGCCACGAAATACAATATCCGCTCGGTGCCTACATTGATGATATTCAAAAATGGCAATGTAGTGTGGCAACAAGCAGGAGGAATGGACAAAAGCTCGCTCTACAATATTCTCACTAATTTTTCTTGAAAAAAAATAACGGGTTTCTGAAAAATAGATTAACTTTGTGATGTTCAAATATTTAAAACTCAACATCAAATGAAACAATTTTTAAAGTTCACATTAGCTACAATAACTGGTATTTTTATTGCCGGTCTTATTGGTTCGCTTTTGCTGTTTGGATTTATTGCCACAATAGCAAGCAGTTCGGAATCGACCGTCAAAGTACAGCCAAACTCGGTCTATGAACTTGGGCTCGACGGACAATTGGTAGAACGGTCGCAAGAGAATCCGTTTGAAGATATCTTCTCGGATGCGCTCGGGCAGCAATCTGTAGCTTCTATCGGGCTTGACGACGTGTTGGATAACATTCGCAAAGCTAAAGACGATAAAAACATAAAAGGAATTTACCTGAAAGGCGGGATGCTCACCGGTGGATACGCGTCGATAAAAGAAATTCGCGACGCGCTGGCAGACTTCAAAACCACGGGAAAATTCATTGTGGCTTATGCCGACACTTACACGCAAAAGGCATATTACCTGGCGTCGGTGGCAGACAAAGTATATATCAACTCCAAAGGGATGATTGAATTTCAGGGAATTGCCTCCAACACCATGTTTATCAAAAACACACTCGATAAGCTTGGCGTAGAGATGCAAATAGTGAAAGTAGGCTCCTACAAATCGGCAGTAGAGCCTTACATCAATACAGAAATGAGCCCTGCAAACAAGGAGCAAGTTACAGTGTATGCCAATTCTATCTGGAAAAATCTTTTAACCGACATTTCCAAATCCCGGAAAATAAGCGTTGCCGACCTAAATCGTTATGCGGACGAGATGATGACTTTTCAGCCAACAGAGAAATACGAACAGTATAAACTGGTGGATTCACTCACCTATGCCGACGGAATGGAGCAAGTTTTCAAAAAACTGACAAAAGAGAGCGACTTCAAAAACATCAACTTCATCAACCACAAACAGATGGTAAAAGTGCCCGCTACCGAGAAACTGCAAAAAGACAAAGTAGCAGTGCTCTATGCCGTAGGTGGCATTGACACCGATGCCACAGATGGCATTAAGACCGATGACCTGGTGAAAGAAATCAACAAATTGAAAGATGAAAAATCGGTTAAAGCCGTAGTATTCCGGGTTAACTCTCCGGGAGGAAGCGCCTATGGGTCGGAGCAGATTTGGCACGCTATTGGCGAATTGAAGAAAGCGAAACCGGTGGTAGTTTCCATGGGCGATTACGCGGCTTCGGGCGGTTATTATATTTCATGCGACGCCGACTCTATCATTGCTCAACCGGGTACTTTGACCGGATCAATCGGCATATTTGGCACAATACCCAACATTGATGGGCTTAACAAGAAACTCGGACTCAGCTATGACGGAGTGAAAACCAATAAAATGAGCGATGCAATCTCGCTCAACCGCGCATTTACACCCGAAGAACGAAATCTGATGCAAACTTATGTGAATACAGGCTACGAATTGTTCGTGAAGCACTGCGCCGATGGGCGAGGCATAGCGGTTGACTCGCTGAAAACAATTGCTGAAGGACGAGTTTGGACTGGTGAAGACGCTGTGAAAATCGGGCTGGTTGATGCGCTTGGAGGACTTAACGACGCGGTGAGAATAGCTGCCGGCAAAGCTAAATTGGACAAATACATGGTGAAGAGCTATCCCGCTAAAGACGACTTCATGACGAAACTTCTGAAAAACATGAATACGGAAGTAGAAACACGCTTTATGAAGTCAAAATTGGGCAATGAAAATTATCGGATACTACGAATAATAGAAGATGCTAAAAACATGAACGGAATCCATGCGCTGATGCCTTTCAACATCACGCTGAATTAAGCGAATTGCAAATATCAAAAACGAGAATTGCTGATTGCAACTTTTCGCTTTATGCCCTTTAATACAAACATAAGCAGAAGCCTTCTCCACATCCGCACTCGATAAAAAAATTGAGAAACAACACAGTCGAGATGTCGCGTCTATAAAAGACGGCACAAACCAACATGATAAATCCTTACAAACCCGAATTGTATGTACAAAAGGGTGTGTAAGGATTTTTTTATCTGATTATTCTTTCTCCCCACGATTACTAACGATGGGGAGTTTATTTATTCCATGTTTTCAAGATATGTTTTCTGCAAATCAGCGAAATTCAGGTTTTTTCAGTGCATTTTATCGTTATAAAACGACTGACCATTTACCTCACGTTGCAAACGCAAGGAAGTGAGATTCATTGTTTTACCTTCCTATTTCATCTTTTTAATCGCATTACTTTCAAGCAAGGATTTCATTTGAGTTATTGCGGCTTTATTAAGTTCAATAAGTCTTTCGTTTTGACATAAACCTTGCCGAATTAACAAGGCGTTTATGCTTTCCATATTGCTCAGTACAACCAATTGCTCTAACGTTGCGTAGTCTCTGACATTTCCACTTTTGTCGGGATTTGATTCTCTCCATGCTTTCGCTGTTATGCCAAAGAGCGCAACGTTTAACAAATCGGCTTCATTGGCATAAACAAAGTTTGCCTGTTGTGGTGTTATCAATTTTGGAATCAGATTTTCCTTTATCGCATCCGTATGTATCTGATAATTTATTTTTGATAATGTGCGTTGTAAATTCCATTCTAATTTTAAACGATTATTTTCATCGTCTTTTAGTCGTTGAAATTCATTTACAAGATAAATTTGAAATTCTGGACTTAACCACATTGCAAAATTGAAAGCAATGTCTTTGTGCGCAAAAGTACCACCATAACGTCCTACTTTGACGATTAATCCAATTGCTTTTGTTCTCTCAATCCATTGCCCGACAGACATCATAAATCTGTTTGTTCCTGCTTCACGTTCAATTACCCCGAATTCGGGGTAATTAAAATTCGGATTTTTGATTTGTTCCCAAACAGCCAAGTATTCCAACGTATTTTTATTAGTTACCCATTTGCCTATAAGTCCGCTTCCCTCTTTAAAGTTAGCTGTCATATCAGTTAGACTAATAAAATCGGTTTCATTTTGTGTAATAACCGTTATGCTGGATTCTTTTACTTGTAATTTTCTGTCTTTCGCCATATTGCTTTGTCTAAACTTGCATTGAGTTACAAATGTAATAAAAAAATCTATCGGTATTTACAGTTTTTTTTAATTCATGATTTCAATTTCTCCCCACGTTTACAATGAAAGCTTTATTTATTCCATTCTTAAAACAAAAATCGAATTTTACCATTGTGGTAATTGCCATTCTTAAAACAAAAAAAGGCTTTTACCATCGTGGTAATTGCCATTCTTAAAACTAAAAAAGGCTTTTACCATCGTGGTAAATGCCATTCTTAAAACTAAAAAAGGCTTTTACCATTGTGGTAAATGCCATTCTTAAAACAAAAAACGACTTTTACCATCGTGGTAAATACCATTCTTAAAACAAAAAAAGGCTTTTACCATTGTGGTAAATACCATTCTTAAAATAAAAATCGAATTTTACCATCGTGGTAAATGCCATTCTTAAAACTAAAAAAGGCTTTTACCATTGT
>CAZMQV010000021.1:8826-42419 GCA_964568675.1 uncultured Paludibacter sp.
CCATTGTGGTAAATGCCATTCTTAAAACAAAAAACGACTTTTACCATCGTGGTAATTGCCGTTTTTAAATCGATAGGAGGGAGATAGCTTTTTAGTTGCTATTCTAAAAAAAAATCGGAACTACACAAATACGACGTATGTAGTGGTGTTTAATGGGCTATTATAGCTACTCGGCAAGGTTTTATTTTACTTTTATTTTAAAACTGCTTGCAGGCAAGTCATCACCATTCACTAAGTTTGCATCGCTATAAGCTTTCCAACCATAATATAGAAACTCCGGTTTTGTGGCAACCGGTATTATCATCATGTCGTTTTCTACCTGAGCGGCGATTTCCACTTTCCCATCCGTTGAAAAGCCTTTAATTTCACCATTATCCCGGGTTTTCAAACCCTTACCATACTTAAATCTTAACTCAATCCTTCCGTTTCGGTATTTTGCCCGGAGTGGCAGAGGTCCTGATGGCGTGATATCTTGCCCATAATCCTGCGCCAACGCCCAGCGGGCAAGTCGCTGCCCCACATCTTTTTTGTTGGTGGGGTGAACATCGTTTCTACTGCCAATGTCGCTACTAAGAGCCATGCCACCATGTCGCACAAGATGAAGCGATTGACGCTGAAGATCGCGAAACTGTGGCCAGAAACGGGAATTGTAATGGAGCGTATCGATTGACGAAAGCTGCACCCAGTAGAAAGGCATACGGGAGTTTTTCCACTCCGAACGATAATTTTTTACCAGCAAACGAAACAGCGCGTCATATTCTTCCACCCTTTCTTTATCCAACGAGTTGCTCTCGCCCTGATACCACAGCACGCCTTTGATGGCAAGCCGCGATAGTGGTTTCACACCACCCTCAAAAGCGAAACCCGGTTTATATCCATGATTCGGACCTCGCTCATCGGACTTCGCTTCGGGAATGTCGCCAACATTCTGTTGCCCGCGCTCACGAATCCACATCGGAAGCGATTCGTTGTCGAGCCAGTTTCCAACCTTAACTTTCGACGAGAAGCTACGGCTTGCAGCCAAAGCTTCGCGAGCAATAAAGGTTTCGATAGGCGCTCCACCCAACGACAGATTTACAATGCCAATTGGAATCCCGGTGCGCTCTACAACCATTTTTGCAAAATAATAAGCCACCGCGCTCTGCCTGGCTATCGAGGTGCTGTCGCACGGATGCCAAGTATCCCATTTGTAAAATTTATCCGGTGTCAGCCGACTTAGCAAATCTTGTTTAAAGGCTTCGCCATACACGTAGCGCCCGGTAGGCCAAGGATTGCAAAATCGGATTAAGGGTTGATTTGCCGTTTTATATGCTTCCTTATAGTACATTTCCTTTCCCATTGTCCACTCCATATTACTCTGTCCGGAGCAGAGCCACACATCGCCAATGAGTATGTTCCGCAGCGTAACCACCTCTCCTTCCGAGCTAATTGTCAGGTTCTGAGGATTGGCATTCGATTTCATTGGCGAGAATATCGCTATCCAGGTAGAATCTTTCCGCACGCGACTTTTGTTTGTTTGTCCTCCGAATCGAATTTCAATAATCCGTCCCGGATTTCCTTTTCCTGAAACGCGAAATTTTTTGTCGCGCTGCACTACCATATTATCCGAGAAAACTCTATCCGCTACCGGCGAGGCAATGGCGCACATCGCTATTAGGTGAATCAATCCGTATGATAAAAATAGCTTTTTCATTGTAGTTGTAGTTTTTATTATGAATCAAATATGAACAAAACGCTCGTGCAAAACAGAATGCTGTTTAATTATCACATATAATCTGCACGTTGACAGCTTATTGCGCTACAGCGCGATGACGATCTATTGCCAGCGCGAATACAAAAGCACATAGCGCTACAAAGATACGAAAATCCGTATTATGTTCAATATTGATTCAGCTTCCCGCATCAAATCCAAAGGAGATAATGGCTTTTTGTATTGTTTCGCGTTGAATTGAATACTTCGATGACAGGATTTATGGTTTTGCAATTCATTTATTCGGTATCACTTTGTTCAGAATAGATTAGTTTGCGAAGTTCGTTTGATTGGACGAACTCTTCAATACAAAAGAAATGGTACACCCATCGTTTTTTACTTTCAAGGAAATAAAAAACCGAACAACGACATTCGGAAGCCTAAAAGCTCGTGCATTTATCTGCAAATTTATTTGTTTTGGAGAAACTTGATTCTGAAATTAAAAAGAAAAAAGCTATCTTTGTAGTTAAGCACATTCTCGTGAGAATCAAGAATATCAAACAAAGATTTATCGGTCAAGAAGGTGCTTGTTTCGGGGATGATTGTCTGAACTCAATCACCCTTTGGCATTAACAAAATAAAAAAATTACCATGAAGAAATCGATTATTAAAACAACTATCCTGGCATTAATTCTGTTTGCCTCAATGGCATACTCACCTGCCAACGCCAACCACCTTGTGGAACTGAAAAAAAAGCCGACAACTGCAGTAAGCGATGCCACCGCCATACCAAGCAAACGCCCACCAATGAACGAACGACTCGTTCGTTCCAACGCGGTAGAGAAAAAGATAGCGCAAGTGCTTCGTCAGCTCAAGAATCCGTATCTTGCCTGGATGTTTCAAAACTGCTATCCCAACACACTCGACACAACGGTGCACTACCGCCTGCTCAATGGTGAAGACGACACCTTTGTTTACACCGGCGATATCCACGCCATGTGGCTTCGCGACTCCGCGGCTCAGGTTTCTCCATACATCCAGCTTGCGAAAGACGACCCGGAACTGATGAAAATACTACGAGGCGTTATTTTGCGTCAGCAGAAATGCATCATCATCGACCCCTATGCCAACGCGTTTAATGACGGAGCAACCGGAGGTCAATGGCAGACCGACTGGACAAAGATGAAACCCGAAGTCTATGAGCGTAAATGGGAAATTGATTCGCTTTGCTATCCCATCCGCTTGGCGTATGACTATTGGCTTGCTACCGGCGATGCTTCCATTTTTGGGAAAGACTGGGAAGAAGCAATTCGGCTTACTGTGCAGACTTTCAAAGAGCAACAACGTAAATCGGGGAACGGACCTTACCGATTTCTGCGAATGACCGACCGCCAACACGATACCCTTTCGAATGTAGGTTGGGGCACTCCGGTGAATCCAATAGGCTTGATAGTGTCGTCTTTCCGTCCGTCGGACGACTCAACGATTCTTCAATTTCTCGTTCCGGCAAATTTCTTCGCCGTAAGTTCGCTCCGCAAAGCGGCAAAAGTGCTCGCGGACGTGAATCACAACATGTCGCTGGCTACCGAATGCAATGCACTGGCCGATGAAGTGGACGCCGCTCTGAAAAAATACGCTGTGAACAACCATCCGAAGTATGGAAAAATATACGCCTACGAAGTAGATGGATTTGGCAATCAACTACTCACCGACGACGCCAATGTGCCCAGTCTGCTTGCAATGGCATATTTAGGCGATGTGGATGTTAACGACCCAATCTATCAGAATACCCGTCGGTTTGTTTGGAGCAAAGACAATCCCTATTTCTTTAGTGGCAAAGCGGGTGAGGGCATTGGAGGCCCACATGTGGGCTATGACATGGTGTGGCCCATGAGTATCATGATGAAAGCCTTCACCAGCACCGACGACGCCGAGATAAAAGCTTGTGTGGAAATGCTGATAAAAACCGATGCCGGAAAGGGCTTTATTCACGAATCGTTTCACAAAGACGATGCGAGCAATTTTACACGCGAATGGTTTGCCTGGCAAAACACACTTTTTGGCGAATTAATTATCACATTGATTGACAAAGGAAAACTTGATTTGCTCAATAGTATCCAGTAAAAATAAGAACAGAGGAGGCAACGCAAATCTTTCCACTAATTTTTGTATGAAAAGATTGATTTCAACAAAAAAAAAGCTAATTTTGTGAGCTGAAAAAATATTTATATAAAATGAGAAATTCAGCAGCTGTCGGTTTCGACAACGAAAAGTATTTGCACGAACAATCGGAGGCGATACTGGAAAGAGTGAAGAAATTTGACGGTAAACTCTACCTTGAAATGGGGGGGAAAATAGTGTATGACTATCACGCGTCGAGGGTTTTGCCCGGCTTCGACCCCAACGTTAAAATCAAGCTTCTACAAAAACTTAAAGATCAGATTGAGGTTATCCTCTGTGTGCATGCCGGAGATTTGGAACGAAACAAAGTTCGTGCCGACTTTGGCATTACCTACGATGTGGATGCCTTCAAAAGCATCGACGACCTCAAGTGGTTTGGCATTACCGTGGCGGCAGTGGTTATCACCCGATTCAAAAACCAGCCCGCGGCAGTAACTTTCAAGAACAAACTGGAGTTGAAAGGCATTAAAGTATATCTCCACTACCCCACCAAAGGCTATCCTTCCGATGTTGATACCATAGTGAGCGACGAAGGTTATGGCATGAACGAATATATCGAAACCACCAAACCATTGATAGTAGTTACAGGACCCGGACCCGGTAGCGGGAAGTTGGGCACCGCGCTGAGCAATCTTTATCACGAGTATCGACGCGGCGTGAAAGCCGGTTACGCCAAGTTTGAGACATTCCCGATTTGGGACTTACCGCTCAATCACCTTGTGAATGTAGCTTACGAGGCTGCTACCGCCGATTTGCGCGACCGCAACATGATCGACTCACACCACCTGAAAGCGTATGGTATAGAAACGGTGAATTACAACCGCGACATTGAGGCTTTTGACCTGCTGAAACGGATTTTAGATAAAATCACAGGAGGCGCCGCGATGTATCAATCGCCAACCGATATGGGAGTGAATCGCGCCAGCTCCGGCATTGTTGATGATAAAGTGGTGCAGGAAGCCGCTTATCAAGAAATAATCCGCCGCAACTTCAGAAGCCAGGTAGAATATGCCATGGGCTTAACCACAAAAGTAACACTCGAACGCTCTGCCGACATTATGAAAAGAATAGGCGCTAAAGAAAGCGACCGCAGTGTAGTGGAAGCTGCCCGATCGGCTGCTGCCGATGCCGAAAAGAAAGGAAAAGGATATGGTGGAATATTTAGCGGCGCTGCTATCGAACTACATGATGGCAAAATTATTGCCGGCAAAAGCTCGCCACTGCTTCACTCCTCGGCAGCCATGATTCTCAATGCTACAAAATACTTAGCCGGACTGCCCGACAACATGATTCTGCTCCCCGAAAGCATCATCGACTCGGTAACCCATCTTAAAAAAGATATTCTGAATGGCAAACAAGTGAGCTTGGATGTGGAAGAAACTTTAATAGCCCTGGCAATAAGCGCATTGACAAACCCGGCTGCCAAAATGGCTTTGGGCAAACTCACCGAACTCTATGGATGCGAAATGCACTCTACCCACATTCCCACACCCGGCGATGATGCCGGCTGTCGAAAGCTGAAAGTAAATCTGACCTGCGACCCCGTATTCTCAAGCAAAAGACTGTTTGTGAGTGAATAATTCGCTTCTCTTTCTTCTTTTTTTCATTCTATTAAATAAATAAATTCGCATGAAAACTTATACCAATGTCAAAGACCTCGGCAACCTGCATGAAGCAGTGAAAGAGGCATTGGAAGTGAAGAAAAATCGCTTTGCGTACAAACAACTGGGCGAAAACAAAACGCTGCTGATGGTGTTTTTCAACTCCAGTCTGCGCACGCGCCTCAGCACCCAAAAGGCTGCGATGAACCTCGGGATGAACACAATGGTGCTCGATATCAATCAGGGCGCGTGGAAACTTGAAACGGAGCGCGGTGTGATAATGGATGGCGACAAACCGGAGCATATCTTGGAAGCGATTCCGGTAATGGGAACTTATTGCGACCTTATCGGCGTGCGCGCTTTCGCACAATTCGAAAACAAGGAATTTGACTATGCCGAAACCATCCTCAACCAGTTTATCCGCTACAGTGGGAAACCGGTTTTCAGCATGGAAGCAGCTACCGGACATCCACTCCAGGCTTTTGCCGACCTCATCACCATTGAGGAATATAAAACCACACAAAGACCGAAAGTGGTACTGACGTGGGCGCCACACCCGCGCGCGCTGCCACAAGCTGTGCCAAACTCTTTTGCCGATTTCATGAACGAAGCAGATGTCGATTTTGTGATATCTCATCCGCACGGTTATGAATTGGACGAAAAATTCACGCGTGGCGCACGCATTGAATACGACCAAATGAAAGCTTTTGAAGGCGCAGACTTCATTTATGCCAAAAACTGGGCTGCATATCAAGACCCAAATTACGGCAAAATCCTTTCGACCGACCGAAACTGGACTGTTTCCGACCGGCAAATGGCTGTAACAAACAACGCTTGCTTCATGCATTGCCTGCCGGTGCGTCGCAACATGATTGTTACCGACGAGGTTATTGAAAGCCCACGTTCCATCGTTATCCCCGAAGCAGCCAACCGCGAAATATCAGCTCAGGTAGTGATAAAGCGAATGCTCGAAGCGTTGTAACACATTCGCGATAATCAGAATTACAAAATAATAAAAATTCTCATTTCCGTAAAATATATGATTGACAACAAACCGAGTAATGAAACGGGAAGCGATAGCGCGGCTTTCGATTTGAAAGGAGCAATCCGCAACATTTCTGATTTCCCAAAATTAGGTATCGAGTTCAAAGACATCACCACCGCGCTCAAAGACCCTCGCGCTTTGCACTACATGGTGGATGTGCTGTATGAATACTACAAAGACAAAGGAATAACCAAAGTGGTAGGCGTGGAAAGTCGCGGTTTTGTAATTGGAAGCATTCTGGCTTACAAGCTCAATGCCGGTTTCATTCTTTTGCGCAAACCCGGTAAACTTCCTGCCGATACCTTTAGTGTGAAATACGAACTGGAGTATGGAGTTGACGCGCTCGAAATTCACAAAGACGCCATCAACGCCAATGATGTGATATTGCTACACGACGACCTTCTGGCTACCGGCGGTAGTGCCAATGCCTCACTTCAACTACTCAGAAAATTTGGCGACAATCCCATTTACGTCAGTTTTCTTATCGAGCTGCTTGAGCTGGAAGGTATCACCCGGCTCGACGAAGCGTTGGATGTTTATTCACTTGTTCAGTATTAAATACATGCTCTATTGCTCGCGCTAAAGAAGATAGGACACAGGCTTTTCAACGAAATTAATTTCTTTAAAATAATAATCCCCCATAAGATGATTAAAGAGCAACTTACTATAGTCAAAGTAGGCGGAAAAATAGTGGAAGAACCCGGTACGCTACGGCAATTATTGATTGATTTTTCGAAAATCGAAGGGCATAAAGTGCTTGTACACGGTGGCGGACGATCGGCTACGGCTATCGCCGCCAAACTTGGCATTGAAAGCCGGATGGTGAACGGACGCCGCATCACCGATGAAGATACCCTAAAAGTTGTAACCATGGTGTATGGCGGATTGGTGAATAAGCAAATTGTGGCCGGACTTCAGGCGCTTGATGTTAACGCTTTGGGTCTAACCGGAGCCGACCTCAATTACATGCGTTCGGATAAACGCCCCGTTAAAGATGTTGATTATGGTTTTGTGGGAGATGTAAAAGAGGTGAACGCCGACATTCTTTCCGACTTGATAGGGCGTGGCGTAGTACCAGTGCTCGCGCCACTCACTCACGACGGCGCGGGCAACATGCTCAACACGAATGCCGACACCATTGCAGGAGAAGCCGCAAAAGCTTTGGCAACACACTTTGATGTTACACTGATGTTTTGTTTCGAGAAAAAAGGGGTGCTGATGAACGAAACCGATGACGAGAGCGTAATACCCGAAATAACTCCCTCAGTTTTCAAACAATTTGTATCAACGGGGCTTATCAACGGAGGCATGATACCCAAGCTCGAAAACTCATTCGAGGCTTTAAACGCGGGTGTGAAGCAGGTTATTATCACACGCGCCGACTTGATTCATACCAATTCAGGCACAAAAATCATTAAATAAACGTCATCTACTATCATGAAACGCATATCCATCTTTTTTGCACTAATCATAAACATACTGCTTGCTTCTGCTCAGAAAGAAATAATTCTCTACCCAAAAGGCGCAAGCGAAAGCAATGATCTTGAAAATCAGGAAAAATTGAGGGATCCGGAATTTATTACCGACATCAGCGAAGCGCGGATGTATGCTTATCCGGCAGCGAATGATAACGCAAACGGTACGGCAGTGCTTATCTGTCCCGGTGGAGGTTACTCCGGTGTTTCACAAATCAAAGAGGGTTCAGAATTTGCTTCCTGGTTCAACCAATTGGGTGTTAGCGCCTTTGTGCTTTATTATCGCATGCCCAACGGACACCATGCGATACCGCTGAAAGACGCGCAAACCGCACTTGCCATTATCCATAAAAATGCTAAAAAATGGAATATTGACAAAAAGAAAATAGGAATAATGGGTTTCTCTGCCGGAGGGCATCTTGCCTCAACCGTAGGCACTCATTTTAGAAACAAACTCCAAAGGCCGGCATTTATGCTTCTTGGATATCCGGTAGTAACGATGGATATCAATCAGACACACAAGGGATCGCGCAATAATTTACTGGGAGATAATCCAAGGGAGAAATTGGTGAAACTTTATTCCAATGAACTTCAGGTAAATCGAAAAACACCACCAACTTTTATGGTTCATGCCAAAGACGACGGTGCGGTGCCCATTGCCAACAGTGAAAACTTACTGAAGGCGCTTGATGCAAATGGCGTACAGGCTAAGTTGGTTGTTTACGACAAAGGAGGACACGGATTTGGGATGCGTAAAAAAGGAATACCTGCTGATAACTGGCCAGAAGAACTTAGAAAATGGATGATTGCGCAAAAATTGATAAATCATTTATAATTTCGCCATACCACACCTTGCTTATGAAAAATCGAATGACAGAACTCGCAAAGGAAGCAAGCGATTTGCTAAAGAAAATGATTGCAATCCCCTCTTTCAGTCGCGAAGAAAACGATGTGGCTGACTTGCTGATGGAATATATCAAGCAAAAAGGATATAAGGCAATGCGCATCGAAAATAATGTATGGGTGAGTGGATACTACGACCCCAAACGCCCTACACTACTGCTCAATTCGCACATCGACACGGTGAAACCGGCTGCCGCATGGAATAACGAAGCGTTCAACCCGACACTTAAAGCAGGTAAGCTCTACGGTCTTGGCAGCAACGACGCGGGAGCATCGGTGGTAACACTTCTACAGCTCTTTTTTATCCTCATCGAACGTGAGCAACCCTACAACTTAATCTTTTTAGCTTCAGCGGAAGAGGAAATTTCTGGTAAGCAAGGTGTGGAACTGGCTTTACAGTCGCTGCCACAAATCGACTTCGCCATTGTGGGCGAACCAACGGGCATGAACCTTGCCGTAGCCGAAAAGGGACTGATGGTGCTCGACTGCACCGTGAAAGGGGTTGCAGGACATGCCGCCCGCGACGAAGGCGTAAACGCCATTTACAAAGCGTTGGAAGCAATCACTTGGTTTCGAGAATACGGATTCCCTAAGGTTTCGCCATTTCTTGGCGCGGTAAAATTGAGCGTAACACAAGTGAACGCCGGTAGCCAACACAACGTGGTACCCGATAGTTGCAGTTTTGTGGTGGATGTTCGTGTAAACGAGTTGTATTCTAACGAAGAAATACTCGATGCCATCATTTCAAACGTGGATTGTGAAGTTACCGCCCGTTCCACACGCTTGAACTCATCAAAAACTCCCGAAAACCACGCCATCATCAAGCGTGCCGAGAAGCTTCGACGCGAATGCTACGGCTCACCAACCCTCTCCGATCAAGCTTTAATGCCATTTCCATCGGTGAAAATAGGTCCCGGCGAATCGGCTCGTTCACACACTGCCTACGAATACATCGAACTACAGGAAATCGAAGAAGCGCTCGAAATTTACTTCTATCTGCTCGACGGTCTGGAGGTGAGAAGTAGCGGGAAGTGATAGAGCATACTGAAAATGCATCCTCAATTTGAGGTATCTCAATGCCGGCATTACTGAATGCAAAAACAGACTGCTCTCGATCCGCACAAACACAATCAATCATAACGCCCGTGGCTATGGGCATTTGGCGATTTGCGAAAACATTTGCAGTCCGTTAGCTAATGTACAAAGTGAATGCAGGCGTAAAACTGCCGAATTGAAATAATACGTTGTGCCAACCAAATAGTCATTCTTCTGAAAGAGTTTTGTCGTTATTTTGAGTTGCATCTAAAAGTACATCAACCACTCCTTCAATACTACGTGGGGTCGAAACATATTCAGCTCCTTCAATTCCTAATTTTCGAGCAATGGAAGAACGTACAAGTTCTGGATTTAGAAATTCACCTTCAATTCTTGACGTATCAACAACATCAAAAATCAGAGATTCCAAGGTTGCACGCTCAATTAAGTCGAACCCGAGTCTTTCCATGTGCCCAAGTAATCTACCTTGTAAGTGTCGTACAGCAGCTAATATTGGCAAGATTTTCTCATTGTCCCAAACAAAGTTGAACCAGTTTTCTCTTTCGTGTATATACATAATCTTTTTTCACCGCATAATTTGCGGTGAAAATAACGTTTTTTCACCGCAAAAGCAAATATCATGTCAAGAAAGATTCAATATTTCACTCCGTAACTTATTTTTTTGACTTACACCCAACACATTGCTAAGTTAGCTCTAAGTTGGGAATGAGAACCCGAGGTGGATATATATCGCGTTTACGTTTTTGATTTTACTTAGGTTTCCAAACACAACTCATATTTCTTTTTATGCAATAGTATGTTTTTTACGTTTAAGAATCCATTGGAAATCTTCTCTTAGTCTGAGTTAGACCTTTCTATGCTCGTTTTAAGGGTTACGACACGCTCATTGATGGCATTGATATTCTCTACTCCAAGGCGTTTGCGCAATTCCACCAGCAGCGAAGCATCGAATGGGAGTTCGGTTGTGAAACATGAATAGCCCAAAAAGTACTGCATGTAAATGTTTTCTGAAATCTGATCCACCGTCTCTTGGTCATCGAGATTGCAAAGATGTTTGATTATCAGCGTACCTAACACCACGCGCGGACTTAATGGAGGACAAGCAGTCCGAAAACTACTCCTTATCCTCTGTCTATTCATTACGATATCCCTATAACATACGGTTCTCCTGATAAAATCGGGACAGGCCGTTCAACATCTGTTTATCTCATTCCGTGTCTGATTTCAATGGTATTCAATGATTTTCAATTCATCGCTTGCCTTGCCGGCACGACGAAACATTATGTGTAATGCGGATGGTTTTCTACTTCTTTTTGTTCAGTTTCTTATTATCTGTCGCAGGTGGTAAAAAGTTTTCAGCCGTAATTATCCTTTTTCCAGTCTTTTGTTCTAATGCAAGTCGTGCGTCTTTGGCTATTTTTCCACCTTTTTTACCTGCAATAGCGTTTTGTTGCACGCCTTTTGCTTTTTCTGATTCTGCAATTTGTCGGGTTGAAAGTTCGGCTAATGCTGTAAAAATGAGTTCCGCTTCGCTCATATGGTCACGCAAGTTTTGTGCTTTTAGTCCCTTCAAATCTTTGTGCTTCTTTACGGTCAAACCTGTCCATTCATGATGAATGATGTTAGTGAGAAGAGCAAAATCGTCCGATTTTTCCACTCCACTTTCTTTCCAATAGTCGGTCAGTTTGTTTCGGGTTTCCTGTCCCTACATTCGTTGCTGTATCCACCTTTCGCTTCGTCCCAACTTTTGCCAATTCTCTCTTGCTCTGTCCAAACTTTGTTCGGGGTCAGTAATTTCCTGTATACGTTCATAGCCCACTTTTGCTAACCATTGCTTAAATGGCTCTGCTTTGGGGGACGGAATTGACTGTATAATACGAAGCAAAGTCTCTGTATCGGCAACGTCTGTTTCCCGCATTTTCCCGTCTGCAGCTTTCATTTTCAACTGTCGACAAATTGTCGACAGTTCAAGTCCGTCTTCCGTTTTGACACGAATTTTCATCTTAAACCAATAATCTCTCGGATTAGAACTATCGGTTAAGACTTCAACCACATCTATAACAGAAAAATACCATTTTTGCTCTTTCTCGTCCCAATGTGTACGAACCTGTTTTTGCTCAAATATTTTTATTGCGTTTTCTTTATTCATTTCGTCTATCGACATTTCTCCACAAAGAGAATAAAAAGACAAGTTAATTTATCAGCTCCACTGTCTGCAAAATACTCAGAGTAAAACCTTATATGGCAATTAATTTTTAAGTAATCCTTCATTCATCGCTTCATCCAATCTTTTTGTTATAAATACATTTCCAAAAACACCAACGCCAATAATTCTCGTTTCTCCTTCCCAACTAATCTTTGTTGTTGAGAACAAAACGTAGTTATCGGTACTAACAAGATTGTCAATTATTCTGTCAGCTAATGCTCCACCTAACATCATTCCAAATGCTTGACCTACTTGCTCCCAATCGTTGTCTGTTTCAGGCAGATTTTGTTTTATAGATTTTTGCATATAAGAGTTAAGTTTGTTCTTAATAACTTCTTTATGCCTGTCCTGATTTGGATTTGTCAAAATTGCAACAATGGCAATTACACCTATTATTGCAAAAACTAAATAATTCTTCTTCATTATTTTCGGATTAGTATTATGTTAAAAAAGAGCGGGCTTTGCCCGCCTATTCATTTTTTTTTGCGTCATTAGCCATTGTAGCTGTTCTGATAGTTTTCAATCCTTCTTTGGTATTGTAGTTATCAACTGCACCACCAAGAGTAAAAAAATCCACCAAAGATCTAATACCGAAAACACCACCTGTAAATATCCAAATGATACCTTTCCCGATTGTTCCTAAGTAGAAATGATAAAAACCTAAACAACCAAAAAAACTGATTAGACACAATAGATATGCTGTTCCTTTTGACTTCATAAAACTGCTATTTTAAATTCCTACTCGTATGGTTTTTTTTCGGTGTCGTTCTGTTTTTAAATGGTCGTTGATCTCTATTTTTTAAGAATGAAAAATTGATGTAGGTCGGGAAAAACTTTCAGGAAGTGTCAAAATGAAAAGTCGGTGGCTCTCTTGATTGTTGTCGTCCGTTGTGGAGTGTCTTGTTAAATTTGCCCATAACGATTTGAAAAATGGCGATGAAGCCGACATTTAGAAGGTATGCTGAATAGAATTACTACTCTACAACCATGCACAAAAATTCAATAGTAGCACTTCGCCCGCCTATTGCCAAACTGCTGTTGAACTAAACCTCCGATAGTCCTTTCCTTAGTTCATTTTTTTGAACCTTTACAAAGATAAAAAAACCTTTCTAATAATCAGTATTTTGAGAACAAAAAAGAGGCTTCCGAGGAATTAAGGGAAAACAAGCAGCTTAATAGCCTCTGTCACGGGGCTCCCGGTTTCTTTACCTTAAATGCGTAACATAAGTTTACACCTCATTTACTTTCTCATGCGTATCCGATTCGATGTAGATTCGTAGTAGATTCGCTATAGATAGGTATTAGATTATAAGATAACCCATAGATATCCCATAGATATCCCATAGATAACCCATAGATATCCCACATGTCATAGTGGAATATCTATGAGATATCTGTATGATAAATCTGGTTTATTCATAGCTTGCCAGTGCTTCTTTAGCCTATTCACAGAGAAACTATAGCGAAGCTAACTATAGGCGAATGCTTAGATCTGGAAGTTGAAAGTGAATGGTACTAAAAATCATCGGAACACAATCGCCAAATCTGAACGCTGAGAATATTCCGATTTATCGGAACGTCCCAAAAACCAAATCAAAATTACTAGTAAAATTGCTTTGAAACTCTAAGGCATAATTCCTTAGAGTAGAAGCAAAAGAAACGCTTATGTTAATCAAGCGTATTCCACACATGCCGCTACAATTCTTATAAACATCAAACGAGCCGGGAACGATTGTTCTTCCGGCTCGTTTGTTATAGACACGCATAGGGCGATTTTGATACTATCAGTTCGAAAATCGCAAGGGAAATGGCGCTAATTATGAATTGCCATACCACATTTCAGGATTTAGGCATGCGCCTCGAGTTTCTTTATTTCGGGATATTATAGATTGTTTTCCGGGTTCCATCCCAACCAATTGCATCAATTCGAGATGAACCTGCAGGATAGAGCACATTAATAATATTGGCAGTGCTTGAAACTCCAAAACCTTTCATGGTGATGCGGCTCAAATTCCCGGAGCTATCAAAGGTTTCGAAAGCAACCACGTTTCTTATTTCCGACAGCTTAACTTGCAATTTTTTAGTTGAAGCGTTATACGAGGTAGATTTCACCTGTTGCCCTTCGTATCCCTCTTTGTAATCTACTTCAAGTGGCGCTTTGTCGCGGTAGGTTTCATAATTGCGCGAGCAAATATAATATATTACCGGCGAAGCTGGAGCCGGATATTGAGCTGCATGGGCTTTGAGCGCATCTACCTGCGCTTTGGTTATCACCATCGTACCACTGGAGTAGTCCACCAAATAGTTGTTGTATTCGCGAAGCATACCTACTTTTTCGAAGAACGGTGCCAGATTCAACCCCGTAGAATCTATTGCCGCTTTCATAAAATTAATTTGATATTGACCGTCGGACTGACTGGAAGCAGCTTTGCGGGCAGCTTCGGACATTTGCGCCCAGAAATCGGGGTGCACACCGGCTTCTTTGAAATAGAGCGTAAGCTGCCATAGTGGCGCGAGTTTCACAAAATGGTCGTAATTTCGTCCTGCCGGCGTACCGCTTGGCACCGTACCATAATAATCGGGGCCTTCTTGCATCAGCCATTTCCCACCATCTTTTACTCCAAAGTTAAGATAAGCATTGAACCGACCACCTACTCCGCTCATCACATCCACACTGCCACCATGGCTTTCATCTTCCAAGCGGTAATAGGCATTACCACCAAGCGATTTAATCCATGCGCCATTGCCCAGCTTATGCTGTACGTAAGACGAATAGATGTTGTTCGTAACTTCGGTGGTTGAAAGCCATTTCAAGTTGGGGCGTATCTGATTTACATGTCCCAGTTCGTGCGCAATGCCCCACCAGTCAATGTCTTTTGCCTCCATATAACTATAAGACGTTAAATTGGGGATGCCGGCTCCAATACCATCGGCAAACATACCACTTGCTACCGAACGTGAGAATTGTCGGTTTTTCGGTTCTTTGTTATATTTTATTAGACCCATAATTTCATGTGAATAATAAACAATGGAGTCATAAGCAAGGGCGAAATTAGCTCCTTTTCCCACGTTTTTCGTTCGAAAGCCTTGAGTAGGATAGCAGGCGTGATGTCTTTTACTGATTACATCAAACATGGTTGATTTTGCTCCGGCAATGATTCTGGTAAATTCGCTATTGGCAGTAGGCAAATCATAGGTACCATCTGTTTTTTTGTATTTTTCCAAGTCATAGTATCCCGTAACTGAGCCAAAAGCTAAATGTAGTTTTACATTTGGCGCTGTCTTCCAATTGGTAGTAAAATAGCTCAGGTAGGATTGCCCGCGATTCGCGGCAACAATTTTATTGATACCATTTTTCAGAAAATACGTTGAGCTTCCACTTTCGTTTGGGTCTTGATTTTTTATCAACAAGGAGATGCTTTCAGCGCCCGGATTATCAACAAAAACCACGATTTCATCGTCTTTTTCAAAATAAATACCGGTTGGGTTTTCATAAGGATTATAGCCGGATGTTTTCATCCAATTTGCAGTTTCGGAAATGGTAGGGAACGCTTCAAATTCGTTCACACGAAACTCGGTATTATATGTTCCGGACTTAATTGCCTTTGCCAATTTTTTCACAAAAGGGTTATACATGGTGTCAATTTGCTCGTTGGTAACGGTGGGTTTCAACTTCGAGCAGATGGCATCATCAAAAATCGCCATCATGGCAGCTACACCCGAGCTATTGCGGTAAAACTCCATTTCCGCACAACTTGCATAGCCTCCCGAACCGGACTTTACCACGAAGCGAATAACAGTAGGATTAATCAAACCTCCCGGAAATTCCACCTTATAGGCGGACGACGCGCCATTCAGCTTATAAGCGCCAGCTAATGTAAAGGCTGTTGATCCTTTCGTCTGATAATACACTTCGATATTGTCAAAGTTTCCGTTTGAGCCACTTTGGCGCGGATTGTAAATCAGATAATCAATTCTTTCAACATCCTTAAAATTATAATTTAGGGTAATCGGGAAAGTGGTATTGCCATAAGGTGAATGGTAAAGCGTCGAAAACTTACCATCGAATGATTTGTCAATTTCTTCGCCCGGTTGGTTTTGAGTAGCGGTGCCTCCCGATACTTTTATTTTGTAATCGCCTTTGATAAAACTTGCCGCATTGTTTTTCGATTGGGTGATTTTCAGCGTACGTTTAAAGCTTCCACCGGCTTCCGCTATTTCCACTTCACCCAGGCGACTATTGTCCGACTCGTTCTGAGCCGTTTTCAAATGCAAATAGTTATTTTCAAATTTAACCACCTTTATCCAGTTTGCTTTTGGAGTAATGGTAAAATCAACGTTCGATACCACTTCAAGCGTGATTAGGCTGTCTAAATATCCGGCAATAAGATTGTCGTAAGAAAGTAATATTGTAGCTGCTTTATCCTCTTTTGGCAAATTAGCTTTGTAGTTTTGGGCCGACACGCTCCCAAGCGTTGTAAGCAACAAACTAAGAATTGTAAGTATATATTTATTTGTTTTCATTATTTATTTTTGAAGAAGTAAAATCTGTTTATTAGGGTAATAGCGCTTTAAAGAACAATTTTATTTTGGTTGACGAAATAAACGCCGCGCGGCAATTCAAGTTCAATACGTCCATTCAATCTGCTCAACGAGCGAATCAGTTGTCCGTTGACGTTAAAAATACGGACGGTCATCTCTTTGTGAGCTTCAATAAGAAGTTTACCGTCGGTAGCTGAAATTGACAATGAAGCGTCCGCGATGGTCTGTTTCACACCCGTACCCTGAAGTACCGTTGTCTGTATGGTGAAAATCGAAGGTAATTCCGAGAAAAGTGTTGAACTAATTTCTCCTACCAGCTTGGCAACTGTACGGTTGAAACGGAATTTGCCATTATTTTCCGAATAATCCGTTCCTGCTGCCATCGCCACCCCGTTGTCATACCATTTGAAAGTGGCGCCGGTAGCCACGTTATCGACAGTGGCAAGTTGAGCCGTGAGGTCAATGTCTTTGTCGGTATCATAAGTTGCCAGGATTCGAATACTGTCTTGTACCGTGTAGCCGTAGTTGGTCAGTTTCGACGGCGAAAGCAATCCGGCATAGCCTAAGCGGTTTTTACCAAGATAGAGCGTCGTGAGTTTAGAGGCAGTTCCATAGTTGATGTTTTCAATTCTGGCATTGTTGGCCGAAAGATACACCAAAGCGCTATTCGTACTCACATCAAGGTTGTTCAATTGGTTGGAGTTGCACCACACATCTGTCAGCGAAGCCAGTCCGGTAATATTTAATATCCCTATTTCGTTGTTCTGACACATCAGCGATGTGAGATTGGAGCTTTTGGATACGTCCAAGGTTTTAATCAGATTATTGTGGCACCAGAGTGTTTGGAGCTTTGTAAGCAAAGTGAGCGACAAACTCGCGATTTTATTATCGTTGCACACGATTGTTTGCAATAGCTTGCTTCCCGACACTGTAAGAGTTGGCAATGCATTGTTGTTGACAACAAGCTCCTGGAGTTGGCTCAAGCCGGTGAGGCTAAGTGAATAGAGGTTGTTGTAAGCAGCATTGAGTTTAACGAGTTTCTTGTTTTGCGTTACATTCAAAGCTGCAATTTGATTATTCTGACAAAGCAAGGTGGATAATTCGGAAATCTGACTCACATCGAGCATTGTCAGCGATTGTCCTGCGCAGTCGAGCAAGGTGATATCAAATCCTTTTACATTTACCGTTTGACCTTTCAAAGCACGAGTGAGAGGCTCACCTCGCGAAATAATCTTTTCAAATTCTCCATCGCCCCAGTCAACGTCCACCTCGATGCCGTAATTAAGGGTAAAGGACAAATTCTCACCAACTGCTTTTGCAGTAGTCATACTCAGCTGCTCTTGCGCTTGCATGGATATAATACCACCTGCTACAAAGAGCAACAACATCAATGATTGTTTGATTTTTTTCATTCTATTATTTAAAGTTATTAATATTAGAACACAAAGTTAGGATGTTTTTTTGTAACACAAATAAATATTACAAAAAACTATTCAATATAAGACTAAATAACAAGAACTTAGAGATAATTAACAAAAGATTCATCGTGATAAAAAAACACAAAGCCGGAGTTCAAAAAAAAGATGAACTCCGGCTTCAAAGTGGTTTTTCCTAACAAGCGTCTTACATTCTATATTGATCCAGATGCTCCGGATTGAATTGTTTGATAAATGTAGCGTTCTTGCGCACTTCCACCTCAGCATAATTAAGATATACTTCAGCCGACTTGCGGAATAGGTCTTTTTCGTCGCGGGTAGCATCGACAATCAGCAAATAGCTCATGATGATGTGTCCGGCCATCTCCACCAAACGGCGTGCTTGAAAATCGAGATAATCCTGATTTTTCAGTTCATCTACGCGTCCGGCAGCAGTTTCGAGCAATTGCGTCATACTGATAAGTCTTTTGCGCATGTTATGAAATTCCGGCTTAATCGTCATTTTTTCGTATTCACGGATGCGCTTCAGATAAGCACCGGTAGTAACAAAGCGAATAGCCGCTACTACTTGCAGCTGTGTTGTACCCTCGTAAATTGTAAGAATACGGGCATCGCGATAAATACGTTCACAAGCGTAGTCTTTCATAAACCCGGAACCGCCATGCACCTGCACACTGTCATAAGCATTCTGATTGGCATATTCGCTGGCAAACATTTTCACAAGAGGAGTAAACGCGTCGGCCAGACGGGCAAACTCTTTGTAATCGGCACGCTCCTCAGCAGTGAGTTTGCGCTCTTGTTCAATACCTTCATACGCTTTATACACATCAACAAAACGTGCTGTTTCATAAAGCAACGCGCGTGAAGCGTCAAGTTTGGCTTTCATTACCGAAAGCATTTCATACACTGCCGGAAATTCGATAATTGCCTTACCAAACTGTTTGCGGTCGTTGGCATAGCTCACTGCTTCCTGATAAGCGGCTTCGGACACCCCTACCGACTGCGAACCAACTCCTAAGCGCGCGCCGTTCATCAGCGACATCACATACTTGATAAGTCCCAGCTTACGCGAGCCTACCAACTGCGCAGGTGTATTCGTAAACACCAATTCGCAGGTAGGCGAGCCCTTAATACCCAATTTATTTTCGATACGACGCACTTTGATGGTATGGTCAAAGCGATTGTCGGCAACGAAATACGACAAGCCCCGGGCATCGTTAGTGCCATCTTCCGAGCGGGCAAGTACAAGCTTTATTTGTGCATCGCCGTTGGTGATAAAACGTTTCACACCATTCAGATACCACACACCATCAATTTCTGTTGCACGCAATTGCACAGCCTGAAGGTCGGAACCAGCATCGGGTTCAGTCAAGTCCATCGAGCAGGTTTCACCTTGGCATACACGCGGTAAGAATTGTGCTTTGATTTCCTCATCAGCAAATTCGGCGATGGTTTCGGCGCAATCTTGCAGCCCCCAAATATTGGCAAATCCGGCATCACCACGCGATACCAGCTCACCACTCATCACATAAGGAGTCATTGGGAAGTTAAGTCCTCCAAACTCGCGAGGCAACGACATGCCGTAAACTCCGGCTTGCACCAATGCTTCGTGGTTCTCTTGAGTACCCCGCGCATATTTCACACGGCTACTTATTACCTGCGGACCCTCTTTGTCAACACTCTCGGCATTACCGGCAATAATATCGCCACTGATTTCACCAATAATTTCGAGTACTTTATCAAAATTATCTACTGCATCCTCATGATCCTGAGGCGCATAATCGTATTTATCTTTATTTGTAAAATTACGCTCACGAAGCGCAACTATTTTCTGCATCAAAGGATGAGAAAGCTGAAATTTCAGCGCAGGATTATCTATGTAAAAATTCATATTATTATTGAATATAATGGATTTCAAATAATTGCGATTTCATTTTTTGGCGGAAGGAAACATCGAATGGATTGACATAGATTGTGAATCGCCAATATTTCCAGCCGAAATGAACACTATTTGGTATTTGATTTGTAATACTTAATCATTTTAGGAATCACCTCTTCAATGTTTCCCGTTATCACATAGTCGGCTATTGCATTGATTGGCGCATGTGGATCGTTGTTGATAGCAATAATCATCGCGCTCTCCTGCATCCCTGCAATGTGCTGAATCTGCCCGGAAATACCGCAAGCAATATACAATTTTGGGCGCACGGTTACTCCCGTTTGACCAATCTGACGTTCATGCTCAGAGAAACCGGCATCTACCGCTGCGCGCGATGCTCCCACTTCGCCTCCAAGTGTCGCTGCCAAATCATAAAGCAATTTGAAATTCTCGGAACTTCCCACTCCATAGCCACCGGCCACAATGATTGGTGCTCCTTTGATATTCAATTTCGACTTTTCCATGTGACGTTCTATCACTTCGATAACAAAATCTTCGTCTTTTACATATTTTGCCACATCCAGCTTGCGCGTTGTACCTTTATATTTTGGGTCGCGAATTTCTTTTTTCATTACACCTTCGCGCACAGTTGCCATTTGTGGGCGACAATCGGGGTTTACAATCGTAGCCACAATGTTTCCACCAAATGCCGGACGAATCTGATAAAGTAGATTTTCATATTTCTTACCGGCTTTTTTATCTTCGTATTCGCCAATTTCGAGCGAAGTACAGTCGGCTGTCAGACCACTGAAGAGTGCTGATGATACCCGTGGGCCAAGGTCGCGCCCAACAGAGGTTGCTCCCATAAAGGCAATTTGTGGTTTTTCTTCTTTGAAAAGATTAACCAACACGGAGGTATGCGGCAATGTGGTATAAGGTGCCAGGCGTTTGTCGTCGGCAAGATGAAGCACATCCACTCCATAGGGAAAAACCTGTTCTCCGATTTTATCCAATTGAAAACCGATAGCAACGGCTTCTAATTTGCATTTGAGTTCGTCAGCAAGGGTACGTCCTTTGGTGAGCAGCTCCAGACTAACATCGCTCACAATGTTGTCTTCTATTTCGAGATATACAAATAAATTGTTCATTTCCTGTTTTTATTTTTTTATCATCCTGATAAATCGCATATTTACTATGCGAATATCAAGCCTTACGGATTTCTATCCGATGGTGTGGTTAGCAATTAGTTCTTTCATCATTTCTTCAATTCCTTCATCTTCAGCATTCATACGCTTACTTTCCTTAGCTGTAAACACAACGCTTTCAATGCCTTTAACCTTAGTCGGTGAGCCACCCAGTCCAAGCCATTTCGGATCGTGTTCGATATCGCCAACTCCCCATTCATTGATAATCAGGTATGGGCGTCCGTCATTGAGTGTTTCATAATCGCCTCCCGAAGCCTGAAGCTCAGAAGCTGTCTTGGCGTATTTGTATGTCATCATTCGTTTTGCATTGCGCGGACGACAGGGTGCGGCTGAACCATTTACAGTTACAACCATGGGGAGCGAACCTTTCAGTATTTCCACTCCTCGCTCCACACGACGTTTTACGGTTACTGACTTTTCAGTAACATCTACAATCTCCTCGGCATAGGTTATTTGTGGGAATCCTAATTTCTCGGCTACCTGAGGCCCGGTTTGAGCCGTATCACCATCAATTGCCTGACGTCCACAGAGAATCATATCCACTTTTCCGATGCGGCGAATGGCACATGAGAGCGCGTAGGAAGTAGCCAAACTATCCGAACCTGCAAACTCGCGCCCACTCAACAAATAACCTTTGTCAGCGCCACGATATAAGCCTTCGCGAAGAATTTCGGCTGCACGAACGGGACCCATTGAAAGAATACTTATTGTAACGTCTTTCAACTTATCTTTGATGCGAAGAGCCTGTTCCAGCGCATTCAGATCTTCGGGATTGAAGATGGCCGGAAGCGCGGCACGATTCACTGTGCCATCGGCTTTCATCGCATCTTTGCCAACATTGTGTGTATCAGGCACCTGCTTGGCAAGAACAACGATATTAAAACTCATAATTTCTAATTATTTTAAATTGATTAATATTTTCTGTTTACACTATCTTTTTTCATCTAAAAAAGAATACAAAAATACAGATTTATATCTGACAATGAAAGATTTGAAATAATTTATATTTAATCTAAATAGCATTTCTTTGATTATATGACATTTTGGCATAAGTTTTGTAAAATAACTATTGCTTTTCTCCGTTATGTTGTTTAAAAAAGAAAAGGAACTTTTCACAAAGTTCCTTCTATAGGTATTAGTAATCTCTTAAGGTATAAAAAAAAGATTGTGTTGTTTTAGTATTGATTGCAAAGTAACGGCAAAAAAAAGGATTCAACAAAAAAAAACACATGTTATAAAACCTATTTTTTAGCAGAATTATGACAATTTTCTGTTAACACACCCTTTCACACCCAAATGGGTACGTACACCTAATCCATATTATCCTGTATATCTGCAACATAGCTACATCTCGCTTTTTTAACATTATATCAAATTGTCATCAATAAAAAAATATTGATGCGTAAGTTTTGTGTGTTTCATATCAAAAACGGATTATTCTTTTGCATTAAACCAATCAAATTCTATTTGTATCCATCAAACGAATTGCTTAAACGAATACATTTTCCAATTAAAAAACAGTATCTTTGCTTTCGATTTTCATGTAATTGACACAAAAATCAGACTAAATAATAAGAAATCGTTTAATTACTCACATTGCTTAGAAAATAATGAGAAAAATGTTTTTTTCCTTGCTACTTGCTTCACTTACGGTTGTAGCCTGCACCCAGGCAACAAAAACATCCGAAACCGATAAAACATCGGAACAAGACAAAACTCAAATTGTGGTACCGCAATTTTCAGCGGACAGCGCCTATCTCTTTGTGCAACAACAAGTGGACTTCGGCGCCCGTGTGCCCAATAGCGTGGCACACAAAGCGTGTGGCGATTACCTGGAAAACAAACTTCGCGATTATGGCGCGGAAGTAACCGTGCAACGTGCCACGCTTACAGCTTTTGACGGCACCAAGCTGGACGCGAAAAACATTATTGGCGCGTTCAACCCCAATGTAGAGACGCGTATTTTACTTTTTGCACACTGGGACACGCGCCCTTGGGCAGATCATGACGCGAATGAGAACAACCGAAAATCTCCGGTTTTAGGGGCTAATGATGGCGCGAGCGGCGTAGGTGTGTTGCTCGAAATGGCAAGATTATTCGCGAAGCAAAAACCGTCAGTTGGGATTGATATTATATTTTTTGATGCGGAAGACTATGGCGCTCCCGAAGATAAAAGTTCGGAGGAAAACGCCGACTCGTGGTGTCTTGGCACTCAGTATTGGGCTAAGAACAAACACAAACCTGGCTACCGGGCCAAATATGGAATCCTACTCGACATGGTAGGCGCACCGCAAGCAAAATTTCACAGAGAACAAATTTCGGACTACTACGCCTCACACATTGTAGATAAAGTATGGAAAACTGCCGAAACGCTCGGTTTTGCCAATTATTTCATTAATCAACCCGGAGGTGGCATCACCGACGATCATCTTTATGTAAATCAAATTGCCGGTATTCCGGCTATCGACATCATTCAATATGATCCCAATAGCAAAACCGGATTTGGCGCTTACTGGCACACTGCTAACGACACAATGGAGAATATTGATAAAAATACATTGAAAGCTGTTGGAGAAACATTGATGCACATAGTGTATCAGGAAAAATAAAACAAGATGCGCCCGGAGTTGATTATAACTGTTAATTGCAAGAAAATTTATCCCAACAATAAACACACTTGGTGATGAAAGTGGCATTAAGTTGGGACAATACATTAGGATTTGCCTCAAAAATAAAATTCACAAAAGAATATCCAACCCAAAAAAACGAACATAGACAAAAACCGATGAATTACAAACACAAGAAAATAGCGATAAAAGTAGGTAGCAATGTACTCACCAAAGCTGATGGCACATTGGACTTGGAGCAAATGATACAACTAACCGACCAGATAGCGCGTCTGCACCGGGCAGGTGTAGAAATTGTTCTGATTTCTTCAGGTGCGGTAGCGTCGGGGCGAAGTTTGCTTTCGCCATCCCGAAAACTCGACGCGGTGGAGCAACGCCAGCTTTTTGCGACAGTAGGGCAGGTAAAACTGATAAACCATTATCTTGATTTCTTCAGCAGACACGATATTGTAGTTGGGCAGGTGTTGACCACCAAAACAAACTTCGAAGGACGTAACCAATACCTCAATCAACGCAACTGCATGCGAGTGATGATAGAAAATGGAGTTATCCCCATTGTGAATGAAAACGACGCGGTTTCGGTAACCGAACTGATGTTTACCGACAACGATGAACTTTCGGGTCTTATCGCATCGATGATGAACATGGAGGCATTGATAATACTAAGCAATATCAATGGCGTTTACACCGGCAATCCGGCAGATGATGCATCAGAGTTAATCACAGAAGTGAAACCGGGTGAAGATCTTTCGGACTTTATCCAATCTTCGAAATCGGAATTTGGGCGCGGCGGCATGAAAACAAAGGCTTCCATAGCCCGAAAAATTGCCGATGAAGGGATAGATGTTTACATCGCCAATGGTAAAAGTGAAAACATACTTCTTGAGCTTCTTGATGACAAAAAAAAATCAAAATGTACCCATTTCATCGCAAAAAAAAGCGAAGTATCGAGCGTTAAAAAATGGATAGCACATAGTGTAGGGTTTGCAAAAGGAGAAATCTATGTGGACGAAAACGCGGCAAACGCGCTATGCAGCGACAAAGCAATCAGTCTGCTCCCGGTAGGAATCATCCGGATGAACGGAAATTTTGAAAAAGACGACATCGTGAGTATTCTGCGCGAAGATGGCACATTGATTGGAATGGGCAAAGCGCAATACAACAACGAGAAAGCAACACAAGTGATGGGCAAAAAAGCGCAAAGACCAATCGTGCATTACGATTATTTCTACTTAATCTAAGTGATTTTCATGCCTTTATAAAATCCATATAATATATTTTGCTACATGCGCCTTCTAAACTCAGCCAATGTAATGGCAGTGGCAATAGATACATTCAAAGACTCGGATGATACTACATCCGTCGGATAGCCCGGAATAAAAAGTCGTTCCGATATCAGCGGTATGATTTCGGAAGAAATACCATTGCCTTCATTCCCCATCACAAGAATGCCGCGATTGCTCAATTCTTTTTTATAAAAATTATCGCCATCGAGCAAAGTGCCATAAATGGGCATTGAGTTAGAAATACCTTTTAAGAAATCAGGCAAATCCACATAATGCACCCGGACGCGCGCAATTGCCCCCATGGTAGCTTGCACAACCTTGGGATTGAAAACATCTGCGGAATTTCGCGAACAAAAAATATCTTTCACACCATACCAGTCGGCAGTGCGGATTATGGTTCCTAAGTTTCCCGGATCCTGAATATCATCGAGCGCCAATGAGAGCGACCTGGATATTTTGTCGAAGTTCAACTCATATCTTGGTTTCTCAAACACCGCGAGCACACCTTGCGGCGACTTCTGAAATGTGATTTTTTGATAGTCCGAATTTGATATTTCCACGGTTTCATCGCATGTTTTTATTGCTGCTTCCATTGAAACGTCCGAACACACAGCCAGAAACCGGCAACGAAGAAGAGGCAAAAGCTCAGACACAACCTTCAGCCCTTCGGCTACAAAAACACCCTCCTCATCTCTGTTTTTTTTCAATTTTAGCGAAATAATCCACTTAATTTTTGATTTTGACAACATTACGACTTTTGATTTTTTAGTTTACTCCCAATCAAGATATTTGCTAATACACTGCAAAACTAATAAAGAAAACGAGAATAATAATGTATATTTGCAAAAGATTTTCGAAGACAAATTTGGGAATGTGTATTTAGCATTTGGGATTTATCGCCTTGATACAAATTTCATAAACTCAAATATACATAAAAAGCCACCACTATTGTGCCAATTTGTACAAATATATTTTGTTCGAATCATTTGTATGAAAAATTTTAAACTACAAAAAATACTTTTCAGATTGTTGTTGTCAGCTATTTTGATGTCCGTTGCAGCTTGTAACACCACTAAGTATGTACCCGAAGGAGAATTTCTGCTCGACAAAGTAAAAATAAACACGGAAAACAAATTAATTCCTAAAGAAGAAATCTACACCTACATACGTCAATTGCCCAACGCTGAGGTATTGGGACTTTTCAAAATGCAACTTGGCATTTACAATTTATCGGGAAATGACACCACCAAATGGACTACCAAATGGCTTAAAAAGATAGGCGACGAACCGGTCATTTTCAATCAGCAACTGAACGCGCTTACCGAAAAACAGATTGACAAACTTTTCTTCAACCGGGGCTATCTGAATGCCGCGGTGAGCAGCGACATCCAATATCCGAAAGCTAAAACAGCGCAAGTTACTTACAACATCAAAGCCAACGCGCCATACAAAATACGCAATTACACGGCAAACATCAACCAAGCTGAACTACAAGCCATAGCGGCTGATAGCGTCCAAAGTCTGATTAAGCGAGGCGGACTTTTTAACAGCGACTTGATGGACGAAGAGCGAAACCGCGTCGCGAGCAGATTCAGAAACGCTGGCTATTTTAATTTTGCAAAAGACTATCTCCGTTACAACGCCGACAGCGCGCTTCGCTCAAATGAAGTTGACATTAAACTTGAATTGCGAAACGACTTGAATAATTTAGATTCTGCCAACACGGAAAAGCTTTTCAGAAAATATAAAATAGGGAAAGTGATATTTCACTGCCTGGCAGACAACACGCTCGAAAATCTGGCAACCCGACAAGAGGCGGACTCTTTTGCTATTGGCAAATATCACTTCATTTACGAAAAGGATAGAAACATACGTCCATCGGTATTGAGTTACAGCGCACACCTAATACCGGGGATGATGTTCAGCGATCGTGCCGTGGAGCGGTCACATAGCACTATTAACTCGTTGAGCGCAGTCAAATATACGGATATAAGTTTCAAAGAAGCCGCCGGTGATGAACTCGACGCTTATATCACCATCACCCCAAACAAGCTACAAACTATTTCAACCGATGTGGAAAGCACCTATTCCGATGGCTTTTACGGATTGGGTGGAAACATCAATTACGGACATCGCAATATATTCAGAGGTTCTGAAATGCTCACTCTACGCGGTAGGGCTTCATACGAATATCAGGGAAAAAGCCAGCACGCTTTTGAGCTTGGAGGTGATATTGGTCTTAAATTCCCTACCTTCTTGCTTCCACTCATCACCCGTGAAACAAAAAGAAATATACGTGCTACAACCGAGTTTAACACTTCTTTTAGCTACCGGAAAAGACCCGGCGAATACACCGGAATTGTTACCGGCGTGGGTTATAAATACAGTTGGAGCGAACGAGCACGGATAAAACACAACTTAGATGTGCTCAATATCAGCTATGTGTATTATCCGTTTATCTCCGACTCATATCGCGAGTATCTCAGCACAAGCCCTTATTTCGTTTACAACTTTCAGAACCACCTGATAATGAGTAGCAGCTACAAGGGTTCGTACAGCAATTTCAACACCTACCAGCCACTTCGTAATTTTATCACAATGAATTATGGCGTGGAAATAGCAGGCAATACACTGAACGCGCTCAACCACATATTCAAATCGTCGCGCGACTCCGTTGGCGCATACAAAATCTTTGGCATCCGATATGCCCAATATGCAAAAGCTGATTTTAATCTGTCGCATAATCAGATTTTCGACTCAAACAACCGCATTGTATATCATCTGGGATTTGGACTCACTGTGCCTTATGGTAACTCAACATTAGTGCCTTTCGAAAAACGATATTTCTCGGGTGGCGCCAACAGTGTGAGAGGCTGGACTGCCTATCAGCTTGGACCGGGAACTTACAAAAGTCGTTCGGGAGTGATTGACTACAATACTCAAATGGGCGATATTAAAATTGACCTGAATATGGAATACCGCACCAAATTATTTTGGAAACTGGAAGGAGCGCTCTTTATCGATGCGGGAAATGTGTGGACTATTCGCGACTACGACACACAGTCGGGTGGAGTTTTCAGATTTAAGGATTTTGTGGGTCAAATGGGTGTAGCCTACGGTGGAGGCATTCGGGCTGACTTTTCATTTGTGATTCTACGTTTGGATATGGGTTTGAAACTTTACGATCCTTCGCGTTCGAGAACCGAAAGTTGGCGCACAAAAATCACGAAAGACGACTATGCTTTCAACCTTGCGATTGGCTACCCATTCTAAAAAAAATTATAATATAAAAACGAATAGAGAAATATGCGACTGCTAATTCAACGTGTGAAAAACGCCTCAGTTGCCATAGAGGGTAAGATAAAATCAACGATTGATGCAGGTTTGCTTGTTTTGGTGGGGATTGAACATGACGACACGGACGAAGACATACAATATTTGTCGCAAAAGTTGGTTAATTTGCGTATTTTTGATGATGAAAACGGCGTAATGAATCTTTCAGTAATTGATGCGGGAGGAGAAATAATGATTGTAAGTCAGTTTACTCTGCATGCTCGCACCCGAAAGGGCAATCGCCCATCCTACGTGGACGCGGCCAAGCCTGAAATAGCAATTCCACGCTACGAGCAACTATGCAAATCGGTAGAATCCTTGATAAATTCACCGGTGAAGACGGGAGAATTTGGCGCGGACATGCAGATAACGCTAATCAATGACGGACCCGTAACAATATGGATTGATAGCAAAAATAAACAATAAGAAACTGAATATTATACTACAAAAATGAGATAGAAATGGAAACGAAGCCTACAAACCAATTTTGGGGAATAAAACACCTACCCAACACCATCACTTGCCTCAACCTCTTTTCGGGGTGCGTGGGCGTATGGTTTGCTTTTAATGGAAATTTTCAAGGTGCCACAGTAGCAATTTTGCTATCCGCTTTTTTCGATTTTTTAGACGGAATGGCCGCACGCATGCTCAAAGCCTATTCCGAAATCGGGAAAGAACTCGACTCGCTTGCCGATATGGTGAGCTTCGGACTTGTTCCGGGAGCTATGATCTTTGCCATGTTATCGTCGGACATGCTGCACAATTACACGTTTCTCGCTTTTCTGATTCCGGTATTTTCCGCACTCCGCCTTGCAAAATTTAATGTGGATACACGCCAGACAACAAGTTTCATCGGATTGCCAACTCCGGCAAACGCTATTTTCTGGGCTGGAATCGCGCTCTCCTACTCCCCATGGTTTTCAGCCAACCACATTGTGCTACTACTACTTACGGCTCTTTTTTCCTATCTATTGGTTGCCGAAATTCCCATGTTTTCATTAAAATTCAAAAACTTGCAATGGAAGGACAATCAGCTTCAATACATATTCCTGATTGTATGTCTGATAATCATCCTCTTATTACAAGCAAACGCTATCGCGCCAATAATTATGTGGTACATCGCACTCTCGGTTCTGCAGAAATTCGTTAAGATCTAAACCTAAATGGCCTTTCGGGTTATCAACATCCTTCATCTTCATCACAACATGTCAATAACGCTTCAGAACCTATCCAAATTTTACGGTAGCCAACAGGTATTAAAAAACCTGAATCTATCGGTGAAACCGGGCGAAATTGTCGGATTTCTTGGACCCAATGGAGCCGGGAAAACCACAACGATGCGGTTGCTTGCCGGAGTATTGCACTACGGTACAGGTAGCGCCTGGATATGCGATCTGGAAGTGAACGAACACCCGATAGAGATAAAAAAGCTGATTGGCTATTTGCCCGAAAACAATCCGTTGTACCCCGATATGTATGTAAAAGAGTATCTGAACTTTGTGACAGAATTATATAAACTGAAACAAAACAAGAAAAAACGGGTGGACGACGTAATAGACATGGTAGGGCTTCGCCCCGAATCTAACAAAAAAATCGGACAGCTCTCCAAAGGCTATCGCCAACGAATAGGAATAGCTCAAACACTCATTCACGACCCGCAAGTACTGATATTGGACGAACCAACTACTGGACTTGACCCCAACCAGCTAATAGAAATAAGATCCCTTATTAAAGAAGTGGGTAAGGATCGCGCTGTGCTATTCAGCACACACATCATGCAAGAAGTAGAAGCGGTGTGCAGCAGGGTAGCAATCATAAACAAAGGGGAAATTGTAGCTGACTTTGCCGATGTTAACCGAATTTCGCAATCGAATAGCGGTGAATTTAGTTTGGAAGTAAGATTTACATCGCCGGTGGCAAGCATGGAGAATAAACATATCCTGTCAGCCTCCACTACCGACAACCTCCACTTTACTCTCACTTGCGACAAAGACATACGCAGTGAGATTTTTGATTTCGCGGTGGAGACGAACAACAAGATAGTTACCTTGCGAATACTCGACAGAAAAATGGAAGAGCTTTTCAGGGAATTGACAGCCGAACAATAGACAATAAGTTCTGAACCCTATTTTTTTCAGAAAAAGAATGATTTAAGAAAATAAGAAAATGCAGGATAAATTTGACATAAGAAACAATCAAAACAGCGAACGGGAATTTGAAACGGCGCTTCGCCCACTTAGTTTCTCCGATTTCAACGGGCAAAACAAGATTGTGGAGAACTTGCGGGTTTTCGTTCAGGCCGCCCGTATGCGTTCCGAAAGCTTAGACCACGTACTGCTTCACGGGCCTCCGGGATTAGGAAAAACTACCCTCTCCAATATCATTGCGAATGAACTGAACGTTGGTTTCAAAATTACGTCGGGCCCGGTGCTCGACAAGCCGGGCGATTTGGCAGGCTTGCTCACCAGCCTCGAACCAAACGATGTGCTTTTCATTGATGAAATTCACCGTCTAAGCCCCATTGTTGAAGAGTATCTATACTCCGCGATGGAGGATTATCGCATCGATATCATGATAGATAAGGGACCCAGCGCCCGCTCGGTGCAATTGGAGTTAAACCCGTTTACGCTGATTGGAGCAACCACTCGCAGCGGTTTGCTCACAAGTCCGCTCCGCGCGCGGTTTGGGATAAACTGTCATTTTGAATACTATGACAACTCGGTTATCCAAACTATTATTGAGCGTTCGGCGCGACTGCTGCAAGTAGATATCAAAAAGCGCGCGGCAGCCGAAATAGCGGGGCGCAGCAGAGGCACACCACGGATAGCCAATGCGCTACTCCGCCGCGTGCGCGACTTTGCCCAGGTTAAAGGCGATGGCGTGATTGATCTTGCCATAGCGGAGTATGCTCTCGAAGCGTTGAACATTGACAAACATGGACTTGACGAGATTGACAATAAGATTTTGAACACAATAATTGACAAGTTCAAAGGTGGTCCCGTAGGTCTTAGCACCATCGCCACGGCATTGGGCGAAGACCCGGGAACTCTGGAGGAAGTGTATGAGCCATTTTTGATTAAAGAAGGTTTTTTGAAACGAACTCCGCGCGGACGGGAAGCAACCGAGCTGGCATACAAGCACCTCGGCAAAATTCATACGAACACCGACATGGGAAGCTTGTTTTAATCGAAGTCGTCCCTAGTTTTTTCAGCAACAAGAAAAATGCTGTTTTATTAATACACGATGAATTACACTGATTTTACAAATAAATTCGTGTAATTCGTTGTCAAACTGAAACTGTGATAAGGCTTTATACCTGCAAACTTCAGCTTCGAGAATTTGAATAAAATAAATCGGGATAAGTGTATCATTCGCAAGGGAAGGAAACGGCTACACAGAAGCGAACTAATTGCCGCATCACAAAGCATAAGAAACGATAAGAAATTTTCAATATCAATATAAAAAATATGGCAAAAGAGATGAAAACATTGGCGAAAGATACCGCCATTTATGGGATTAGCAGCATTGTAGGCAAATTTCTGAATTGGTTGCTTACTCCATTTTACACCTTTGTGCTGGCAAGCAAATCGGAAATGGGTTCCGTTACCAACTTATATGCCTGGTCGGCACTGTTGCTTGTCATTCTCACTTATGGCATGGAAACGGGTTTTTTCCGTTTTGCCAACAAAGAGGCCGGGAATGCCAATAAAGTGTATGGCAATTCCTTGATTTCGGTTGGCTTCACCTCCATCGTTTTTGCCGTATTCATCGTGCTTTTCAGGCAGCCGGTAGCCAATATTCTTGGATATGCCGCCAATCCGGAGTTTATCTGGCTTCTTGGTCTCACGGTGGCTATGGACGCGTTCGCCTCCATCCCTTTTGCATATCTGCGATACATCAAGCGCCCTTTTGTCTTTGCCGGTCTGAAATTGGTTTATGTAGGTCTGAATATCCTTTTCAATCTCTTCTTCTTCTTGCTTTGCCCGTGGCTGACGAAACATGCGCCGGAAACAGTGTCGTGGTTCTATAATCCTCAATTTGGAGTGGGCTATGTGTTTGTATCCAACTTTATAGCTACTTTGCTGCAAACCTTGGTGCTGATGAAATACATCATGAATGCCCGGTTTGAATTTGACTGGAATCTGCTGAAAAAGATATTCAGCTACTCATACCCACTACTTTTTTTAGGTATCGCCGGCATTGCCAATCAGAATTTAGATAAAATCCTTTTCCCCTTTCTTCAGATAGGCGAATCGGGGAAAGACGCGCTCGGCGTGTATGGCGCGGTAGGGAAAATAGCCATGGTCATCATGATGTTCACGCAGGCGTTCCGATACGCATACGAACCTTTTGTATTTGCCAAACACAAGGACAAAAACAGCATGGCTACTTACAGCGACGCGATGAAGTATTTCGTAATTTTCTCGCTACTCATATTCTTAGGAATGGTGCTGTATATGGATTTAATCAAATTCCTGCTGGAGTCGTCATACTGGGATGGACTGGCGGTGGTGCCAATTATCCTTTGGTCGTTTATTTTCCAAGGCATTTATTTCAATCTATCCATCTGGTACAAACTAAAAGATAAAAATCAGTATGGCGCGTGGTTTGCCGCCATTGGCACCCTGATAATTTTTGCGGGTAATATTATTTTTGTACCGAAATACAGCTACTGGGGTTCCGCCTGGTCAGCCTTCACCGGGTATTTCGTGGTGATGCTTCTCTCCTATTTTTTCGGACAGAAATACATGCCCATCAATTATCAATTAAAGAAATTGGGTGGCTATCTGCTGCTGACATTGGCAATTTATTCTGTCAGCCTGTTTATCAACACCCCCTATTTGGCGGCTAATCTGGCATTGAAAACTGTGCTTTTCGCCATTTTCATTTGGTATGTTATTCGTAAGGATTTCCCATTGAAAGAAATTCCATTCCTGAAACGCCGGTTCAAACAAAACTAAGCTTTGCCGAACCACGCGTTGCTTGCGAAGCAGGCCGCTGTGATAGTAATAACGGGGTGACTTGGAGTCACCCCGTTATTGATAGTTGCAACGGAGTAACTCGGAGTCACCCTGTGCCGTCCTGAAATTTATTTACAGTTTTTTGTTTATAATCCTACAATTGTTTT
>CAZMQV010000022.1:0-41743 GCA_964568675.1 uncultured Paludibacter sp.
GATTAAACATAAATGCAAGATTTTGTTTTGCAGGCGGTTACTTTCCAATGCAAAACTTAGAAAATATACTTCCTAAAACTTCGTCGTTCGATATTTGTCCCGTTATCTCACCTAAATGGTGCATACACTCGCGGATATCTTGGCTTAGAAAATCGCCGGAGATGCGAGCTTCCACTCCATTAATTACACGTTCAATATCGCTCTGAGCCAATAGTAGCGCTTCATAGTGGCGCGCGTTGTTCACAATCACATCGTCGGCTGTGAGTTTCTTCACCTCCGAAGCGTGTATCAAAGCCTGTTTCAGTTCGTCGGTATTGATTCGTTTTTTTGCCGAAATATAAATTCTTTCTCCTTCAAATCTTTTGAATAAATCGTCGATTACATCACGCTCGTCTTGTGCGAGTTTATCTATTTTGTTAAATACCAGGATTATCTTTTTACCCTCAGCTCGTTTAGCAATGCGCTCGGTGAGCCACTCGATATGCTCCGTAACTTGTGTGCAGTCAATTATCCAAAGTACGATTTCCGATTGTTCAATTTTCTGATAGGTGCGTTCGATACCGATATTTTCTACAACATCAGCCGTTTTTCTTATTCCCGCAGTGTCGATAAACCGGAATGTAACGCCATCGATATTTACCACATCTTCAATGGTGTCGCGCGTGGTGCCATGAATTTCGGAAACAATGGCGCGCTCTTCATTGAGCAAATAATTGAGCAGTGTCGATTTCCCCACGTTGGTTTCACCAACCAGCGCAACCGGGATACCGGTTTTCAGCACATTGCCGGTTTTGAAAGAGGCAGTCAGGGTTTTTATTTTCTGGTGGATGTCATGCGCGAGCGTGAGCAACTGCGAGCGATCGGCAAATTCCACATCCTCTTCTGAAAAATCGAGTTCCAGCTCCACCAACGACACAAAGTGAAGTAATTTATCGCGAAGCAAGCTCAATTCTTTTGAAAAACCACCGCGCATCTGGTTGAGAGCCATGCGGTGAGACGAAGCGGTGGTAGAAGCAATGAGATCGGCTACAGCTTCCGCCTGCGACAAGTCCAGCTTACCATTACTGAAAGCGCTCATCGAAAACTCGCCGGGCTTAGCCAGTGCGCATCCATGCTGGAGCAATAGATGGAGAATTTGCTCCTGAATATATATTGAACCATGACACGCGATTTCTACCACGTCTTCGCCTGTAAACGAATGTGGGTTGCGAAAAACGGTAACGAGTACTTCATCAATCAACTCCGATTTTTTATCAACGATTGTGCCAAAATGTACGGTGTAGCCCGACATATTACTTAGCTTCAAGCCCGGATTTTTCATTCTGAAAATGCGGTCAACAACCAGCAGTGCCTCACCACCCGAAACACGGATAACAGCAATACCACCCGAACCCGGCGCGGTAGAAATAGCGCATATCGTTCGGTCCGAAGAAAAATTTCCGTAAGCGCCCATCAATTCTGATTCTTGATTATCTTCTTTCATTTTTTCTTTTTTTGGTTTAATGATTGTTCAGTATTCACAAATCAGGTTTTATATTCAATTACACTCCACCAATGGTGGCACAGCAGTTTATATTCTATCCAATACCGTTTCAATCAAGCGTTTGATATATGGATTGTAATCGGTGTTGGCAGCTTCAACACGCCGGTTGGCAATGATGCAGCACACGGTCATCGCCTTGTGTCCCATCAATCGGGCAAGCCCCGCGATTGCCGAGCTTTCCATTTCGTAGTTTGTGATTTTATATTTTCCAAAACGAAAATCTTCTATTTTTTCATTCAGCAGCGGGTCGGCAAGCGGCAGGCGCAATTCACGTCCTTGCGGGCCATAAAATCCATTTGCCGAGATGGTTACTCCGCGCATCATGTCATCCTGGCCAATCCGGTTTACCAAATCCGCATCGGCATCAACTACATAAGGCGCGCAAAATTGCGTGTTCCACGCGAGTTGCTCTTTCATGGATGTTTCAAATTCCAAATCGCACACAGCATCGCGGTTGGCATAGAAATTCAATACACCATCAAAGCCAATTGATTTTTCGGAAATAAGGAAACTCCCCAGTGGAATATCGGCTTGCATTCCTCCCGAAGTGCCAATTCGCACAAAACTCAACTGTCGAAACTGCGCTTTTAACGTTCTGGTCGTTAGGTCGATGTTGGCGAGCGCGTCCAACTCATTCACCACAATATCTATATTATCCGTACCGATGCCGGTAGAAACCACCGTAAGCCTTTTACCTTTATAAGTACCCGTAATGGTGTTAAACTCACGGCTCGAAACCGAAAACTCTTGAGTTTCAAAAAAAGAAGCCACCAAAGCTACACGCCCGGGGTCGCCCACTAAAATAATTTTATCGGCAATTTGTTCCGGTTTCAGATGCAGATGGAATATCGAACCGTCGGCATTTACTATTAATTCGGATGGGGGAAAGAATTTCATGCGTCTATATTTAATAATGGAGAATATTGCAATTCTAATTTTTAAGAGTCAGCTAAGCTATTTGCCGATGCTAAACCGTACAAATATACATATTTTCATTCACAAACAACCACTAAGCAGTTTATTTTATCATTTTAAACAATAAAAAGCCGGTGCATGACCGGCTTTTTATTATTTATTTTATAGAAAAGCTATAAACTATCCCTCTTTGAGCACTGCCTGAGCAGCAGCCAAACGCGCGATAGGCACACGGAATGGAGAACAGCTCACATAATTCATACCTACCGAGTGACAGAACTCTACCGATGATGGTTCGCCACCATGTTCGCCGCAGATACCCACTTTCAGTTTTGGATTTGACTGACGACCTCTTTCTGTTCCCAATTTCACCAATTGACCTACACCTTCTTGGTCAAGCACTTGGAATGGGTCAACTTTCAAGATATTTTTATCCAAATAAACAGGTAAGAATGAGCCAATATCATCGCGGCTGTATCCAAAGGTCATTTGAGTCAAGTCATTTGTGCCGAATGAGAAGAACTCGGCATGTTCCGCAATTTTATGAGCGGTAAGCGCGGCGCGTGGAATTTCAATCATCGTACCAACGGTGAAATCAACACTATCGCCAGCTTCATCGAAAAGTTGTTTTGCAGTTTCGCGGATTATCGCTTCTTGTGTTTTGAACTCTTCGACTACACCTACCAATGGCACCATGATTTCAGGCACAGCGGTAATACCTTTTTTCTTCAGGTTGAGCGCCGCGCCAAGGATAGCGCGTGTTTGCATGGCGGTGATTTCAGGATAAGTATTTCCAAGACGACAGCCACGGTGTCCGAGCATTGGGTTGAACTCATGAAGCGATTCAACGCGTTGTTGGATTACTTTCAATGAGAGTCCCATAGCATCAGCCATTTCTTGTTGTCCTTTCACATCATGAGGCACAAATTCGTGCAAAGGCGGGTCGAGCAGACGAACAGTAACGGGCAGTCCGTTCATCGCCGCAAAAATGCCTTCGAAGTCGGCTTGCTGATAAGGGAGAATTTTTTCCAAAGCAGTTTCACGACCTTGAGCAGTTTCCGAAAGAATCATTTCGCGCATCGCTTTGATTTTTTCACCTTCGAAGAACATGTGCTCTGTACGACAAAGTCCAATACCTGTAGCTCCAAAATTGCGAGCAACTTCCGCGTCGTGTGGCGTGTCGGCATTTGTTCTTACAGTCAGTTTAGCATACTTGCTCGAAAGTTCCATCAATTCGGTAAAGTCGCTATCCAGTTCGGCATCTTTCGTGCCCACTTTACCCAAATAAATATCACCGGTAGAGCCATTCAAAGAGATATATTCACCTTCATTAATTATAGTTCCATCCACTTCGATGGTTTTGGCAGCGTAGTCAATCTTCAATGTACCGGCACCGGAAACACAGCATTTGCCCATACCGCGTGCTACTACTGCGGCGTGTGAAGTCATACCACCACGTGCAGTAAGGATACCTTCGGCAGCAGCCATACCGGCTAAGTCTTCGGGCGATGTTTCTACGCGTACCATGATTACTTTCTCACCACGGGCAGCCCATTCAGCCGCATCGTCTGAGCTAAACACCACTTTACCGGTAGAAGCGCCCGGAGAAGCAGCCAAGCCTTTAGCGATAACTTTAGCCGATTTCAATGCGGATTTATCAAATATCGGGTGAAGCAATTCGTCCAATTTATTTGGTTCTACACGCAAAACGGCTGTTTTCTCATCAAGCATTCCTTGTTTGTACATATCCATGGCAATTTTCACCATAGCAGCTCCGGTGCGTTTACCATTGCGGGTTTGCAGCATCCATAGTTTACCTTCTTGCACAGTAAATTCCATGTCCTGCATATCCTTGTAGTGATTTTCGAGACGTGTTTGCAGTTCATCCAATTCGGCATAAATCGTTGGCATCGCCTCTTCCATGGAAGGATAGTTCGCTTCGCGATCAGCTTCAGAAATTCCGGCTAAAACAGCCCAACGTTGTGAACCGATTTTGGTTATCTGCATTGGTGTGCGTATTCCGGCTACCACATCTTCGCCTTGCGCGTTGATAAGATATTCGCCAATAAACTGGTCTTCGCCTGTAGCGGCATCGCGCGAGAAGCAAACCCCTGTAGCCGAAGTGTCGCCCATATTTCCGAAAACCATCGCTTGAACATTCACTGCGGTGCCCCACTCTGCAGGTATTCCTTCCATTTTACGATAAAGGATAGCGCGTTCGTTCATCCACGAATCGAAAACTGAAGTTACAGCACCCCAAAGTTGCTCGTAAGCACTTTCGGGGAAATCATGTCCCGTTTGGTTTTTTACCGCTGCTTTGAATTTCGCAACCAACTCTTTCAGGTCATCTACACTAAGTTCCGTATCGAGCTTAACCCCTTTTTCTTCTTTTACGTGTTCGATAATCTCTTCAAACGGGTCAATGTCATTTTTGTTTACCGGCTTCATGCCCAATACCACGTCGCCATACATCTGAACAAAACGACGATAGGAGTCCCAAACGAAACGGGCATTTCCTGTTTTACGTGTCAACCCTTCTACCACTTCGTCGTTAAGACCAAGATTGAGAATGGTATCCATCATCCCCGGCATGGAGGCGCGCGCGCCAGAGCGAACCGACACCAACAAAGGATTTTCAACATCACCAAATTTGGAATTCATCAAGCCCTCTACATAATTAATAGCTTGTTCAACCTCCGGTTTCAAAAGTTCAACAACTTTGTCTTTGCCCAACTGATAATATTCAGTACACACATCGGTAGTGATGGTAAATCCCGGAGGCACAGGAACTCCAATCAAATTCATTTCGGCAAGGTTTGCACCCTTACCACCAAGCAGGTTTTTCATACCTGCTTTTCCTTCAGCTTGTCCGTTGCCAAAGGTGTAAACTCTTTTTACGTTACTCATAAATGTATATAGGTTTTTAAAGAAAAATTATCGATGACTTTTTTTGAATTATTCAGTACTAACAACTATTTGAAAAATTTGTTTTTATTCTAAATGATTACAAAGATAATTTTTTTTATTTAATATATGAATATCAATCGAATAAAAGATATTTTTTAAGTAAATTTTATCCTTAATTTAAAACGAACAAGGTATTATGTAAGTTTTTCTTTAAGAAACTTGCCGGTGTATGAAGCGTTACACTCTATCAGCTTCTCCGGAGTACCTTCGAAAACCACATTTCCACCCTTTTCACCGCCTTCCGGGCCGATATCTATCACATGATCGGCGCATTTAATCACATCCATGTTATGTTCAATTATGATTACGGTATGTCCTTTCGCTATCAGGGCGTCGAGAGCTTTCATCAGGGTTTTTATATCGTGAAAATGAAGTCCGGTAGTGGGTTCGTCAAAAACAAATATCATCGGTTCGGGCTTCTCTGTAGCCAAAAAAGTGGCTAACTTCACCCGTTGGCTTTCGCCACCCGAAAGTGTGCTCGACGATTGTCCCAGTTTTACGTATCCAATTCCTACATCTTGCAATGGTTTCAAACGTTTTACGATTCGCTTTTCGACAGCGCCCGCACTCTCCGAGAAAAATTCAATTGCCTGATTGACTGTCATATCCAGCACATCGAAGATATTACTCCCCCGATACTTTACTTCCAACACATCTTGTTTGAATCGTTTGCCATGGCAATGTTCGCATTGCAGCACCAAATCTGCCATAAATTGCATTTCGACAGTAACAGTGCCTTCACCTTGACACTCCTCGCATCTTCCGCCACTGGTATTGAATGAGAAGAATGCCGGTGTGAAGCCCATTTGCTTCGACAATTGTTGGTCTGAAAACAGTTTGCGGATTTCATCATAAGCCTTGATATAGGTTACCGGATTGGAGCGCGACGAGCGTCCGATGGGGTTTTGATCCACAAATTCGATGTCGGTTGCCAGATGAAGGCTTCCTTTGAGTGAAGAAAACTGCCCGGTTTTATCGGCTGTACCTCCGTAGTGTTTTTTCACCGCGGGATAAAACACGTTTTTCACTAAAGATGATTTGCCCGAACCGCTGACACCCGATACCACTGTCATCACATTTAGCGGAAATTTTATATTTATATTTTTCAGGTTGTTTTCACGTGCGCCTATTACTTCAATGTAATTATTCCAGCCCCGGCGTTGCGCAGGTATCGGAATGGTATCAATACCGGTCAGATATTGAAGTGTGTAGGATAGCGGTTCAACTGTAGAGCTAAGATTATTATTCGTATTCTTTTCGGGTAATTCATTCTTTTTGGGAGGCAAACCGGCATACACCACAGTTCCGCCTGCTCTTCCTGCTCCTGGTCCAATATCAACAATGTGGTCGGCAGCCCGCATAATTTCTTCGTCGTGTTCCACCACCACCACCGTATTTCCCAAGTCTCGCAACTGGTGTAAGACTTTGATAAGCAAATGTGTATCGCGCGAATGGAGACCAATAGAGGGTTCGTCAAGAATATAGAGCGACCCAACAAGGCTACTTCCGAGCGATGTAGCCAAGTTAATGCGCTGGCTTTCTCCGCCCGACAAGGTATTGCTCAAGCGATTGAGCGTGAGATAGCCTAACCCCACATCGAGCAAAAACTGCACACGGTTTTTAATTTCCACCATCAGCCTTTTGGATGCAAGCGCATCGTGTTCGTCGAGTTGCATCTGAGTAAAGAAATCATCGAGCTGCGTTATGGACATTCGCACAAGATCTACGATGGATTTACCACCCACTTTCACATAGCCGGCTTCCTTCTTTAGCCGGGCGCCCTTGCATTGAGGACAGGTAGTTTTACCACGGTAACGCGCCAACATCACCCGATATTGGATTTTATACTGATTCGACTCCAAAAACTCGAAAAAAGCGTTGATACCTCCAAAGTATTGATTGCCTTTCCAAAGCAGTTCGCGTTGCTCTTCCGTAAGTTCCAAATAGGGTTTATGAATGGGAAAGTCAAACTTATCGGCTGAATAAATCAGCGCATTTTTCCACTCGCTCATCACCTCGCCACGCCAACATGCCACCGCATCTTCATAAACCGATAATGTTTTATTAGGGATTACGATGTCTTCGTCAATGCCTATTACTCTGCCAAAACCTTCGCACACCGGACAGGCGCCCAGTGGATTGTTGAAACTGAACATGTGTTCGTTGGGCTCTTCAAAGCGCATACCATCAGCTTCAAATGCTTTGGAGAAATGAAAATACTTTACTTCTTCTTCGGCATAAACCATCAGCACGCAACTTTCTTTTCCTTCGATAAAAGCAGTTTCTACCGAATCGGTCAGACGGCTCACTCCGGAAGGCGAACGGTCAACAACCAAACGGTCGATGAGCAGGTATTTCTCTTTAGCAGCCTCACAAACAGACATATCCCGCAACAATTCGTCAATCCGAAACACTTCGCCATCGAGTGAGACACGACTGAAACCATTTTGCATCAACAGCGTGAGACGCTCGGTGGGAGTAAGCCCTTCGATTGGGAAAATTGGCGACAATATCATCAGGCGGGTATCATCCGGGTATCGTAAGGCTTCGTTCACCACATCTTCGGGTAGATGTTTTCGGACTTCATCGCCCGAAATTGGTGAAAATGTTTTCCCTATGCGCGCAAAAAGCAATTTGACATATTCGTATATTTCGGTAGAAGTGCCAACAGTAGATCGGGGATTGCGAGTATTTACTTTCTGTTCGATAGCAATAGCCGGTGGGATTCCTTTGATATAATCGACCTCCGGCTTAGCCATGCGCCCAAGAAACTGACGAGCATAAGCCGACAAGCTTTCAACATAGCGTCGTTGCCCTTCGGCATAAAGCGTGTCGAAAGCAAGCGACGACTTTCCGGAGCCAGACAAACCGGTAATTACTACTAATTTATTGCGCGGAATTTCCAGATCGATATTTTTCAGATTGTGAACTCTGGCGCCTTTGATAATTATATTTCCTTGTTTTGACATCGTTATGCTCCGTATTGTTGCTGATTGGTCGAAAAAAACCAATCATAAATCAAATCTGCAAATTTACAGTATTCTCGGCGGATAACCAAGAAAGGCAACTATATAAATTGTATAAGAAATCTGCTTTAAATCAGATTTATAACTTAAAACGTATCTACGACAACATCTTTTTCGGATTAAAAGTAGTACTTTTGCAAAATATTTTGTTTAAAGCAGTAAATTAATATTTTACATTTTTTCTTTATGGACACAATGACTCTTTATTGGATAATTTTCATATCCATTTTTTCTATTTCGCTTTTTGTTGACTTCTATGCCACAGGGCATCGACATGGTGAAATGAACGTAAAACTTGCGCTAAGATGGACAGCCGTATGGCTAAGTGTGGCGCTACTATTTGGCGCTTCGCTATTCTTCTTTTTCCCTCAAAACCCCGGAAGCACTGCCAACACCGGCCACATTATGGGTATCAAATACATTGCGGGATATTTGACTGAGTATTCGCTCTCCATTGATAATCTTTTTGTATTTATCATGATTTTTACGACGATGGGTGTAGCGTCGCACAATCAGCCGATGCTCCTTAAATACGGAATAGTCGTTGCCATAGTGCTTCGGGTGCTGTTCATTCTTATCGGCATGGGGTTGGTAACGCGTTTTCACTGGGTAATTTATATTTTTGGAGCTATTTTAGTATGGACTGCTATCAAAATGGCATTACAAAATGATGAAAAGCAATCCGACCCCAAAGACGGATTCCTATACCGCACAGCAGCGAAAATGTTTCCTATCGACCCCGACAATCACACGACCAAGTTTTTCACCCGTCACAACGGAACGCTGTTTATCACCACTAATTTCCTGGTGCTACTTGTCATCGAGTCGTCCGATTTACTCTTTGCGGTGGACTCAATACCGGCAATTATCGGAGTAATCAAAGAAGGCTCCGCCAATATTCTCACCACATCGGAAGAAAATTTCCTTGCCATCACTTCCAATCTTTTTGCTGTGATGGGGATGCGTTCGCTCTATTTCGCACTCAAAGGCATTATGGGAATGTTCCGTTTCTTGAAACACGGTGTTAGCTTTATTCTTTTCTTTATTGGAGCAAAAATGCTTTTAGCCGCGATCCCGGCAGTGGAGCATTTCTTAGCAGACAATTCATGGCTTTCACTCACGGTGATATTGGCAACCATCGCCTTCTCAATTCTGCTTTCGGTGATAGTAAAAGAGAAAAAGAACCCATCTTAAGCTTGAATTTGGACTATCTGATATATTTCAAATAAAATTCTTTATAAAATTATCATGATTATGCATGTAAAAAAACGGTTTAACACATATTTAACTGTGGTCTTGCTTCTTTTACTTTCTTATACTGCAATGGCTCAAAACCCTGCAACGGTCGCAAAGCCAGAAAATGAAAGCTGGGTACAGAAAGTGGAACATTGGTATGAAAACAACATGAACTATGGTAGCATCACAAGCTTGATGGTTATTGAGAGTTCGTTCATCCCATTTCCATCCGAAGTGATAATACCACCTGCCGCATACGTGGCAAGTAAGCCTGGAAGCAAATTGAATATATTTCTCGTTGTGCTTTTTGGCACACTCGGCGCACTAATTGGTGCATACATAAATTATTTTTTGGCGCTTTGGCTGGGCAGACCCATTGTTCATAAACTTGCAGATAGCAAATTTGGGAAAATGATGCTACTCAGTAGCGAAAAAGTACAAAAAGCCGAAGATTATTTCAACAAAAATGGGAATATATCCACATTAATAGGGCGACTGATTCCTGGTATTCGCCAGTTAATATCGTTGCCTGCCGGCTTGGCCCGAATGAACTTTTTCAGCTTCACACTTTACACCACATTGGGAGCAGGAATTTGGAATATAATTTTAGCTTTACTTGGCTATCTGGCTCATGGACAAGCCGACTTAATTGACAAATATAGCCATGAAATTAGCAATATCATTCTTGTTCTTCTAGCAATCGTTATTTTGATCTTCGTATTTCGCTATTTTTTCAAAAAGAAAAAGAAACGGGAAGCCTCTTAAACTTATGGATCACAACTAATAATAAAGTATTACTATGGAATTTGTTGATATTATGCCCGCCATTGCAGGCATGACCTGGAAACACATCGTGATGATATTGGTGGGATTGACGCTTATTTTTTTGGCAATAAAAAAGCAGTATGAACCTACATTGTTGCTGCCTATGGGCTTTGGCGCTATTTTGGTCAACATCCCCTACTCGGCGTTACTCACGCAGACTGATAGCGTAGGCAACAAGGTAATCGGCGCTTTGGATGTATTTTTCGAGGCCGGTATCGCCACCGAAGTATTTCCACTACTTATTTTTGTAGCTATCGGGGCGATGATTGACTTTTCGCCCTTATTTCATCGACCGATATTGTTGCTATTTGGTGCGGCAGCTCAATTTGGCATCTTCATCACCATGATTCTGGCCACTCTATTCGGTTTCGATTTGCCTCAAGCGGCCTCCATCGGCATCATTGGAGCTGCCGATGGACCTACTTCCATCATTGTGGCAAACCAACTTGCGCCAAATCTTTTAGGTCCCATTTCAGTGGCGGCATATTCCTACATGGCTTTGGTGCCTATCATTCAGCCACCCGTTATCCGCCTACTCACAAGCAAAAACGAGCGACTTATGCGCATGAAAAGCGATGCCAACAAAAAGGTTTCGAAAACCGCGCTTATCGTATTCCCGATTTTGGTATCGATGGTTGCCGGGCTTATAGCGCCCTCATCACTTGCTTTGATTGGATTTTTGATGTTTGGAAACCTGATACGCGAGTGTGGTGTACTGAACAGCCTCTCCAAAACCGCGCAAAATGAATTGGCAAACTTAGTAACCATACTTCTGGGTATCACCATAGCCAGCACCATGACAGCCGAAAGATTTGTGCAATGGGATACCATCATGATTCTTTTGCTTGGTATTTTCGCTTTTGTGTTTGACACTGCCGGCGGCGTACTGTTTGCGAAACTCATCAACCTCTTCCTTCCACAAGAAAAGAAAGTAAACCCCATGGTGGGTGCTTGTGGCATATCTGCCTTTCCCATGTCGGCACGCGTAATACACGGCATGGGTCTGAAAGAAGATCCGCACAACTTCCTTCTAATGCCTGCCATCAGTGCCAATGTAAGCGGGCAAATAGGCTCGGTTATCGTTGGTGGTTTGATATTGATGTTAGTTCCATTGTTTATATAAAAAAATGAAATATGAGTGAAGCAACCTATTTAGCCTTACAAGTTTCCGGAATTGGGCTTGCAGGCGTGTTTGTATTTATGATTTTGTTCTATTTTATTATTATTGGGATAGACAAAACCTTTCCGCACGAAAAAACCAAAAAGGACTAAGCAAGCAAGTATCGCGAGAAAATGGACAGAAAGCATGAAAGTTTTCTCGATTTACTTTTCCGGTCAATTTCTTTCAATCGAAAAATGATTCAAGCTTCAATATTTGAAGTTTGTTTAACTTATGTCCACGGCATTGAATCGGGTTTTCAATACCCATTCAATGCCGTGTAAGCACACGATGACTCTTTTCCAATGCCTAAGCACATGTGCGGGTGTGAAACTTCAAAAACAAGTACGAGTTTTTAGCGATATTTCTTTGATAGATTAAAGAAAAGCCATTGGTGATTTATCCCTTGTCAAATGCTTTTTACCACAACTCCATTTGTTTTTTGCCTAATGTTCGTTGCATTTCATCAAAAACCCACCACGTTCTTTGCATGAAAAACTGCTTTTTTGCCAAAACCACCAAGCATGATTTGTATGAAAAGTTTCCTTTTTGTTAAAAACGCCATGCATGATTTGCACAATATTGTTCCTTTTCGTCAATTCCATACAACTAACTTTAACACAATGGCGGAAATTTATCAAAAATCCATGATAAAACCAGCCAAAAACAGCATTTTTTAGTGTAGTTCAATTAGGCTATTCACCCTTTCAACAATGCAGATTAATCAACCCAATGGCATCACATTGCCGTTTCCGCAATAATAAACGGCACAATAGCCAAACATTCCGAAAAGTTTTGGCTATATAAACGAAGCATGAATTAACGTAATTTTAATCAATCACCGGGTGTGCTTTTTATCCTTATGATTTACCGCTCCGGCTTGCTTGCCGTGGTAGGCGGGCAGCTGATGCAAGACGCGTGATGTTTCCATTTATTTTTCATGCTCATCATAGAAAGCCTTTCATTGACATAAAAAAACCAAAATGCCCGCATATCGCCACTACTTCGTTACTGACTATCCTTATGAGGCAGTATCGATGACATCTGACCATCAAAACATTAAAATGCTTTCAGATGGCTTTGACAAATATTTAGTCGCAATTTTCTATTTTAAAGCATTGTCAATTCAGCAATTACAGTCTTAACCAATAAAATATTGAAGTTTTTTTTGTACTTTTGCACTCTTACTAAAAAAAGAAGTTTAGATGAAGATGAATCGAATCAGAAATTTTTGCATCATAGCTCATATTGACCACGGGAAAAGTACCCTTGCCGACCGTTTACTCGAATTTACTCAAACGGTTTCGGGCAAAGATTTGCAAGCGCAGGTACTTGACAACATGGACTTGGAGCGCGAACGTGGTATCACCATAAAGAGCCATGCAATTCAGATGAACTACAAGTTCGAAGGCGAGGAGTATATTCTCAATTTGATTGACACTCCGGGACACGTAGATTTCTCATACGAGGTGTCGCGCTCCATTGCCGCCTGCGAAGGCGCGTTGTTGATTATTGACGCCACACAGGGCATTCAGGCTCAAACCATATCCAACCTTTATATGGCAGTGGAGCATGATTTGGAAATAATACCCGTGATGAACAAAATGGACATGGACAACGCGATGCCCGAAGAGGTGGAAGACCAAATCATCGAATTGCTGGGGTGTAAACCGGAGGATATTATTCGCGCAAGCGGAAAAACGGGTATGGGGATTGATGAAATACTGGAAGCCATCGTCAATCGGGTGCCTGCACCCGTAGGCGACCCCGAAGCGCCATTACAGGCTTTGATTTTCGACTCGGTGTTCAACTCATTCCGTGGCATTATTGCCTATTTCAAAATACTAAACGGCACCATCAATAAAGGTGATTTGGTGAAATTTGTTGCTACCGGCAAAGAATATAACGCGGATGAAGTAGGGGTGCTCAAGCTCGACATGCTACCGAAGCAAACCATGAGCGCCGGCAATGTAGGCTATATCATTTCAGGCATAAAGACCTCAAAAGAGGTGAAAGTAGGCGACACGATTACTCATGTGAAACGCCCCTGCGCCAATGCTATCTCCGGCTTTGAGGAGGTGAAGCCGATGGTGTTTGCGGGAGTATATCCTATTGACGCGGAGGACTTTGAAGAATTACGTTCGTCGCTCGAAAAACTACAACTCAATGATGCCTCGCTCACGTTCGAGCCGGAGTCGTCGGTGGCTTTGGGCTTTGGATTCCGTTGTGGATTCTTAGGGATGCTTCACATGGAAATCATCCAGGAACGCCTGGACAGGGAGTTCGACATGAATGTAATCACCACTGTGCCCAACGTTTCGTATAAAGTGCATACCAAGAAAGGAGATTTACTCGAAGTGCACAACCCCTCCGGGCTTCCGGATATTATGGCTATTGAAACAATTGAAGAGCCTTATATTCGCGCGTCGATAATCACCCGAACGGATTATATCGGGCAAATCATGACATTGTGTCTGGGCAAGCGGGGCGACCTCATTAAGCAAGAATATGTATCGGGCAATCGGATAGAGTTGGTTTATGACATGCCATTGGGCGAAATCGTATTTGACTTCTATGACAAGCTGAAAAGCATCTCAAAAGGTTATGCCTCCTTCGACTATCACATGAATGGTTTTCGCCCTTCAAAACTGATAAAGTTGGATATCCTGCTCAATGCCGAGCCTGTGGATGCGCTGTCGTCGCTTATCCACTTTGATAATGCCGTAACGCTTGGCAGACGCATGTGTGAGAAACTAAGAGAACTTATACCGCGTCAGCAATTTGAAATAGCCATTCAGGCAGCTATCGGTGCAAAAATCATTGCCCGCGAAACCATAAAAGCCGTGAGAAAAGACGTTACCGCCAAATGTTATGGAGGTGATGTGAGCCGAAAACGCAAACTGCTTGAAAAACAGAAAAAAGGAAAGAAACGCATGAAGCAAATCGGCTCGGTAGAAGTGCCTCAAAAAGCATTTTTAGCAGTGCTCAAGTTGGATTAAATCAGAAAATTCTTACTAAAAAAATATATCGATTAATTAACCAAACATGTTCTATATAAATAATAGACTCAAACAAAGTAAACTATTTATTTATGACTATTCTTCTTATCGTAATTTTCGTAGTTGGGTATGCCGCTATCGCTTTTGAGCATAACCTAAAAATCAACAAAACTGCCTCCGCGTTACTCACCGGTGTGGCGTTGTGGACTGTCTATATCCTATCGAATGGCAACAAAGAGTTGGTAAATCACGAACTCTTGGAACATTTGGGCGACATTTCGAGTATTTTATTTTTCCTAATGGGCGCTATGACCATCGTAGAGCTTATTGACTCATACAATGGCTTTGAAGTGATAACCGAGCGCATCACTCAAACAAGCAAACGCTCGCTGCTATGGATTATCGGTATTCTCACATTCTTCCTTTCAGCAGTGCTCGACAACCTTACCTCAACCATCGTGATGGTATCTTTGCTACGCAAGTTGATAAAAGACCACGACACCCGGTTATTTTACGTAGGGATTGTGGTGATTGCTGCCAATGCCGGAGGCGCATGGAGCCCCATTGGCGATGTTACCACCACCATGCTATGGATTGGAGGGCAGATTTCTGCAGCCAATATCGTAACGCGTCTGTTCCTTCCAAGCCTCATCAGCCTGGTCATTCCGCTTACTGTACTTTCGTTTACAATGAAAGGACATGTGGAGCGCCCGGTTCTTGCCACCGAAAGCAATCGCTTACTTTCGAGCAAACAACAGTCATTTATTCTTATTCTTGGCTTGGCAATGCTGCTCTTTGTGCCCGTGTTCAAAACACTGACGCATCTTCCGCCTTTCGCAGGTATGATGCTTAGTGTATCTGTCATGTGGATAACACTGGAAATCATGCATCGCCGCCACAAAGAACAGAGTCAAGAGGACGCGCCGCTGGGACGCACCATGATTGAAGTGCTTGGACGTATCGACTTGGCGAGTATCCTATTCTTCTTGGGTATTCTATTGGCAGTGTCTGTATTGCAGGCAACAGGTATTCTAGCTGACTTAGCCCAATTCTTCAACGACAAAATCGGCAACCTGAGCGCCATAGTCATGTCTATCGGATTACTATCAGCCATTGTGGACAATGTGCCACTTGTAGCCGCTTCGATGGGGATGTATGACATGGCTCAATACCCAATGGACAACTTCCTTTGGGAGTTTCTCGCATACTGCGCCGGCACAGGAGGCAGCATTCTCATTATCGGTTCGGCCGCCGGAGTTGCCGCTATGGGTATGGAGAAAATCGATTTCTTCTGGTATGTAAAGAAAATCAGTTGGTTGGCATTAATCGGATATTTCGCAGGCGCATTCTTTTATATTTTGGAACATAATCTTTCATCCGCATTCTGACATCTACAGCTCAACTAAATATATCAAGATACTACTGACTGCCCGAATAACGCGGGCAGTCAGTGTTTATATCTTTCCGTATTAAGTTACGAATAATTGCTATGAAAATAATTGAATAAAATGTATTCGAATAAAAAGATATTCCACGTTACATATCCCATTTTTCTCACGCTTGTGGCGCAAAACATAATCAATGTTACCGACACCGCGTTTCTGGGACGGGTGAGCGAAATAGCGCTGGGCGCTTCCGCTATTGGTGGGGTATTCTACATCGCCGTTTACATGGTAGGTTTCGGCTTTAGCCAAGGCGCTCAAATACTGATAGCCCGACGCAATGGCGAGAAAAATTATTCGGAAGTAGGTACATTTTTCAATTCGGGACTGATTGCGAGTTTAGCGCTCGCGTTTCTGTTTTTTACACTTTCGAAACTACTGATGCCCACATTGATGGACTACATGGTAAGCTCCGATAAGGTATATGAGGCTACAATGGAGTTTCTGGATTGGCGAATCTATGGTTTTTTCTTTTCGTTTCTTAATGTCATGTTTCGCGCGCTATTCGTAGGGATAACTCGCACCAGAGTTCTTACCATATCCGCTTTCATATCAGCCATCACCAATGTAATTTTAGACTGGATACTGATTTTCGGCAAATTCGGATTTCCCGAATTGGGGATTGCCGGCGCTGCCATCGCATCAGTCATTGCCGAGGCAGCCACATCGCTCTACTTAGTCATCATCACTTTGAAACAAAATGACCGCCAAAGCTTCGGGATACTTTACCTCTCCAAAACAAGCATTCGCTCCACATTGAAAATTTTGGACGTTTCCATCTTCATCATGTTTCAATACTTCATCAGCGTCTCTACCTGGTTTATATTCTTTATTCTAATCGAAAAACTGGGCGAACGCCCACTTGCCATCACTAATATCGGTCGGAGCCTATACACCTTACTAATGATACCCGGATCCGCTTTATCAACCACCGTGAGCACCCTTGTGAGCAACATGATAGGGGCTGGCGAAAAAGAGCGCGTAATGCAATTTATGAACAAGGTGATAAAACTCACAATGTGGGTTACTATCCCCATTACCGTGCTCACTCTAATTCTACCGGAGTTGTTTATCCGAGTTTACACCGACGATCCGAGCTTGATGCTCGCGTCAATCCACACAATGCGTATTGTAGCCATCGCTATTATTTTTTGTTCGATAACAAATATAGTATTCAGTGTGGTGATAGGGAGTGGCAACACCCGCACCGCCTTTGCCATTGAGATGATAGCGCTTCTATTCTATGTTAGTTATATATTCTACACCACCATGGTTCGCCAATCGAGCGTGGAAGTAGTGTGGCTTTCGGAGTTTGTTTATTGGATTATTATTGGTTCAATGGGTTATTGGTATCTTCTGAAGGGCGATTGGAGAAAGAAAGAGTTGTAGAAAACTTGTTGCCTGATAAGGAACGAGGATTGAAATGCTATTTTTATCCTTTAACCTTTCTTTTTGTCCGTTATTATCCCAAAAAATTTTCACTTTCTCCCATAGGGTTGGCATTGTTTACACAAAAAATTGTTTACATTTGTAGCAAAATGATTAACCGGATTGGACACGCAAACAAATTCGAATCCGGCATAAGAAAGTGAATAAACATGAAAACACAAACGCCAAAGACTTTCTGCTACGGCGAGGATTATCTTACCATCGGGATAGCCTTAAAACTTGCTCAAGGTAAACGAGTCGGCATACTCACCGCGACTACCCTTGCTAAAATCCGTTCCAATCAGGAAGTAGTACAAAACATCGTAAACCGCAAAAAAGTGGTTTATGGCATCAACACAGGCTTCGGACCTCTTTGCACCTCGCTTATTGACGAAGACGAAACCGCCAAACTACAATACAATTTACTAATGAGCCACAGCGTAGGAGTTGGGAAATTTATTGACCCGCTCATTGCCAAACTGATGCTCATACTCAAGCTCCACGCACTCTGCAAAGGCTACTCGGGCATAGCCGTGGAAACAGCCGAAAGAATTTTATGGCACATTGAGCAAGACATTATCCCCTGTGTGCCCGAGCAAGGTTCGGTTGGCGCATCGGGCGATTTGGCTCCCCTTTCACATCTTTTCTTACCATTAATCGGGATGGGTAAAGTGTGGCACGAAGGCAAAGAAACCGATGCGGAGATTGTGTTGCAATCGTTGAATAAACAAGCCGTCAGACTGGGCCCGAAGGAAGGCTTAGCGCTCATCAATGGCACTCAGTTTATGGCTGCCCACGCCATAGTCTTGCTCGAAAGGCTTCAAAATTGCCTTGACCATGCCGATCTCATTGCCGCCATGAATTTAGAAGCAATGATGGGTTCCACAGCACCTTTTGACGAACAACTACACGAACTTCGCCCACATTCCGGAGCCAAATATGTAGCTTCGCGCATGCGCTTGCTTCTTGACCACTCCGAAATAGTAAAATCACACGAAGGCTGTGGACGCGTGCAAGACCCCTACTCGCTTCGTTGCATTCCGCAAGTTCATGGTGCTTCGCGCAACGCCTGGCTACATCTGAAAGAAACTGTTCTTGTTGAGATTAATTCGGTTACCGACAATCCAATCGTTTTCAGCGAAGATAAAACCATCAGTGGCGGACATTTTCACGGACAACCCATCGCCTTGCCACTTGACTATGCCGGATTGGCTGCCGCCGAAATTGGAAATATATCCGATCGGCGTATCTATCTTTCGATGATGGCAAGTGTGCCCGGGCTCCCCAAATTACTTATGGAGCATACCGGACTAAACTCCGGATTTATGATTCTGCAATACAGCACCGCCGCGTTGGTTAGCGAAAACAAATCGCTCTGTTTCCCTGCCAGCGCCGACAGCATCCCCACATCGCTTGGGCAGGAAGACCACGTTAGTATGGGCTCAATTGCAGGGCGCAAAAGCCTGCGCATAGTGGAAAATCTGGAAACAATTCTTGGTATTGAAATGATGTGTGCCGCGCAAGGCTTTGACTTTCGCAAGCCAATGAAGTCCAACATATTGCTCGACGAAATGCACAATCTCATTCGGGAAGAAATCGCTTTTGCCGACAACGACCGCGTTTTCTACAACGATATCGACAAAGCGATTCAACTAATTAAATCACGAAAAATAATAAGTCATATCAACGAAACAGCAATTAAAAACCACATTCCGCTGAAAAACGATCAGGATAAGATATTTGGAATTTAGATTAACAACACCGTTTTTTATACATATACAGAGGCTTGTCATCAGTAAAAATTCTTTTTATCGCGCATTTTTTATCACTAACATCACATTAATTACCTATTCAAAAAAACATGAACCATATTGAATTTTTAGAGAAATACGCATCTCACCCCAACTACATTGCGCCTCGTGGTAATCAACTTCATGCCAAATCGTGGCAAACGGAAGCCGCAATCCGCATGTTGCTCAACAACCTGGACCACGAAGTGGCAGAAGACCCGGCAAACCTAATCGTTTACGGTGGTACCGGACAGGCTGTTCGCAACCGTGAATCCTTAGAAAAAATCATTCAAATATTACTTGAACTCGACAACGAACATTCTCTGCTTGTTCAGTCGGGCAAACCGGTAGGAATAGCGCGCACTCATCGGCAAGCTCCTCGAGTGCTGATTGCCAACAGCAATTTGGTGCCTGCGTGGGCTACTTGGGAGCATTTCGAACAACTGAAATCGCGCGGATTGATGATGTACGGACAAATGACGGCTGGAAGTTGGATATACATTGGCACTCAGGGAATACTGCAAGGCACCTACGAAACTTTTGCGGAAGCAGGAAAAAAACACTTCAACTCCAACCTCAATCATCGCTGGGTATGCACTGCCGGACTTGGTGGCATGGGAGGCGCCCAACCCCTTGCAGCCACACTTGCCGGTGCTTCATTTCTTGGTGCGGACATCGACCCTGAAAGGATTCGAAAACGTTTAGAAACAAGATACATTGATAAAATGACCCACAGCTACGAAGAAGCTGTGAAATGGCTAACAGAAGCCATCGAAAAAGGCCAACCTACCTCCATCGGGTTGGTTAGCGATGCCGGAGATATGCTCAACAATTTATTGAGAGATAACTTAATACCCGACATGCTCACCGATCAGACCTCGGCTCACGACCCCCTACACGGCTATATCCCCAATGGATTAAGCCTTGACGAAGCTCGGGATTTGCGTAAAGAAAATCCTGAATCATATAAAGCACGCTCATTGAAAAGCATGGCACGACACGTGGGGCTGATGCTCGAAATGCAAAAACGAGGCGCCATAACGTTTGACTACGGCAACAACCTACGCGAATTTGCCCGTCAGGGTGGCGAGAAGAATGCCTTCGATTACGAGGGCTTTGTTCCCAAATTCATTCGTCCTCTTTTCTGTGATGGTAAAGGTCCATTTCGCTGGGTGGCACTATCAGGCGACCCTGAAGATATATACACTACCGACAGGGCTTTAATGGAATTGTTTTCCGAAAACCGGCACTTAATTAAATGGCTAACGGAAGCAAAAGACAAAATAGCATTCCAAGGACTTCCAAGCCGGATTTGCTGGCTTGGTATCGAAGAACGCGAAAAAGCCGGCTTGCTATTTAATCAATTAGTACGCGATAAGAAAGTGAGTGCGCCCATAGTCATTGGTCGCGATCACCTCGATTGTGGCTCGGTAGCTTCACCCAACCGCGAAACCGAGGGAATGCTCGATGGCACGGATGCCGTATCCGACTGGCCACTACTTAATTTAATGTCAAACACAGCCGGTGGTGCTTCGTGGGTATCGTTCCACCATGGTGGTGGTGTAGGCATTGGTTATTCGCAACATGCGGGCATGGTAGTAGTTGCCGATGGTAGCCAAACCGCCGAAGACTGCCTGCGCCGCGTTTTGTTCAACGACCCCGCTATGGGCATTTACCGCCACGCCGATGCCGGCTACGAGCAGGCGCTCAATCATTTGCCGTTAAACATATAATCGTATCTCAAACCATTCAAAGCCAAAATAGAAATGACGCAACGTTATCTGATAGGTCCTTTCACCCAACTTCTGACAATGGATAAACTTCCGGCTAACGGCAGTTTATCCGATGAAGTATTAGAAATTATTTACAATGCGGGGATTGTGTATGCGGACGACATTATACTTAATGTTGGGAACTTCGAAGCATTGAAAGTCGAATATCCCAATGCTTCGCTCCAGCTAATGGAGGGTAACAATGTGTGTCTGCCAGGCATTATCGATGCGCACACACACATCTGCTGGGCAGGTAGCCGTGCCAACGACTATGCCATGCGCCTAAATGGTAAATCATATCTGGAAATTGCCAATAGCGGAGGTGGCATTTGGGATACAGTGTTAAAAACACGCGCCGCAAGTATCGAAGAATTAACTGCAAATACAATTAAGAATGCCGATTCGTTATTTCGTCAAGGCATTACGACCATCGAAGTTAAAAGCGGATATGGTCTCAACATCGAAGATGAACTGAAAATGCTCCGCGCTATCAGACTGGCAAACGAGCAATCTAAGGCCGAATTGATCCCTACATGCCTTGCCGCTCACATCAAACCAAAAGATTTTGAAGGCAATGATTATGACTATTTGAAGCATCTGGTAAACTACCTACTTCCAATTGTGAAAAAGGAAAATCTCAGCAACCGGGTTGATATCTTTGTTGAGGCGAGCGCCTTTAGTATTGACGACGCGCGTTATTATTTGAAGAAAGCAGCAGCACTTGGATTTGAAATAACTATTCATGGCGATCAGTTTTCGAGCAATTCAGCTTCGTTGGCAATTGACTTCAATGCTCGGTCAATTGATCACCTGGAATATGCCGACAAATCTGAAATAGCGTTACTTGCAAATAGCGACACAGTGCCCGTAGCTTTGCCCGGCGCGTCCATTGGGCTTGGCGATCGCTTTGCTCCGGCTCGAAAACTATTAGACCAGGGATGCTCGTTGGCTATTGCTTCGGACTGGAATCCCGGAAGCGCGCCCATGGGCAATCTGCTTACTCAAGCAGCCATTTTAGGCACCATGCAAAAACTATCCATGTCCGAAACCTGGGCTGCGCTCACCTGTAGAGCCGCATTAGCATTAGGCAAAGAGGATGTAGGGATTATAAAAAAAGGGATGAAAGCTGATTTTATTATTTTTGAAACGGATAATTTCAATGAAATTCTTTACCGACAAGGAGAACTGAAACCGGTAAGAATAATAAAGAGCAAAAAATAAACCGGAAACAATTCGCATTCGGAACAAATCAATTGATAATTTCAATCCAAAAGGGGGGGCACACACATTGCGGCTAATCGATCCAAAAATCGTATTGTTCAGGTATTTGCGCGCCTTCCAGTTCCGATTTGTGTACTACATATTTTTTTATCGAACAGCAATAATTTCAAATTAACTGAATGTACGTACAACCAAGAGACTTCCTCATTTACATTACTCGAAATGCGAAAAGTTAGTTCGATTTTTTCTATTACGGACGCGATGATGTTTTTAGAAAGTAAAAAAGACGAGAGCTTATCGCTCCCGTCTTTTATCATAATTCACTCAATAAATTACTTAGCAATTTCAAATTCTACGCGACGGTTTGATTTACGACCGGCAGCTGTATTGTTTGAAGTAATAGGTTGGCTTTCGCCATATCCTGCGGTTGTGATTGCAGAAGCATCCAAACCTTTGCCAGCCAAATAAGCTTTAACGGCGTCAGCACGTTTTTCAGAAAGAGTTTTGTTGTAAGCATCAGGACCTACATTGTCGGTATGACCTTTAACGGTCAACTTGCTCCAGTATTTGTTATTCAACAAAATAGATGCGATTTGATCCAATGTAGTTTTCGATTCAGCAGTCAATTTTGACGAATCAAATTCAAATTCGATTTTGTCAAAAGAAGCTTTAATCACTTCTCCATCAGCTTTGTCTTTCAAACCTTTCACATCATCTTCCAATTGTTTCAAGCGGTTTTGAACGTCTTGATTTTGTCTGTCGATATTATCCAAACGGTTAATAACATTGCTGTCATCGTAAGGATTTTCAACTTGTTGGATAATGTTTTGAACAGGAGCGTAGTCATGACGAGTCATGTCGCGAACATGAGTTTTGCTTCCGGTGCCTAATTTAACACGCAGTGTACCCATCAAAGTATAAGCATCGTTGTAATGAACATAAGGGCTTTCGGTAGAGATATAACCACGATATCCGGCTTCCAAACCTAACGCCAATACACGACTTACATTTGCTTCGAGTGCCAATGAAGAAGTAGCCACAGGGCTTACTTTATCACCTTCAACAGGATAACCTGCAGCACCCCATACAGCATCTTTGTAGTTTGCAATACTTGCACCTACTCCAAAGTTCGAATAAACATTCACTTTCGCGCTTTTACGAACCGGCTGGAGAATGTTAGAAAGATTCAATGAAGTAAAAAAAGTAGGGTCAATAGTTGTACCTTTAATTGAACTTCTGTTGTAGTTCAAATAATCAACATTCAATCCAAAACCTACAAAAGGATTGGAAGTACGTTCGATAGACAATCCGGCTCCCCATGAACCATTGTCAGTAATATCAGTTCCTACTGGTTTGATATTGAAATAATCAATACCACCTTTCAAAGCAACCGACCATTTTGCAGCGTCTGCAACCACTGGGGCTTGAGCATTTGTGTAGGCAATGGCACTAGCCACTAAAGCTACACTTAAAAATAGTTTTTTCATCTTTTTTGCTTAATAAAAAATGTTTTTTAAAATTTATATAATTAATTATCAATTTTATGGGACAAAAGTACAAAAAATTTGGCTAACAATATGTCTTTCACTCATTATTAAGCCAAAATAATTTGATTTATAGTCTTTTCTATCAAAAATTCAAATTCAGATATCCTTTTTTATTAACCGATATTTAATTAACACATAACAATAAAAAATTGTTCTGTGAAAATCTCAATTTCAACAATAACTACTTCACAATAAATTCATTTTGTCAGTAATTTCTTTTGACGATTGAGAATATCTACCGATATTTGCACTCAAATTCACAATAAAATAATGAACCAACAACAATTCGTAATTGATTCACTTGCATTTGTTATGCAACAAGAAATAATCTTTTCATTTCATCTACAAAAACTTTGCCAAAACACACAAATAAATAAATAAAAATCAAAAAAGACCAACGAAAAACAAAAAAGAACGAATATGACAACAAAAAACAATTCAAAACAACATCAACTAATAGAATGTGTTCCCAATTTCAGCGAAGGGAACAACATGGAAATTATTCAGCAGATAGTAACAGTCATAAAATCAGTAGAAGGAGTAAAGGTTCTTGATATCGACCCCGGAAAAGCGACGAATAGAACCGTAGTTACTTTTGTGGGTGAACCCCTGCTTGTCTGCGAAGCTGCATTTCGGGCTGTAAAAAAAGCATCGGAGTTGATTGATATGAGCAAACACCATGGCGAACACCCCCGATTTGGCGCCACGGACGTACTACCTCTAATCCCGATTAAAAATATTTCGATGGAAGAGACCATTGCTTATGCTCACGCTTTAGGTAAGCGCATCGGTGATGAACTTGGCATTCCGGGTTATTTCTATGAATATGCATGCACCGAAGAAAAGCGCCGCAACTTAGCCACATGCCGTGCCGGAGAATATGAAGGTTTAGCTCAAAAACTTACAAACCCCGATTGGAAACCCGATTTCGGACCTGCTCTGTTTACAGAAATCGCCCGCAAAGCAGGGGCAGTTGCCCTAAGCGCCCGCAATATTCTCATTGCTTACAATGTAAATCTCAATACTACCTCCACACGCTGGGCTAACTCCATCGCTTTCGACATTCGAGAGAAAGGTAGAATAAAACGGGAGGGAAATCCATTGACAGGCAAAATAGTGAAAGATACGAACGGGAACACAGTTTACACACCCGGTTTGCTAAAAGGTGTGAAAGGAATCGGCTGGTATATTGAGGAGTATGGAATTGCCCAGTTATCATTTAATATTACCGATATTCAATCCACGCCCATGCACCGGGTATTTGAAGCCTCATGCGAACGCGCCGCTACACGTGGCACACGAGTTACCGGCTCCGAGCTGGTGGGGATGATTCCGCTTCAAGTAATGCTCGATGCCGGGCGATATTTTCTAAAGAAACAACATCGTTCCACCGGAATTGCTGATGAAGAAATCATTAAGATAGCTGTAAAATCAATGGGACTTGATGAGCTGGCGCCTTTCGACCCAAAAAAGAAAATCATCGAATACATGATTGAAGCGGAAAGTGAGAATAAGCTTGTTGACTTAAGTCTCACCGGATTTGTTCAAAAAACAGCCTCCGACAGTGTAACTCCGGGCGGAGGCTCCGTTTCGGCAGCTTTCGCCGCTATGGGTACCGCCCTGGGCACAATGGTTGCCAACCTCTCTTCGCACAAACGTGGATGGGACGAGCGGTGGGAGGAGTTTTCGGATTGGGCAGAGCAAGGGAAAGCGCTTCAAGAAAAACTACTTTTTCTGGTAGATGAAGACACGCGTTCTTACAATGCCATTGTGGATGCTTATGGCTTAGCAAAAACAACCGAGAACGACAAGCAGAAACGAAGCGAAGCCATTCAAAACGCCACTAAATATGCCATGCAAGTGCCTCTACAAGTGATGCAAACAGCAGCAAGTGCGATGGACTTGATAGAGGCGATGGTAGAAAAAGGCAATCCAAACTCTTTGTCGGATGCCGGAGTAGGCGCTCTTGCTATTCGTGCGGCGGTATTCGGAGCGGGAATGAACGTGCGCATTAACGGACTGGATTTAACAGACAAAGAGTTTGTGTCCAAGCTTACGGCAGAAGCCGAAAGATTGGAAACCGAAGTAAGCAAACGGGAAAACTCGGTTCTTCACATCGTCAAAAGCAGATTGAATGTAGAATTATGATTCATTGAAAACAAAAACGAGCTTTGGTTTATTCTCAAAGCTCGTTTTTGTTTTATTTTCGAATTTACAAATCTCACTCGTTTATCCCCACCCGATTCAGGATAAACGCCAATTCGAAAGCAGTTTCTTTGATACCGTCATAACGCCCCGTGGCGCCTCCATGCCCGCTATCCATATTCATTTTTAGCAAGGTGATGTTATTGTCGGTTTTAAAAGCTCGAAGTTTGGCTGTATATTTTGACGGTTCATGAAATAGCACCTGCGAGTCATTAATTCCGCCGGTTATCAGCATGTTGGGGTAATTTTGCGCTTTAATATTATCATAAGGAGAATAAGAAAACATGTATTTAAAGTATTCTTCTTCATTCGGATTGCCCCACTCTTCGTATTCGCCGGTGGTAAGTGGCAAACTATTGTCGAGCATCGTAGTTACCACATCAACAAAAGGTACTTGCGCTACGATGGTTTGATATAAATCGGGGCGCATATTGGTTACCGCTCCCATCAACAATCCTCCGGCGCTTCCACCCATTGCCGCCAATCGATCGGCAGAGGTATATTTTTCCGACACTAATTTTTCGGAACAAGCGATAAAATCAGTAAATGTATTTTTCTTTTTTAATAGCTTGCCATCTTCATACCATTGCTCACCCAGATCGCTACCGCCACGAACTTGCGCGATACCAAACACGAATCCGCGATCAATCAGGCTATAAAAACTGGTACTGAAAAAAACATCCGAACTATTGCCATAGCTGCCATAAGCATAAAGTAAAGCCGGATTTTCACCATTTTTCTTCAAACTATTCTTATACACAATGGCAATTGGCACTTTCACTCCATCGGCGGCTGTAGCCCAAATACGCTCCACCGTATATTTATCCGGATTGAAACCGGATGGTACTTCCTGCTGTTTCAGCAAAGTTGTTTTTCCTGTCCCGCAGTCATATTCATAAAGCGAAGCCGGACGATTGAGTGAAGTATAGGAATAACGAATCGTAGCGCCATCATACTCCGGATTTCCTACCGAATAGGCAGTGTAAACCGGTTCGGGGAAAGATACAAACCTACTTTTACCCGTTTTCAGACTTCGCACTTCAAATTCATTCAATCCGTTTTTACGGGTTTCGATAACGATATAATCTTTTTGCACAATCAGGTTTTCGATTCGAGCGTCGTCGCTATGAGCCACAATTTCGCGCCAGGCACTTCGATTCTTAAATTCAGCCTTAGCCACCTGATAGATTTTTCCATTCAGATTTTTTTTATCTTTATAGCGGATAAAAAAGAAATCTTTGTGCGAAGCCACATCGTAATCAACATCCTGCACTCGCTGTGTGAATACTTCAAAAGCATCCATTGGCTTATCGGCAGGCAATAGCCGACACTCCGAAGTGGTGGAGCTGCTACTCTCCATCATTATCCATTCGCGGGTTTTTGTTGCCGAAACGCCGGTAGAAAACTTCTCGTCTTTTTCCTCATAAACAAGCTCAGCCTTACCTCCATCAATTGACTGACGATAGACTCGGTATGAACGCAGGGTAATGGGGTCAATTACACTGTAAAACAAAGTCTTATTGTCATTTGCCCAAGCTACAGACGAAGCGCCCTTCACCGAGAACGCGAGGTCTTTTCCCGCTGTCAAATCTTTTACCTTCAAAACATAATCGGCAAACGAGCCTGTTTCGTTGAAAAAATAGGCAGCAAGCTTACTATCCGGGCTTACGCTGTAGCCTCCAAACATATAAGCCGGCTTAGCTTCAGCCATTTTATTCACATCAAAAATTATCTCTTCAGCCGAATCCATGCTTGATTTTTTACGGCAATACGTCCGATATTGTTTCCCTTTTTCGGTGCGTACATAGCTGAAATATCCATTTGAAAATGTGGGATAAGACTGGTCGTCTTCTTTGATTCTACCTAAGATTTCATCGTAAATCTTCTGTTGCAAACCTTTGGTGGAAGCCATTACCGAATCCGTATATGCGTTTTCAGCGTTGAGATACGCTATCACATTGGGATTTTTTTTGTCTTTCAACCAAAAATAGTTGTCCACGCGTTTAATACCGAAATTCTCAAAGCTATCAGCCTTAATCTCGGCTACCGGGGGTGCCGGAAAATCGTTCTGTTTCAAAGTTGTAATTGTTTTCTGATTGTTATTACATGCCACTATTAAAAAATGAAGCGCAATTATCAGGAATAAATCTCTTTTTTTCATAGCTGGTACGTTTTCATTATATTTATTTGCGCAAAAATAGCGATAAAAATTCAATCGGAAATAAAAACCGACCATTAAATCTTTTGCCTTCGGCTACTTTACCATCATTTTTTTATCAATCCATACTGCAAGTTCTCCGTGTGAATTTTACTTAAAACCAAAGCATTACATTGCATTCTAACTAAAAAAACGTAACTTTGCGCGATAAATTTTAATACGGGAAAATGACTTCCCATGAAATTTTAGTTAATCACCTCTCAGAACAAAACTCAATAATTATGAAGCTTTTAGAAGATATCATGCAACGTGCGAAAAGCAATTTGCAACGAATCGTTTTACCGGAAGGTAACGAAATCCGAACCCTTAAAGCAGCCGATTTTATATTGAAAGAGAAAGCTGCCAAACTTATTTTGATTGGCAACAAAGCTGAAATCGACGCAATGGCAAAAGAAAATGGTTTGACACACATCCATGAAGCACAAATCATCGATCCGCAAACCGACTCAAGCATATCGGGCTATGCCAATTTGCTTTACGAAATAAGAAAAAACAAAGGAATGACCCCTGAAGTGGCTGCCGAACAGGCTAAAGACCCGCTTTATCTTGCCTGCCTGATGATAAAAAACGGCGATGCCGACGGTGAACTTGCCGGCGCTCGCAACACTACGGGTGATGTGCTTCGCCCCGCATTTCAGATTGTGAAGACAAAACCGGGAATAAAAATTGTTTCGGGAGCGCTGCTTATGTTCACTCCTGCCAAACAATTTGGTGAAGATGGTGTTTTTGTATTTGCCGACTGCGCCGTGAATCCCAATCCTAACGCCGAAGAACTTGCTCAGATTGCTATCAGCAGCGCCGAAACCGCTCGAACGATTGTCGGACTCGAACCACGCGTAGCAATGCTAAGTTTCTCATCAAAAGGAAGCGCGCAACACGAATTGGTTGATAAAGTAGCAGAAGCAACCCGGATAGCCAAAGAAATGGCGCCCGCGCTGCAGCTTGATGGCGAATTGCAAGCCGACGCCGCCCTTGTGGAAAGCATTGGACAAAGTAAAGCGCCGGGTAGCACAGTGGCAGGTAAAGCCAATGTACTCGTATTCCCCGACTTGCAATCAGGCAACATTAGCTACAAATTAGTAGAAAGATTGAGTGGCGCGCAAGCCATCGGACCCGTATTGCAAGGCATCGCAGCTCCAATAAACGACTTGTCGAGAGGTTGCTCGGTAGAAGATATTATCCGCATGATTACCATCACGGCTAACCAGGCAATGAGTAAATAAGAATAAAGACAAAAGTAAATTCAGAACAAGGCATAAGACATTATTCTGAGTTAAAAATGAATAAATTCACAATTTGACAAACTGACAAATTTTACATACAAAAATGGCAGACATTATTAAAGAACCTATCGAGAGATATGGGCTAAGCAAACGGATGCGCCGGAAAACTTTGTTTTCACGAATCGGAGTAGTCGGATGTGGGAAAGATGGCAGCATGATTGCCACCATTGCCGCTTCGCATGGCATGGAAGTGGTGTTTTTAGAACCAAACGAAGACAAAATCGCCAATTCCTTCAAACGTATTGAAGAAAAACTGGACGCAAAGATAGCCAACTGGGGCTTGACGCAAAGTGAAAAACGCACGATTTTGGGTCGTATCACCGGCACGATGGAATACAAGGATTTTGCCGGTTGCGACTTCGTAATCGAGGCTATTCGCTACAACGACATCACGGGCGAACGCCGGGTAAACGAACGCAGAGAGGTGTTTAACCAACTCGAAAAAGTGCTCTCGCCAACCGCAGTTATCGCCTCGAATGTTACTACAGTGATTGTGTCTGACTTGGCATCCGAACTCAACCACAAAGAACGCTGCATTGGGCTTCACTTCTTAACAAATGTTCCCGAATCGGAATTGGTAGAAATCGTTCGCGGACTCGAAACCTCCGACGAAACCTACGAAAAGGTGATAAAATTTGCAAAGCTCATCAATCATCAATACGTATCGGTGCTCGAGTCATCCGGGCTTGTGAGCATCCGGCTCTTTCTCATTCAGCTCAACGAAGCTTGCTCCATGCTGATGGAAGGATTGGCATCTGCCGAGGACATCGATCAGATAATGACAACCGGATACGGACACCGTCAGGGAATTTTTCGCACTGCCGACCAGTTTGGCATTGAAAAAATCGTAAAACTTTTGGAAAACCTCTACGATGAATACGGACATGTGAAATACAAACCATCGCCAGTATTGCTCAGGATGTATCGCGCCAAACATTACGGCGTGAATAAATTAAAAGGTTTCTACGAATATGACAGCGCAGGCAATGTAATTGTAAAAAAGGAGGAAAAGTAAGATGAAGATATTAGTATTAAATTGCGGTAGTTCCTCTGTGAAATACAAACTATTTGACATGGCAAACAACCAAGTCATGGCATCGGGTGGAATTGAGAAAATTGGAATGAAAGGTTCGTTTCTGAAACATAAAAAACAAGACGGACAACAAGTGATGCTCGAAGGCGAGGTGCTCGAACACCAACTTGCCATCGAATATATTTTAGGAGTTTTGACCAGCGAAAAGCATGGTTGTATCAAAAACATTGAAGAGATAAGCGCAGTAGGACATCGGGTGGTGCATGGCGGCGAATTATTTAACTCCAGCGTACTCATTGACGAGGCAGTTATCAAACAGATTGAAGCTTGCATCGAGATAGCGCCCCTGCACAATCCGCCTAATTTAGCGGGAATTTATGCCATTCAAGATTTACTCCCCACGGCGCCACAAGTAGCAGTATTCGACACAGCATATCACCAAACTATGCCCCAACATGCCTACATGTATGGCATTCCGTTTGCGCTTTACAAAAAATACGGCATTCGCAGGTATGGATTTCACGGAACAAGTCATCGCTATGTATCCAAACGAGCTTGTGAGTTTTTAGGATTGGACTACCAAAATACCAAAATAATCACCGCTCACGTAGGGAATGGCGCATCCATCACCGCCATCGAAAATGGCAAATCGGTGGACACATCGATGGGATTCACTCCGGTAGAAGGCTTAATGATGGGCACACGCTCCGGCGATGTGGACTTAGGCGTAGTTACCTATCTGATGGATAAGGAAATTATCGGCACAAAAGCCACTTCGGTGCTATTCAACAAACACAGTGGCGTATTGGGCATCTCGGGCATATCATCGGACATGCGCGACATTGAAGCGGCAATAGCAGAAGGAAACCAACGTGCAAAACTTGCTTTGGACATGTATGAATACCGAATAAAAAAATACATCGGATCTTATGTCGCCACGCTTAATGGCGTCGATGTTCTTGTATTTACAGGTGGTGTCGGAGAAAACCAGACCGGAACACGCTCGAAGATATGCAAAGAAATCAGTTTCTTCGGCATTGAAATTGACGAAGAAAAAAACAAAATTCGTGGTGAAGAAATCGAAATCAGCACTCCAAATTCGAAAGTGAAAGTAGTAGTTATCCCTACCGACGAAGAATACATGATAGCTGCCGACACCATGGAGCTTATCTAAAGAAAATTTTTCTTTTGAGAATAAATGCAACAGCAAAGGACTTTCACAGGCAGTGGAAGTCCTTTTTGTTTCGAGCGTTGAGCGTGGAATGTTGAGCGTTTAACGTTGAGCGTTTAACGTTTAACGTTTAACGTTGAGCGTTGAGTGTTTAGTGTTGAGTGTTTAGTGTTGAGCGTTGAACGTTTAACGTTGAGCGTTGAATGGATGGTTTCAGGTTTCTAAATTTTAGTATTGACCGGTAGGAATGCAAAAATGATAGTGAGGAACGCAATATTGACTATGAGGAGTGTAACATCGACTATGAGGAGCGCGATATCGACCAAGAGGAACAACATAATGATAGTGAGGAAAGCGATATCGACCGTGAGGAACACAAAAAAACGGAAAGTATTGAAGTTTTCCTCCTTGAAGAATCAGTTTCTTTAGCCAACAGCTAATGGTCAATGGCTAATAGCCAACAGCCAACAGCCAGAAGATTCCTCGACTTGGTAAAAAAATCCTACACCTTCATTCATCACTCCAAAAGCTCTTGTTTTTCTTCCAGACTTCTTATCAATTCCGACTTTACAAATGTAAATGTGTGGTCTTTGGCTTCGGCAAACGAGATTTCGTATTTTCGCTCAATATTTTGCAGATACTCCGGGAATGTAGCTAAAAGCTTGTCGTAATAATCGTCTAAAACATCCGAAGTGGGCATCTCAAACTTAATCCGCAACTGAAAACGACGCAACAAAGCCGAATCAATAATATCGATGTGATTGGTAGCACACAGCAGCAATGCTTTTTCGGGATAATAGTCTATCAGCTGAATCAAGGTATTGACCAACCGGCGCATTTCGCCCACATCCTGGTCGTCGTTGCCACGCGCTTTGCCTATCTGGTCAAACTCATCTAAAAACAAAACTGCTTTTTCGCGACTTGCTTTGTCAAATACTTGTCGGATATTCTGCGATGTTTCGCCAATGCGCGAGCAGACCACGTTGCTCAAATTGAGTATTAGGATATTTTTACCCAATTCGCGCGCGATGGCTTTCGCAGTCATTGTTTTGCCACATCCCGAGCTACCATGAAGCAGTATTTTGTTATTCACCGGCAAGCCGTATTTGTTTAATTCATCGATGTATTTGTGTTCCAAAATAAGCTGAGTCAAAACCTGCCTGTTAGCGTCATCCAAGTAGATATCACTAAAACTCACCTCTTCTTTATCGTTGATTATCAGATCAAAAACATTCATTGCTTGTGCTAATTATCTTTATTGTTACCACACTTTCCTTCCCCCATTCCTCTTTTTTTTCCAAAATAGTGGTGGGAGGGTGCAAAGTTAGCAATCTTGATACACAACAGCAAGGATTTGAAACATTTCATTGGTATTGGAGCAATTTGAGATTTTTTTTTGAACAGAAGTCATAATGGTGAATAAGCCCGCCGCATACGCCAGCCTCCATAAAAAGAAGGAGCGCCCAGCACGGACACTCCTTAATTTTTCTGTTATTGAATTACAAAGTCTGACTTACCATCTTATTCCAAAGCCGCGGCGTTGGCAACCGATGGCCAATATGGGTTTTGATACAGATTTGAATTTGTCGCATCGCCGGTTGGTGAAGCCAACTGCATTTGACGGAACGGAATTGGAGACAAATAGTTTGCTTTGCTCCAGTTGTAACCGTTGAATACCAGATTGGTCGAAAGGTTAAGAATCTGATAAGGACGCAGATATTTGCTCAAAGTCTTGCTCGACACATTGGCTTTGGCCGAACCATCCGAAATCAAACCAGCCGATGTTACTTCACCCGGTTTGGGGTCGGTATAGAATTTATCATTATACGCTTCGTCCCAAAGGTTGAAGCCTTCAACCACATAATTGGTAACCTGATCCATGGCGCGCCATCTCACCACATCGTTGTAGCGGAAACCTTCGCTTGCCAGCTCGTTTCTTCTTTCCCGACGGATATTATACAATGTAGCGTCAACTAAATCTCCACCCGAATATGCGCCCCAGTCGCTTTTTTCCAAATCCATCTGTGTAGCGGCAATCGTTTTGGTATAATCCGTATCCACACCGGCGCGAGTTCTCAAAGCTTTCCAGTATTTATCGGCATCGGCATCAATTGATTTTTTGCGGATATAGCAAGCCTCAATATAGTTGAGATAAGCTTCGGCGGCTCTGAACACGATACTTCCGGAGGTGCAAGTTAAGTCGGAACCGGGCGCCTCGGATGGGTCGTAGTTCATGAATTTACGGTTTTAAACACTGGAAACTATCGTATTTTGAGGAAAGGAGGGTAAGTAGTAACGAAAATTTTTATTAATTCTTTATTTTCAAGGCATTTAACAATGAGTACTTTGAGTATGTCTGACTCCTATTCGTATTGAATATCGAGAAATAAATCGTATTTTTGCATTTTTTTCAATCAAAATGCGAATCGTTTCGTTATTTCTTCGGTCAATACGAAACTTTCACTAAAATTATTATCACAATGTTATCAGCAGATGGACTTTCCGTAGAATTCAACGGCAAAACACTTTTCAAAGATATTTCATTTTACATAAACGAAAAAGATCGCATCGCCCTGATGGGGAAAAATGGCGCCGGCAAATCCACTTTGCTGAAAATACTGGCAGGCGTGCGCGAACCCAACCGCGGCAAAGTATCATGCCCCAAGGAGACGGTGGTTGCTTACCTACCACAGCATTTGCTCGTTGAAGACAGTCGAACCGTGTTTGAAGAAACAGCGCAGGCTTTTGCCACAATCACAGAAATGGGTGCGGAAATTGAACGCGTTAATAACGAACTCACTACCCGAACCGATTACGAATCGGACAGCTACATGGAGCTAATCGAAAAAGTATCGGCTCTCAGCGAGCAGTTTTACAGCATCGAAGAGATAAACTACGACGCGGATATTGAAAAAACCTTGCTGGGACTTGGGTTTAGCCGCGATGATTTTCAGCGCAAAACCTCCGAGTTTAGTGGTGGCTGGCGCATGCGGATTGAGCTTGCCAAAATACTGCTACGCCGCCCCGATGTGATTCTGCTCGACGAACCTACCAACCATCTGGATATCGAATCCATTCAGTGGCTCGAAGACTTTTTGATAAATACGGCAAAAGCGGTGGTGGTGATTTCGCACGATAAAGCCTTTGTGGACAACATCACCACCCGAACCATCGAAGTAACGATGGGTAGGATTTATGACTACAAAGCTAAATATTCCCATTATCTGGAGCTGCGGAAAGAGCGACGCGAACAGCAACAAAAACAATACGATGAGCAACAGAAGATGATAGCTGAAACCACCGAATTTATTGAGCGTTTCAAAGGAACATATTCGAAAACCTTGCAGGTGCAAAGCCGTGTGAAAATGCTTGAGAAGCTGGAATTGGTGGAAGTGGACGATGAAGACAACTCACGTCTCCGGCTTAAATTTCCTCCGGCGCCACGCTCGGGCAGCTATCCGGTAACTACCGAGGATGTGGGGAAGGTTTATGGCGAAAAAAGGATATTCGGCAATGTGAACATCATGATCGAACGGGGGCAGAAAATAGCCTTTGTGGGGAAGAATGGAGAAGGAAAATCGACGCTGGTAAAAGCCATCATGAATGAAATAGAACACGAAGGCGTGCTGCGACTGGGTCACAATGTGAAAATAGGCTACTTCGCGCAAAATCAGGCTTCGCTCCTCGATGAAAACCTGAGCGTGTTTCAAACCATTGACGACATAGCGGTAGGCGATATTCGCACTAAAATAAAGGATTTGCTCGGCGCGTTTATGTTTGGCGGTGAAGAATCGCTCAAAAAAGTAAAAGTACTATCCGGAGGCGAACGCACCCGACTTGCTTTGCTCAAATTGCTACTCGAACCGGTGAATCTGCTTATACTCGATGAGCCAACCAACCACCTGGATATGAAATCGAAAGACATTCTCAAACAAGCTTTGGTTGAATTTGATGGCACGCTGATAGTGGTTTCGCACGACAGGGATTTCTTAGACGGATTGGTTACGAAAGTTTTTGAATTTGGTTGTGGCAAAGTAATCGAACACGATGAAAATATTTACGGATTCCTCGCCAAAAAGAAAATGGAAAATCTGAGGGAAATCGAACGAAAATAAATTGGAACAATAGATGTAAAGAGAATTTATAGATCAAAAAAACAGAAGTAGCCATACCCTCTTCTGTTTTTTTGTTTTATTACAATGCAGTTATCCCTACCGAATCGATACCATAGTAGCCCCAAAGTAAGCATCCCAAATAAGCCATTACAAATCTTCAAACAACAAACGAGCCACAGAATCACGTTTTGCGGTTCGTTTGTTGGTATTGTTTTATGCATCTTGGGGAAGAAGGCTGTTCCAGTCGTATGGCAATTCGAGCATTGGAATCATTTCGAGCGTTGTTTTGTCGTGTAACATTCCTATTTGTAAATCTTTTTCAACCGTTTTGTCAATTGACAATTTCATTTATAAATCATTTTTTACCCGTTGTGTCGTGCAACAATCTTATATGTAAATCTTTTTCACCCGTTGTGTCAATTGACAATTTCATTTGTAAATCATTTTCACCCGTTTTGTCAATTGACAATCCTAGTGGTAACTCATTTACCACATGTTTTGTCGATTGACAATTTTACTTTGAAAGCTGTTATTACCCACTTTGGCATGAAACAATCTGACTTTAAAAGCCGTTACCACCCGTTTTGTCAATTAACAATCGGCAAGCTCTGGTAGCCACACGCGAGTAGGTGATATGTAGTTTGCCCGCGAGTAGCAATATTGGCGCAATTTATTCCCATAATTGATGTTTTAGCAGGTGGTTTAGCTTGTTAAAATCAAAAAAAAGGATTAAACAAAGTTTTTTCTGAAAAAATATTGTAAAATCGACGAGCTGATTAAATGCCACTTTCATTGTCGAATATACGCCACACAGGCATCTCAAAAGGCATTTACGCAGAGTTATAATTTAATACATATAAACACATATTTATCTTGTTCATATTTTTCAGCAAATATTTTATTTTTTCTTTTGTATATTTAACTTTAATGTATTATATTTGCATTGTCAATGGCAACTAAGTTTCCTCTCTTGATAGGGAGCTGTTGATACAGGGCGATGTTGCCCAAAAACTAAAAAAAAAAAAAATGAAATCAAATTTAAAAATCGGTTTTGTAAACCGCCTTACCAACGACGAGTTTCCGCAGTTGGTATTGAAAGTAACAGCTGTTTTAGAAGAAAAGCAGTTGGAGGGAGCTCAAAATCAAGCGGCTTTTGCACGCCTGAATGCACATTCGGAAGCGCTGAAGCAAGTAGTTAACAGCAGCAAATTTCATGCGCTTACGGAGGTTATCGTCGGCAAGTCGAAAGAGCGCAAACGACACATGATGGCATTGATAAAAAAGATTGATGCCAATATGAATTCTGCCGAAAGCAGTTCGCGCGACGCAGCAGCGACGCTAAGTGGCTGGATACATCCACATCGCAAGAGCTTTTATCAGGTGAGAAGCGACATTCACTCGCGCTTAATTTTCAACATGAACGAGGAATTGCAGGTGTCGCCCACTTTCGCGGCGGCGCTCACAAGCCTCAGTCTGAAAAAAGAGTTTGAAGCGATAGTTGCCGAAACGCAACAGATAGAAGAGCTGTTTATGACTCGCAGCAATGAGGTTGCCGACGCGCGAAAACGGGCGATGCCCATTCGCGAAAAGGTGTATGAGGATTTGTCGAATATGCTGCGTGCGCTCGAACTCTCCGTCTATATGGAGACAATACCGGCAGAGGAGTATGCGCAACTTGTGGGGCGTATAAAAGAAATTCTCGTTTACTACCGCCAGAATGTCAGACTTAGATCTACAAACAGACGGAAAGCAAAAGAGAATTTACTTAAAACTGCAAAAGAATAACACGCGATGTGTTAGATCTTTTTTTATTGCAACCTTGCCTTTAACTTGAGGTACCAATTCAGAGTTAAAGCAATCATTTGAAGAAAGATGCCGGAGAAAAATCAAGAGAGGTCTCCGGTGTCTTTTTTTCTTTTTTCGGAATAAAGCGCTCAATTTACTCGTGAGCCTGCGATTGTAATTTGCGATGCTTTTGATTTTGAAATACAATGCTTTTGATTTCAAACTGCAATGTCATTGTCTATATATATGCAAATGTAGGACTATTTTTCGACTTCCAAATACGTTTCTCTAATAAATTGCAAGTTTTTCAAACTTTTTAATGATATAATCACGCGTTTTAATTTTGGCGGCGGATAGCGTTGAAGCGAAGTATGGTGAATGGCGAATGGAGGGCGGTGATAGGAGATTCCGATAACTCGGAATCTCCACTGCGTTACAATCCTCGTCAGCGGACGACGAGTAAGACGCCGACATGTATTTGCTTTTTGATAATAAACATCGGAAGTCAATTTAGGGTTGGCGCATTGCCGAAGTAATGAGAACGAGGGCGCAAAATACATATTTAGCGCCCTCGTTTCGTATAATAAGCAGTCGGTTATCCCTACCGAATCGTTACCATAGTAGCACCAAAGCCATATTCGCGGAATGACGCGTCTTGGAAGCTGTAGTCTTTGTAGCGTAGTTTTAGCTGTTTTTCTATCTCTTTGCGCAACACGCCTTCGCCTTTGCCGTGGATAAATACTATTTTTTGTCCTCGCTTGTTTTTGTTATCTTCCAGGGTTTTATGAAAAATGCCCATCTGATACTCCAGCATTTCGGCGTTGTTCATGCCCGCGGTAGAGTCCAGCAAGCTATTGATGTGTAAATCCACTTCCACAATGGCGTGTTTATCAACTTTCTTTATCAGCTGCTTGGGCGGCCGTGTTTCGCTTTGTTTTTTCTCAAACATCGCCTGCTTCAGTGTATGAGGGTCAATGTCGGCAAGTTGGCGGCGCTCTTTTTCCTCGTTGAGGTCGATGAGCAGGTGCGGCTCTTCGAAATAATCGGACGGCGCAAAACTGTGAAGTTTGTAGAACCTTACCGGATTCATTTTAAGCGTAAAGTCAATCGCGCCCTGTTCATTATACGCTTTGTCCTTCTTGAAAGCTACGATTTGCACGCGCAGTTTTTCCCAGTCGTTGAGTTCCGGCTTATTGATTTCACACAGCAACTCTTGCATGTTTGGTTCTATCAGTCCGCTTGCGACGCTCCGACGACTTCCCGGCTCGCCAATCACCAGGTTGTAAAACAAGAAATAGTTGCAGTCGTTCACCAGGTAACATTCATAGCCCGTCGTTTCCATCCGTTTGATGTCGGTGGGAAAGAAAGCGAGCAAGGCTTTGAAGTTTTCGCCTTCAGCGGTTTCGATGATTGGCTCCGCGGGTTTGGGCTGCGCGGCATGCTGTGGCGCGGAGATAGCCGCCACTTGCTCCACCGGTTTTGCCGAAAAATCTTTTATCGGAAAATTGGTATTCGCATTCACTTTTGGCACCACAACACATTCCGTAACCAACACCGGCACTTCAAATCCATCTTCATCTTCAACGTAAATCACATTTTTTTTCGTGTCCACTTTGATAACGAGCCCTCCACCCACAGCATTCAGAAAACGGACATTATCTCCTATTTGTATCATACTTCTATTCTTATTTATATTCCTAAAAAAATAGCTTGCCGGACAATTGCAAAACCGGCAAAGATTTGTAATTTTGTGCAAATTTACAAATATATTTCCACGTAATGACGCATAACGAACAGGTTCCGACAATAATTGACGATTATGACTACGATTTGCCGGACGAACGAATTGCCAAATATCCGCTTGAGCAGCGCGATTCATCCAAGCTCCTGCTTTGGAGAAATGGTGAAATCTCTGAAAATAAATTTGCCGCTCTACCGCAGTTTCTCCCTGAAAACTCTTTGCTTATTTACAACAACACCCGTGTGATTCAGGCGCGCATTATTTTTTGGAAAAACACCGGCGCCCGCATCGAAGTGTTCTGCTTAGAACCTATGGCTCCTGCCGACTACGCGCTTTCACTGGCGGCAGCAGGACACTGCGAATGGAAATGCATGGTAGGCAATTCGAAAAAATGGAAACATGGCTCGTTAAGTCAAGACATTCAACTGAATGGCAAGACAATAACGTTCACCGCCGAACTATTGGAAACCCATGACAATACGCATCGGGTACGCTTTGGGTGGAACGACTTCACGGTGAGCTTCTCGGAGATTTTAATGCAAATAGGCGAACTACCCATCCCACCTTATCTTCACCGCGACACGGAAGCGAATGACAAGAAAACGTATCAAACAGTATATTCACGCATTGAAGGCTCGGTAGCCGCGCCAACAGCCGGACTGCATTTCACACAGGAGGTTTTCGCTGAACTCCGAAAAAAAAACATTGGAACAGAAGAATTGACACTACATGTAGGAGCCGGCACGTTTCAACCGGTGAAGTCGGCCACTGTAGAACAGCACAAAATGCACACCGAAACATTCGCGGTGGAGCGCGAAACAATCCTAAGAATAATACAGAATCCGGGTCCGCTAATCGCTGTTGGCACCACTTCAGTTCGAACGCTCGAAAGCCTTTACTACATTGGCAAGCAACTTATTGAAAACGATACCGACGACATCAATCCGCTTTTCAGCGTGGATCAGTGGGAACCGTATGATACCGACAACGATGAGATATCAACAATTCAAGCGCTTCGGGCTATTGACAGCTATTTAGAAAAAACAAGACAAGCAGCCTTGCATGGCGAAACACAGATACTTATTAAACCCGGCTTTCGCTTTCGGCTTATCGACGGCATGATAACCAACTTTCACCAGCCGCGAAGCACCTTACTGCTACTTGTGTCGGCATTTGTGAATGGAGATTGGAAACGCATTTATGACTATGCGCTTTCACATAATTTCCGATTTTTAAGCTATGGAGATAGTTCGTTGTTGTTAAAAGAATAAATTATTGATATGCAATGTCTATAATATCAAGTCTATGTTTCTGATTCTCTATCTTTTTACTTACTTTTGCAAAATAAATAAACAGGCATTTATTCATGGAAAAAATTATTATTCTTGACTTTGGTTCACAAACCACCCAACTCATTGGACGCCGCTTGCGCGAACTGAACGAATATTGCGAAATAGTACCTTACAATAAATTTCCGCAAGACACTTCCGATGTGAAAGGCGTAATCCTTTCGGGAAGTCCCTATTCGGTTTACGACCCCAGCGCATTTAAGCTTGATTTGTCAGTAATCAGAGGTAAATTCCCCCTATTGGGTATTTGCTATGGCGCTCAATTTTTAGCATATAGTTCGGGTGGAAAAGTAGAAGCTGCCGGAAGTAGAGAGTATGGCAGAGCGTTGCTCTCCGATATCGACGCGCATGATGAACTATTCAAAGGAGTACACACCAAATCTCAAATATGGATGTCGCATGGCGACTCCATCACCCAGTTGCCCGACAACTTCCGACGCGTGGCAAGCACCGACGATGTGGAAATGGCTGCCTTCAGGGTGGAAGGCGAAAAAACCTGGGGCGTGCAGTTTCATCCCGAAGTTTACCACACCTCCGATGGCACTATGCTGCTTGAAAACTTCCTGAATATCTGCGGAACTTCCAAAGCTTGGTCGCCGGCTTCGTTTGTAGAAACCACTGTAAAAGAGTTGAAAGCTACGCTTGGCAACGACAAAGTGGTACTTGGCTTGTCGGGAGGCGTGGATTCGTCCGTTACGGCAGTCTTACTCAACAAAGCCATTGGCAAAAATCTGACATGTATTTTTGTCGATCACGGCTTGCTTCGCAAAAATGAATTCGAGAATGTGTTATCCGACTACGACCATCTTGGGCTGAACGTTATTGGCGTTGACGCGAAAGACTATTTTTATAAAGCACTGAAAGGAGAAACCGACCCGGAGAAAAAACGTAAAATCATTGGTGCCGGCTTTATCGAAGTGTTTGACCGCGAAGCCGCCAAACTTAAAGATGTGAAATGGCTTGCGCAAGGCAC
>CAZMQV010000023.1:0-41507 GCA_964568675.1 uncultured Paludibacter sp.
GTTTCTTCAACAACTCTTACCTCTATTCTTTCTGGTAATTCATCTGCTTGGTATAAAATAATTTCGTTCATATCTATTTATTTTTTCTTCTTCACAAAAATATTAATACTCACGCCTTGCATAATATCAAATACATTTTGGTCGGCACTTCCGTCTGGGGCAGTTTCTTTTTTCTTGGCATTTCCGTGTAAATCCAAAATATAAACTTTATCGAAAGTTTTCATTAGCTCCTCACGCATTTTTCTATGAATGATGCCATCAATAAAACTGTTGTTAGAAATATAAGCTAATATTCCTTCTCCAGTTTTTTCAATAAAATGCTGTCCATAACGTATGAATTTGATATAATCATCAGACAAAGGTTGGATATTCCTTTCGTTTAAACCCTTCTTGTAATCATCTAAAAGTCCATTAATCCATTCGCCTTTATTGGACGAACTTACCGAATAGGGTGGGTTTCCAATCACAACCATAACCGGATTATCTCGTTTGATGTGGTTGGCTTCGTTGGCCTCGGTGCTTAGCCAGTTGGCAAATAAAGTTCCTGTGTCGGGGTGATGTTCTTCCAAACTGTTGGTCAGGTAAACTCTAAACCGTTGATCTTTGGTGGGTTTATAGCCTGTTTCTTTTAGTAGTAAATCTAATTTAAGATGTGCCATGGCGTAACTTGCCATCAGCAACTCAAAGCCGTTTAAACGAGGAAGCAAATGATTTTCTACATAATTACTCCAAATGCCTTGCTGTCCTTGAAACTTTTTATGAATATGTTTTACTACTTCTGCCAAAAAAGTTCCTGTACCTGTGGCAGGATCAAGAATTTGCACTTTGTGAACTTCCTGTTCAATCTTTTTACCTTGTACATCGACTTTTATTTTGGTTTTGCTCGTATCCGCCAAACCTTGTGGCAAATCAAATTCGGATTTCAAAATATCGTCAACCGCACGCACAATAAAGTTCACGACGGGTTGCGGGGTGTACCAAACACCACGAGCCTTACGCAGTTTTGGGTCATACTCGCTTAGGAAGGTTTCGTAAAAATGGATAATCGGGTCTTCCATTTTCGTGGATTTTCCGTAGTTTTCCAAAATTTCTTCAACATTGCAAGCTAAAAATATTTCAACCAAACTATCTACTATCCATTTAATACGGTCGTCAATATCAGGTCCTGCAATGTAACCGAAAAGTTTTCTCAAAAATGGATTTGATTTTGGAATTAATTCTGCGGCTTCTTGTCGGCTGAATGTGGGTAAAGTTGGGTCGTGCAATCGAGCAGCAAACATTCCGTAAGCAATGGTTTGTGCGTAAACGTCTGCAAAACCTTGCGGAGTAATGTCGTGAATCAAAATTTGTTTGAAAGCCATCATTTGGTCTTTCAATGTACTATCTTCTTGTTTTGCCTCATCACTTGTCAAAGCCTTTCCAATAATATCAGAAAGGAGACGGGCTTTTCCCGCCATCATTTCTGCAAGTCTTTTTGAACTCTTTATTGTCTGCCCGATGTGAGAACAAAAATCTTTGATTAGGTTTTCAAATTTGGCAAAGTTTTCGGTTAAAGGTTTGATGCCTTTATCTGTTATTTCACCAATGGCTATTTTTGTAAGAAACACACCATCATAATACAGATGAAAACTTAAATAGTCTGTAAAAATCAAATTGTTTAACGAAGCCTTGTACCGGTCAAACTGTTCTTTGTTTCCTGTATTCTTTGTACCGTCAAGGTCTTTGTCTCCAATGTCTTTTGCTTCAATAAATCCAATCGGAATTTCCTTTTTTGTCAAGATGTAATCAGGTGCGCCGCAACTCTGTCTTTTTGGTTCGTTGGTCGCTCTAATTTCAGGCACTAAACTTTCTATGAGTTGCTGCAAGTCTCCACGAAAAGTGTGTTCGGTGGCGTTTCCGAGTTTGTACCTTTTGTCTATGTTATCAATGTATTGTTCTAAAGTCATTTGTTCTATTCTCAAATTTACTATCAATGTTAGTTTTTCTGTCAGTGCGTTGGCAATAAACAGCTTTTTTGGTTTTTTAGCTTTGGCTTTTGTGTCGGTAAAAAAACGAATCTCGATGAATCGGTACAAGTTGTGTTGTTTGTGTCGCTGTCTTTTTACACTTGTGTGCAATTTATGAATAGTTTTGCATCTATAAGCGCTCTTTTTATAAATGCCACATATACTACTTGCGGAATGCTTTGCGCCATTATCGCCCTCAAACAGCCAAACTTTTGGTTTGTATTCGCAAAAATACTGCCTCAAGGTTAATAGTGCTTTTTTGCTTAACAAAGAATAACGATTCTTTTTTTCTTTCGACTGTGAAACTCTTGTTTGCATTCTGTTACTATTAATATTAGTTGCTTTTTAGGAAACTTTTAATTATTTTTTTTCGGCTCTTCCGGGAGTGAGTGATTTAGATTCCTGACGGTCGAATATGCTGATAAGTTCTGTTTTGCGATATTTCTTTGAAAATATAAGTTCATTGTTTCTGTTCAATACCTCAATGATACAAATAAACATCTGAATAACAAAAGATTAATTTTTATACGTGCACTGTGTTAATTGATTCTCGGATGTTTTCGTCATTTTTCGGCAATTATGACAGAAAGGCGGTTTTATGTTAATGACATATTGTTATGTGGCCTGACGCGATTTTAAGATATGCCTGACAGAATGTCCACATTGAGCATTGAAAATTAGAAAATATAATAAATGTATATTGCAAGTGGTATAAATATTAATTTTGGCACAGTTATTGTTAATACACTTCCAATGCAAACTATTGATACAAACTTTCACAATTTTATAGGTGTGTTGGTTTTGTCGAAAATAGTTTTGCAGGAGATAATGATGATGACTGATGCTTAAATCTGGTGTCGAATTTCTATTTTGTTTCGGATACAAATGCAAACAGGGGTGTATCTTGCTGACTTAAATGGGGTAACGAGCAAAGGGGGTAGAGGTTGTTATCTTTGTATAACAATTAAATGTTTTTTTATGAATAAAATTTTACGTTTTAGTCCAACGGGTTTACAAAAAATGGAGTTTGTAACCTTGTTTGAATCTGTGGTAAGCATTGCCGAGTCTTATGAGCCTGATAAGCTTCATGCGGCATTTACATTTGGCCTTTTGAAAGAAGGGCTTTCTCTCGCCGGCGAACTGAGTGTGCCGGAAACTAAGTCGTTGTTGACTCCGATGCTGACTTCGCTGGAGGCAGAGCGCGATGTGGTAGTGAAGTCAATTAAACTGCGTATCAACTCGTATTTGCTTATGGGCGACGCCGCTCATGAAGCCGCTACTCGTCGATTGGAGTCGATATTTAAGCGAAATTTGAAAAATTTCGTCGGTTTGACGGTTGCGAGTAAAAGCGCGCGTATCAATTTCTTCCTCACCGAGGTGAAAGAAGATACATCGCTTACCGATGCCATCGGGGCGATAGGTTTAACCGCCTTGCTGGAGCGGCTGAAAGTGGCGCAACTTAATGTGGAGGCTATGCGAAGCGCGCGAAGGCTCGAGCTTTCCAAGCGTCCGCAGGTGGACACACGGCGTTACATGCAGCAAATGTATGGCTTGATGTGCAACTTCTTCAATGCCATTGAGGCGGCGCAGCTCGAACATCCTGAACTGGAGTATAGCAATCTGGTAAATGAGTTGAACGAAGAGATAGGAGCAGCGAAGGCGAAAATTGCCGCGAAACGCTCCCGGAACAGCAATCGGAAGAAACAAGCTACCGGCTTGATGCTTAGCGCAAGCTAACAACAGTCTTTCGACTTGAATTACAATAAAAAGGTTCGCGCCCCCTTGTTCGCGAACCTTTTTTTTATTGCACATTTATTCGGTTTATATCCGCTTCCGCCTATTTGGCATCTTCGTTTATTACCTTGTTTCTTAGCGTTTCGTATTCGTCGGCGCTAATTAATTTTTTGTCCAGAAGTTCTTTAATTTCGGTCAAGCGCTCGGCTTTCGTCTTATTGGCTTGCAGCAGCGGAGGGCTCATTTTGGAGTTTGCGTTCAGTGGAGTCAGATCATAACGATGCGTCGGCGCGTAGTCCATTGTCCAAAGGAAAGGGAAAAGGAAGAAGAGTCCGCCAATAATGGCGCCTACGTTTGCCTCCTCGTTGCGCGCGAAGCTTGTGTTCAGCGTTTCATAACCTTCCATTTCGATGCGAAGCGAGTTTCTGCTCCCCACTATCTTCGAGTCGGAATACCTGAAAGGCGTGGTTCCCACGGCTTGTTCGTTGACGAATACTTTAGCGCCTGTAGGTGTAGATTGGATGATGGTGCTGCTTGCGCAACTTGCCGCAACAATGGCTACTGCCAATAATACGGCGACAAACTTGGTAGATGATGCAATTTTTTTCATTTAAAATGTGTGTATTAAAGTGAATAATGCACCAAAGATACAATATTGTTTTGGATAAATGAACGCTCGGACACGGAAACTTTAGGTGAAAACTGAAATTTATAATTCAAAAAATGCGAAACGGCGAATATCGCAATATTTTATGTACATTTGTAGTTTCATTCTTCAACCCGAAGCAATGAAATAGTAAAAAAAAACGGAGCAATGATAGATTATATTAAAGGTGAATTGACTGAACTTACACCGGCGGTGGCAGTGATAGAAACTGTTGGCGTGGGTTATTTTATCAATATCGCGCTTACTACATTCAGCGCGCTGAATGGCAAGAAAGAGGCTAAACTGTATATTCACGAAGCTATACGCGAAGATGCTTTTGTGCTCTATGGGTTTATGAACCGTAGCGAGCGGGAGCTTTTCACCCTGCTTATTTCGGTTTCGGGCATTGGAGCCAATACAGGGAGGGTCATCATGTCGTCATACACAGCCGAGGAGCTGCAGCAAATCATCGCCACCGGAAATCTCAACGCGCTCACGGGCATCAAAGGGATTGGCTCGAAAACTGCGCAGCGCATATTGGTCGATTTGAAAGATAAAATACTGAAAGTAGGCATAGAGGCGGGTGGAAGACAGACCGACGCGCTGCTCTTTGCCACCAATCCCGCCCGCGACGAAGCATTGGCAGCCTTGATGATGCTTGGCTTTGCGGCTGTGCCCGCGCAAAAGGTGGTGGATAAAATACTGAAAGATACGCCCGAAGCCAACGTAGAGTTGTTGATTAAGCAAGCGTTGAAAATGCTCTGACACCGATACATCCCAACTCACACAATGCTTTGGCTGATGTTGCAAAGCGTATTTCGTAGTTTTTTTTATCCCATTTTGCCGGTGATTGTACTAATAGGCTTAAAATCTCGTTATTATTGACGGAATAATACTGTTTGGCGCAATTTATTTTTTGAAGGCTTTCGTAGCCGTTGGTCAATCATTCCGACATTAAGAATTAAAAAAAAACGCGATTGACTATGTTTCGTAGTAAAATCTACATTCCATTAATACTTTTTTTTATTGTCTGCATCGGTTGTGCTTACGCCTATGTAAGCGCCACAGCTACGGTTGCGCCTTATGCCATGCTACAAACACAATCGCCACAAGCCAAAACATCAGCAACGCGCGACACGGCTTCCCGGTTTCCGGTCAATAATTTGGCGGCGGATACCTACGAAGATTTGAATAAGGTATATCCCATGGATTTGCGCTCGCCGGCTAATGTGAAAACGGTGGTGGAATATGATATTAAAACCGGTAACTACGTCATACGCACCCGAGTAGGCGAACTTGAAATAGCTACGCCCATCACCCTCAGCCCGAAGGAATACAATGAATACTCCCTGAAAAAGAGCATGGCCGACTATTGGAAAGAGAAACAAAGCAAGGCTGATAAAAGCAATGAGGATAAGTTTTCGCTAACCGATATGAAATTCAGTCTGGGTCCGGCCGATAAAATCTTTGGTAAAGGTGGCGTGCAGCTCCGCACACAAGGTTCGGCTGAGTTGATATTTGGATTTAAACGAAATTTTATCAACAATCCGGTTTTGCCCGAACGCGCCCGGCGCTCCAATGTGCCAAATTTCGACCAGAAAATATCGATGAACGTTACCGGAACAGTGGGCGATAAAATCAATTTCGGATTGAACTATAACACGGAGGCTTCGTTCGACTTTGACCAAAAGCTGGCTAAGCTGTCGTTTAAGGGTAAAGAGGACGACATTGTGCAACTCGTAGAAGCCGGCAATGTGAGTATGCCTTTGCGCGGCTCGCTCATCACGGGTAGTTCGGCGCTTTTCGGCATCAAAACGGAGCTGCAATTTGGCAAACTGAGTATCTCTGCCTTAGCATCGCAGCAGGAGTCGCAAACACAGTCGGTAAGCTCGCGCGGTGGTGTGCAGACGGTGCCCTTTGAGGTGAAAATTGATCAGTATGACGACAACCGCCACTTCTTTTTGGGACATACGTTTCGCGATAACTACGAACAAGCATTGAGCAAACTCCCCTTTATATCGTCGGGGATAATCATCAACCGGGTGGAAGCGTGGATAACCAATAAGCGCGGAAACTTCAACGACGCGCGCAATATCATCGCTTTTATGGACTTGGCTGAGCCTACGCGTATTGACAATGTGCACTGGGTAGGCGGGGGCGCTATCATAGCCAACAAATCCAATTCGCTCTACGATGAAATAGTGGGAATGACCGATGCGGGGGTGCGCGATATTCAGCAAACCAACGCTATTCTTTCGGCGCGTTATGCTTCATTGGGCATCAATGGAGGCGAGGATTATGAAAAACTTGAGAACGCGCGAAGATTGGACCCTTCGGAATACACTGTGAATAATTCGCTGGGTTTCATTTCGTTGCGCTCGTCGCTCAACCCCGACGAAGTGCTGGCAGTGGCTTATGAATACAGCTTTCAGGGGCAAACCTATCAGGTAGGCGAGTTCTCTACCGACAATGTGAAAGCGCCTAAAGCCTTGCTGCTGAAATTGCTAAAGAGCACTACGCAGTCGCCACAACTCGCGTCGTGGGATTTGATGATGAAAAATGTCTATTCCATCGGAGCTACTCAAATGCAGGCAGATGGGTTTCAGCTCAATGTGATGTATCGCAACGACTCCATCGGCACCGAATTGCAATTTATTCCCGAAGGCGACATTGCCAATCAACTATTGCTGCGCGTCATGAACCTCGACCGGCTCGATATAAAAAACACGGTCAATCCCGATGGAAAATTCGATTACATCGAAGGAGTTACGGCGCTCTCCAACTCCGGAAGGGTGATTTTTCCCGTGCTTGAGCCTTTTGGTTCGCATTTAAGAAAAAAAATTGGCAACAACGCGATTGCCGATAAATATGTGTTTCAGGAGCTGTATGACTCCACGCTGGTGGTTGCGCAGGAATTTAGCGAGAAAAACAAATTCTCAATCACCGGACGATACAAAGGCTCGGAGTCAAGCTCCGAAATCAGACTTAACGCCATGAATGTGCCACGTGGCTCGGTGGTGGTAACTGCGGGTGGCAAAACCCTCATCGAAAACGTGGACTACACGGTGGACTACACCATGGGAACGGTAAATATACTGAACAAAGCCATCCTCGAATCCAACACCAACATTGATGTGAAATTGGAAAACCAATCCATGTTCAGTATGCAGCGCAAGTCGCTCTATGGCACACATCTCGAGTATCAGTTTAGCAAAGATTTCAGCTTAGGTGGTACCCTGATGCACCTCTCCGAAATGCCATTGACCAAGAAAGTAAATACAGGGAGCGAACCGATTAAGAATACTATTTGGGGCTTGAATACCTCCTGGCGCAAGGAATCGCAATGGCTTACCAACATGCTCGATCGCATCCCTTTTGTGAATGCCACACAGCCTTCGGCGTTAGCGTTCAACGCGGAGTTCGCGCAGCTTATTCCGGGGCATTCAAGCGTTATTTCGTCGGGTGGCTTGGCTTATGTCGATGATTTTGAATCTACCAAAACTAATATCGACATTCATTATCCCTACAACTGGTTTTTATCATCAACACCCAACCGATTCGCGGAGTCGGCGCTGACCAACAACATCGACTATGGTAAAAACCGGGCTTTACTTGCATGGTATGTGGTGGATAGGGTGATGAACAGCGAAGCGCGCACCACACCTCCCAATCTGAAAGGCAACCTGGAGTCGCAGTCAAATCACTATACGCGCCAAGTACGCGAAACGGAGCTTTTCCCCAATCGCGACACCAACCCTACGGGCACTTCGCTGATGACCCTGCTCAATCTATCCTATTATCCGCTCGAACGAGGACCTTACAACCTCGATGTGGAAGGTGTCAACCCCGCAACGGGGCTTCTCAGCAACCCCACCGATCGCTGGGGAGGCATTATGCGCAAAGTGGATTATTCCGATTTTGAAACTTCCAACATCGATTACATCGAGTTTTGGATGCTCGACCCCTTTGTGTATCCCGAAGAAAACAATAAAGGTGGTGAGCTTTACTTCAATCTGGGTGATATCAGCGAAGATATACTCAAAGATGGAAAAAAATCATTTGAACACGGATTACCAATTGACGATAACAATCCGAATGTGGAAACTACGATTTGGGGGCGTGTGCCACTGACACAATCCACTGTTACCGCGTTTGACAATTCGCAAGGCGCGCGCGCTATGCAAGACGTGGGTTTGAACGGACTTTCTACTGCCAACGAGTTCCGGTTTCCTACTTATAAGGATTATGTAACGAAACTAAGGGCGCATCTTGCCCCGGCTGCCGTTGCCCAAATGGAGGCTAATCCACATTCGCCTCTCAACGACCCTTCGGGCGACAATTATCATTTCTACCTCGGCAAGGATTATGACGATCGCAAACTCTCCATCCTCGAACGTTATAAATATTATAATGGCACCGAAGGCAATTCGCCCGAATCAACCGGCGTGAGCGCCGAATACAGCACTTCCGCTACTCTCCAACCCGATGTGGAGGACATTAACCTGGACAACACCCTGAATGAATACGAAAAGTATTATGAATACAAAGTGAAACTTCGCCCCGGCGAAATGAATGTAGGCAGCAACTTCATCACCGATATGGTGGAAGCAAACGTATTGCTCAAAAATGGTAAAACCGAGCGGGTAAAGTGGTATCAATTCAAAATTCCGGTGCGCGAATACACCGATAAGGTAGGAAGTATCCGCAATTTCAAATCCATCCGTTTTATTCGGATGTATCTCACCGGCTTTGAGCAGGAAACTCACCTTCGGTTTGCAACACTCGACTTTGTGCGTGGCGAATGGAAAGCTTATACCAAACCATTGTCGGTAGCAAATAGCGCCACGAATGCCAAGTTGGACGTGTTTGCAGTGAATATCGAAGAGAATGGCCGCAAAACTCCGGTAAACTATGTGCTCCCTCCCGGCATAACTCGCGAAACCGACCCACGCCAGCAAACACTGATTCAATCAAACGAGCAGGCAATGGTGCTTCGTGTTAGCGACCTGGACGCCGACGACGCGAAAGCTGTTTATCGGAAAACAAGCTACGACATGCGCCAATACAAACGTCTGCAAATGTTTGTTCATGCCGAAGCGATGAAAGTTGCTCCCGATTTGCAGGACAATGAATTGGCGGTATTCGTAAGACTGGGTGCGGATATGGTAAACAACTATTATGAGTATGAAATACCGCTTCGGCTCACCCCCGAAGGCGTATATACCGGCAATAAACTCGAAGACAGATTGATAGTGTGGAAACCCGAGAATATGTTCGACTTCCCGTTCGAGGCGCTCACCAACATCAAACTGCAACGCAATAAAGAACGTAAAGGGGTGATGGCGAATACGTTGCCATTCTCGGCGCCCGACCCCGCCAAGCCCGGAAACCGAATAACCATTGTGGGAAATCCTTCGATAGCGAATGTGGAAAACATCATGATTGGTGTGCGAAACAAAAGCGGACAGACAAAATCGGGCGAAATTTGGGTAAATGAAATGCGCATGTCGGAGTTTGACGAAAGCGGTGGCTGGGCAGGTTTAGCCAATCTGTCGCTCAATCTTTCCGATTTAGGCTCGGTGAATGTGGCAGGACGCATGGAAACCGCAGGCTTTGGCGGCATTGAAAGCAATGTTACCAATCGTAGTCTGGAGGATTTCTATTCCCTAAACTTATCTGCAGGGCTTGATTTGGGGCGATTCCTCCCCGAGCAGGCAAAACTCCAGATTCCTGCCTACTATACCTATACCAACGAAACTCGTTCGCCAAAATACAATCCGCTCGATGAAGACATCATACTGAAAGATGCCCTGGAAATTCTGCAAAATGAGTATGAAAAAGACTCGCTGAGCAATATGACACAAGCGGTGCGACAAACCAAAAGCTTCAATATCACCAATGCGCGCATTAATATTAAAAGCAAAAAACCGATGTTTTATGATCCGGCTAACCTGTCGGTAAGTTATTCGACCAACGAAACATCGGAACACACGCCCGAAGTGGAGCAAAACCTGGCAAAACAACAACGTGCCGCGTTGACCTATAGCTACAACTTCAATATGGAACCTTGGGAGCCTTTCAAGAATACGAAAGCGCTTGAGAAACCGGCTTTTAAACTGATTAAAGAGTTTAATTTCTACTATCTGCCCACATCCATCAATTACAATACCAACTTAAACCGAAACTACACCCAGCTCCGTTTGCGCGACTTTACGGGAGGCAATGCGCAGGCGCTTCTCGACAACCTGAGTTTTAGTAAAGATTTTATGTGGAACCGACAGTTTGATCTGAAATATAACCTTACCCGTTCGCTTGAATTTGGTATTCAGACAGCCATGAACGCCAACATTGAAGAAAGCCTTTATACACCCGAAATAGGCAAAGACCACTACGAAGCTTGGCGCGACACTGTGTGGAACAGCATCCGGAAAATGGGAACTCCCTACACCTATCAGCAAGTGTTCAATGCTTCGTGGAAAATCCCGATAAACAAATTGCCGTTGATGGACTGGGTAACAGCCAATGTGCAATACAACTCCACTTATAGCTGGAATAGGAGCGCGCTTATGGAAGGCGGTACGGATATTGGCAATCTGGCAACATCGCTGGGTAGTTTCTCCGGGAATGCCGACTTGAACATGGAGAGTCTTTACAAAAAATCGAAATTCCTTTCCGGGGTTATCAGTCGCGGAAATACAAGTAGCAGGCAAAGCGCTTTCAAGCCTAAAACCTTCAACAAACAATACGACCTGAAGAGGGGAGACACCATCGCGGTGAATCACGCGCTGAATAGTATGAAATTTACTTTCACGGCAAAAGATTCCTTAGGTCGCCCCATTCGCTTGCCATACCGCGTGAAGGATGCGAACACGGTGGTGCTCAATCCGGTGAGCAACAGCTCGGCAGCCTCAATCACCATCATCAGCAAAGACCCGAACGAACGGTCGTTTGGCGAGCAGTTTGCCGACTTTGTTGTCCGGTTGCCGCTCAGTGTTCGCAAAGTGTCGCTCAGCTACAAGCAATCCGGCAGCCTGTCGATTCCGGGTTTCCTTCCGGAACCGGGTTTTCTGGGGCAAAGTAAAGTGAATGGTGTGGCTGCGCCCGGTTGGGCTTTTGTTTTTGGTTATCACGACGAAAATACACTGAGAGATTTAGCCCGTCATGACTGGCTCTATATGGGGAGCGATGTGGTAACACCTGCCAACGAAGCGTTCACTTCCGACTTTGACTTCAGAGCTACGCTCGAACCCATCGCAGGTTTGAAGATTGACCTTACGGGGAGAAGACAAACTGCTTCCAACACGGTGGTTCACTACATGTTTGATGGTATGCCATCTACTTTCAATGGTAATTTTAATATTACTCAGATAGCTTTGAAAACCGCTTTTGATAAAATTGGTGGCGTAACCGACAATTACAATTCGGCAACCTATCGCCGTTTCCGCGATTACCGGGAGATTGTGATGCGTCGGCTCGAAGGGAAGTATGTGGGGAAAAGATACCCGACAACCGGATTCTTTGGCGATTTGCCCGACTATTCCGGCGAAACTTTCGACCCGGGTAACGGTAATTTTGATATAAACTCGCCCGATGTGCTTATTCCTGCTTTTTTGGCTGCTTATACCGGTAGGAATCCAAGTTCGGTGAATACCAACCCATTCCTTTCGTTGCTGGATATCATGCCCAACTGGAATGTGAATTTCAGCGGGCTTTCCAATATCGGATGGGTGAAAGATAAATTCCGTTCGCTGAGTATCACACATGCTTATTCCAATCGTTACACAATAGGGAATTACGGCTCCTATTCAACCTGGGTGGCTATGGACGACGACAACAGCGCGCTTGGCTTTATACGCGATGTACAAACCAATATGCCTATTCCGTCAATGGCTTATGATATCTCGTCGGTGTCGCTCAATGAAAGCTTCTCGCCACTGATTGGGGTGAATCTGGCAATGAAAAATAGCATGACGGCCAAAGCCGAATACCGCAAACAACGCAACTTGTCGTTGAACCTGAATAGCACGCAGCTTATCGAAGCCCTTTCGGATGAAATGGTGATAGGGATGGGCTACGTTATCAATGAATTTGATGTGGTGCTTAAACTGAAATCGAGCAAACGACAAACGGTGAAAAACGACCTGAAACTCAATCTGGATATATCCTATAAAGACATTAAAAGCTTGCTACGAAAAGTAAATGAAGATATCACACAAGCTTCGAGTGGAAACAAAGTGATGTCGGTGCGTTTTACGGCCGATTATGTGTTCAGCTCGAAGGTAAACCTTCAGATGTTTTTCGACCGACAAATGACCGCTCCGCTTGTGTCGTCATCCTATCCGGTATCATCAACCAATTTAGGCGTCAGCTTCAAATTTATGCTGACACGATAGGTAGCGCTCAGAGTGTCCGATGGTAGAGAAACGAACCTTCGTCTTGAACGATTCGTGTATCGCAATGTTTGGGATTGATTTTTATTTCAATTTCTGTTTTGACGAGCCAATTACTTAAACCGCAAGGAAGCCGTATCTGTAAATTCAATTCCGGTTTCATATTACAATTATCTCTTTATCTTGAAGAGGTCTTCTGATATTCGCTCGGTGTGATGCTAAATTCTGCCTTGAAACAAGACGCAAAGTATTTCGGGTCGGAAAAACCAACCGTGTATGCAACCTCCGAAATTGAGATGGCATTGTCCTGGAGTAATTTGCATGCGTGTTTCAATCGGATATTTCGGATGTATTCTACGGGCGAAAGGCCAGTCATTGATTTTATTTTCCGATACAACGAAGAGTTAGAAAGGTTCATCTCATTCGCAAAATGATTTACGTCAAAATCGGAATTGGACAAATTGCTTTGAATCACTTCCGCCGATTTTTTCAAAAATTGCTCGTCAATGGATGGATATTCCAAAGCGGTGAAGCTAATTTCCGAGTTGCTTTGAAATTCGCTTTGTTTCTTTCGTTTTTGTGCGATAAAGTTAACGATGCGTGCTTCCAATAGTTTCAACTCAAAAGGTTTGGATATGTATGCGTCGGCTCCGGCTTCGTAACATTCAATCCTGTCTTCGGTGCTGTTTTTTGCTGTAAGTAGTATGACCGGGATGTGGCTCGTTTCTATGTCGTTTTTGAGTGCGCGACACAGCTCCAAACCATCCATTTCGGGCATCATCACATCACTGATGATGATGTCAATGTTTTTGTCTTTGAGTAAGCTAAGCGCTTCTGCTCCATTGGAGGCAGTGATGATGTGATGATGCTTCGCCAGAATGTTTCGCATCAAAGTAAGAAGTTCTTCGTTGTCTTCTACCACCATAATCCGGGTTCTGTTTTTTTCGTCAGTTGCAATGGGCAAGTTCATTTTCATCGCTTCTTTAATTTCAGTTTGCCCGGAGTCCAAGTCTTTTATTATTGAGTTAAGCGGTAGCGCGTCTTGGCAATCGTATGATTCTTTGTCAATCGGAAATTCGATTGTGAAAGTAGTGCCGACATTCTTTTCACTCTCCACCTCTATTTTACCTTGATGAATTTTCAATAAATCGTAGGCGTGCGAAAGTCCAATTCCATTCGAATCGGTATTTTTATTGTTTTTGTTCGTATAGAAAAGGGTGAAAATTTTATCCAACTCTTCTTTTTCTATCCCAATGCCTGAATCTTTAATCGCTACTGTCAGGTATTCGTGTCCCATCTTGCTTGATGTGTTAATCGCTATTTTTATTTCGCCATTCTCCGGAGTGTATTTTGACGCGTTCGAAAGTAGGTTGAAAATAATCTTGTCAATTTTGTCGGCATCGAAGTAAGCCGGAATGGATGCTTCGCCCGACGTGAAGGTGAAGTTTATCCTCTTTCTTTTCATCAATGGAGCGAAATTGGTGTTGCAAATATCGCGTAGGAACAACACGATGTCGCCATTCGAGAGTTTTAGTTTTAATCTGCCACTTTCAATTTTTCGGAAGTCGAGCACTTGCTGTGTTAATCTTCTGAGGCGATTGATGTTGGCTCTCATGGATTCAAATTGGCTTAACTTTACGTTCGAAGTAGTTTCCGCGTCATCTATCAAACATGAAATGATGGTCAGTGGCGTGAGGAAATCATGGGATATGTTGGTGAAGTATTGAAGCTTTGTTTGAGTGAGTTCTTCCGATTTTTCTTTCTCAATTTGTGCTATTCGGAGGTCGTTTTGTAGTCTAAGACGGTTTCTGATTATTCTGAAAACAACAAAAACCAGGAATAACGCAATCAGCGCATAGCAGGTATAAGCCCACCAGGTTTCGTAGAAAGCAGCTTGTTTGTAAATTTTTAGTTTGATAATTTCGCTGTTCCAAAGTTTGTTTTCATCTGTGGCTTTCACCAGGAATGTGTGGTTCCCTTTCTTTAACTGATTGTAAATGGCAAATTGACGATTCTTGGCTGTATAAACCCAGTCGTCGTCCACTCCTGACATTTTGTAGGCAAATTGTATTTTGTCGGAGTAAGTGAAGTCGAGTGTCGAGAAATCAATTTCGATGTTTTTATCATTTGGCTTCAGTGTTAAACGTTGCGTAATGAGTTTGAATTGTGTGTTGATGTCTTGAAGCACCGATGTGTTGTTTATTTTTATGTCGGTTATTATCGGCTTCGATTTTTTTTCTCTCGAACTAAGTTGCGCGGATGGAGTGAACATGGTAAGTCCTTTGTTTCCCCCAAAATATAAGTTTCCTGAATGGCTTTTGAAAATGGAGTTCGATAGAAAAGAGTTGACAATAACCCCATCGGAGCTTGTATGTTCGCGTATCGCGTTGTTTGTTGGGTTGTATTCAATGACGCGTTTGTTGGTGGATATCCAAATGTGTCCGAAGTTATCGGTAGTGATGTTGAGAATGCCTTCGTCGATGCTGCTGAACGCGCCGGACTTATCGCTCATTTTTCGTGTTTTTGTGTCGAAAACGATGATGTTTCCTTCTTTGGTGCCTATCCACACATTTCCTTTCGTGTCGGCGCATATAGCTTCTACGTTATTGCCGGAGAATGTTTTACTTGTTTCGGCATGGGCTGTAATCTGATTTCGTGATAGTAGGGGTTTGCCATTGTATTTTATTTCAAATACGCCATTTTTACGGCTACTTAGCCATATATTCCCAAGCACGTCCTCCGTGATACCCGATATGGCTTCGTCTTTGAATCCGGTATCGTGAATTTTGTCCGATTTAACTGGTTTCATAAGCAAACCGTTGGAAGTGATTATCCAGATGTTGTGTTTTGAATCCTCGAAAAAAGTATTTGGATTGCCCGGGCTTTTACAGGTTTTCGTTAAGTCTATTCTTTGGGTCAAACTGATAGCGTCTTTTTCTTTCTTTACAGCATAGATAGCCGGTTGGTTGGTTGGCGCAATCCAAATTTCGGGTATTGATTTGAAATTTACCATGGAAACACTGCTCACAATACCAAGCGAGGCTATTGGTTTCAGATGTGGCATGTCTCTGAAAAATTTGATGGAGTTCGTCTTTGTGTTGTAAACCCCCAGTCCGTATCTGTTTTGATTGAACCAAATATCGCCAGTGTCATCTTCAAGTATGGCGGTAATGCTGGGCGTAAGTCCGGTTTTTTGTCTGATTGAAGGGAACGAGAAATTTTGAAATCCCTTTGTGTTGAAATTTATGGTGCAAATCCCTTCGCTGAATGTACCAATCCAAAGATTTCCGTTGCGATCTTTCTTCACTTCGCTGTAGATACTGTTCGATTCGCGAAACAAATCGGATAAGTCAACGTATTCCAGCATAGCCATGTCGTTGTATTTCAGCGTGTGAAGTCCGGAAGATGACATCACCCAAATGTAGTGGTAAAAATCATCCTGAACAATGCTGAATAAGCGAGAATTGACTTGCCCTTGTTTGTCTTTGATTTCCTGATAGACGTATTTCTTGTCATTGTCGGCTTGTGGGTCAAATCTGAAAAGTCCATCTTCCCATGTACATACCCAATATTGTTTCCTGCTATCCTGAAATATCCGAAATGGATTGTTGGACGCCCCAATGGGTGGAAAAGATTCGAAATTGTTTTTTGAGGGATTGAACCTGAACATGCCACCATGCCAAAACAAAATCCAAATACTGCCATTCAAGTCTTCGTATATTGCATTTACACCCTCGTTGGGTAGTTTCGACTCAAAGTTATCGCAAAGTTTCAAATCACGGTTGTATCTGAAAACTCTGTTGCTTGCTCCCACCCAGATGTATCCGTCAGAGGTGGTGGTAATGCAATTGATGTTTTGGTCGTGAAGTTCTTTGTCGTTTATCTGTCGAATCGAATAATCATTTTTGTTCAAAATGTTCATTCCTTTGCGAGTGCCTATCCACAAATGATTGTTGTCGTCGTCGGCAATGCTCGTAATTTCGTTGTTGGTGAGTAGCTTGTTGTTCTTGGCGTCCGACCGAAATGTGATAATCCGATAACCGTCATACCGGCAAATTCCATCCAGCGTTCCAAACCAAAAGAAGCCTTCTCTATCCTGAAAAACACGTTGCACGGAGTTCGATGGAAGTTGGTCTGCAAGTTGGTTTAGCCTGACTGTAATATCCGATTGCCCCGCAAGTTTTGCACAAAAAAAGAATACTGACAATCCAATAAATGCTACGTTTTTGAGTTTCATGACTTGCGTTTTATCTGGTTTTCTCGCTTGACGATGTGTGGCAAACTTATGAAGAGTTACTCTCACAAAGATAAGTAAAGATTTTGTAAGAAGTGGCGATGTTCTAAAAATTACTCTTGCCAATCTTATTTGAAAATTCATCGTTTGAGTGGCTCGTAGTCTGCTGTGTGGTGTTGAACGACCGATTTCACTGCCGTTGTGGTTGATTTCTCTCCAAAGATTTATTCGCATTGAACGATTTTTCTACCTTTTTGAAAAATAATTCAACCTGTTTCCGATGCGAATTGACAATCTTTGCATCGGAATTTTTTCATACTGAATTTCTTTTTTTTCAATCGTCATTACATTTTTTTTATCATGAGAAAACAGCTATCGCATTTTATGCTTTTATCATTTCTTATCGCATTATCGTCGTGCGCGATACATAAATCTTCATCAGTGCCATCGAAGCAAACGCCCGAGGATGTGCTTGCGCTGATTAATAAAGTAAATACACAGTGGCAACTTGCCAACCCCAATCATGGAAACGCGTTTTGGAATCGCGCGGCATATCATACGGGCAATATGGCAGCTTATGCGCTTACGGGCAACGAAGCATATAAAAATTATTCCAACGCATGGGCAACGAAGAATGAGTGGAAAGGTGCGAAATCGGACAAAAAAGAAAATTGGAAATATAAATATGGCGAAACAGACGATTATGTTTTGTTTGGCGATTGGCAAATTTGTTTTCAAGTATATATTGATTTATATCTTTTGGATAAAGATGAGTTGAAAATTGCGCGTGCGAAAGAGGTGATGGAGTATCAGATGTCAACTCCAAAAAACGATTATTGGTGGTGGGCCGACGGATTGTATATGGTAATGCCCGTGATGACAAAAATGTACAAGATAACCGGCGACCAACAATACCTGGATAAATTGTACGAGTATTTTAATTATGCGAAGAATTTAATGTACGACCCGGAAAGCAAACTCTTCTACCGCGATGCCAAGTATATCTATCCTGCACACAAAACCATAAGCGGGAAAAAGGATTTTTGGGCGCGTGGCAACGGTTGGGTTTTCGCCGCATTGGCTAAAGTACTCGAAGATTTACCTCAAACCGATGCGCACAGACCCGAATACCTGGAAATATACAGAACTTTGGCAAACTCGTTGGCGCATTCGCAGCAAGCGGATGGTTTCTGGACACGAAGTTTGCTCGACCCTCAACATGCTCCGGGATATGAAACAAGCGGAACAGCATTTTTTTCTTATGGTTTTTTGTGGGGAGTGAATAATGGAGTGCTCGACAAGAAAAAATACAGCGCTACGATAGAAAAAAGCTGGAATTATCTGACGGAGATAGCTTTGCAAAACGACGGTAGTGTGGGCTATGTGCAGCCAATAGGCGAAAGAGCCGACCAACACAAAAATGTGGGACCACAAACGACTGCCGATTTTGGTGTTGGCGCATTTTTGCTGGCAGCCACTGAAAGATACAAATACCTCAATCGAAAGTAATGAGAAATGGATATTATAACCAAGTAAAACTCAATAAAACAATGAAAACATAATCAATCATCTGTAAACTGTATCCCAATTCTGCTTAGTGTAATATGGTCAGTCAAAGAGATACAACGTAAATTAGAATAAAGATTTTTTTATCCAAAAACTTAAATTGTACGCAACGAAAGTATCTGCCTCATATACGCATGTCTCTTTTGCTATGTGGGTGGTGTATGTGTTGCAAATGTTTTTTACAACAAATAAAATTAACGTATGAAAAACTACAAACTAAAAAAAATGATTCATGAAAAGCGAGAAAGATTATTCGCTCGCTTGATGCTCTTAGGCTTTTGTTTTCTGATGTCGTCTGCCGCTTTTGCTCAGGGAGTAAGTTCGATGGTAAAAGGTAAAGTCATTGACGATAAGGGCGTAACATTGATTGGGGTTTCAATCAAAGTAGAAGGAACCACCAATGGCACTGTTACAGATATGGATGGTAACTTTGTGTTGAACGCGGCTCCTAATTCTCAATTGACCATCTCATACATGGGATATCATAGTCAGACTGTGAGAATTACCGACACAAAAAAAGAACTCAATATCGTGCTTCTTGAAGACAATCAGCTGCTGGACGAAGTGGTGGTTGTGGGTTTTGGTGTGCAGAAAAAGGTGAATCTTACCGGTTCTGTCGCTGTAGCCGACCGCAAACTTATTGAATCTCGTCCGGTAAACAACGCGGTATCAGCTTTGCAAGGAGTTGTACCCGGCTTAAACATCTCCGCTTCGGGAGTAGGAACACTCGACTCGGAAAAAAGCATCAATGTACGTGGAACAACAACAATAGGCGACGGTTCATCAGGTGCTCCTTTGGTGCTTATTGATGGAATGGAAGGAAATTTAAGCCGCATCAATCCGCAGGATATCGAATCAATTTCTGTGTTGAAAGATGCCGCCGCATCGTCAATCTATGGTTCTCGTGCCCCTTTTGGTGTAATTTTGGTTACTACAAAAAGTGGATCGGATGGCAAAACAGTGATTAATTACAACAACAGCTTCCGTTATAGTAATCCTATCGGGATGCCACATTTGCAAAATTCGTGGGAGTGGCTCAACTATTTCAACGATGCTTCAGTCAACAACAATGGCTCGAAATCAAATTACTTCACAACCAAAGACCTGAATGGTAATTATTTCAGCGATTTAGTGAAACAGTATTTTGATGGAAATCTTAATGCCATGGATACGCAGCGTCCGTTGGCAAGTGGAAAATGGAATCATGACTATTCGTTTGGAAATGTTGATTGGTTGAATGAGTATTATAAGTCGGTTACCACCTCACAGGAACACAATTTGAGCGTGAGCGGCGGTAATAAAAAATCAAACTATTACCTTTCTGCCAACTTTATGGATCAGGGCGGACTATTAAAAAAAGGGAACGATAACTACCAACGCTATGCCGTAACCGGTAAATATGCTGCTCAACTCAATGATGTGTTGAAAATGGAATACACTTCGCGCTTCTCAAGAGTGGAATATGACCGCCCTACTGTGCTCAACTCCAGTTTTTACGACAATGTAATACGTCGTGCGCGCCCGGTGCGCCCCATCACCGACCCCAACGGTAATCCTCAAAATGATGTGAATTACTTGGGTATGCTTGAAAATGGCGGAAGAGCAAACGATAAAAAAGATGAGTTTGCAAATCAGTTTAAATTAACCATTACTCCTGTGAAAAACTGGAACATTATTGGTGAATTAAACACGAAATTTAATAACAATTGGTATCATACCGATAATAATATTATTTATACTTTCCGTGCCGATGGTGTAACTAAAGATCGTGCGGCTCTCAGTGTCGCCAAATCATCGGTAAGCGAATCTGTTTACAGCGCCTTCTACCTGAATCCGAATGTTTACTCAAATTACCATTTTACACTCAATAAAGTTCATAATTTTTATGCTACTACCGGTTTTCAAGCTGAAAAGTTTGATACCAAAGATTTTTACGCTTCGCGAAACAATATGGTATCAGGCGACTATCCGGTATTGGATTTGACCAATGCGGCCGACCTTACCGATATTGGCATCAATGGTTCGTTAAATAAATGGCGCACTGCCGGATTTTTTGGTCGTCTAAATTATGATTTTGATGGGAAATACCTTGTTGAACTCAACGGACGTTATGACGGTTCATCGCGCTTCCGCCGCAACAGTCGTTGGGTATTCAATCCGTCCTTCTCGCTTGGATGGAATATCGCACGCGAATCGTTCTTCGAACCATTGACAAGTCATGTCAATATGCTGAAAGCTCGTTTCTCCTACGGACAATTGGCAAATCAAAATACATCATCTTGGTATCCGACTTATGTAACCATGAATGTGTATCCCGGCGATGGTAACTCTTGGTTGATAAACGGAGTTAAACCGATAACTGCTTCGGCTCCAGGCTTGGTTTCTTCGGTGCTCACTTGGGAAAAAATCCGCTCTACCAACTATGGATTGGATTTTGGATTTCTCAACAGCCGTCTTACCGGCTCTTTCGACTACTTTGTTCGCAACTCACTCGATATGGTTGGTGCAGGTGTGGTTTTGCCCTCCGTGCTGGGTGTTGGGGTTCCGAAAACAAATAACCTCGACCTGAAATCCTATGGTTGGGAGTTGCAGCTTAGCTGGAAAGATCGTATCAAAGATTTTAGCTACGAAGCCACGGTTAATATTTCCGATGCGCAAACCAAAGTTACAAAATATCCTAATGAAACAAATCGCTTGGATCAATACCGCGTGGGTGAAGTTACCGGAAATATCTATGGTTTCACTACTTTAGGCATTGCTAAAACCCAAGAAGAAATGGACGCGCACTTGGCAGTTGCCGATCAAAGCGCGCTGGGTAGCAAGTGGGGTGCGGGAGACATTATGTATGCCGACCTCAATGACGATGGAAAAGTGGATAGAGGTGAAAATCTAAAAGACAAAAGAGGCGATTTGGAAATTATAGGTAATTCAACACCACGTTTTCGCACCGGTGTTTCTATCAATCTGGGCTGGAAAGGTGTTGATTTGCAGATGTTTTGGCAAGGAGTATTGAAGCAAGACTGGGCGCCACATCCCGATGCTATCTTGTTCTGGGGTGTTTCGCCGCGAGGAGAATGGTGGTCATCTGCCTTCAAAGAGCATCTTGACTATTTCCGAGGAGACGACACGCATCCATTGGGACAAAATCAGAATTCGTATTTTGCAAGACCAATTATGGGTTCGTCTAAAAATCAACAAACGCAGACTCGATTTCTTCAGGATGCATCCTACATGCGTTTAAAAAACCTGCAGATTGGATATGTCATACCGCAAAAACTGACCAAGAAAATTGCTATAGAACGATTGAGAGTCTATGCTTCGGGCGAAAATATGTTGACGTTTACCAAATTGCTAAAAGTGCTTGACCCCGAAAGTGTGGGTGTCGGACAGCAATATGGAACCACATACCCATTCACAAGTACTTATTCATTTGGTCTAAGTGTTAACTTTTAATTAATTCCTACGATGAAAACAAATTATATAAAAATATTCAAATCGATAACTTTAGGCTTGTGTATAGCCACTGTTCTTACTGCTTGCGATAATTTTCTGGACGTTACGCCTCCATCCAATATCTCACCGGAGGAGTATTTGAAAACTTCAGACCAATTGGGAGCTTACATTATCAAATATTATGCTGATTACAGCAATTACAATGCGAATAGCGATGACAAAGGCGGACAACTTCCAAGTCCGATTGGATCAGGTGGCGAATCGCCTCTCAAAAATGACGTGAATACAGATAACGAAACGGGTAAAAGTGGTTCGACCAACCGATTCCTTCCCGGAGCTAAAGATGGATCTTGGAAAGTGGGAGAGAGCGGAGGCAAATGGAACTTCTATAATATCTATGCGCTGAATTTCTATCTGAATACAGTAGTGCCACGTTATGAAAAAGGAAATATCTCGGGTACCGACGCTGTAATTAAACACTACATCGGTGAAGGATATTTTTTAAGAGCACATGAGTATTTTTACCGCTTACGTAAACTTGGTGATTTCCCCATAATAACCACCGTATTGACCGACTCGAAAGATGAGCTTGTAGAAGCGTCGAAGCGTAAACCCCGAAACGAAGTTGCTCGTTTTATTCTTCAAGATTTGGATAAAGCCATCGATTATCTTTCGGAAACTGCACCTGAAGGAGGTAAGTCAAGGATTAATAAAAATGTTGCGCTTCTTCTTAAATCACGTGTTGCACTCTTCGAAGGCACATGGGAAAAATATCACAAAGGTACTGCATTTGTGCCGAATGGACAGGGTTGGGCCGGAGCAGGAAAAGAATATAACAAAGGCTATCAATTTCCGAGTGGAAGTATTGAAAATGAAATTAATTTTTTCCTCGATCAAGCGATGGATGCCGCTTCAAAAGTAGCTGATAAGTTTACTTTGGCTAACAATACTGGTGCCATTGCCGAAAATCTAAGCTATGCCGGTAATCCTTATTATGATATGTTTGCATCGCTCGACCCCACATCCATAAGTGAAGTGTTGATGGTGCGCATGTATAAGGACGCTGTTCAAACTCATTGGTTCAATCATTATTTTACGGGTGGAGGTGTGATTGGATACACTAAACAATTCGAAAAATCATTTCTGATGGCTAATGGACTTCCCATTTATGCTTCAGAAAGTGGATATGCCGGTGATGACTTGATTGAAAATACCAAAACAAACCGCGATTCGAGATGGAAAATCTTTATGAAGGCGCCAAATGAAGCTCAAAAAGTGAAGGGTGTAACTACTATTACGAAGTTTCCGCAATTTCCTAACCTGGAGAGTAACGACGGGAAAGTGGCTTCAGCTACCGGCTACATCCATGGCAAAGGCTATTCGTTAGATGCTTATCAGGGTTCGAATATGGGGAATGATGCCACTGCTTTTGTTATATTTCGTGCTACTGAAGCTTATCTCAACTATTTAGAGGCATCTTTCGAAAGAAATAACGCACTTGATGCCAAAGCACAATCTTATTGGAAAAGCTTGCGAAAACGCGCGTTGGTTGACGAAGATTTCAACAAAACGATAGCTGCTACCAATATGGCAATAGAAGCTGAAAACGACTGGGCTGCATATTCAAAAGCAATGCTCATTGAGCCTACACTCTATAATATTCGTCGCGAGCGTCGCTGTGAGCTAATCGGTGAAGGATTTCGCATGGATGATCTGCTACGTTGGAGAGCTTTGGATCAATTGAATGGATTCCAGATTGAAGGATGTAAAGTTTGGGGAGATGGGATGAAAGCAAATTATACGGGTAAAAAAGGTATTTCACCTGAAAGTGTAAGCAAATATTTGCGACCTTACCAAGTTACAGCTACCAACAATAACTATTATAATGGTCTCTTTTTTGCTCCTGCTCATTACCTCGATCCCATTGCCATCAATCATTTCATGGTAAGTTCGCCGGACAACAAAACGCCTGAAAATTCACCAATTTATCAGAATCCGGGCTGGCCTTTGGTGAGCAATAAGGCTGCTGATATAACGATAAAATAATTATCTTTACGATTTGATTTGGCTGAGATTCTCTGAAACGAGAATTTCAGCCGAATATATCGTTTTACATCCTTGGTTCTTTATCACCTGTGAAAAGTATGTCGGCTCACTAATTTCTATGTAATAATTTCAAATAATCACACTAATCTTAACAATTGCTAATATATGAAATCAACTTGGCAAAAACATATAGTCCTTTCCATTGTGTTCATATTTGTTGGATACTGCCTTAATGCTCAGTCGGAATCCTCTAATATCCCATCATTTAAACCCGGCGAAACTTGGGTGGACACCGAAGGTAACGTTATTAACGCACATGGAGGCGGTGTTCTGTATGATAATGGCGTCTATTATTGGTATGGTGAGCATCGCCCTGACAATGGCTTTGTTACCGAACGTGGAATAATGTGTTATTCTTCTGCCGATTTATATCATTGGAAAAATGAAGGAATCGTAATGGCACTTTCATCGGTTCAAAGTTCACCAATTGTGAAAGGCTGCATCATCGAACGCCCTAAAGTGATTTTTAATCACAAAACCGGAAAATACATCCTCTATTTTCACTTAGAACTTAAAAATAAAGGCTATGAAGCGGCGCAAGTTGGCGTGGCGGTAAGCGATTCGCCTGTCGGTCCTTTCTCCTTTCTCAAATCTTCGCGTGTTAATGCCGGTAAGTGGCCATTAAATCTGTCGAAAGAGCAGATTGCTTTGAGTAAAAACGCAGATATGAATCAAAAATGGTGGACTCCGAAGTGGAGCGAAACAATCAAATACGGAATGTTTGTTTCTCGTGATTTCAAAGGCGGACAGATGTCGCGCGATATGACCTTGTATGTTGACGATGACCGGAAAGCTTATCACATCTATTCATCGGAAGACAATCTGACACTTCACATTGCCGAATTGACCGATGATTATCTAAATTATACCGGCAGGTATGTTCGCATAGATCCTGCCGGACACAATGAGGCGCCTGCGATTTTCAAAAAAGACGGAAAGTATTACCTAATCACTTCCGGCTGTACCGGATGGGCGCCAAATGCAGCCCGACTTTTAGTTGCAGATAATATTTTGGGTGATTGGTCGCTTAACGCAAATCCTTGTGTAGGGTTGAACGCGGATTTAACTTTCCATTCACAAGGCACTTTTATTTTGCCTGTTCAGGGCAGAAAAGATGCGTTTATATTTATGGCCGACCGATGGAACTCAAAGAGCCTGAGCGATAGTCGCTATGTGTGGCTTCCTATTTCTATGGCTAACGGAATGCCTGAAATAAAATGGCAAGACAAGTGGTCGTTGGATTATTTTGAAGCATCAAAGCCCGATTCAACTGCGCCTCGCCAGATTGAAGGATATTCGCTCTTGTGGAGCGATGAGTTTAATAAAGACGGACTTCCGGATACCACTATTTGGTCTTTTGAAAACGGATTTGCCCGCAATGAAGAGTTGCAGTGGTATCAACAAGGCAATAGCTTTTGCCGGAATGGCGTGTTGGTTATCACAGCAAAGAAAGAGCAAAAAGCCAATCCAATGTATCGTAGTGGCGCTAACACGTGGCGCGAAAAACGGAAACAGATTGAATATACATCGGCTTCGATAAAAACCGAAGGGAAAAAGGAGTTTCAATACGGGCGCTTCGAAGTAAGGGCCAAAATCCCAACCGCAAACGGAGCATGGCCTGCTATCTGGACTTTAGGCACTAAGATGGAATGGCCGTCGAATGGCGAAATCGATATAATGGAATATTACCGCATTAATGGGATACCTCATATTCTGGCGAATGTAGCCTGGGGCACCGATAGACGTTTTGAAGCTCAATGGGATTCGCAAGCGATACCTTTTTCGCATTTTACAGCAAAAGATCCGGCTTGGGCAGATAAGTTTCATTTGTGGCGAATGGATTGGGATGATAAGGCAATCCGCCTCTATTTGGATGATGAATTGCTAAACGAAACTTTGTTGAGCGAAACCGGCAATGGCGCATTAGGCGCATTCAAAAATCCGTTTCAACAATCGCATTATGTTTTGCTAAATCTTGCAATCGGTGGGATACATGGAGGAGAACCCGATACTACGGCTTTCCCGATGCAATATATGATTGATTATGTGAGAGTTTATAAGAAAACTGAATAAAGCATAAGGGGCATAGATATTCCAAAAGATTATTCTAATTTTGTGTTATACTTATTGAAAAAATAGATAGTGTTTTAGAAAATTAGTTGTCATGGGGGCGTGAATTCTTTTAACGGAACAAACTATGATTCCCCTTATTGCTTGATTATTGCGAAACTTTATATATGTATTTGATTAACCAAAAATTATAACATCTAAAAAATGAACAAAAAACTAAGCACTTTCCTGCTGGCATTAATCTTTGTTGCAGGAGTAAGTATGGCCGCGGAGCGAAAATTTGAAATCGGACAAAAGACTTTTTTGCTGGATGGCAAGCCCATGGTAATAAAAGCTGCCGAATTGCATTATCCTCGTATCCCCAAAGAGTATTGGGAACATCGAATCGAAACATGCAAAGCAATGGGTATGAACGCGGTATGCTTGTATGTTTTCTGGAATTACCATGAACCTGAAATGGGAAAATTTGATTTTACGGGGCAGAAAGATATCGCGGCATTTTGTAAACTGGCTCAAAAACATGATATGTACGTCATTGTTCGTCCGGGTCCTTATGTTTGCGCAGAGTGGGAAATGGGAGGTTTGCCTTGGTGGCTTCTGAAAAAGAAAGATATAAAACTGCGTGAGCAAGATGCGTTATACATGGAACGTACCCGGTTGTTTATGAACGAAGTGGGTAAACAGCTTGCCGGTCAGCAAATTACACGTGGAGGAAATATCATCATGGTACAAGTGGAAAATGAATATGGCGCATTTGGTACCAATAAACCCTATATTTCTGAAATTCGTGATATTGTGAAAAATGCAGGTTTCACAGATGTTCCTCTGTTTCAATGTGATTGGAACTCAAATTTTGAAAATAACGCGTTGGACGACCTCGTGTGGACAATTAATTTCGGTACGGGAGCTAATATCGACGACCAATTCAGACGATTACAGCAACTTCGGCCAAATACACCGCTCATGTGTAGCGAATTTTGGTCTGGTTGGTTCGACCATTGGGGTGCAAAGCATGAAACTCGCAGCGCGACTGAGTTAGTTAAAGGGATGAAACAAATGCTCGATCGCAACATTTCCTTCAGCCTGTATATGACTCACGGGGGAACAAGTTTCGGACATTGGGGCGGTGCAAATTTTCCAAATTTCTCTCCAACCTGTACATCATACGATTATGACGCCCCTATCGGCGAATCGGGCAATATCACACCAAAGTATTATGAAGTTCGTAATCTGCTGAAAAATTACTTGCCCGAGGGTGCTTCATTGCCGGCTATACCGGACTCCATCCCCACTATCGCTATCCCGGCTTTTCGGCTCACCGACATTGCTCCGGTATTCGGTAATTTACCCGTTGCGAAAAAAAGTGAAAATGTAAAATCAATGGAATTTTTCGATCAAGGATGGGGGAGCATTCTTTATCGAACCCGACTCAAAGCTTCGACCGAAGAACTAACATTAATATTAACCGAAGCACATGACTGGACGCAGGTATTCTTGAATGGGAAAAAAATAGCTACCTTGAGTCGCATGAAAGGCGAAGGCACGGTGAAAATGCCTCGTATCAAAGAAGGCGACCGTCTGGATATCTTAGTGGAAGCGATGGGACGTATGAATTTCGGAAAAGGAATTTATGACTGGAAAGGAATTACCGAGAAAGTGGAACTTCAATCGAAGACAGCAAAGAAAATACTCACAAACTGGGAGGTTTACAACCTGCCGGTGGATTATCAGTTTGCCAAAAACAGAAAATACAGCAAACAGCCAAACGTAAATCGGCAACCCGCATACTATAAAGCTAATTTCACCCTTGCCAAAACCGGTGATACCTTTATCAATATGACCAATTGGGGCAAAGGATTAGTTTGGGTGAATGGTCATTGCATTGGCCGATTCTGGGAAATTGGACCTCAACAAACGCTTTATTTGCCCGGATGTTGGCTCAAAAAAGGGGTGAACGAAATCATTGTTCTCGACATGGCACCCACAGCAAAGCCGATGATTGAAGGTCTTCGGAAACCGATTCTTGATGTTCAAAAAGGTCATGGCGCATTCGCACACCGGAAGTTGGGCGAGAATCTCGATCTTTCCAATGAAACTCCCATTGCAAAAGGAACTTTTAAACCCGGAAATGGATGGCAGTACATTCAGTTTGATAAAACAATCGCAACCCGTTATTTCTGTCTCGAAGCGCTGTCTTCAATCGGCGGAGATGATTATGCGTCGATAGCCGAACTCGAATTGCTTGGTGAAGACGGTAAGCCTGTGTCGCGTCAACATTGGAAAGTGGTGTATGCCGACAGTGAAGAGCTTGAGGATGCGAATAATGTAGCCTCAAACGTTTTTGACTTGCAAGAATCAACTTTCTGGCATACCAACTACTCGGGAGGAAAACCGAAATTCCCACATCAGATAGTTATTGACCTCAATGAGGTAAAACAAATTACCGGCTTTGCTTATCTACCGCGTGCCGAGTTCAATAAACCCGGAATGATTAAAGATTACCAGATTTTTATAAAATCAGATAAACCATTTAAGAAATAATAATACTTGTGGAAGCGATGTTCAAAAATCCAACCAAAAGTCTAATCTTAATTCTATTCTTTGGAGTGCTTTGTCAGAGCGCATTGTATGCAAGCACCCAAAAGGATGTATCGGTTTTCAAAATTGATAAGCCGGATTTTAATCAAAGCCCACTTTCGGGTATGACACGCGAACATTGGGTTGATGCAGCTGAATATCTTTTGGATGGAGCGTTCGGTTATGTGAAAACATTGGACGACCCGATGATTTTCCCAAAACAACACGAAAAAACCTATCCGCGCGACGATAGTCATCTCCCTACGGCTAAGTTGGAGGGTTTCTGCCGAACTTTGTTTGTGGCAGCGCCACTGCTGAAAGAGAAGCCCGATTTGGTGTTGAATAATATTAAAGTAGCGGAGTATTATCGCCATCATCTTTTATGCCTGATCAACCCGGAGCATCCGAGCTATATTAAACATCGGGGTAATGGAGGTCCCAGTCAGATTTTGGTAGAGTTGGGAGCTTTGGCAATATCTTTGACTGTCAACCCCGAAATGCTGTGGAACCCATTGACTCAAAAACAAAAAGATGCAATAGCTGCTTTGATGCTCAGCTATGGTGATGGACCCACTATTGGTTCAAACTGGCGATTCTTCAATGTTTTTATACTTAGTTTTTTCAAAGATAAAAATTATGAAGTCAATGAAACACTGCTCCTGAAGTATTTAGACGAATCGTTGGCGGCATACCGTGGGCAAGGCTGGTACAACGATTCGCCGGCTTATGACTATTATAGCATGTGGGCTTTTCAGATGTATGGCCCGCTGTGGGCTGATTTCTATGGAAAAAAATATTATCCAGATTACGCATCCCGCTTCATGAAAAACCTTTCGGAAATGGCTAATAATTATCCCTATATGTTTAGCAAAGAGGGAAAAATGAATATGTGGGGACGAAGCATTCCGTATCGGTTTGGAGCGGTAATACCATTAGCGCTCACCGGATTACTCCAAAAACAGGATATTAATTATGGATGGATGCGAAGAATCGCTTCATCATCTTTGTTGCAGTTTCTTCAGAATCCCGATTTTATGGATGAACAAGTGCCTTCATTAGGATTCTATGGAGCATTTGAACCCGCTGTTCAGATTTATAGTTGTAGAGCTAGCGTATTTTGGATGGGAAAGGCTTTTCTTGCGCTCTTGCTACCCGAAGATAATCCTTTCTGGACAGCTAAGGAGAATAACGGCGCCTGGGAAAATGAACTCATGAAAAATAATGTGTATAATAAATTCCAAGCCGGGTCAAATCTTTTGATTACGGACTATCCGAATAGTGGCGCTGCCGAGATGCGGTCGTGGTGTCATGAAAAAGTAGCTAATGATTGGCAGAAGTTCCGAAGTACTGAAAATTATAACAAACTCGCTTACAACACCGAATTTCCTTGGATGGCTGATGGTGATAACGGTGAAATATCCATGAACTACGGTGTGCGTAACGCTAAAAATGAGTGGGAAGTTTTAAGGCTTTATACATTCATAAATTTTGAAAATGGGATTTACCGAAGGGATGCTGTGCTGGAATCAAATCCGAACGTAAAATTTAAGTTAGCTGACATTCCGCTCCCAAATGGTATTTTACGTGTTGATAAGGTGAGTGTGCCTAACAATACCGAGGTAACGCTGGGACATTATTCCCTGCCACAAATGCAGCGACCAATTGAAAAAAAGATTGTAAAGCTGCGTGATAATACAGCCTATACCATTAGTAATGGTGAATATCAGTTAGCTATGATTGCGCCGATGGGATGGACTCAGTTGAGTTTTTGCACTACGAAAGATTTGCATCCTGTAAGTGAAAATGCGATGCTGATAAATGCGAACGGAAAATTTTCAGGAGAAAAAATATTGGTAAGTTTGCAACTATGGAAGAAAGGAACAAAATCATTTTCAAAAGCGGAACTGAATCCAATACAGAGAATAAAAATCGCAGACGACCTTACGAAAGTGGAAATTTGGCTAAACGATGGTACTATGAAAACCATTAAATTCTGATCCCTATTATTATAATCACGATAATAAATAATTATTTACAACCATGAACAAATACTTTTTTTTATTTCTCACCAGTCTGCTAATAACGGGAAGTTTCATCGTTTCAGCACAGGATTATAAGTTCAAACCCGAAGAGAAAGACTACTGTGGCTACTTGTTTACATATTTCAAAGGAAACGATGTGAAGGATGAAGCGCTTTGTTTCGCTGTAAGTCGCGATGGATATAATTATCTGGCTTTGAATAACAACAAGCCCGTACTCGATTCGAAGCAAATCAGTTCGACGGGAGGGATACGTGATCCGCACATTCTCAGGAGCGAGGATGGTAAATCATTTTATATGGTAGTTACCGATATGACCTCTCACAAAGGATGGGATTCTAATCGTGCGTTTGTGATGCTGAAATCCAATGATTTGATTCACTGGGAGTCTTCGATAGTGAATATCCAACAGAAATATCCAAATCAAGAAAATCTGAAACGTGTATGGGCACCTCAAACAATTTTTGACCCGGCAATGGGGAAATACATGTTGTATTGGTCAATGAAGCACGACAATGGTGCTGATATTATCTACTACGCGTATGCTAATAACGATTTCTCGGATATAGAAGGAGAACCAAAAGTGTTGTTTATACCTTACAATCAAAAATCGACAATTGATGGCGACATTATTCTCAAAAACGGACTTTTCTATCTTTTCTATAAAACAGAAGGTGATGGAAATGGAATTCGGCTTGCAATCACCGATAAACTCACTTCGGGGAGATGGATTGAACAGCCCGGATACAAGCAGCAGACTAAGGAGGCGGTTGAAGGCTCAAGTATTTTCAAATTGAAAAATGAAGATACCTATATTCTTATGTACGATGTATATATGAAAGGAGAATATCAATTCTGCGAGTCAAAAGATTTGGATGTGTTTCGGGTTGTATCGAATAAAATATCCATGAATTTTCATCCTCGACACGGCACTGTTATCCCAATTACCCGTCAGGAGTTGAATGCTTTGATATCCAAATGGGGCGTTCCCGAAGGTTTTGACATGCCATCCGAATGTAATCCGGCGTTGACGGGCTACTATGCCGACCCCGAAATTATTTTTTCGAAAAAGAAGGGCAAGTATTACCTTTATCCCACGAGCGATGGATTCCTGAGTTGGTCGGGTAGTTATTTCAAAACATTTTCGTCGGACAATCTCAAAGATTGGAAAGACGAAGGCGTTATTCTCGACTTAAAAAAAGACGTAGCATGGGGAAACCGGAATGCTTGGGCACCAACCATTACCGAAAAAAAACTTGGTAAAACTTACAAATACTATTATTATTTCACAGCTGCGCAGCGAATTGGTGTGGCGGTATCGGATGACCCTGCAGGACCTTTTGTTGATTCGGGGAAACCGCTTATTGATTTCAAACCGGAGGGTGTGAAAGGTGGACAAGAGATTGATCCGGATGTTTTTACCGACCCCAAAACCGGTAAAAACTACTTATATTGGGGTAACGGTTATTTGGCTGTAGCTGAGCTTAACAAGGATATGGTGTCGATTAATAGAAAAACAATAAAACTATTGACCCCGGACAAAACATTTCGTGAGGGTGCTGAGGTTTTCTACCGGAACGGTATCTACTATTTCTTATGGTCGGAAAACGATACGAGGAGCGAAAATTACAGAGTTCGTTATGCTACTGCTTCATCGCCTACCGGGCCTCTTAACATCCCTCAAGATAATCTGATACTGTTCAAAGACCCTACGAAAGGGATTTATGGTACAGGACACAATTCGGTGATTCAGGTTCCCGGAAAAGACGAATGGTACATCGTGTATCATCGTTTCAGTGTGCCAAACGGAATTAAGATGGGAGAAGCAGCTGGCTTTCATCGTGAAGTTTGCATTGACAAAATGGAGTTTAATCCCGACGGATCAATACTGAAAATTACGCCAACACTCTGAGCGGATTGATTAGTAAATCGGAAGTTTTTGGTTATGTAAGGTCGTTGAGTATGGATTGGGTTTAGTCGCCTTCGACGAGTCGGTTTTTCCCGAACAAACCAATTAAAATTGAGTTTCGTTTGCGTGGATTGTTAATAAATATGATGTTCGATGTGTTTTATCTGCGCAGTCTGTTGGGGATTTGCTTACAATTCTTTTTAAAATGAACGTTGTGTGGTTGAGAACCGAAAGTAAATCTTTGGAATAAGTGAAATGTGTAAAAATGAAAGTCGGTTGATTGACTATTCGGGATTTTTTTTCTCTTATTTATATTTAACTTTAATGATTAAGTAAAAATTCCTAACTTGCGCCTTATTTTTCAGAGGTCAAAGTCTGAATAAATAGTCGCATGAACAAATGTTCATTTGTTTTGTTAGTTTGAAAGTATTCTATATAAAAATATATTTATGAGGCACACAAAATTATCTCTACTTTTAGCTTTTTTACTTATTACTTATGCCGGTTTTGCTCAGATGTACAACCCCGTAAGTTGGTCAATCGAACAGAAATCTACAGGAAAGAACACGGCCGACATTGTAGTTCGTGCTAAAATAGATAAAGGTTGGCATTTATACGGGCTTAATATCCCGGCGGGTGGCCCAGTTGCAACCACGATTGTTGTAGAGCAATTGGACAATGCCAAAAAAGAGGGTGGTATTCAGGCAAAGTCGAAATTGATTGAATCTTACGACCCCAATTTTGACATGAAACTTAATTGGTATGCTAATGAAGCTATTTTTATTCAAAAAATTTCATTTACCGACGCGGCGGCTGTTTATGCCAAAGTCTCTGCCAATTTCATGGTTTGTAACGATCAAAGTTGCTTGCCACCTACCGAAGAGCTACTCACTTTAGGAAAACCGGGTGTGAAAGTTGCTGAGGTGAAAGCTGATGATGTGGCGAAAAAGGAAGATGCGAAATCTGAAGAGTCTAAAGTAGAAGCTGTTGCTCCTCAATTGAAGGTTGATAGCGTTGCCTTGGATAGTGTTGTGGCAGTTTCGGCTGTGTCCTCGCCAGTCAGTGTGGACAAACTATGGACTCCGGTAATAAAAGAACTACAAGGTTTTGGAGCCGATAAAAGCGCCGCCGGACGTTCGTTGATTTGGATTTTCATAATGGGATTTTTGGGAGGTCTTGTTGCTCTGTTCACACCTTGCGTGTGGCCCATTATCCCGATGACGGTAAGTTTTTTTCTGAAAAGATCGTCGGATAAATCGCGAGGCAGACGCGACGCTGTATTATACGGAGTTGCGATTGTGGTGATTTATGTTGCGCTTGGCTTGCTGATTACCGGTGTTTTTGGCGCAAGCGCGCTCAATAGCTTAGCTACCAACGCAGTGTTCAATCTGATATTCTTTGGACTTTTAGTTGCATTTGCAGTGTCATTCTTTGGTGTGTTTGAAATAACCCTGCCGGCTTCGTGGGCAAATAAAATGGATGCGAAAGCGGATTCCACAAGCGGACTTCTCAGCATTCTTTTCATGGCATTCACGCTTGTTTTGGTTTCTTTCTCCTGCACGGGCCCGATTATTGGAACATTGTTAGTGGAAGTTTCCACATCCGGTTCCTACTTGTCGCCTGCTATTGGTATGCTTGGCTTCGCGCTGGCATTGGCGCTACCTTTCAGTTTCTTTGCTTTCTTCCCGTCTTTACTTCAAAGTATGCCCAAGTCGGGCGGTTGGATGAATCGCGTGAAAGTGGTTCTTGCTTTCCTCGAATTGGCATTGGCGCTAAAATTCTTCTCTGTTGCCGACTTGGCGTATGGATGGAGAATCCTTGACCGCGAAACATTCTTAGCGCTCTGGATAGTAATTTTTGCACTACTTGGTTTCTATCTGATAGGAAAATTACGTTTTTCGCACGACTCCGAATCTAAACATACATCGGTGTCAGGGCTTTTCCTCGGAATTATTTCATTGGCATTCGCTATATATATGGTGCCGGGATTGTGGGGCGCACCTTTGAAGTCGGTAAGCGCCTTCGCACCACCACTTTTCACACAAGATTTTAATTTGTATGAAAATGAGGTACACCCGAAATTCAAGGATTATGAACAAGGAATGCAATATGCCGCTCAAACCGGCAAACCTGTTATTATTGACTTCACCGGATTCGGATGTGTTAATTGTCGGAAAATGGAAGCGTCCGTGTGGACTGACCCTCGCGTTGCGAGCCGTTTGAATAATGATTTTATCTTAATATCGCTCTATGTTGATGATAAAGAACCGCTGAAAGAACCTTATGAGGTAGAAGAAAACGGTAAAACGCGCCGGATTAAAACCATCGGAGATAAATGGAGCTACTTGCAGCGCCATAAATTTGGGGCGAATGCGCAACCATTTTATGTGATGATTGACGCGGAAGGAAACCCAATGAATAAATATCTCGAATTTCAGGAAAAACCGGCTGAGTTTTTGAAATGGCTGGATGCAAAACAGAAATAGAACCTTGTAGTTGTTCGTGAGCTAAATTCAATGAATAAACACTTCTTGATTAAAGTGGAAGTATTTAGCTTGTAGATTTTAACCAACTTGAAGGGTTAGTATGCCCAAAGTGGTGCTTGCCGAAGCGCAGGTAAATGTTGGCGGACAGTGGACATGAAATTCGGCTGAAAGCCTGAAGTTGAAAGCCGGTATTTATATTAGAAATCATAAAAAAGTTTTCGTGGCGCGATGATAGGTAAAAAAATAGATTATTGTTGACATGGCAAATTTAGAAAGGTACGTTCTCGTATAAGTGCGTACCTTTTTTGTGTCAAGTTGGAATTGATGACAACCTGACAAATTGTCGTGATGCCTGACAAAAGATGCATGATTTCCCTTTTGGCAAGTTAATTGCTTAGATATCGGCGTGAAATCACAGAAGTGGATATGAATGGCATATATATAGCTACGTATTGAATAATGCATTGAGATCTAAATAATTATGTGTCTTAAGTTTGTGTTGCAAAATCGGTCGCAAATATTATCTTTGCAAAATGAAAGAGCGTATAGTTGCCAAATTGTCATGTTCATTAGCTGAGCTTATTTATGAATTAATGAAAAAAATAAAATAGAATAGAAATGAAATCAAAAAAGAAATTCGAAGAAGATGAAAATCTAAATCTAAATGAAATCTCTAATCCCGAAGTAGAAACTAATACTCCCGATAATCAAGAATTTGCTCAGCAAGAAGAAGTGGAAGTGATGATGCAAGACGATTTGGAGCAGAAATGTAACGATTTGAACGATAAAAACTTGCGTTTAATGGCCGAATTTGATAATTTCCGCAAACGTACATTGCGCGAAAAGGCAGATTTGATTAAAAATGGTGGTGAACGTGTTTTCGTTGATATGTTACCAATTATTGATGACTTTGAGCGTGCACTTCAGGCAATGGAAGATGCTGAAGATGTTGCGTCGGTCAAAGAGGGTGTCGGATTGATATATGATAAATTTATCAACTTTCTCAATAGAAACGGAATTGCGGTAATTCCAACTGAAAATGAAGCTTTTGATGTTGAAGTTCATGAGGCAATAACAACTTTTCCTGCGCCATCCGAAGAGCTAAAAGGTAAAATTATTGATTGCACATCAAAGGGATATACCTTTAATGATAAGGTGATTCGCTATGCCAAAGTTGTTGTAGGCGAGTAATTCAATTCGAAAATATAGTAATCAACAGAAATTTAAAGAAAATATTTTTTTGGAATAAAACAAAAATAAGACAAAATGTCAAAAAGAGATTATTATGAGGTTTTAGAGGTGTCTAAGTCAGCCTCGGCGGATGAGATAAAGAAAGCATATCGAAAAAAAGCAATTCAGTTTCACCCGGATAAAAACCCGGGGAATAAAGAAGCTGAAGAGAATTTTAAAGAGGCTGCCGAAGCGTATGAAGTATTGAGCGACCCGCAAAAGAAACAACGCTACGATCAGTTTGGACATGCCGGTATGGGAGGCGCTGCCTCCGGTGGTTTCGGTGGTGGCGGAAATATGAGCATGGAAGATATTTTTGCCCATTTTGGTGATATTTTTGGAGGACATTTTGGAGGCTTTGGAGGCTTTGGCGGTTTCGGTGGGAGTCAACGAAGCTCCCAGCGTGTCAGACGAGGTTCTGACCTTCGCGTACGAGTGAAGTTGAATCTGAAAGAAATTGCCGGAGGAGCCGAGAAGAAAATTAAAGTCAATAAATTAGTTTCTTGTCAGTATTGCAACGGTTCGGGAGCTGCCACCGGTTCTGAAACTACTACTTGTACTACTTGCCATGGTAGTGGGCGGGTTACGCGGGTGCAGCAAACTATTTTGGGACAAATGCAAACTGCTTCTGAATGTCCTACCTGCGATGGCGAGGGGAAAATTATTAAAGAAAAATGTTCGCATTGTCGTGGTGAGGGTGTGCTGAAACAAGAAGAAGTGATTACCATCAACATACCCGCGGGTGTAATGGAAGGAATGCAGCTGTCGGTAGGTGGCAAAGGTAATGCCGCTCGACGCGGTGGTGTCAATGGCGATTTGCTAGTGGTGGTAGAAGAAGAAGACCACGGCGAATTAATCCGCGATGACAATGATTTGATTTATAATTTGTTGTTGTCAGTGCCTGTTGCCACACTCGGTGGGTCGGTAGAAGTGCCTACAGTAGAAGGCAAGGTGAAAGTCAATATACCGGCCGGCACTCAGCCCGGCAAAGTCTTGCGTTTGCGTGGCAAGGGTCTCCCAAGTGTAAATAGCTACGGTAAAGGCGATTTGCTTGTGAATATCGGGGTGTACATTCCACAATCTGTAACGAAAGAAGAGAAGCAAGCTTTAGAAAAACTAAGTAAGTCGGAAAACTTTAAACCCAATGCTTCGGCATCCAAAGGTTTTTTCTCTCATTTTAGAAATCTGTTTGAGTGAAAGAATTGATCATTGGGTAAAAGAAAAAGAGCAACGCGTGTCGTTGCTCTTTTTCTTTTACCTTATTTCTCGTTCAATAAAGCCACTTTAGCTTTTTCAAGCATTTCGGCGCTTTCTCCATTCGGATATCGAAGTTCAAGCTTTTCGAGTTGTTCAATAATAATTTCGCTTATAGCCATGCGTGCAAAATATTTTTTATCGGCCGGAATAATAAACCAGGGTGCATAATCGGTAGATGTTTTTTCAATCATCTCTTCGTAAGCTTTGTGATACTCGTCCCATTGTGCCCGGGCAGCCAAATCGTCCGAACTGAATTTCCAGTTTTTGTCCTTGTCGTTGAGCCTTTCGAGAAGTCTTTCTTTCTGCTCGTCTTTGGATAGATGAAGGAAAAATTTGATTACCCGACATCCATTCTGATGTAAGGTTTTTTCGAAATTATTGATCTGTTCAAACCTACTATTCCAAAATTTAATGTCAGCTTTCTCCGGAGTGTCAATGTCCGGCAGTCGTTCGTTTAGAAGAAAGTGTGGATTTACGCGCGTAACCAACACATTCTCGTAGTGCGAACGGTTGAATATGCCAATCATGCCTCGCTCAGGCAAATCGCGATAGTGTCGCCACAAGTAGTTGTGTTCAAGCTCCACGCGTGTAGGTGCTTTGTAGCTATACACTCGACAACCTTGAGGATTCAGTCCCGACATCACATGCCGAATAGCGCCATCTTTGCCTGCGGCATCCGGTGCCTGAAAGATTATTAGCAAAGAGTAGCGGTCGTCAGCCCAAAATTTTTCCTGAATGACAGCCAGTTTTTCCCTGCTTTTTTCAAGAGCTTCCTGCGCTTTTTTCTTTTTTATCCCATCGTTGAATGCTGTGTCAAGCGCTTTTAGTTTTACTTTCTCGTTGGGCTTCGATCTGAATTTTTCTGAAAATGATTCCATCTGAAACAATTTATTAGAGTTTGTTGATGTTAATTGTCCGTATTTTTTCTTTCTTATGAGCAAAAATCGTACTGCCGGCTTGAAATGCGAATGAGCCTTTGTGATTATTAACAATATATGGACGCGAAAAGTTGATTTGCGTTTAAATGTTTCGGAATGCAAACAAGGTAAGAAACAGCAAGTTCCGAGTAATTATTACGGAATAAATATTGTTGTTCGGAAAAAAAATCGTATCTTTGCGCCCACAATATTTTAAGTCAACATAATGTCTAACCTACTATTTATTAGTAAAAAAACAAAATTTCAGTGATGAAAGAAAATGAAAACCTGGCTGAAGAGGTTCAAGCAACCCCCGAAGCAACCATCCAACCTCAAGAAGTAATCGAAGAGGCTGCTTCTGAAAAGAAAGCAAAAAACTACACGGCAAAAGCAGAAAAACCAGCAGGACCCAATGCCGATTTTGATTGGGATGCTTATGAAAAAGGTGAAGCTGTAACAGAAAAAACTCATGAAGAGTTAGAAAAATCATACGATGAAACTTTGAACGCTATCAAAGACCACGAAGTAGTTGACGGCACCGTTATCGCGATGAACAAACGCGAAGTTGTGGTTAATGTAGGATTTAAATCAGACGGTATCATTCCAATCAGCGAATTCCGTTACAATCCTGAATTGAAAGTCGGAGATACTGTAGAAGTTTACATTGAAAGTCAAGAAGACAAAAAAGGTCAGTTGCTTCTCTCGCACAAACAAGCTCGCGCATCGCGCAGCTGGGATCGTGTGAACGCTGCTCTTGAAACTCAGGAAGTGGTTAAAGGTTTTGTAAAATGCCGTACGAAAGGCGGTATGATTGTTGATGTGTTTGGAATTGAAGCGTTCTTGCCTGGTTCTCAAATCGACGTTAAGCCTATCCGCGACTACGATGTGTTTGTTAATAAAACAATGGAATTCAAGGTTATTAAAATTAATCAAGAGTTCAAAAATGTGGTTGTTTCACACAAAGCACTTATCGAAGAAGAAATCGAACTGCAAAAGAAAGAAATTATCAGCCGTTTGCAAAAAGGTCAAGTGCTTGAAGGTACAGTTAAAAACATCACTTCTTACGGTGTGTTCATCGACTTGGGTGGCGTAGATGGTCTTGTTCATATCACCGACCTTTCATGGGGACGCGTGAGCCATCCCGAAGAAGTGGTTGCGCTCGATCAAAAACTCAATGTGGTTATCCTCGACTTTGATGACGAGAAAAAACGCATCGCTCTTGGTTTGAAACAACTTACTGCTCACCCTTGGGATGCTTTGGATGCTGAACTTAAAGTTGGCGACAAAGTGAAAGGTAAAGTAGTGGTTATGGCTGATTATGGCGCGTTTGTAGAAATCGCACCGGGTGTTGAAGGACTTATCCACGTTTCGGAAATGAGCTGGTCACAACATTTGCGTTCTGCTCAAGATTTCCTTAAAGTAGGTGACGAAGTAGAAACTGTAATCCTTACATTGGATCGCGAAGAGCGTAAAATGTCATTGGGTATCAAACAATTGAAATCTGACCCTTGGGAACAAATCGAAACACGCTACCCGGTAGGAAGCCAACACACAGCTAAAGTGCGTAACTTTACTAACTTCGGTGTGTTTGTAGAAGTAGAAGAAGGTGTTGATGGTTTGATTCATATCTCAGATTTGAGCTGGACTAAAAAAATCAAACATCCATCTGAGTTTACTCAAATCGGTGCTGAAATTGAGGTGCAGGTACTCGAAATTGACAAAGACAACCGTCGGTTGAGCTTAGGACACAAACAATTGGAGGAAAATCCTTGGGATGCCCTCGAAAGCTTGTTTGGTGTTGACTCGCTTCACGAAGGTGTGATTATTGAAGTAATGGACAAAGGCGCGGTAGTAAGCTTGCCTTACGGTGTTGAAGGTTTTGTTACCCCAAAACACTTGGTGAAAGAAGATGGCTCGCAAGCACAACTTGATGAGAAATTGGAATTCAAAGTAATTGAGTTTAACAAAGATGCTAAACGTATCATCCTTTCTCACAGTCGGATTCACGAAGAAGTGAAACGTGCTGAAAAATCGGAAGAAAGCGGTGAAAAGAAAGCACCTCGTCGCGCTAAAAAAGAAGAGGCAGTAGCAACTCCGGTGATGGAGAAAACTACCTTGGGCGATATTCAGGAACTGGCCGATTTGAAAGACCAACTGATTAACCAAGCTGCTGAAAAATTGGTTGCTAAAGAAGCTAAGAAAGATTCTGACGAAGCTGCTAAATAATAAAAAAGCGAAATCCTATATGAAAAAAAGGTTGCGAAAAATATTCGCAACCTTTTTTTGTACATATTATTTTGTATAGTATAAAAATAAAACTATTTTTGTACTCAATTATTAATCTCAAAAAGTATTGCACATGAAAAAATTAGCGTTTTTATCTCTAATAGCCCTATTTGTAATGGGCTGTAGTAATGGTCCGCAAGATATGGCGGAGAAAGCAGTTAAAACACATCTAAAGAAAAGTGTTACTGCCTATGAACCTATTTCATTTGGCAAGTTGGATACGATCAACTTAAGTAATAACAGTGAGTATGTAGCTGTTCGGGATTCGTTCAGATTCTACATGGATGCGCTAAAAGAAACAGGTGATCAGTTCAAACTTGCAGAAAATCAGAAAAATGCAAGCCGCTTGAAGATAATTAAAGAGGATATTGAGAAATTCTTTGAAGGTAAAACTTACAGCGTCAATCATAAATACAAAGCAAATTCTGCTGAAGGTGGTGTGAAAGAGGTAGATAAAGAATTTTATCTTGATGGCATGTATCACATTGTAGAGTGATTTTATAGCGAAATAGAACAAAAAGACCCTAAACATATTGGGTCTTTTTGTTTTTGGTACTACTGGATTTCGTGTGAAAACAAATCTAAATCTCCATGCCAAAAC
>CAZMQV010000024.1:0-41368 GCA_964568675.1 uncultured Paludibacter sp.
CGACCTCCTCCCAGACACCTAACTGACTGATTGTCAGTTCGAACGAAGTGAGAAAACTCATTTAGCGCATATTTAGTCGGTCAGCAATGAAAAACAATCAAAAAGCTCTCTTTCAAACTGGTGATTATTAATTGCGAAAAATTGGTGGTTTTTTATTTGCAGTTTACATTTCTTATGAGCGTTTCCCGATACATCGGGAGATCTATAAATTCGTTTCATTTTGTTTTCTTAGAGATATCACCGCTACGAGGCTAAAAAATACGTTTAATCATCGGTTGCTGCAATGATATTCGGGCTTATCTCCCTCCAGACTTTTCAATCGCGCAAAGCTACTCACTCATTTTTCAACAAAAAAAACAGAAAAGCAAGAAAACCTTTCGGATTTCCTGCTTTTCTGTTTTTGAGAATTATATTTGAAAACACTATTTCTTTAGCATTTCAATTAATAGATTATACTTCCCATGCCAAAGCGCTCGCGCCCAAAATGGCAGCATCAGCGTCCTTCATGGTCGAGAATAATACTTTCACTTTGTTTTGCCAGATTACCAACATGTTTTTTTCCATGTTTTCTACCACCGGTTTCATTATCAAATCGCCGGCTTTGGCCAATCCACCAAACAAAACGATAGCTTCCGGTGCACTAAAAGCTACAAAATCGGCTAAAGCTTCTCCAAGAATTTTTCCGGTATATTCAAATACTTCCAAAGCGATTTTATCTTCCAGCATTGCCGCGTCAAACACATCTTTCGAAGTAATTGAAGTCAACTCGATATTACGGAGTAAACTTGGCGTGTCGCACATTTCAAGCATTTCGCGGGCAGTGCGCGCTACTCCGGTTGCCGACGTATAGGTTTCGAGACATCCTTCGCGTCCACAACCGCATTTACGACCGTTGTGTCGAATAATGCGCACATGACCTAACTCTCCGGCAAATCCATCGTTTCCGTAAACAATTTTACCGTCGATAACAATACCGCTACCAACACCGGTGCCGAGTGTGATGGTAATAAAGTTTTTCATTCCGCGAGCCACGCCATAGGTCATTTCACCGATTGCCGCCGCGTTTGCATCGTTAGTTACAGCGGCTGGCACACCAAAAGCATCGGAGATTAATTCGGCAAAAGGAACAACGCCTTTCCATGGTAAATTAGGAGCAAACTCAATATTTCCGGTATAGAAATTACCATTGGGGCATCCGGCTCCGATACCTCTGATTTTTTCTATTCCGCCCTGAGCGTCGATTAATTTCGTTAATTCGACTTTAAGCTCCTGAACATAAGCATTGATATCGGGATTATCCGTTTTAATTGCGCCTTTGGCTAATACATTGCCACGAGCGTCAACTATTCCGTAGGCAGTGTTTGTGCCTCCCATGTCTATACCTATTACATAAGGTTTTTCAACGTCCATATTGGTTATTTATTTAAAGTTTGGTGAAATTAAATAATGCATGAAGCAACATCTATTTCTATTAATTATTATTCGATAATCTTGTCTGATTCTCTAACCTTATATCCACTCACTGCATAATATAACAGATAAACCTCTCCTATTAACACAATAATCCAAGTCCAACCCCAGCTTCTGGAAATATCAGCAATAATACCTTGTAAAAGAGGGAAAATCGCACCACCTACTACACCCATCATCAGAGCCCCTGAACCTTTAGAGGTATATTTCCCCAAACTATCAATTGCTAATGGGAAAATTGCTGGCCACATAATAGAATGGAAAAGACCTACACCAACTAACAACCAAGGACTTGAGGTAATCATAGCAGTTATAACCAAGATACCGGCTCCTACTGAAGTATATAATAATTGAGTTTGAGCAGGTATTTTACTAACAAAACTTCCAAACACTCGGCCAACTAACATCCCACCCCAATACATTGATGCCATTAGAGTAGCTTTCTCAGCAAAACTACCTCCAAGGTCTTTAGCATACATTACGATATTTGCTCCTACAGCAACTTCCACACCTACATAAACAAAAATAGCAATAACACCTAATAATAAATGTCTAAATGACCACACACTACGAGACAGTTTTTCTTCTTTCGTTGAAGATACAGAAGCAATTTCAGGTAAATTTAATCGGGTTAGCACAAATGCAAGAATAGCAACAATAACAATTAGAACTGTCATTGGCACATAGAGAGAGGCTAGTTGAATGTTGTCTTTTTGTCCTCCAAAAATCACTGCAGCAACAAAAAATGGTGCAATTGTAGTCATGGTTGAATTTCCGGCTCCTGCTATCGTCTGACGTTGAACACCACTCGTACCTTTCACATCACATGCAACCAAATATGGATTGATAGCAGATTGAAGATATGTTAGTGCCGTACCTGCTATAAAAGAACCAAGAATAAAAATAAAATAAGCATGTGGAATTGTAACATTTCCAAAGCTCATTGATGATCCTTGTGAAGCTTCGAATTGATAAGCTGATAGTTCAAAAACGCCAAAACCTACTAAAAGGATTATTAGACCGCGTACCAAGGTGCCTCGATAGCCATTGTTAACCAAAGACTTCGCACTCGAACTACCCATTACCAAATAAGCAAGAAAAAAGGAGAAAGTAATAACCGTTGCAAGGGTGTTTTTCAGGTCCCCGGCTTCAGAAAGAAAAGCGGCTTGCATGGGTGCTTGAAATTGTTGGTTCACAACAGTAATGAAACCAACTAATGACATAAGAATAACCATTGTGATAAATGGTCCAAAATAGTTTACGTTTTGCTTTGAATTAGCCATAACAGATAAAAAGTTATAAATTATTATTAAAATTGATATTTCAAATTTCAAAGATACTGAATTATTTTCAAATAAGAATTATATGTAAAAGATTATTTTTCAATTTGCCTCATAAGAGGTCATACACCATAAGGTGGGCTCTTAAAAATCATTTTCTGTCTATCAGAAAGCAAACATCTGTTTTGTAAAAATTGGAGAAACCATTCCCAACTATTTGTAAATTCTCTGTAAAATTAATATTAGTTTTTCAATTTTTCATCATGAAATTCACTTTTTTATTTGTTTTTATCTATCACCTCATATATTCTACTCTATTTATACCTGTATGTGTATCTATTACATAGTGTTAAGTTTAAGCGGAGCACCTACTTACAGCTGTATAGGTTATAAGTCTGATTGATTAAGCATCTTACTCCTATCACTCTCGTCAGTCCACCAGATTTTTTTGACTACTAAACTATCCAAACCCTGATCCATGAAGCCGAACACATGCTTTTTTCTTGCCTGCTTTTTTATTTTTTTCATTATTGGTTTTCTGTTTATCTGTCAACAACTTTTACTTAAAGCAGTTCTCATACACCTTGTTGTTCATTTTGTGTTTATCAATTATTTTTTCCAGGTCTTTTGTTGAACATAAGCGCGTCCGTTTAAAAATACTGTTCTACATCCTACGGGCAGAACAAATGAACCTAAACTTGTAAATCATGTACGGAAGCGTTCGTTACTTTGAATTTATCAATGAAATTAATTTTAAAATCAACTTTTGAATGGTTCTTTATTTTTCTTTGTGCAGGTGGCATCTATATCAATATGTATCTTTTTTTATTGAGCTTGTTATTCCATATTTCGCACCCACAAAGTTCTTTTTCTTTTTGGCCATCCCTCATCTTTCAAAATTTATTTAAATATCTTGAAATCAACAATTTTCCTGTTCATTTCCAAGCGATTGTCGCTTATCGGCAGTTTCTCATTATTTCCTTGTTAGTCAAACACCTTCTTATTTCCTGTTATTTTTATATTTCTACAAAAAGCATTCAGATTTATACTTCATGATATTCAAATAATATTTTTTTATCCATGTTTTAATATATAGAAATATCCTACAATTATTATAAAACACCCATAGCTATTAGATGCATCAACTACAAAATACAAAATGGATAAAAAATACTATATTGAAGTTTTTAATAATATTTTTCATGCAAATTGATTGTATTTTCAAAATATTATATTACTTTTGTGTCATTATTATTATCCAAAGAATCGTATCAAGTTATGATTAAAAGTTGGTTTTCATATTTTTATTTTTACTTTTACTTTAGCCGGTAGGAGCAGGATATTTATATGTAAACTTTTTGAATGAATAATAAACAATCATCATAATACAGAAATCCTGCTTAAACACATTAAGCAGGATTTTTTTTATTACTAAAACAATATAAGTATATGAAACGGATAGCTATTCAAGGCGTAAGTGGCGCTTTTCACGAAATTGCGGCGCGCGAGTATTTTTGTGATGAACAAATAGACATTTTACCTTGCGAAACTTTTAAGAATCTTTTTGACGCCATCGAGCAGGACGAAAGTTTGCTCGGTATCATTGCTATTGAAAACACCATTGCCGGAAGTTTGCTGCAAAACCACAATTTGCTTCGCGAAAGCGGTTGTCTTATCATTGGCGAACACAAGCTACGCATCGAGCACCACCTCGCTGTGCTGCCGGGTCAGAAAACGGAGGATATCAAGGAAGTATATTCGCATCCCATCGCGCTAATGCAGTGCGAAGATTTTCTGAACAAACACAAAAACATGAAAGCGGTGGAAAGCGCCGACACGGCTTCGTCGGCGCGCGAAATTGCAGAAAACCAAATAATGGGGCGCGCGGCAATTTGTAGCCGTTTTGCTGCCAAAAAATACGGATTAGAAATTATCGCCGAAGGCATTGAAACCAACAAAAGAAACTTCACAAGGTTTCTGGTCATTGCAAAACCGGATTTGGCTTATCGCCTTAATCGTGGCATGGAACTTAACAAATCCACCATCGTGTTCACGCTACCACACGAAGAAGGAAGTCTTTCAAAAATCCTCACCATACTTTCCTTCTACCACATGAATCTGACAAAAATTCAATCGCTACCTATCATTGGGCATGAATTTGAATATCAGTTTTACGTAGCGCTTACATTCTCAAACTACGAACGCTACCGCCAATCGCTCGAAGCAATCAAACCTCTTACAAGTGAATTTCAGATTTTGGGAGAATACCGTGAAGCTCCGGCTCCAAAATAAGTGGCTTGTTATTTTAAGGAATTATACAAAAAAAGAAGTTATAAAATAGATACGATAATGAATAGTAACAGCTCAAACAGTCTGAAGCAACCGGATATCAAACCGGCAAACCGACTTGGTTCCGTTTCGGAATATTACTTTTCAAAAAAACTTAGAGAAGTAGCCGAACTCAATGCGCAGGGAAAGAATATAATCAGCTTAGGTATCGGAAGCCCCGATTTGCCTCCTTCCGACAACACAATCAAAGCTTTGATTGCCGAAGCGCAAAAGTCGGATGTGCACAGTTATCAATCTTATGTAGGCATACCCGAACTTCGCGGCGCGTTTGCACGTTGGTATAATCAATGGTATGGCGTGAAGCTTAATCCACAAAACGAAATACAGCCGCTGATAGGATCGAAAGAAGGAATACTTCACATCACGCTCGCTTTTGTCAATCCCGGCGAAGGCGTATTGGTGCCAAATCCGGGCTACCCTACTTATACGTCGGCAAGTCGCATTTGCGAAGCAAATATCATCAGCTACGATTTGGACGAGGCAAATAGTTGGCAACCCGACTTTGAAGCGCTCGAAAAAATGGATTTGTCGAACGTAAAACTAATGTGGGTCAACTACCCCAATATGCCTACCGGCGCCAATGCCTCGGTTGAACTTTTTGAAAAATTAGTAGCATTCGGACGCAGACACAATATCGTAATTTGCAACGACAATCCATACAGTTTTATATTGAACGACAACAAGTTGAGTATCCTGTCGGTAGAAGGTGCAAAAGACATTTGTATCGAGTTAAACTCCATGAGCAAATCGCACAACATGGCCGGATGGCGCATGGCAATGCTCGCCAGCAACTCGCAATTTGTTCAATGGATATTGGCAGTAAAATCGAACGTGGATAGTGGCATGTTTCGCCCCATGATGGTGGCAGCAGTGGAAGCATTGAACAGCTCGAAAGAATGGCACGATGAAAACAATAAAATATACGCGCGCCGACGCGAATTGGCTTTCAAAATCATGGACGAACTCCAATGCGAATATGATCCCGCTCAAGTAGGCATGTTTGTTTGGGGTAAAATTCCCGAAAAATGGGCTGATGCGGGCGAACTTGCCGACATGATACTTTATGAGAAAAATGTATTTATCACTCCCGGATTTATTTTTGGCAACAAAGGCAACCGCCATGTTCGCATTTCGCTATGCTGCCCCGAAAACATGCTCGAAGAAGCAATACGTAGAATTTCAAATTAAAAATTAATTAAAAGAAATATCAACAAAATAACAATAGAAATTATGGAATTAGAGTCAATTTTATTGCCGGGGATCGACCCCAAACGCCCCTTAGTGATATCAGGCCCATGTAGCGCCGAAACCGAAGAGCAGGTAATGAGCACCGCAAGAGAATTAAAAAAAGCCGGAATAAAGATTTTCCGCGCCGGAGTATGGAAACCACGCACCAAACCGGGTGGATTCGAAGGACATGGAGCTGCCGCATTCCCATGGCTCAAACGAGTGAAAGAAGAATTAGGAATGTACATCGCCGTGGAAGTGGCGAATGTGCAGCACGTTCGCGAGTCGCTTGCCAATGACGTGGACATTATCTGGATTGGCGCTCGCACCACAGCCAATCCCTTTTCGGTTCAGGAAATTGCTGACGCGCTGGAAGGCACCGACATACCGGTTTTGATAAAAAATCCGGTTAACCCGGATGTTGACCTATGGATTGGCGCAATCGAACGCATCCACAAGGCAGGCATTCGTCGGATTGGAGCCATACACCGTGGATTCAGCACTTCCGAGAAGAAAATTTATCGGAACCTGCCACAATGGAACATACCCATCGAGCTGCATCGACAGATACCTAACCTGCCGATTATCTGCGACCCATCGCATATTGGAGGCAAACGTGAACTGATAGCGCCCATTTGTCAGCAAGCCATGGACTTGAATTTCGATGGTCTGATAATCGAATCGCACTGCAACCCCGACAAAGCCTGGAGTGATGCTTCACAACAAGTTACACCCGAAATCCTCACGCTGATTCTCGATAATCTGGTAATTCGTGAAATAAGCCAAACTACCGAAAGCCTAAGCGCGCTTCGCCGCCAGATTGACGGATTGGACAATGATTTGCTGGAACTTCTTGCAAAACGAATGCGTGTTTCTCAAGAAATCGGTACTTATAAAAAAGAACACAACATGCCAATTCTTCAGGCTCAACGTTATGATGAAATTCTAAAAGATCGTATCGCGCAGGCAGAAAAAATGGGAATGGATGGCGAATTTATGAAAACCATTCTGATGGCTATTCACGAAGAATCGGTGCGTCAACAGATGTTGATAATGAAATAGCGCCATTTCAAAAAAAAAGGGGTTGTAGCAAAAGCGTTTCGCACACGGAAAACACGGATTTAACGGAGAACCACAGATTAAAGAACCGCTGATTATCAGCGCGTCACTAAATAGATATTTATTTTTTTCCGTATAAATCTGTCTTAACAGTGTCAATCGTGCGCATTTGATACAACCTCTTTTTAAAAAATGCTTTTGCTTTAGCGTTTTGAGAAAAAATAACGGGCAATATCTCGTTTCCCCCCATTCCGCGCAAATTTATTTCACTACACGAAAGTATCTTTACTAACCCAATTTTTCAATAGCCCACAAAAACAATTTACTAAACAGGCGGATAATTGAGTGCATTGCAAAAAAAAACAGAGCGTGGACCAAAAGGTGTTCACGCTCTTTTTTTATTTGGGGTGGGTATTCTTCCAAAGAGAAATAAATCCGCTTGGAATGAAAGAAGTAAATATCTTATAAATTTTGAGCTTTAAAAGTATCGCCTTGCAAGAAATCGCCGGTGCGGTATCCTTTCATAAACCAACGCATACGTTGATCAGAAGTGCCATGAGTAAACGAATCGGGTACAGAATATCCCTGAGCCTTTTTCTGAATCGTATCGTCGCCCACAGCATTGGCAGCTCCAAGCGCCGATTCGATATCACCTTCTTCAAGAGCGATAGTACCCGATTTCACAGCGTGATGCACCCAAAGTCCGGCATAGAAATCGGCTTGCAATTCCAGCCTGACCGAAAGTTCGTTGTAATCGCTTTCGGATATGCGCCCCCTTTGCCGTTGCATTTGGTCGGTCAAACCAAGTAATTTTTGTACGTGGTGCCCTACTTCGTGGGCTGTAACATAAGCGATTGCCAACTCGCCGGGCGCACCAAACTTAGAAGCTAATGTATGGAAAAAGTTTAGGTCCATATACACTTTGTCGTCGCCGGGACAATAAAAGGGTCCTACCTGCTCGCTTGCTTCCCCACAGGCAGATGTGGTAAAATCGGTGAAAGTTACGAAAACCGGTTTTGCATATTGCCGGTTCATTTCGTTTCTAAAAATCTCGCTCCACACATCGTTGCAGCTATTGAACACGCCAAGCGAAAACACTTTGAGGTCTTCATTCTCTTTGACGCGCGACGCATCTACTTGTTCGGTCTGACTTCCGCCTGCCACACCGCCCGAAAAGGCTTCCATCAGGGGCGAAATATCCTGCCCTGTGAACATATAAATAGCAAACACGATGATGGCGCCAATGCCACCACCCACTAAAGTTTTTCGGCCGCCTCCCCTGCCCCGGCGATCCTCGTAGTTCGACTCGTCGTCGTTTCTTCTAATCCATCTCATAATTTTGGTTCTTCTTTTTATAATTTAAAGTTTATTCTGGTATTTGTATTCTTTTACAGCAAATATCCTACCATTCAATGGGGAGCTGTCCATGCTTTTGCAAGTATTCATTTGCCAGTACAAAGTGGTTGTTTCCGATAAATCCCCGATAAGCCGATAGAGGCGAAGGATGCACCGACTTCAGCACAAGATGTCTGTTCACGTCGATACAAGCTCCTTTTTTCTGCGCGTAGCTTCCCCAAAGCATAAACACAAGATTGCTATGCTCTTCAGCCAGCTTTCTCACAATCACATCGGTGAATAATTCCCATCCTTTTCCCTGATGTGAGCCTGCTTTGTGGGCTTCCACTGTAAGGGTGGCATTAAGCAAAAGTATGCCTTGTGATGCCCAAGGGGTTAAATTACCACCACGAAGCGAGGTCTTACCGATAGAGCGCTCTATTTCTTTGAACATATTGACCAGCGAAGGCGGCACATCCACGCTATCGGGTACCGAAAAACACAATCCGTGAGCTTGACCATCACCATGATAAGGATCTTGCCCCAAAATTACTACTTTTACATGTTCAAACGGACAGCTGTCCATCGCGTTAAATATCAATGATGCCGGCGGAAATATCTTTTTAGTTTGATACTCACTTCTTACAAAATGGCTTAATTCAGAGAAATAAGGCTTTTCAAATTCATCTTTCAATCGGGTTTTCCAGCTTTTTTCAATTTTCACTTCCATCGCGCAAGCAAAGACATTTAAGTTTATCGATGATAAAAACGAGTTTAAGAAATTCCTGCATTTTTCATTGCAACGCTTAGCTTCTCCATCGCTTCTTCCAGAATGCTACGCGGACAGCCCACATTGAGTCGAAGGTGACGCTCGCCACCGGGTCCAAACGTAGTGCCTTTGTTTAGACCAAGTCCGGCTTTGTGCACCATAAAGTTTTGCAACTGATTCGTATCCATAATCATTCCACTACAATCGAGCCAGATAAGAAAAGAAGCTTGCGGAATCATTGGTTTGATTTGAGGAATGTTCGATTCCAGATAATTAACCACATAGTCGATATTAGCTTGCACGTAAGCTATCATCTGCTCAAGCCACTCATTGCCATTGGAATATGCGGCAGTAGCTGCTTCGTAGGCAAAGATATTTCCATTTGCCAATTCGGAATTTTCAAGAAACTCCTGAAATTTCTTTCTTATCTCCGGATTAGGAATGATGTAGGAAGAGCTGATAAGCCCAGCCATGTTAAATGTTTTGCTCGGCGCCATGTAGGTTATACTGTTTTGCTCGGCAAGTTCCGACACCGTCGCAAAAGGAATGTGTTTATTGCCCGGCAATGCCATATCGGAATGAATTTCGTCCGATACCACCAAAATTCCATGTTTATAGCAAATCTCAGCCAGACGTTTCAGCGTATCGACATCCCAAACACGACCGCCCGGATTATGCGGATTGCACAGAATGAACAAGCGTGTGCGCCCGGTTATTTTACGTTCCAAATCTTCAAAATCCATTTCAAACTGTCCATTAACCTTTTTTAGTGGGTTGTACACTACTTTACGTTGATTTTTGCTTGGCACATTTGTGAATGGAGGATATACCGGTGTTTGAATAATTACCTCGTCGTTCACTTGCGAATAAGCATTCACAGCAAAAGCTAAACCAGGGACAATACCGGGTAAAAATCCGATATACTCACGTTTCACACTCCATCCATGATGATAATCAATCCAATTTATCACGCTTTGAAAATAATCTTCGCAAGGCATTGAATAGCCAAGGATGGGATGTTCTATCCGTTTCGCAATGGAGTCGAGGATAAATTGCGGTGTTCGGAAATCCATGTCGGCAACCCAAAGAGGTAAGACATCGCGTGTTCCAAATATTTGTTCGCATTTCTCAATTTTTATCGCGCCGGTATTGCGCCGGTCTATTACTTCGTCAAAATCATATTTCATAATCGAATCTTATGTTTTATATTGTTATGGCACTCTGTATGCACGTATTTATATTATCTCAGTTTGGAGTTTTTCTTTATTATAAGGAATTGAGCAATCAATAGGACATTCGGTTTCCTACACAAGCATTGGGATTTGGGAGCATCAACATACGCGAAATGGTAGGTGCGATGTCTGTACTCAAACATTTTTCACTTACTACTTTTTGTTTCAGCCCCGCACCCATCATATAGAAAGGTATGGTTATTACCGGACTATTGGTGTCTCCCACAATTTTTCCATCGTTGTCCACCTCCACCCATCCCGGCATTAGCGCGATGACCACATCGCCCGAACTGTTTTTGTGAAATGAGTTTCTGAATTTCAACCTCGGGTCGGAAACATCGCCTGAGAAATTAAAAATTTCGGGTGCCGAATAAGCCGAATGAACACCTTCGAATTCAACAACAAATTCAGTAACTCTGTTCAGAAATTCATTCCAGTTTATTTTTTTCTCTTCAATTTTCTTTTTGTTGAAAAAAATATTCTTCCCATAATAGCCGGCTATCCATTTTTCCTGTCCATATATCGCCATTAAATATGTGTTTAACAAAGCGAGTGCCCTATCGGCATTGAATAAGCCTGCCGGCACATGATTGTTGCCCAGTTCGATAGGCGAATGGATATCCGCGGCATTTCCGACAATAAAAAAGAGTACATTATCAGCACCCAGCTTAGTGTTAATGGTATAAATGAGTTGTTGCAAGCAATTATCCAAATTGATATATGCGTCAAGCTCGGGATTGGAATTGAGAGCTTTTTTTCGTTCCACGCCATTCATCGCAAACTGTATCATTAGAGCGTCGGTTTGACGTCCACTGCCCAATGTTTCACGATTGAAAATGGTGAGCGCCAGCTCGTTGACCAAGGCATTGTCAGACGAAAACTTACGGAAATCGCCACTCACATTCATCATATCCGCCCATTTTGATAATCCCTGCGCGTAATACGCCGTAGTAATCCATCTTTTGGCATTTTTATCAATCCACGACACCGAAGTAGCGGCATGTCCACCCAACATGATGGCATTTTCAGCGTCAATAGCTATTGAATGCACTTTCGAAAGTGGATTTTTCATTACTATTTCATCCGTTATTGTAGAGGCAAGCATTTTGTGGGCTGATAATTTTTCTTTAGTCCCAATTCCGGTCTGATTTTCATCGTACAATATCGAGTAGATTTTATTATCGGTTCTGTCGAGATATGTATCGCTGCTCACGCCATGAAAAAACGGATAAGTGCCGGTCATATATGTTGCCACATCGGGCGCTTTGCCGGCTGCGACAATCAGGTGATTCACATTCTCGAAATTCACCGCGTCTGTCATTATTTTTCGGAAACCTCCAACACTTAGGCTCTTCCAGTATTCATGCAAACGTTCGGGTTTTAATCCATCTATTTTAATTCCCACAAGCAAGCGAGGTGGTTCCGACGATTTGACTTGCGAAAACATCGAAACCGAAACAAATAACATCATTGTCAACGCGATGGAACGAATAGAGATCAATAAAGCTGTTTGATTCATTATAAAACTCCCTTCGTGCTTGGCAATTGAAAATTGTAAATATCCCGTTTTTTTGCCATTTTAATCGCTTTTGCCAATGCTTTGAATATTCCCTCAATTTTATGGTGTTCGTTATCGCCGATGGCTTTAATATTCAGATTCATACGTGCGGCGTCACTGAAAGACTTAAAGAAGTGCATCAACATTTCAGTTGGGAAATCACCTACATACTCTCTGTTCAATTGCACATCGTAAACCAGCCAAGGGCGCCCACCAAAGTCAAGCGAAACGGCGCAATGACAATCATCCATCGGAAGCGCGAAGCCATAACGCTCAATACCCCGTTTGTTTCCCAGCGCTTGCAGCATTGCTTCACCCAGCGCTATGCCGGTATCTTCGATGGTGTGGTGCTCATCCACTTCCAAATCTCCTTTTACTTTGATTATCAAATCGCTACCTGAATGTCGCGCTATTTGGTCGAGCATGTGATCGAAAAATCGAAGTCCGGTATTTATTTCTGATTTACCGCTCCCATCCAGGTTCAGCTCGATAAGTATGTCGGTCTCATTCGTTTTTCTCTCAATTCGTGCCTGCCGCTCACCGGCAAAAAGAAATTCGGCTATCCGATTCCAATCGGTAGTTTGCAGCGCGCAATAAGCCACCAAATCATTTGATTCGAGCTCTTCACTATCATCGCTTATATAAATTGCTTTGCAACCCAAGTTTTTAGCCAATATCACATCGGTAATTCTATCGCCAATCACATAAGATCCGGGTAGGTCATATTCATCAGAGAAATATGAAGTGAGTAGCGCGGTACCGGGTTTGCGGGTTGGCAGATTTTCGTGAGGAAAAGATTTGTCGATAAACACTTTGTCAAAAACAACTCCCTCGCTGTCGAGAATTTGCAACATTTTATTCTGAACTGCATCAAAGTTCTCTTGCGGATAAACCGATGTCCCCAGTCCATCCTGATTGGTTACCATCGCCCATTCGAAGTCAAGATTTTGACGAATAAAAAAGAGATTTCGGATAACTTGAGGCAGAAATTCAAGCTGCTCAAGCGAATCAACCTGAAAAGTTATGGGTGGCTCGGCGATAATAGTACCATCTCGGTCTATAAAAAGCACTTTCTTCTGTTTGGTTTGCATTATTATTGATTAATAAAAAAAAATTGAAACTCAACTGCTCGAACAGCATTATATTACTAATATTCAAGTACATATTCTCTTGTTAATCAAAAGAAAACATACTCATTCGTTGCCTGATTTTCGTAAAGCAGTCGCAAAGATACAAAAATCATTTTCTTTTATTCTCATTCCAATTAAAACTAAATAAAAATAAGGCCAAAAAATAGTTTAAATTCCGTCCATAATCCTTTTGTTAAATACATAATAAATTCGTACCTTTGCACTTTATTAGAAAAATAGATTTATAAAACACAACAATCAATCAATCAGCAATTTAAATTTATGGAATGGCTCAACAACTTACTATTCACGGAGGGAATAGCCCACACCATCCTTGTGTATTCATTTGTAATTTTCGCCGGTTTACTTCTGGGAAAAATTAAATTTTTTGGTATTTCTCTTGGCGCAACGTTTGTACTCTTTGTGGGTATCACAGTAAGTCATTTTGGATTTACTGTAAATCATGAGCTATCGCATTTTCTTAAAGAATTTGGATTGATACTATTTATCTTCTCAATAGGATTGCAGGTTGGACCCGGATTCTTTTCGTCTTTCAAAAAAGGGGGTATAACACTTAACTTGTATGCCGCGCTAATAGTTTTGACAGGCGTAGCCGTTACTATTTTATTCTATTATTTGCTTAATGGACGGGTTTCAATGCCTATGATGGTGGGGATAATGTCGGGCGCGGTAACCAACACCCCCGGACTTGGTGCGGCTCAGGAAGCGCTTCGTCAGGCACTCGATGCGGGACGCATCACCGAAATTCCACAGATTGCTCTTGGCTATGCCGTGGCATATCCATTAGCTGTAGTAGGCATTATTTCATCAATCATTTTGGTTCGGGTATTTTTCAAAATTAATCTGGACAAAGAGGCAAAAGAAATTGAGAGCAACGAAGACGCCAAACTCGATTCGCCAAACAGACTTAGCATAAAAATCACTAACAAAGCGCTAAACAACAAAAATCTGAAACAAGTAATAGAAATGTTGGGGCGCAACCTTGTAGTATCGAGAATCTATCGAGATGGAGAATACATTAATCCACAGCCCGACACCACACTTCTCGCATCCGACATACTATCGATTGTAACTACATTGAGCGACATCGAGCCAATCTCGGCTTTTTTAGGTGAAATCACCGAAATGGACTGGAAAGAGTCGGAGAAACAACTTGTATCGCGAAGGATTGTAATTACCAAAAGCCACATCAACGGCAAATCGCTGGGGTCATTAAGCTTGCGAACACATTACGGAGTGAATGTAACCCGCGTCAATCGTTCGGGGATTGACCTTCTTGGCAGAAATGACCTCATCCTTCAAATGGGAGACCGCGTGATGGTAGTTGGCGAAAAAGAAGCCATTGAGAAAGTGGAATCATTGCTCGGAAACGCGTTGAAGAAGCTCAACGAGCCACCAATAATTACCATTTTTGTAGGTATTTTCATTGGTATTTTGTTTGGCAGTATTCCATTTTTCTTCCCCGGCATCCCAATGCCCGTGAAACTGGGTCTTGCCGGTGGTCCACTCATTGTAGCCATATTGATTGGACGATTTGGATATCGCATGAAACTGATAACCTACACCACCATTAGCGCCAACCTGATGATTCGCGAGATAGGGATTACGCTCTTCCTTGCCAGCGTAGGCTTGGATGCGGGCGGTCAATTTGTAAGCACCGTATTTACCAGCGAAGGTCTGCTTTGGATAGGACTTGGATTTGGAATCACTGTTATTCCGTTATTGCTAATTGGCACTATTGCCCGCAAAGTGAGCAAATTGAATTATTACACCTTGATGGGATTGATAGCTGGAAGCACCACCGACCCGCCCGCATTGGCTTATTCAAACTCTGTATCGGTAAACGATCAGCCGGCAGTAGCCTACTCCACCGTGTATCCGCTCACCATGTTTCTGCGTGTAATTTCGGCACAATTATTAATTCTGATGTTTGTATAACAATCGATTAAGCTTCAGAACAGAAGCATTTAAAAGGAATGTAAAAAAAGAAGCTGTCTTGTTGAAACAGCTTCTTTTTTTATGAAAGTTCCTTCGTCGCATCATTACACAGCACAAGAGAAATTCGACTTCCAAAAAATTCGAGTTTTCCGATCAAACTCCAGCAGGAATGGAATGTTATAATTGTTTCTTTCACCCTGTTTCAATTTGAAAGTTCAGTTTGACTAAAAATCACTTGCCCTCAAGCACATCCAAAAGAAATTAAATTTCAGCAGAAAGTCAAACAACAGCAAGACAAGCCCTACTGCTACTTAGTTGATTTGACGTTTTTGTCAAAAAAAATATCCAGAAAACCTGGCTACGCTTTGTTATAAACTCATGTTTCCCACCCACTTTCATATAGTTTCCGGCTGGATTATTATATTTGTGAATTCAGCATAAATGCTAAGTCATCCAAGACGAATGAGGATTATGGAGATAATACTCAGAAGCGAATAGCCTTGTTCTTTTAAAGAGGGAAACGATTTCAATAGTATGCCAAGCTTGAAACGGGTGACAAAATTTAAAACGCCTTCATCTAATCTGCTTTTTTTTACTATAATGTCCGACAGTTCAGATAATTTGCTTATTTTTGTATTCATAAGTGATAGGGAATAAGATTTGTTATAGCTACGATTAACCGCCTCAATGACAACAAATAACATTTAATCTCCATCACTTTTCTTACAATATTTTCACCTATAATCTATTTTTTTAGGGGGGGGAAACTTGAATTAGAATGAAGTTTATTTCGAAATAAATACTTAATCACGAGATGTCAATCTTGTTAAAACAGAAAAAGCATAAATCAATGAATATAAAGAATTTTTTTGGGCGTTTATGATACTTGTTGTATCTTTATTAAATTCTTCATGTATTAATAAGAAGGAACCTTTTCAGCAAAAAGTAACTTTTTCTTTTGAAAATAAAACACTTCCTAGTAATACGGGGCTAAGCAAGACCGTTTCTGCCGGAAAAACAGAAGCAAGGTATATAATAGTTACAATAGAGAATGAAAAAGGAGTGCTGATATACGATACAAAAAAAATTGAATTGTATCAGTTTAACGGAAATTTCATAAGTGAACCAATTTCATTAGACATATCGGATAAACAATATAAACTAACGCAATTTTTGGTGTTAGATGTAGATAATAATGTAATTTATTGCACTCCCTTAGCAAACTCAAGTTTAGAGTATTTGGTAAATAATCCATTACCTATTTCTTTCTCCGTAAACAAGAATGAGGTTTCCAAGATAACCCCCGAGGTTATCTCTACTAATGGTGTTGTCGCCTCTAGTTACGGATATAATACTTTTGATTTTAATATCATTGAAACCATTAGTCTAAAAGCTTGTGTACAAATAATGGATGGCGTAGCAAATAATAGGAAACTAACTAGTGCCGAAATATGCATTACAAGTAATGACACCATAATTCAATATTCCGATAGCATCAATGCTGTCATATCTACTTTGATATTAAAAGAAGGATATTCGGATTATACAATAATAGCCAGCAAAGACGGATATGAAACTCAATGTGTAAAGTTGACCAATGCTGCAATAAAAAACTATTCTCAAAATCCTCTTACACTATATCTTCAAGAAAGAAAAACCCAGTATTCAAATATGGCTATGGTAGTAACCCAAGTGGGTGCTTCATTAAAGTACCAATTTAAGTCAGGTACTGAGAGTGTTACAGATTTAATAATCAATTCGGCGAGAATTTATGATACAAATGGACATATTAAAATGTCGGTAAGCGCAGGAGTTGGTCAGACTTTCAGTATTGCTTCATTAACATCGGGTTACTATATATTGAAAGTAGATGTATCTAATTCGGTTTTGTTTTCAAAATTATTTTTCAAAAACTAAATATTTGATTCGATAAACACCTATTTTTTAGTTTGAATAATTTTAGAATCTAAAAGGTAAATATGTATAATTCAAAGTCTTGTAGTGATTCTTGTGGCATTTCCTAATGTGGAGATTGAATATAGTATATTGTTTTTATGTAATAATTTTTACTCAATCATGCTCTTATACCATAGAAATTTACTCAGTGATTACAAACTTCCAATAATGTCGAACGATGAGCATCGTTTCGCGTCATTCAGAAACAAACTCTACCGCACAATAAACTTAAAAGCTCGATTATTAGCATGAAGGATATAGCATCCCGGCATCAAATCTGAATCAAGCGTTTGCTTTCCGGTGATATCAAAGACTTTAGCTTTTACACCTTCGCGGATTTGAATAGACCTGCCAACAACGGCAAAAGGCTTTTCACTCTCTCCAGAGATTGGTTTTCCAATGGACGAACCGATGAGTTGATAATCAATGGCAGCTACTTGCTCTGCCGAAAGCACTCCGGGGAAAAACTGCACCGAATGCAGCGTGCCTTTGAAAGGATAACGATTGGGTGCGCCACTTGAAACTACTCCACCCAGATAAAGCTTCGGATTGTTAATTTTACCAAAATAAGAATAACCATAGGCTCCCATTCCGGCCACATCGCGCCCAAAACCTTCGTCCAGATAATATTTGTATGCGGATGTAGCCGCCGACATGACCACTACCAGCCGGTGGCGATTTGCCGGATTGGAATAGTTTTGCGTATAATAACCTTCAAGCTCATTGTCGCCCACATAGCGCACGCCATATTTCGTAAAATTTGTCAATGTCCCGATGCCAAAAAATTTATTGGCAACATCCGTATCTGTTGAAGCTACGAGAATGGCATCGCCCGAAGTAACAGCAGGTGTAAAGTCAATGGCAACCGTGAGAGTGTTTGTGGCTAATACGGGCGCGGCATCAATCGCATCGACGAGTATGGGTGCAAGTCCATCACAGATTATATTCTTTTTGATAAGCAACGGCGAAGGCACTTCTATTTTCGGGTCATCGTCAGCCGCCTGGGTTACTTCGGAGAAAAGCATCTGACAGCCTGAATCGGTAGTATTCGTACCCGAGCCCCAGTTGAAAAGCAAATTAGATCCGGTAAGGTTAAGCTGCGAGGTGCCACTCACGATTATCAGTTTGCTCAAATCAGCCCCTTTCTGCAATGCCCAGCCCGTAGTTGGTTCCAGTCCGGAAGTTTTCAGTTGTGTATTATTTGTAGCAACGGGATTAAGAAAGCTGTTGTCGTTTCTGTTTACGATATTATAAGTCATATCGCCTCGCAAAACGAGTTTCCATTGCTGGCTTTTGAAGTTATTTAACGCAACAAAGACTACCCCTTGTGCAACTCCTCCACTTTTCATATACACATTGGCATTGCGAAGCGGTGCCGAAATCCGAAACCAATGTTCATTCCCTGCTGTCGAGGCTTGCGGAAGTGTGATTTCACTGGCATGAAGCGTAGTTTTAGCAGTAGTGAGCGCAGTCAGTTGTTGTTGCATTTGTATCTCAGTGGCACCCACCGTATGCGCCACAATATCAGCTGCCGAAATTGCATCACGATAAACATTTACAGCAGCCGTTGAATATCCGCAGGCCACATTACCTTCGATGGCGCCAATCACTTGCTGACGCGATGCGCCGATAGCAATTTTCAAATCATACATCGCTACGGGAAAAGGCTGGATTGTGGCATTTACATTTGGTGCAAGTATTTCTGCCCATTTCAAATAGCCCCGGCCATTAAGTCCGCCATTTCCAAATGAATACTGACCGCTTAGCACATCGCTACTCACCAAGGCTGAATAGACATCCACAAAATAAATCTTTTCACTCGCATTGGCAAGCGTGGCAAGTTGGGCGTTGAATGGAACAAACTTATTGGTATTGACAGAAGCTGTGGTGCTTGGAATCAGACTTTGAATGTAAATTTCGGTTTGTGGAACAGCTGACTTGATTGAAGTGAGAATTTGCTGATAAGTAGTTATGCTTTCAGCCACTGTTTTGCCATTGTACTCCAAATCTTTTATACCACATGCAATAAAGACTTTCGCCGGATTATTTTTCACTATGTGTGGTATCATCTCTTTCAGCTCCACCAGACTTAGACTAGTTGTACTTTTATCCACACCAATTCCGCGATTTTTCACATTTGAATCACGAAGAAGCTCACGCCATTCGCCGGTATTAACATGCCAATCGCCAAGCATCAAAATATCCTGAGGCGTGGAAGGCAAAAGCGCGAAACCGGATAGGCGCTGATTGACATATCCGTGATGCGCTGAAGGAATTGTAGTATTTGCTCCATTGCTAATTACTGGCACAATACCGGTATAGGCATCGTATCCTGCTACCCACTTCCTGTATCCGGAGCCAAGAAGGTGGAGGCCATCGTTGGAGTCAGCGGCACTAAGCGACAGATTGGTAGGCGTACCACCCAATTTACTAAAAATATCGATGTAAGTAACTCCTTTTTCGGTACATAGCGCTTGAAGTTGTGTGTTGGTAGCCGTCACGTTCGCATTGTTTTTTGCAGGTAAAATGCTTTGAATAAAAAGCTGTGTCGCAGGAGACTCTCGCTGCACAATTTCAATAATTCGACGGATATTCGGGACTACGACAGCCGGATCGGCATTATCATTGATACCAATCAGCAGAAAAATTTTCGCCGGTTTTCCACCCACTACGAAATCTAAATTATTCATCACCTCGGCCGAAGTGTTGCCACTAATGCCACGATTAACCATAAGCGGGTTGTTACCAAAAGCTTCTGCCCATTCGTTGCCTTGGGTGATGCTGTTTCCGAGAAAAACGATGCTGTTTTGATTGATGGGTAACATGCGAAACATATCGCGTCGTTGATTTCGGAAAGGCACATCGGCAAATAAATTAGTAACAAACAAGCTTGTCAACAGAAAGAAAAGTAGTGTTTTTTTCATTTTAATTACGATTTTATTAGTATGAGTTAATCGGACAAATTAATTCCTCAGAAAGCAAAATCCACAATTTCAATTATTATTTAATTATAAATCGCAAATTTAATCATATTATTCCGTATTGCACAAGCAATAAAGAAATTATTTACATAAAGCTATGTAACAATATTATTAAATCAACAGAATCGCTTCGAAATGATAAATTATAGCAGACCGTGGCTAATTCGAATTTCGATTGTAATTTCGATTAAAAAAGGGAATAAATTCTGGCGGAATACAAAACATCCAGCTCTTTTAATTAACTTTGACGATAAAAAAAGAGGAATATACAAACAGATATTAACTTCGACAAATTGATGAAGATTCTGCAAAATCTATTTCTGAATAGATTATTGTTTTATTATCGCAAACTACCACCATTGCACTTTTTATAAGCAATACATGATTATGGCTTATTTACGGCAGTTTGTAATTGAAGAAATTCAGCTCTGGCACCAATCAGTCTGAACAAATATAAAAAAGGAGAGAAAATTCAAGCTATTTTCAAAAGTCAAGAAAAAGGAAAAAACAAACTTTCGCCAAAAATGTTTCATCAGAAACAAAACATGAAAAATCAAAGAAACATGAAAAAAATAATATTATATTCAGCATTGCTTAGTGCAAATGTGGTTTTAGGCGAAACAATTCCACAAAACCCGAAAGACACTACAATTGCTAATCCAAACTATGATAAAACAGTTGCTGAAAAGTTTGGCGGAGATGATTATGGAATGAAAACCTATTTTCTTGTGATTTTGAAATCAGGAACAAATTCGATGGCAGAAAAACAGATGGTCAATGAAAGTTTTCGTGAACATCTCAATAATATAAGTAAACTGGTAGAGATGGGAAAACTGATTGTAGCCGGGCCTTTGACTAAAAACAAATTCAATTATCGCGGTATTTTTATTTTTACCAATGTGAAATCAATGGAAGAAACAAAAAAGCTATTAGAAACCGACCCGGCGATAAAAAACGGTTTGTTGGATTATGATATTTTTGAATGGTATGGTTCTGCCGCGCTTCCTTCATATTTGCCCTACTCCGATAAAGTATGGAAATTAAAACCTTAGTACAAATAATCAAAATCTGACAACATGGCTGAGTTAAAAACCAAAGAAAACGATGCGGACATCATTGATTTTATCAACACTTTTGCCGACACCGAACAAAAGCGAACAGATAGTTTCGCACTGCTTAATTTAATGCAGGACTTCACGGGATGTGAACCCAAAATGTGGGGATCATCAATTATTGGTTTTGGAAAATATCATTATAAATCGGAAAAAAGCAAGCAAGAAGGCGACTGGTTTCTCGTAGGGTTTTCACCACGAAAAGTGGCTATATCTCTCTATGTCAACACTGAAAATGTCAATAAGGAAGATACACTCGCGGAGCTGGGAAAATTCAAAATGGGTAAAGGGTGTATATACATCAAGAAACTTTCCGATATTAACACGGATATTCTGAGGGAAATTATTCGGAAAACCATTGATTTTTTACAAACAAAATACGGCTAATTTGAAAATCGAAAACCCGATATTCCATACATGGATTATTATCAAACCGACAAAAACAGATAAATTACAATTCAACACAAATAAAACTCATGCAGACAGTTTACATTCAGGACAAAATATTTGAGAAGAGTGACAGCCCCACTAAAGGCGAATATGAAAACTGCACTTTCAATATATGCAACTTTGTCGAGTTCGACTTATCGGGATATATTTTCGACAAATGTCGGTTTATTTCCTGCAATTTAAGCCTGGCAAAACTTTATAAAACAGCGTTTCGGGACTGCGCATTCAAAGACTGCAAAATGCTGGGACTTCGATTTGACTCCTGCAATGAGTTCGGACTATCTTTCTCATTCCATGGGTGTCAGCTCAACCACGCTTCGTTTTACAAAACAAAAATAAAGAAAACTGTATTCAAAGATTCACAACTACAAGAAACCGATTTCGCGGAAGCCGATTTATCAAGCGCTTTATTCGACAATTGCAATCTATCACAAGCGACATTTGACCATACAATACTTGAGAAAACCGATTTCAGAACAGCCATTAACTACTCAATCGACCCGGAAACAAACAAAATAAAGAAAGCTAAATTTTCGGCCGATGGTATCAAAGGGCTATTAGATAAATATGACATCGTGATAGAATAAAAATAAAATCGGTATAAAAGATAATAAAAACAATAAACACGAATTACATGAACCAAAAACTTAAAGAATACATTCAGTCTATCCCCAAAGCCGAACTACACCTGCATATCGAAGGGAGTTTTGAACCGGAGCTAATGTTCGAAATAGCGCAACGCAATAATATTAAACTGAAATACGAATCGGTAGAAGAGTTGCGAACAGCCTATCAGTTCAATAATCTTCAGGAATTTCTCGATATTTATTATGCGGGTGCCACTGTGCTACTATATGAGCAAGACTTCTTCGACCTTACAATGGCCTATCTTCGTCGTGCTGCCGCTGACAATGTGATACACACCGAGATATTCTTCGACCCTCAAACACATACTTCGCGTGGAGTGAGTTTCGAAATAGTTATCAATGGTATTGACCGCGCGTTAAAGGCGGGGAAAGAACGATATGGAGTCTCATCGCTTCTAATTCTTTGCTTTTTGCGCCATTTGAGCGAGGCATCAGCCATCGAAACATTACAGCAAGCACTACCGCATCGCGACAAGTTTATCGGTGTTGGGCTTGACTCGTCCGAACGCGGTAATCCACCGGAGAAATTCAAAGAAGTATTTCGGATGGCGCGCGAAGCGGGTTTGCATGTCGTAGCTCATGCGGGCGAAGAAGGCAGCGCCGGGAATGTAAAAGAGACGATTGAATTATTGAAAGTTCAACGCATCGATCATGGTGTACGCGCTATGGACAACCCACAACTAATGACCGAACTTTATGAAAAACAGATACCGCTGACAGTTTGCCCACTTTCCAACGTCAAATTAAAAGTTTTCGAAGATTTGAAAGACTTGCCCGTAAAAACGTTTTTAGAAAAAGGAATAGTCGTAACACTTAACTCCGACGACCCCGCCTACTTTGGAGGGTATATCAATGATAATTACCTACAAACAGCCGAGAAGCTGAATTTAAGTTATTCAGACATATACACATTGGCAAAAAATTCGTTTCAAGCATCATTCATCAGCGAAAAAGATAGAGATTTTTTCATCTCAAAATTAAATCAGTTTTTACCAACCGATTCAACACAAGCAGGTATGACGATTTGATGCCATGCAATTTCTCTCCTGCTTTTCTTCACAAGAGGATGATTAACACATCGAAAAAAGCGTTTCGATGCTTTTATAAAATATGTTCAGTTTTATTTTTGGGAATAACAGAGGGATATGACGAATATCGACAACGGACTAAGATCCAAATTTTTCTTTCATCAGCTCTTCCAACCGTATCATTTCGTCGCGCAATTGTGCCGCTTCAAGAAATTCCAATTTCTTAGCCGCATCCTGCATCGCTTTTTTCGTTCGGGCTATGGTTTTCTCAAGCGCCGGTTTCGACATGAATTTCACTACCGGATCAGCAGCTATCGTAGCCGATTGTTCGGGTTCGACATACGCGTTAGGCTCCATTTTACCGAGTGAACTTCGCATACCTTTCACAATTGCCGTTGGCACTATTCCATGTTTTTCGTTGTAGGCAAGTTGTTTCTCACGTCTGCGATTAGTCTCGTCAATAGTGCGCTGCATACTTGCTGTTATTTTATCGGCATACATGATAACAAAGCCATTCAGATTACGCGCCGCTCGCCCGGCAGTTTGTGTTAGTGAGCGATGATTGCGAAGGAAGCCCTCTTTATCCGCATCTAAAATTGCAACCAACGACACTTCCGGCAAATCCAATCCTTCGCGTAGCAAATTCACTCCCACCAACACATCATATAGCCCACGACGTAAATCTTCCATTATCTGCACCCTTTCCAACGTTTCCACATCCGAGTGTATATAATTGCACCGCACACCATTTTTCAGCAAGTAATCGGTAAGTTCTTCAGCCATCCTTTTTGTGAGAGTTGTTACCAAAACACGCTCCTCAACTTCTGCCCGTCGGGTAATCTCTTCGAGCAAGTCATCTATTTGATTTAGACTTGGACGTACATCAATCACCGGATCGAGAAGTCCGGTGGGGCGAATCACTTGATCGATTACGATGCCTTCCGATTTTGTCAACTCATAATCGGCAGGTGTAGCGCTCACATAAATGGATTGAGGTATCATCGCTTCAAATTCTTCGAACTTCAACGGACGGTTGTCGCGCGCCGCCTGCATCCGAAAGCCGTAATCAACCAGATTTTTCTTTCGCGCCGCATCGCCACCATACATGGCATGCACCTGTGGCAAGGTAACGTGGCTTTCGTCAACTACCAGCAGAAAATCTTCTGGAAAAAAATCGAGCAGACAGAAAGGACGAGTACCGGGTACACGCCCATCAAAATAGCGCGAATAATTCTCGATGCCGGAGCAGTAGCCCAGCTCTTTTATCATTTCCAAATCATAAGAAACCCTTTCGTAAAGTCGTTTGGCTTCATAAGGCATACCTTTTTCCTGAAACTTCTTCACTTCAATTTCCAAATCACTTTCTATCAGCTTCATCGCTCGTTCAATGCGGGGCTTTGTGGTAATAAAGATACTTGCAGGATATATTTTATAACTCTCGAGGCTTTCCTTTACTTTAAAATCAATCGGTTCGACAGTATATATCTCTTCTATTTCATCGCCCCAAAACACCACCCGTAACACATAATCGGCATAAGCAAGAAAAATATCGACGGTATCGCCCTTAACGCGGAAATTACCCCGGTTTAACTCTATCTCATTTCGGGTATAAAGACTGTCAACTAAATTACGAAGAAAGGCATTGCGAACCAACTTCTGCCCACGACGTATTTCAATTACATTTTCAGTAAAGTCATCGGGGTTTCCAATACCGTAAAGACATGAAACTGAAGAAACCACCAACACATCGCGTCTGCCGGATAGTAAAGAAGATGTAGTTTGCAACCTTAGCTTCTCTATTTCCTGATTGATAGAAAGATCTTTTTCGATATACACATCGGTTGCCGGCAGGTAAGCCTCGGGCTGATAATAATCGTAATAAGATACAAAGTATTCGACGGCATTGTCGGGGAAAAAAGACTGGAACTCACTATAAAGCTGCGCTGCCAGGGTTTTGTTGTGGCTAAGCACTAATGTAGGTTTTTGCACATGCTCTACCACATTTGCTATCGAAAAAGTTTTACCCGAGCCGGTAACTCCCAACAAAGTCTGGTAAGGAATTCCCCGGTTAAGTCCGTCAACCAATTGCTTGATAGCTTCAGGCTGATCGCCGGTAGGTTTATATGGTGAAGAAATTTTGAAGTCCATTTTGTGGCATATTGCTCTTGAAAGCAAACAAAGATTATCTTTAGAAATTAAACAAAAGAATACGGAAAATAGTTGTTAAAAAGACATTGGAACTAATTTGATTCAATACCAACTTCTTCCCAACCCGAATCGCTTAACTGCACAACCGAGTGAATACCCGCATTCTTCAAAGATTTGTAAACCGGCTCAAATGAGTCGAGAACTTTATCGGGATAATGACAATCGGAATTGACCATCACCGGAATTTTCATGTCCTTAACGAGTGGAAAAAAACTTACATCCGGGTAAGTGATGCCAAGTTCGGCAAACGACTTGGTGTTAATCTCAATTAGCAGATCTTTTTCTTTAATTAAATGAAGGTAATCGGTCATCAAACCAACATACCAATCCGAGCCAATATCAAAACCGGAACAATTTCTGCCATTCTGCGCTATTTTGTCCAAATGGCCAACAACATCAAATCCGCCTCGCTCCACCATCCGGCTACTAATATCAAAAAAACGTTTGCTTGCCCGGCGAATTTCACCACCGTAAATCGCATCCATGTTTTTCGTAAAATTAAAAAATTTACCATCAACACTAAAAAAACCGCCATCGGGGAGCGGGTCGAGGTAATGCACCGAGCCAATCATATAATGCAAATCGCTCGTATCATACAGCGCACTTTTCGCATTGAAAACGCCCTCAATGTAGTCTGTTTCCAGTCCAAGATAAAGGTCGATGGATTCGGCATATTTCTCTTTCAACCGAAAAAACTCCTTCACGTAATATAGAAAATCATCCAGATTCATATTCCACGATGTGTGGAACGGAAGTGGCGCGTGCGAGGAGAATCCGTATTTTATTACTCCCTTAGCAATGGCAAATTTCACAAACTCCTCCATGGAGCTTCGTCCATCACAAAATACATTATGGCTGTGAAAGTTAGTTCGATTCAAATTAAGTGATTTTCGGCTTACAGCGTGTTAGTATTTAATGCGATGTGAATGAGGCCTGTGAGCGCGATAGCGGTATTGTTGCGGATTGCGCTTTTCGCCCTCTTTGCGCGGAATGATAAGCATCAACAACAAATAGATTAAAACGCCGGGAAAAAGCGCTGAAATCAACGTCAGCACCAGATATGCTATGCGCACTATCTTGACATTGAAATCAAAATACTCGGCAAGCGCGCCACACACGCCCGCTATCTGAGAATTGGAAAGCGTTCTGATAATTTCATTGAATTTCTTTTTCATATCCGAAGTTTTTCAAACAAAGTCAATAAGTATTATTCCGATTCGATTATATCTCTTTCGATTCTTCAGGCATAACCAACATCATGATAAGATACACGATTATTCCCGGAAAAGCTGCTGAAGCCAAAGATAATAACACGTATCCAATTCGAATAATTGTTGGGTCAATATTAAAGTATTTGGCAATGCCACCACATACTCCGGCTATCATTTTATTCGACGAACGGGTAAGTTTTTTATTTGTGTCCATATTCATATATTGAATTATTGTTCTTTACAAAGATAGAATTATTTTTCAGAAAAATAATGTCTTTATTTTCGATTTTGATAAATTAAAAAAAGGAGCAACCGGTTTCACATCCGCTACATGCTCCTTTTTTAGAAATACAAATGGCATTTTTAGAAATTATCTGCCAGTTTCATATTCTTAGCCCAGTTTTGCCAAGGCGTTTTTGATGCGTGCGAAAGCCTCTACCAATTTTTCATCGGAAGTGGCGTATGACATGCGGATGCAGTTTGGCGCGCCAAAGTCTGTACCACCCACGCAAGCCACATGTGCCTCGGCTAACAAATAAAGAGCCAGGTCTTCCGGATTGTTAATTGCCGTTCCATCGAATGATTTACCGAAATAAGCACTACAATCGGGAAAAATATAGAATGCGCCTTTGGGGTCGTTCACTCTCAATCCCGGAATTTCACGCGCCATTTTCACTACTAAATTCTTCCGGCGCTCGAAAGCCACGCGCATATCTGCCACACATTGCTGGTCGCCCAGGTATGCTGCTTCTGCCGCTTTCTGAGCAATGGTTGAAGGATTTGAGGTATATTGTCCTTGTAGCGTATTACAGGCATCAGCCACCCATTTGGGGCTTGCAATCCAACCAAGACGCCAGCCGGTCATAGCATAGCCTTTCGATACGCCATTCACAATCACGGTGCGCTCAAACACTTCCGGAAATTCAGCGATACTCACATGTTTGTCCAGATAATTGATGTGTTCGTATATTTCGTCCGAAATAATAAGAATATCGGGATATTTTGCCAATACGTCAACCAATCCTTTTGTTTCTTCGCGTGTATAAACGCTTCCGGTAGGATTGGAAGGCGAGCAAAGCAAAACAGCTTTTGTATTAGGAGTAATGGCGGCTTCCAACTGTTCCGGCGTGATTTTGAAATCATCTTCGATGTTAGAATAAACGATGACAGGCGTGCCATCCGCTAACTTCACCATTTCGGGATAACTCACCCAAAATGGAGCCGGGATAATCACTTCATCTCCTTTACCTATCACAGCCAAAAGCACATTACAAATGGACTGTTTGGCCCCATTGGAGCAAACAATTTGTGCTGGCCCATAGGTCAATCCATTTTCTGTTTTTAGTTTATCGCAAATCGCTTTGCGTAGTTCGAGAAAACCGGTAACCGGAGAATAAAATGAAAAGTTGTTATCAATCGCCTTTTTAGCAGCTTCCTTAATATGGTCGGGCGTATTAAAGTCGGGCTCACCCACACTTAAACTTATAACATCAACGCCCTGAGCTTTAAGCTCATTGCTTTTTTGTGCCATTGCCAAAGTTGCCGATGGCGAAAGAGAGGCTAAACGTTCGGATACTGAAAGCATAATCAAATATTTTTTTATTAATAATATTCCGCAAATATAATCAAAATAACGTGAATACACAAGTTTGCCATAACATATTGTCATTATTTCAGCATAATTTTACTTATATTCTGCACAAAATAACAACAACACTCAACAAAAAGTCATTCCAACGCTATTCAGACTCTTACTTTTACAATAATTTTTGTATAAGTTCCACTTCCTATACCCGGTTGATGTCCGTCTTCCGGGAAAAAGATTGCAAACTCAAATGGATTTACTTGCAAGAAACTGGTAGCGTCATCGGCAAAAAAAGCGATGTCTTTTTCGAGGTCATATCCATCGAGAGGCTGCGTAAGATCTGAAGATGATTTCCATCCCATGGTTTCAGTAGCTCCTATCGGCACTTGTATATCGATAAAGCGTTGATGCGTCTCCATCTTTGCATCTTCTTTTCGTTTGCCGGTTAGCTCCACCACATTGACAATCAGGCTATCCGGTATCAGTTCGATTTTCCCCGGTTTAAGCTCTTTCAAATCCGTGTGTTGCAAAAAATCAAATGCTTGCGCAAATAATGGATGCACCGTGGCATAGCGCTCCGCATGTTTTAGTGAATCATGAATCATAATATTCTGTTTTTTTATAGTTTACACTCAAGAATCAAGTTTTCATTAAGATTCCAGTCTTTAATTAACTCATTTGCCGTATTATAGCCCAATTCGAAAATTTCCCTGCTTTTATCAATCTCAAAGGTTTCATAATTGCCAACATCAACAGGCTCAATCAAATAGTCGCACAAAGCTTTATCGGGAATAGAGTTGGCTTTAAACATCAGATTGTAGGTACACAAAGCAACACTTAAAATTGATTTTTTATACTTTTCCGGCACCAAAGGACTTGCATTTACCCCAATAACAATATTACAATCATCGCGAATGGTGCTAACCGGAAAATTTTTCAACACGCCGCCATCAACATAATGTTCTCCATTGATTAACCGAGGAGAAAAAAGTATGGGAAAATTGGCTGACGCCATCACCGCTTGCAACAGATTTCCTTTCGAAAATTCGACACTTTCATTCTGATCTAAATTAGTTGCAACCACGCGAAGTGGTATTTTCAAATCAGCAAACATACGCGCTTTCAACACACTTCCTAAATACCGCTCAAAAGGTTCGGTTGTAAAAAAACCTCCATTAGGCGCACGAAGTTTGGTCATTTTTCGAAATTCTACAGTTTCAAAAAGCTTTAAAATATCATCGGGAGGACATCCATCGGCGTAAAGCGCGCCTACAATAGCGCCGGCGCTCACACCTGAAATAACATCAGGTTTGATACCTTTTTCTTCCAATGCTTTCAACACACCTGCATGACAAAGTCCTTTAATCCCGCCTCCACTCAAAGCAATCCCTAAGCGATATTTCTTTGAGGTGTCTACATCACTTGGCGTTAATTTACTTTTAATTTGTTCGGTTTCCATACACATCTATTTAACGTAAAGAGTGATAGGATGCACTATTTAACTTGTTTATTTAAAAGAATGCTTCAAGAATCAAGAATTTTCATCATCGCACAAGGATATATGTGTCGGATAAAAACATAACATGAGCATTATCGATTTCGAAATATTTAGCAGTTATTTTTTTCACTGCCTTTGTTCATTCATTCCACAAAGGTAATCTTTTTTAGATTATCTACACCTGAAATACGAACACAAAAAAACACAAATTCGTGCCGAGTCTATTTAACAAAATCAGTTTTATCGTATCTTTGTCAATGTAATTCAAAAAAATGTTTTGCAGTTAAGTTTCAAGTGTTTTTTCGGTTGTGAATGCAAAAGATATTTTATTTGAATGAGAACAGGAATAACTTCTAATTTATTTAATCGTATGGATTTAGCATTAATCATTCTCGGATTTGTTTGTATCGTAATTGGCATTATTGGTTCGGTATTACCGGTACTGCCGGGTATTCCAGTGAGTTACATCGGTATAATTCTACTTCACATCACCGATAAATATGAGTTCACCACTCCTTTTCTTATTTTTTGGGGTCTTGTAGTCGTTGTAGTACAAATACTGGACTTCTACATCCCAATATGGGGCACCAAGAAGTTTGGAGGAAGCAAGCGAGGAGTATGGGGCTGCACCATCGGGATGGTAGTTGGCATGTTTGCCGGTCCGTGGGGAATAATTTTAGGACCTTTTCTGGGCGCAATTGTTGGCGAGCTTACCGGAGGTAAAGAAACAATGGCTTCCATCCGCGCCGGATTGGGTTCATTTATTGGCTTTCTGACAGGCATCGTTTCCAAACTTATCGTTGGCGGTTTTTTTCTCTTTTATGCTATAAAAGAACTGCTTTAGAAACAGAAAAGACGTAGCTCTTAATGCTTATTTCGCTTAAAACTTACGGCACATTGCAGAGAAGTTTTATTTTCAACCATATTTTTCAAATCGAAATATTCAGACACAAACAGAAATCATGCTTACAATTTATCGCGCATCAGCCGGTTCGGGTAAAACATACACACTGACAAAAGACTATATAAAACTATTGTTTCAGACGCAACTCACCCACAAGCTTCCACATCGACGCACGCTGGCAGTAACCTTTACCAACAAAGCAACCGATGAGATGAAAACGCGTATTCTGCAAGAGCTTTTCAAACTATCGACAGGCGACAATTCGGATTTCAGAATGTTTTTGAGCCACGAATTTTCACTCACCGAGAATGAAGTAAACGAAAAAGCTCATCAGATACTGATTGGCATTCTTCACGACTATTCCGGATTCTCCATCAGCACCATCGACAAATTTTTTCAGCAAGTAGTGCGGGCTTTCGCGCGCGAAATTGGAGTAAGTGGTAGTTACAATCTGGAATTAGACAGCGACTACGTACTTCAACAGTCGCTCGACAACCTCTATATGTCGCTATCGGAGAAAGGCAACGAGCAGCTTCTCAACTGGATGAGCCAATTTATGGAAGAAAAAATTGAAGAAGGATACAGCTGGAACATCCGAAAAGACATCAGTGAATTGGGGAAACAAATTTTTGCTGAAAGCTATCAACATAAAGCCGATAAAACAAGCAAGAAACTTCATGACAAGGAGTTTTTACGCGATTATCGCTCAAAATTAAAGAAAATTCAATCGGACTTTAAAGAGAAAATTGAATGTGAAGTAAACGAAACATTGGAGATGTTAGAACGCAACAACCTGGAACAAGAATTTTTCAGCAGAAAGCTAATGCACACCACGCTCCAAAATATCAAAAATGGCAAATATGAATACAGCCCTACTTTTGCCACTTTTGCCGACGCTTCATCCAATTGCTACACAAAAACGCAGAAACAGCACATAAAGGATGCCATTGACGCCGCGCACGAAAATTGGCTTCAAACAAAGATAGAAAACATCATCAAAATTCTGACATACGACATTATTTTTTATAACACCGCACGATTGATTTACCAAAATCTAAATACGCTTGGCATTATTTCCGACCTGGCATTACAGATAAAAAAACTGACAAGCGAGCAAAACCTAATGTTGATTTCGGACACCAATCTATTGCTCAACAAAATTATCGACGGCAGCGACACGCCTTTCGTATATGAACGCACAGGATTGAATATCGACCATTTTATGATAGATGAATTTCAGGACACCTCTACCCTGCAATGGCAAAACTTCCGACCACTCATATCCAACAGCATCGGCGACAATCATTTCAACATGGTAGTGGGCGATGTGAAACAGAGTATTTACCGATGGAGAAATTCCGATTGGAAACTCCTCAGCGAGCAAATAAATAAAGATTTCAACTCATCGCAGATAAACTCGGAAAACCTGGGAACCAATTGGCGAAGTGATAAAAACATCATTACATTCAACAATCTGTTTTTCAAACACGCGTCGGAAATACTGCAAGAACAACTCAATGTGAAAATTTCGACTGAAGGCATCAACAACGAAGAAGAACTACAAGGTCTAAAATCGAAAATCACAACCGCTTATGGCGATACGAAACAAGAATTTTCACTCAAAGCAAACAACGGGATGGTTAGTGTGGAATTTATTGAAAAAGAGACCAATAAAAGCGAGTGGCAGAAAGAAGTAATGAACCGCCTCCCCGCAACATTGGAAAACTTAGTGGACAGAGGCTACAAACCTTCGGACATTGCTTTCCTGGTAAGAAACAACAAAGACGCGGCAATGCTCACCGAATTTTTTCTTAAATATAAAACCCGCCCCGAAGCACGAGCAGGATTCAGCTACGACCTAATGGGAAGAGAAGGGCTGAAATTATCCGTATCCCGAACTATTTCTTTTATCATCGCTGTTTTAAAGCTCACAGCCACACCACACGACATCATCACCCGGAAAACGGTGGAATTAGAATATCTCATTGGAAAGAAGAAAATGAAGGAGCACGAAGCGCTCGACTTGTGCTTTTCGAAGCAGGACGCCACCAATTTTGTTTTTTCTCCCTTTTTCTCCGAGTTTGAAAATGAATTTATCAACACGATTGGGCATCTGCCACTTTATGAAGCCACCGAGAAATTAATAAGCGGCTTTCAACTCGAACAATGGTACAATGAAACAATTTTCCTACAAACATTTCAGGATGTGGTTTTCAAATTTTCGAACAGTGGCACTGCCGATTTGAATAATTTCTTACAATGGTGGGACGAACAATCAGACAAACTTCGGGTAACGATACCTGAGAACGAGAATGCGTTCAAAATCATGACTATTCACGCATCAAAAGGACTTGATTTCAAAGTTGTTATCATTCCATTTGCCAACTGGGAATTGTCATCGCCACCGCTTTTGGAGCCGCTACTGTGGTGCGAAACCGTAGTAGAACCATTCGGTGAGCTGCCCTTGCTTCCCATCAAATCCGGAAGTGCGTTAGTGAAAACAATTTTCAAAAACGACTACATCGTTGAGCTGATGCATCAATACGTTGACAATCTCAACCTGGCATACGTGGCATTCACGCGCGCTCGAAACGAAATGATATGTTTTGCGGAGAAAAAAAACGAAAAGGAAGGCGCAAAGAAATCGGAGACCTCATCCCCATTCAAAACCATTTCCGACTTACTCATTCATATATTGAACAACTCGCAAGAATTGGCCGGAAAGTGGCGGGAGGACGCTACCCTATTCCGATATGGCGAACCGAGCAACGTGGTATATCCTCAAACAAAAAACACCGACAACTCACAAAAGATAAGCTCGTACCCCGTAACGAATAGTAGCGACCGATTGAAAATTAAACACATCGCGGCAGATCACTGGGAAGATAAGCACATAGCCACTAACCGCAAAAAATACGGAAACATCATGCACGACATTCTGCGAGACACCATTCGGAAAGGAGATGAGGTAAAAGCATTGCACGCTCAATTGAACAGCGGGCGTATCAATCAGGAAGATGAAAAAATTATCCGGGAAGAGCTGAAAAATTTCTGGAACCTTCCGGAAGTGGACAGATGGTTTGCGCCCTGGGTTGAAATTCTCAATGAAACAAGCATGCTGCTTCCTTCGGGCGAACACTTCCGTCCCGACCGGATTATACTTCACGAAGGCAAAGCCACCGTCATTGACTATAAGTTTGGCGAAGAAGAACACGCCGCCCATCAGAAGCAAGTAATTCGCTACATGCAGTTGTTACAACAGATGGATTTTGAAGTGGAAGGCTATCTTTATTATGTGAGTTTAAAGAAAATATTAAAGCTTGAATGTGAGTAATAAAGTAGATTTCGAAAAAAAATACTACAAAAACTTTGCTTAAACAAAATATAAATAGTACTTTTGCACTCCATTTCAGCGTAATCTCTGACAGCACATAGAGGGGTCTGTGTATATTACGCTATTAATCAACTTTATAAAAAAACAAAATCATGGACTTAATAAAGGTTGCAGAACAAGCTTTTGACACAGCAAAAAGCTTCCCCACTTTCAAAGCAGGCGACACAGTTACTGTGGGTTATCGCATTATCGAGGGTAACAAAGAGCGTATCCAGGAATACAGAGGCGATGTTATCAAAATCGTTGGTCATCAAGACAAAAAACGTTTTACAGTTCGTAAAATGTCAGGCAACGTAGGTGTTGAACGTATCTTCCCATTGGATTCTCCATTTATCGAAACCATTACGGTGAACAAACGCGGTAAAGTACGTCGTGCCAAATTGTACTACCTGCGCAAACTTACAGGTAAAAAAGCACGCATCAAAGAAAGACGCTACTAAAAATTTCAATAGAAATAAAAAAGAGAAATCATCATCAAGAAGGTTTCTCTTTTTTTTATTATCATCCGAAGGTTGTAGCATTATTTATTCAAAAAAAAAAACATCGTGGCAAGCCTTATGCTAAAAGCGCAACTCGGCAAAAAGGTCATATTTTTTTTATACCTTTGTGTTTGAAAAACAAAAGCTAATTCAAACAATAATCTACTTCAATGGGATACGTATATCAACTTGGACAATACGCTTTACTGATGCGCAAAGTATTTGTGAAGCCCGATCGATGGAAAATGTTTTTTCGACAATTTCCGCGCGAAATCGATAAACTGGGGATGGAATCGCTCCCTATCGTGATAATTATTTCCGTATTTATCGGCGCTATCATGACCATCCAAACCAAACTCAACACGGAGAATCCGCTTTTACCATCATATAGCACCGGATTAGTAACCCGCGATACACTTTTGCTCGAGTTTTCATCCACCATCATGTGTCTGATATTAGCGGGGAAAGTAGGCTCAAACATTGCTTCGGAGATTGGCACAATGCGTATCACCGAACAAATTGACGCCATCGAAATCATGGGAGTCAACTCTGCCAACTACCTGATATTACCTAAAATCACCGCATTTGTGGTGATGATGCCATTTCTGGTAATTTTCAGCATGGCTTTGGGCTTGGTTGGTGGCTATTTTGTCAGCTTATTTACCGATATAATAACTGTCGCGGATTTTCTGCTTGGCATTCAATACGCTTTCATACCCTATTATGTATTTTACTCCATTATCAAATCATTGGTATTCGCTTTCATCATCTCATCGGTGGCATCCTACTACGGATATTTCTCGTATGGTGGCGCCCTCGATGTAGGCAAATCAAGCACCAGCGCGGTGGTCAACAGTTCCATACTGATACTTTTCTTCAATTTGCTAATCACCCAATTAATGCTAAACTAAGAGATGATTGAAGTTAAAAACATAAACAAGACATTCGACAACAATCAGGTGCTTTTTGATGTTTCGGCAATATTTGAGAATGGAAAATGCAACATGATAATTGGCGCGAGTGGTTCGGGCAAAACAGTGCTGATGAAAAGCATTATCGGGCTGCATCGGATTGACAGCGGGAAAATAGAATACGATGGCAGAAACATCTCCGAAATGACGATGAAAGACATACGCAAACTTCGGCGCGAGGTAGGCATGCTTTTTCAAGGCTCGGCGCTCTTCGATTCGCAGTCGGTACTTGAAAATGTGATGTATCCCTTAGAAATGTTTGCAGAGGGAACAAAAAAAGAACTTACCGAGCGGGCTGAATTTTGTCTGGCTCGTGTCAACATCTCTGAAAAAGCGCACTTGCTTTTGCCATCCGAAATAAGCGGTGGTATGCAAAAAAGAGTAGCTATAGCTCGCGCCATCGCGCTCAACCCAACCTATCTTTTTTGCGATGAACCCAACTCCGGACTCGACCCCCAAACATCGCTTATCATTGACAAATTGATTCAGGAAATCACGCAAGAATACAACATCACCACCATTATCAACTCACACGACATGAACTCGGTGATGGAAATCGGCGATAAAATCATATTTATCGACAAAGGACGAAAAGCATGGGAAGGAAGCAACAAAATGATTTTTGATACGCAAAACGAAGCTCTCGAAGATTTTGTATTCGCTTCGGAACTCTACAAGGCTGTGAAAAAGTCCCAAAAATCATAAATCAATTACTCTAATTATCGGACATAACCACATTATCGACCCACTTCGAATGAAAATAATCAGCTACAACGTCAATGGCATACGCGCTGCGCTTAACAAGGACTTCGCCGGCTGGCTTGCCGATGAAACTCCCGACATCATCTGTCTGCAAGAGACAAAAGCGCAACCGGAGCAAATAGACACGGAGATATTTACGCATTTAGGATATTATTGTTATTTCCATTCGGCTCAGAAAAAGGGTTACAGCGGAGTGGCAATTCTAAGCAAAACCCCACCTGACAACATCGTAACCGGTATGGATATGGAGAAATACGATGCCGAAGGCAGAGTACTCCGTGCCGATTATGGCAACTTAAGCGTGATAAGCGTTTACATTCCTTCCGGTTCGTCGGGCGACGAGCGACAGGTTTTCAAAATGGAATTTCTTTCTGATTTTCAGAAGTATATCGACAAGTTACGGCACACCCGCCCCAATATTATTGTATGCGGCGATTATAATATTTGTCATAAACCCATCGACATCAACAATCCACAAAGACAAGTGGGCGTATCGGGTTTTCTGCCCGAAGAGCGCGAATGGATGGATAGCTACGAATCATCCGGAATGATAGATTCCTTCCGCGAGTTTAACCAAGAGGGTGAACAATACAGTTGGTGGAGTTACCGCACCGCCGCTCGCGAACGAAATTTAGGGTGGCGTATTGATTACCATTGGGTTAGCGCGCCATTAAAGTCGCGGCTACTTTCGGCTGAGATATTATCCAATGCATATCATTCCGACCATTGCCCCGTAATGCTCGAAGTCAATCATTCATTACAGTAGAAATTCACCCAAATAAAAAGTATAAGGGAATATCCAACTCAAGATTTACATTTTATTTGTAAAAAAAAATAAATAATCAATTTAAACACCACTTAATGTAATTTGTTTTTTAACTTTGCATTCATTTTTCCGAATACGTATAATACAGACAAAAAATTAATGAAAAATCTCCGTTCGAAATACTTCGCGATAACACTCATCAGCCTTCTCACATTTATTGGCTGCAACACAACACCACAAATTGCAAACCCTTCAAGCGACGCGAGCATCCTTTCGGCTTACATTCAAAAAAACGATAGTTCGCCAAACGCTTCATCTGCTGTTTTCACTATCAATCAGACCGATAGTTTGATATACAATGTCGATTCATTGCCTTATGGCACACGCGTGGATAGTTTGTTTCTGACCTTCACGTTTGCCAGTTCAAGTGGCTTCGTCATCAACGACACGGTGCCCGAATCGCCTTCATACAGCTATTATTCTTCTTCAAACTCCGGATCTACATCCCAAAAGGTAGATCTATCCAAGCAGATGAAGATAAAAAATCTGGCAACCGATGGCAAAAGCATCATGACTTACAAACTGGAAGTTCGTGTACATAAAGTAGAAACTTATCTGCATGTATGGAGCGAGTTGAACAAAAACGTTGCAAGCTCGCCGGCCGACAATCAGAAAGCGCTTTTGCTGAATAAAACGTTCTATTACTTCCACGATTACACCAACAGTAATAAACTTTACACATCTTCCGACGCAATAAATTGGGCAGATCAGGGGGCGGTATCATCATTGCCGCTCAATGCGAAATTAAGAAACATGCAGGTTTACAACGATTCGTTGATATTGCTTCACAACGGGAATGAAATATATAAATCTGTCGATGGTAAAAACTGGAAAAAACAGCTGGTGAATGGCGATGCCAACTACGATTACAGCGCGTTGCTTTTCTCATTCAAAGACCGACTGTGGGCTGTGGCACAACATAAAACCAACAAAACCGTGCGTATTGCCAATTCTTTTGATGGTGTAAACTGGACTTTCTCCGAAAAACGAATTTTTAGTAATTTCCCGATTGACAACTTTTCCGCCAGACGTTTCAAACCAACAATTGGTAGAGAAAAGGTAATCGTTACCGGTGGTATCGGCGCGAATGGTGAGATTCTGAATACTCTTTGGTCGGCAGAAAACAGAATGGGTGTAGATACGCTCTATTGGGTAAATTTACAACACAAAACATTTAAATTTAGTCCTGTTTACAACGCGAGTACCACTTACTACGGCAGTAAAATGCTCATGCTCGGGGGTTCGAAAAGTTACGAAGCAGTATCCGACACGCTTTATCAACTTGCACAATCAATTGACGAAGGTTTGACCTGGACTAAACCGGACTCGACAGTAAACAGATTGCCGGATAATTTCAAATTTCGCTCCAACGTGTCGGTTATCGAAGACGAAGCGAACAAAACACTTTATGTAATTGGAGGTAAATCAGCTACTTCTACACTATCCGATGTTTGGAAAGTGAAAGTAAATTTCTATAGTTTCAAGGATTATCTGGACAACCCAACCAAATACTAATCCGGATTTATTATCTTGAAAAAAAGACTGAGAAATAACGCGACAATAATCCGATTCCGACAATGGAGCCGGAAGGGTTATGCTGTGTTTTCAGGTCTAAAAAAACAAATCTCCATTGGGCGTGTGAACGCGTCGGTTTGCGACAAAGCACTACTCAAAACCAACCTGATAACTGAAGCGCTCACCGAACGCTTTAGTCTCACTTTCGGCAAGGGAGAAAGGGAAACGGATGAAGAACAGGAAGCGCTTCAACAAGTCTTATTAATCAACACAAACACAATACAACTTACTGCCGGCACTCCTGCCGGTTGTAATACGATATTCAATAATTTTAAACCCAAGGTTGGAATGGAGCTATTCGCTCTATTTCAACCTTTTTTTTATTCAAAACAAAATAATTATTTACACATGAAACGGACTCTTACATTACTCTCTTTAATCGCTTGCTTAATGCAAGGCATTCACGCGCAACAAAGCAAATCAGTAGAACTCAACGAACTGGAAGTGAGCGCGGCACGAACTAAAATCTATTCTAATCTGGGAAGAATACTCAAAGTGGTAGAAAAAGTAGAAATAGAGCAGGCAGCAGTGCGCAGCATCGACGATTTGTTGGATTATGTTGCAGGTGTTGATGTGAGACAGCGTGGTGTAAACGGAGTGCAAGCGGATGTAAGCATTCGGGGAGGCTCATTCGACCAACTGTTGATTCTACTCAATGGAGTGAACATTACCGATCCGCAAACCGGGCACTACAACCTCGATATTCCGGTTGACATTTCGGATGTGAGCCGTGTGGAGATTCTCGAAGGCTCCGCCGCACGCATTCTGGGACCAAACGCATTCAGTGGCGCTATCAACATCATCACCGACGAAAGCAATCAAACTAAAGTATCGAGCCAGACTACCGCAGGTAGCTACGGGTATTTATCAAACAACATCGCGGCAAACTACTCGGGCGATAAATTGCAAGTCTTTGGAACGGTTTCGCAAAAAAGAAGCGATGGATATATTGACAACACCGATTTTAATATCGTAAATTCATTCATTCAATCGAAACTTACTACCGAACATACCGGCAATTTCGAGCTTCAATTGGCATATCAGCAGAAATCATTCGGCGCCAACAGTTTTTACTCTCTAACCTACCCCAATCAATACGAACACACTAAAACTTTTCTTTCGGCTTTGAATTGGGATTATCAGCATCGGAACTGGACTCTGAACGCGCAGGCATACTGGCGCCAACATCACGACCGATTCGAGCTTTTCCGCAACTATGAAGGCGCTGAAAAATACAGCTGGTACAAAGGACACAACTATCACCTTACCGATGTCGCAGGAGGTAAATTCATTGCGTCAAATACCTGGAAAGCCGGTAAAACTACGCTTGGTATTGACCTCCGAAACGAACACATATTCAGCACCGTGTTGGGGTTGAACCTGGATAATCCGAAGAAAGCCGCTTTTGAAGATAACATCCAATACACCAAAGGAGCAAACCGATTACTGACCACAGCATTTCTCGACCATAGCATCAATTTCGATCGTTGGTTTGCGTCCGCGGGGCTGGCTGTTACACAAAACAAGGAGTTCGGAACCCACGCAAATGGAGGTGTGGATTTGGCTTACCGACCTACGAATTATTCCCGAATGTTCCTTGCCGCCAATTCGGCAGTGCGCCTACCTACATTCACCGATTTGTATTATCAAAGCGCCACACAAATAAGCAATCCGAACCTAAAGCCGGAGAAATCAACTACTTTTGAGCTGGGTACCATTATCAATCCACGCCGCTACACGCTCACAGCTACCGTATATTATCGGAATGGAAAGAACATTATCGACTGGGTGAAACAACCCGATGCCACAAAATGGGAAAGCCGCAACCTCACAGAAGTGAATGCTTATGGTATGGATATGGGCTTTGAATATCGCTTTGAGAATAGTTTCGTAAAATCTACTGGTGTGAAATATGCGTATCTCACATTAGACAAAGCTGCTTCAGGATACGACTCGAAATATGCGCTCGATTATCTCAAACACAAATTAATCGTCAACCTAAATCATGCTATCTGGTCAAAACTTTCGGCTAATTGGAGCTACGCGCTATACGACAGAAGTGGCACATACACCGATTCCAAATCCAACGCAGCCATGGAATACACACCCTACGGACTGTTAAACACCAAATTGACGTGGAATGCGGATAAAATTCTGCTGTTTGCCGAAGTGAATAATCTATTGAATGAACAATACATCGAATTTGGTGGCATCGCGCAACCAGGCATTCATATAAACTTAGGACTAAGACTTTCGATTTTCTAATATCTTACTTAAAATTGGAATGAAGTTAAAAACCTGAATTATTGACTGAGTGAGAAATGAAGTTGAATGTTTAGTGTTTAGTGTTTAGTGTTTAGCGTTTAGCGTTTAGCGTTTAGCGTTTAGCGTTTAGCGTTTAGCGTTTAGCGTT
>CAZMQV010000025.1:0-40742 GCA_964568675.1 uncultured Paludibacter sp.
CGAAGCTGCCGCCGGTGGCAATATTGGTTTGGTACGCGATGGCGACATTATCGAAATAGACATACCAAACCGCAGCATCAACGTGAAGCTGAGTGAAGAAACGCTAAACGAACGACGCGAAGCTGAAATACGCCGTGGCGCTGAAGCCTTCAAACCCAACGACCGCGACCGACAAGTATCTAAAGCGCTGAAAGCATACGCCAGCATGGTAAGCTCAGCCGACAAAGGAGCAGTGAGGATGATTGATTGAGAAAATTGAGGTATTTAAGAAGATTTAAGCCGTTTTTCAGAACAATTTATAACGATTGTATATTTTATAATATTAATGAAATAAATCCCAATGCAATGACACAGAAAACAGAAACAACAGGCACGCAAGCTCAACCAGGCGCCAATGCGCAAGGACAGACCGGAGAACCTATTTCCGGCGCTCACGCCTTTATGCTCTCGCTAATTGAAGAGGGTGTTGATACGATTTTTGGATATCCCGGTGGTGCTATCATGCCGGTATATGACGCGCTGTACGACTATCGCGACAAAGTTAAACATATTTTAACCCGCCACGAACAAGGGGCAACCCATGCCGCACAAGGCTATTCGCGCGTATCGGGAAAAGTAGGTGTGAGCCTCGTAACTTCAGGGCCTGCCGCCACAAACGCCATCACCGGTATTGCCGACGCGTTGCTCGATAGCACGCCGATGGTAGTAATTGCCGGTCAGGTGGGAGCGGCGCTACTTGGAACCGACGCTTTTCAGGAAATTGACGTAGTAGGCATTACACAGCCGATAACCAAATGGTCATACCAAATACGCCATGCCAAAGATATTCAATGGGCTGTGGCACGCGCTTTCTTTATCGCCCGCAGCGGACGTCCCGGACCTGTAGTGCTTGACTTCACCAAAAGCGCCCAAAACGAAAAAATAGAGTTTGACTACAAGCCATGTACTTTTATCCGCAGCTATATACCAATACCCGAAATGAAACCGGCACAAATAGAAACCGCTGCCGACATCATCAATCAGGCAAAAAAACCTTATGCACTTATCGGTCAAGGTGTAGTGCTTGCCGGAGCTGAGAAAGAACTTATCAACTTCCTGGAGAAAGCTGATATACCAGCCGCTTCCACACTTCTGGGACTTTCGGCTATACCTTCCGACTTCCGACTGAATAAAGGCTTTCTGGGAATGCACGGAAACATGGCACCCAATATGAAAACCAATGAGTGTGATGTGCTTATAGCCATCGGGATGCGCTTTGACGACCGTGTAACAGGCGACCTGAAAACTTACGCCAAACAAGCAAAAATAATCCACTTGGATATTGACCGTTCCGAAATTGGGAAGAATGTGCCAGTGGATGCTCCAGTGTTGGGCACAGTAAAAGAAACACTGCCCGCGCTTACAGAAAAAATTAAGACTGCAAAACATTCCGATTGGATTGAATCCTTCGCCCAATACGAAAAGACAGAACAGGAAAAAGTTATCAACAAGGAGCTTTACCCCACTGAAGGTGAAATTACCATGGGCGAAGTTATCAATAAGGTGAGCAAAGCTACTGGCGATAAAGCTGTAATCGTAACCGACGTAGGCCAACACCAAATGATGTCGGCACGCTATGCGCGCTTCTCCCAAAGCCGCAGTTTAGTAACTTCCGGTGGTCTTGGCACAATGGGCTTCGGACTACCCGCGGCAATGGGCGCTAAAAAAGGAGCACCCGAACGCACAGTATGTCTCTTCTCGGGCGATGGCGGCTTCCAGATGACCATTCAGGAATTAGGTACCATCATGCAAGAGCAGCTTGGCGTGAAAATGATAGTTCTCGACAACCGTTTCCTTGGGATGGTGCGTCAGTGGCAGGAACTTTTTTACGACGAAAGATACTCCTTCACCCACATGCAAAACCCCGACTTCACCGCAGTAGCAAAAGCTTACCACATCGAAAGTAAAACGGTGCTAAAACGCGAAGAACTTGACGAAGCAATCGCTGACATGCTCAAGGATGACAAACCATATTTGCTGGTGGTAGAGGTAGAACGCAAAGGGATGGTTTACCCAATGGTGCCGGCCGGAAGCACAGTTACCAACATCATACTTGGCGACTAAAAACGACTCAGAGAAAGAAAATCAAAGGAAATCTTTCCGAATTAATGCAAAATAAAATACCCGATAAATTATGGAAACAAAACTATATACAATCACCGTATTCTCCGAAAACGCGGTTGGGATATTAAATCAGATTACCATTATCTTTTCACGAAGAGGCTTGAATATCGAGACACTTTCGGTGTCGCCATCGGCGCTGGAGGGAATCCACAAATTTACAATCACACTCTACACGACACAAGATGTGGTGGATAAAGTAGTGAAACAAATTGACAAACGAGTGGATATACTGAAAGCCTATTACAACACCGATGAAGATTTGGTATATCAAGAGCTGGCAATGTACAAACTTTCGACAGAAAAATTGCTGGAATATGGCTCGGTGGAATACTTTATACGCAAATACAACATCCGCGTACTCGAAATATCAAACGACTGCACGGTATTTCTCAAAGCAGGACATTTTGCTGAAACCCAGGGACTTTTCGAAGAGCTAAGCAAGTCAATCGGGGTGTTGCAATTTATCCGCTCTGGGCGTATCGCCATCACACGCTCCAAAGTGGAACGACTGAGCGACATGCTTGAGAAAATGAAAGAAATTGAACATCGCACAAAATGACAAACGGAAGGTACACATTTGAAATAGCTCCACAATTTGTAGATTTTCAGCACAAAATAAAACTCGCCTCGTTAGTCGATCTCATTATGAGCGCTGCCGGTTACAACGCCGACGCCAATGGTTTTGGGCTAAGACATTTAAACGAATTAGGCGGAAGCTGGGTCATTTCGCGCTTTTCACTCGAAATGAAATACTTCCCCAAGCAATATGAAAAAATAGAAATAGAAACATGGATTGAAGAGGTACACACATTGAACACTATCCGCGATTTTCTTGTTTATAACATGCAAGGTGAAGTAATCGGGAAAGCTACATCGGTGTGGGTGATGATAAATCTGAAAAATCGGCGTCCGATGGAACTTAGTCTGCTACATGGCATTAATGACTTCATCAATTCAAAAGGCGACACGGCTATCCGAACCCTGAAACTCGACGAAGCTGTGGGTGAACCTATCGATAAATTTAAGATTAAGTACAGCGATATCGACATCAACAGACATGTGAATACACTAAATTATATCACCTGGATGGTCAATTGCTTTTCGCCGGACGAACACACAAGTAATATCATCAAACGCTTTGATGTGAACTTTATGAATGAAATACTTTATAACGACAGTGTAGAAGTATTCAAAGAACAGCTTAACGCGAACGAATACCGTTTCGAAATAAAGTCGAATAGTAGTACAGCTTGCAGGGGTAAAATAACTTTCGAATCCATTTAAGAAAATAGCGATACGAATAAAAGTAAGTATAAAAACAACAATAATAATCATTTAAACAAAATTCGACCGGGGTAATCTTATCCTCGTCGTTAACTAAAAAACAAACTATGGCAATAATGAACTTTGGCGGTGTAAACGAAAACGTTGTTACCCGCGATGAATTCCCATTGGACAAAGCGCGCGAAGTGCTAAAAAATGAAACAATCGCTATCATCGGTTATGGAGTGCAAGGACCGGGACAATCACTCAACTTACGCGACAATGGTTTCAATGTAATCATCGGCCAGCGCAAAGGTGGCGCTACATGGGAAAAAGCTATCGCCGACGGATGGGTTCCGGGCGAAACTCTTTTTGAAATAGAAGAAGCATGTGAGCGTGCTACCATTATCCAATATTTGCTCTCCGACGCGGCGCAGATTGAAGTATGGCCTCGCATTAAACCTTATCTCACTCCGGGTAAAGCGCTTTATTTCTCTCATGGATTTGGCATCACTTACAAAGAGCGTACAGGTATCGTTCCACCGGCCGATGTTGATGTAATTTTGGTAGCACCAAAAGGCTCGGGAACTTCACTTCGCCGCATGTTCCTCGAAGGTCGCGGACTGAACTCCTCTTATGCCATATTCCAAGATGCTACCGGCAAAGCATTTGACCGTGTTGTGGCTCTTGGTATCGGCGTTGGTTCTGGTTATCTCTTCGAAACCAACTTCAAACGCGAAGTATATTCCGACCTCACCGGCGAACGTGGCACATTGATGGGCGCTATCCAAGGTCTGCTCCTTGCCCAATACGAAGTGTTGCGCGAAAACGGACACACACCATCCGAAGCATTCAACGAAACTGTAGAAGAATTGACTCAATCATTGATGCCTCTTTTTGCAGAAAAAGGGATGGACTGGATGTATGCCAACTGCTCAACTACCGCGCAACGTGGCGCACTCGACTGGATGACTCCTTTCCACGATGCAACCAAACCGGTATTCCAAAAATTGTATAACGAAGTGGCAAGTGGCAACGAAGCACAGCGCTCCATCGACACCAACTCCAAGCCTGACTACCGTGAGGGATTGGAAGCCGAATTGAAAGCACTTCGTGAAAGCGAAATGTGGCAAACAGGTGCGGTAGTACGCAAACTTCGTCCTGAAAACAACTAAAAAAGTTGTTGCGAAGTGTTTTTTTTACTTCGCGACATATTTTTCACTCAAACCACAACGGGTGTGTTACAAAGCGTAGCACACCCGTTGTCATTTTAATCCATTTTTTATACTTAAAAAGCAAATTATCTTGATTTATTCAAAGGAATATAATACCTTTGACTTCGCTATTAATTGGAATACCAGAGTAAGAAATAGGATAAATAACAGCTAAAAATTAACCGTATTACTTTTTACCGCAATGAATTTACTATCCCAACTAAAAACCTACACGCAGGTAGTAGCCGACACCGGCGACTTCGCCTCTATCGAATCGTTCAAACCTACCGACGCCACCATCAATCCTTCGCTGATTTATGCCGCTTCGCAGGAGAAAAGATACCTACATCTGATTGAAGATGCCATCAACTATGCCCGCAAATCCAGTCAGATCAAAACGGAACAACTATCGAAAGCATTGGACAAACTGTCGGTAAATTTTGGATTAGAAATACTGAAAATAGTTCCAGGACGAGTTTCAACCGAAGTTGACGCGCGATTGTCATTCGACATTGAAGGCACAGTGGTCAAGGCACGCGAACTCATCCGTCTCTATGAACTTGCCGGCATAAACCGCGAGCGGATTTTAATTAAAATAGCAGCGACTTGGGAAGGAATCAAAGCGGCAGAGATATTGGAAAAAGAGAAAATACACTGCAACCTCACCCTCCTTTTTTCTCAGATTCAAGCAATTGCTTGTGCCGAAGCCGGAGTGCGGCTCATTTCACCTTTCGTGGGGCGCATACTCGATTGGCACAAAAAGAATCAAGGTGTCGAAGGATTTGCACCAAAGGAAGATCCGGGAGTAATTTCAGTTACAAAAATATATAATTATTACAAGAAATACGGCTACCCGACACAAGTGATGGGCGCCAGCTTCCGCAACATTGATGAAATAATCGAACTCGCAGGTTGCGACTTACTCACCATATCACCGAAACTCCTTCAAGAATTGGAAAACACAAAAGGAGATTTGGAAAGAAAATTGAGCAATGAAATTGCATTTCAGCAAGAAATAGAGCGAATTGACCTGGATGAAAAAACATTTCGATGGATGATGAGCCAGGATGCGATGGCTACCGAAAAACTTGCCGAAGGCATTCGTAATTTCTCCAAAGATTTACGCGAATTGGAAAAACAAATTGAAATAATGCTCTAAAAAAGACGAGTATCACAAGAATTATAAACAATGAAATTTCTAAAAAAAAGCATATTACTACTACTTCTTCTTACGAGCATTGGTGTGCAGGCACAAATAAAGTTTCATATCGAGCCTTCGGTTAACTTCGGATTGATTACAAGCTCGAGCGCCACTTCCACCAAAGAAGTGAGTTCCGACAGACCCAATCTGAAGAAATATCAAACCGACGCGAACAAAGCAGATTATGGCAATATGCCCGGAGCCGGAGTACACGTTGGGCATAATTATTTTTTCAAAGAATATATCAGTCTGAACGCTGGAGTGGACTTTAGCAATATCAACTTTAAGCAGACACTAAATTCCAAAACAAGTTTTTTCTACCAACAAGCCGGCAATAACAACATTATAGAAACCGAAGAAGGGAAACATAGTGAAAAATCGACCGACTTACACAGTTTGTTTTTACTTTCGATCCCTATAGGTGCTTCGTATTATCTACTCGACAATGATTTATCCGTAGATATCGGATTGTTGCCCGGAGTATTATTGGGAAGCACGGGCGGTAGTGGCAAGTCAGGCGACTTTAACAAACTGGCAATGGGAATGCAGTTGCAATTAAAATATCAGTTCATACCTCATTGGCGAATTGTAGCAGGCTTTCAGGAGTATAGCACCAAACTTTATGACCCTGCGCTGCGCATAAGTTACTCCAACATCCGTTATCTAAAAATTGGGTTAAGTTATGAGATTTAGATAAAAATCTACAACGTGAACTCTATGTAATCAATCGGAAATCATCAGCATCCTGCCAAAAGGCAAATCGCTGTCGAAAATGGTCAAGTTCTGATTTCGAAATCTCAACCGTAGCTATTGCTGATTCAAATTCGGGAAAAGAACGCAGCTCGCGCCCTTTGAAATCGAGTAGTACCGAGTGTCCGGAATAACTCACCGCATTCCCATCATTCCCTACCCGATTCACACCACAAACATAGGCTTGATTTTCGATGGCGCGCGCCCGAAGGAGCGCATCCCACGCATCCATGCGCGCATGTGGAAAACTGGCAGTATATAGAAGCAAATCGTATTCGTTATTCCGATTGCGCGACCACACCGGAAATCGAATATCATAGCAAACCAGCAAAAAGATATTTATACCCATATAATTCACCACCAAGCGTGAGTCGCCCGAGGTAAAGAGTTTGTCTTCGCCTCCATACGAAAACAGATGCCGCTTATCGGCAGTGCGAATAGTTCCGTCGGGGAGTGCGAAGAATGCACGGTTAAAAAATTTATCATCTTCACGCGCGATAAAACTTCCGGCAACAGCAAAACCATAAGATTGCGCCCACGCCTTTAGCCGGCTTACAGTTTCGCCATCCATGGTTTCGGCAAGTTCAAGATTATCGGTACAAAAACCGGTAGTAAACATTTCGGGCAATACCACTAAATCGGTTTCTCCCGCCAAGGGCAATAGTATTTGCTCCACAGCAGCAAGATTGGCCTCCTTATCAGCCCAACGAATATCGATTTGGGCGAGTGTAATTCTCATATATTACTAAGTGGATTAATTTACAATATCAGGAATCATGAATTGATTTTTCTTTTTTCCTGTTACGCCTTTATAAAAACTAAAGATGTGATTAAAATCTGCCACCTCATCACCCGTAGGATAGAAAATTTCCGTGATAGCCATCTCTTTCTTTCCATAATCAATGTATGCTAACTGTATCGGCACATTGGCTCCCAGCGCAATATAATAGAATCCTTTTTTCCATTCGGCATTCGCTTGTCGGGTGCCTTCGGGAGTAATAGCCAGGTGAAATGTTTCGCGACTATTAAATTCATCTACCATTTGCAGTGTTACCGATTTGCGTTTAACACGGTCAATCGGCACTCCACCCATAGCCCGAAACAGATAACCTAGTGGAAACACAAACCAAGACTTTTTCATCAGAAACCCGGCTTCTTTTCGAACAGACCAATAACTCAATTTACCGATAATAAAATCCCAGTTACTGGTGTGTGGCGCAACGCAAATTACGCTTTTTGGAGGCTCTTCAACGGCATAGTCCGCCTTCCACCCCCACAACTTTAACATCCACGCGCTTATATTCATACGACATCTATTTTATGCAAAGCTACATATTTTAAGTAAAACCACAAATTGTTGAAAACTATTTTCTGCAATTAGCGTGCAAATTAGTAACTTTGTAAAGAATAAATGCGTCTTCAACTCCTTAACAGGCGCACAATTCATTCATGCTTGCCTATCGAAGTTGCCATTAGAAGATGTCTGAAAAAATAGACTTACAAAACCTTATTTTTTTGGGAACAAATAACAAAGAAACACGAATCAAGCATAACCCGATTTATTTACTGCAAGACAAATTATCGATACAATGGATTTTCTAAACGAACTCAATAAAAGTCAGTATGCTGCTGTAACCTACACCGATGGACCATCGCTGGTAATTGCCGGCGCCGGTTCCGGCAAAACACGTGTTCTCACCTACAAAATAGCTTATTTGCTGTCCAATGGCATTTCGCCCGCATCCATCTTGGCACTTACTTTCACCAACAAAGCCGCCCGCGAGATGCGCAAACGAATTGGCGAATTGGTAGGATTTAAGACTTCGCGTTATCTGATGATGGGCACGTTTCACTCCATTTTTTCACGTATCCTTCGAAATGAAGCGGAGTTGCTGGGATTTACTAAAGACTTCACCATCTACGATTCGTCCGACAGCAAAAGCCTTATCAAGGATATTATTCGGGGAATGAAACTCGATGATAAGGTTTACAAACCGGGCAATGTGCACGGACGAATATCCGGCGCAAAAAACAATCTTTTCACTGCCGAAGCTTATAAATCCAATTCGGATTTAATAAAATCAGACGAACAAGCCCGAATGCCCCGCATCGCCGAGATTTATTCCGCTTATGCGTGGCGATGTAAGCAAGCCAACGCCATGGATTTTGACGACTTGCTACTATTGACGGCAATTCTTTTTCGGAATCATCCCGAGGTGTTGCACAAGTATCAGAACATGTTTGGGTTTATTCTCGTTGACGAGTATCAAGATACCAATTTCGCACAATATCTTATCATTAAAAATCTGGCTGATAATCACCACCGTGTTTGTGTGGTAGGCGACGACGCGCAAAGCATCTACTCGTTTCGGGGTGCCAATATTGATAATATCCTCAAATTCCAACAAACTTACCGCGAAGCCAGGATATTCAAATTAGAACAAAACTACCGTTCGACCAAAACCATCGTAAATGCAGCTAACAGCCTGATTGACAAAAACTCGGAACAGATTAAGAAAACTATCTTTTCAGAAAAAGAAGAAGGCGAATTGATAGAAATACGCTCGCTTCACACCGATATGGAAGAGGCACACAGCGTAGCGAAAAGCATCGGCGCCGAATGTGTGAATGAGAAAATTAACTTCAATGACATAGCGGTGCTTTACCGAACCAACTCTCAGTCGCGTGTGATGGAAGAAGCACTTCGTAAACAAAACATACCGTATCGCATCTATGGTGGTCTCTCGTTTTATCAACGCAAGGAAATCAAGGACATAATTTCCTATTTTCGCCTTATCACCAACCACAACGACGAAGAAGCGCTAAAACGCGTTATCAACTTTCCGGCTCGTGGCATCGGCAATGTTACGATAGACAAACTCTCCGAAACAGCTCACCAGCATGGTGTAAGTATGTGGACTGTACTCGAAGACATGCTTAAATACAAACTAAACGTCAATGCCGGAACTTCGACTAAACTATCTCAATTTCGGAATTTAATAGTCAATTTATCCAATCAGCTTTTCGTCCTCGACGCTTACGAACTGGCAAACTTAATCGTAAAATCGACTGGCGTGATAGCCGACGCGATGCAAGATCGATCCGCCGATAACCTGAGTCGCATTGACAATATGCAAGAGTTACTCAATGCCATTCACGAATTTTCTGACAACAAAAGAGCGGAAGGCGAAGAAATGGTTTATCTTCCCGATTTTCTTTCGGAGGTCTCGCTCCTTTCCGACCAAGACACGCAACAGAACGAATCTGAGGATGACAAAGTTACATTAATGACTATCCATGCCGCCAAAGGACTGGAATTTAACACGGTTTTTATCGTTGGTCTGGAAGAACAGCTTTTCCCTTCACCATACGCTTTGTCGCCACGCGAAATGGAAGAAGAACGACGGCTATTTTATGTAGCAATAACAAGAGCTGAAAAAAAATGTTTTATAAGTTATTCAAAATCCCGGTTTCGCAATGGCACAACTAACTTTGCCAATCCAAGCCGATTCCTTCGCGACATCGACGAAGCTTACGTAAGCCACAACGAAACTGCCATTCCAAGACAGAGTTCATTATTTGGTAGCGACTACTACGATGAAATCAATATCGAACGCAACCGATTCAGACAAACTCCGTTCCAATCGAAAGCTACGCAAGCCTACACGCCTGAGCCTGCAAAACCTAAAAATCTAAAGCGCATCGGGAAAGAAACGCCGAATGAAATGCTAACAGAAAACGCCACATACCCGGCTGGAACTTTCGTAAAGCACAGCACATTTGGCCTCGGAAAAATTATTGAAACCAGCATTGCTGATGGAAATGAAAAAGCTAAAATTGATTTTGGAGAAAATGGCGTTAAAACGCTGCTGCTAAAATTCGCAAAATTGGAGGTATTGCAATAAATCTTTTTTTCTTGATATTTCAGAATAAAACGATCATATCAAAGATGCGACACACTGACATTTACACGTTTTATCTGATTTGAAAATAAATGATTTATCAAGCATACTCACCGCTTTAAATTTTGAAAAAAAACAAGTATCTTTGTAAGAATGATTCATAAAAAACGAACAATAAGAATATGGCAAAAACAACTGAAGACACCAAGCAAGTATCTGAAAAACTGAGAGCATTGCAACTTGCAATGGAAAAAATAGAAAAAGACCATGGCAAAGGTACTATCATGCGCATGGGCGACAGCAAAGTGGAAGAGATAGAAGTAATCCCATCCGGCTCTATCGGGCTTAATATCGCGCTCGGCGTAAATGGTTATCCACGCGGACGTGTAATCGAAATCTACGGACCGGAATCGTCAGGTAAAACCACACTGGCAATCCATGCTATCGCCGAAGCACAAAAAGCAGGTGGTATCGCGGCGTTTATCGACGCTGAACATGCTTTCGACCGCTTCTATGCCGAAAAACTGGGTGTAAACACCGACGAACTCCTAATCTCGCAGCCCGACAACGGCGAACAAGCACTCGAAATTGCCGATCAGCTTATTCGCTCGGCCGCGGTGGATATTATTGTAATTGACTCGGTAGCCGCGCTTACTCCGAAAAAAGAAATTGAAGGCGACATGGGCGATTCGAATGTTGGAGTGCAGGCAAGACTTATGTCGCAAGCGCTTCGGAAACTCACGTCGAACATCAGCAAAACGAATACAACCTGCATTTTCATCAACCAGCTTCGCGAAAAGATAGGCGTTATGTTTGGCAATCCCGAAACTACAACCGGTGGCAACGCATTGAAGTTCTACGCTTCGGTAAGACTCGACATCCGTCGTATCAGCCAAATCAAGGATGGCGAAGACATAATAGGCAACCAAACCCGTGTGAAAGTGGTGAAAAATAAAGTGGCGCCTCCATTCCGTAAAGCTGAATTTGACATCATGTTTGGCGAAGGCATTTCTAAAGTAGGAGAAATAGTGGACCTCGGCGTGGAATTTGGTATTGTAAAGAAAAGTGGCTCGTGGTATAGCTACGGCGACAGCAAGCTGGCACAAGGACGCGACGCGGTGAAAAACCTGCTAAAAGAGAATCCCGATTTGGCAGCGGAACTGGAAGAAAAAATAATGACTGCGATGAAAGAAAAAAAATAAGCTTCATCAAAGCATTTTCAATTATTTATCCCTCAATGCTGCGAGCGCAACATTGAGGGATTTTTGCATTTCGGCGGGGGGGGAAGTAATTTCCGAAAACATATAAGAACATATTACTGTCCGATAAAACTGAACTTATTCGGCAGATTTAACAATCATTCAACATTAGCAGTCATTATCCTCGAGTATAGACATGACAGCTAATTTGGGAAACATACAAATATATTGACCCCTAAATGAGAAAAGCAATTAAAAAGCTCACTTTTTAAAACTGGTGATTATCAATTGCGAAAAATTGGTGGTTTTTTATTTGCGAGTTACAAAAGGAAAATAGTCTAAACATTTATCAAAGAAATCAGCTGCGGATTGCATCCGAAATGTGCGGCAATACTGATTATACTCGCTATCCGGCTTACGAGAAGAGAACAGTTTTTCATCGATGTCGCTTTATGCTACATTTATGATTAAGGTTTTTTTATAAAGAAAACACTTGAATTATTCCAAAAGAAATAACAAGTAATTTTTTGAATAAACATTTGTATTTCAATAAATATGATTGTATATTTGCAATATCATTTTAATATCAAAAATACATACAAAATGGAAACACAAGAAAGCAAATTTTCAGGATTAAAATTACCGGGGATTCTTACGCTTTGTCTGAATATCCTCTTACTTTTCGGCATCGTTTACCTTTTCGTCATACAAGTGAACGGCGACGCGCCTAACGCATGGTTGATAATCTTGTACATCAGTTTATTCATCTTAAATCTCATCGCATGGGGAGGGTTTATGCAAATAGAGCCAAACGAAGCACGCGTAATGGTTTTTTTCGGTAAATACAGAGGTACGGTCAAAGAAAACGGATTTTTCTGGGTAAACCCATTCTACACCAAGAAGAAACTGACACTCCGGGCGCGCAACTTAGACGCGGAACCAATCAAAGTGAATGATAAAACAGGAAATCCAATCATGATTGGCATGGTGGTAGTGTGGAAAGTGGTGGACACCTACAAATCTTCATTCGAAGTTGACAACGCGTCCATGCTTAGCGCGGCTACCGCATCGACACAAGACAATGTGAACGCAAAGATGAAAGCGTATGAAAATTTCGTAAAAATACAAAGCGACGCCGCTTTGAGAAATGTTGCCGGAATGTATGCGTATGACCACATTGACTCGCACGACACCACATCAATGACACTTCGCTCCGGTGGCGAAGAGATTAACGAACTTTTGGAAAGACAAATAAACGAACGTCTGAGCATCGCCGGCATTGAAGTGGTAGAAGCGCGTATCAACTATTTGGCTTACGCGCCCGAAATAGCCGCTGTGATGTTGCGACGTCAGCAAGCCGACGCAATCATCGCCGCTCGCGAGAAAATAGTAGAAGGCGCCGTAGGGATGGTAAAAATGGCATTAATAAAACTATCGGACGAAGAAATTATCGAATTGGACGATGACAAGAAAGCAGCCATGGTAAGCAATTTGATGGTAGTGCTTTGTGGCGAATCGGGGACACAACCGGTTATCAACACCGGAACAATACATCAATAGTTTTGGCAAAAGAGATTAAAAATAAGACATTCGTACTTCGAGTAGAACCGGAACAGATGGAAGCGCTCGAAAAATGGGCGGCGGATGAATTTCGCAGCATCAATGGGCAGATATTGTACATTCTCGACCAAGCTTTGATTAAAAGCGGCCGAAAACCCAAAAAGAAAAAAAGCGAATAACCAGAGGAAAACTCCACTTATCCATAAATCGGATTTGTGGAGTTTCTTCATTATATCATGCTTTCAGCACTAACATTTCGCACTTTTTGCAATCAAACTCCAGTCGGAATTTTTCATTTCGATGCTGAATAAACAGTGGTTCTTTGAAGTCGGCAACATAGCCTTCGCGCGGACACCATCCCATCGCGTGCTTGATGCAATACTTGCAATACATCAGTGGCACATCAGGCGTAGCTTTCGCCTCGAATCCAGGCATAATCTCCTCAACTCCAAATTGACGATAAAACTCATCCGCTTTCGCGTTCACCACATTTCCCAGATAGCTCAATTTGGTTAGTGGGAATCGCGCGTCGTTTGCCATCGCTTTTCGCTTCGGGCGCACGTAACGCCTTTCACGCTCTTCATCAAGCAAATCGACACATTGTCTTCGCCATTCATTCAGCTTCGACGCCGGTATAAACCAATCCGCCTCAAGCTTCAACTCCACCGAGTCAGACTCATATATCGTATTCCCCAACTTAGTGAGTTGATTCATAATATTTTGACGTACATTCGTGCTATTTTTAGCTAATTGCTTTTCTGTGGGGAAATCTTGTTTCACAACGATGCCCGCTTCATCTTCCAATTCCAACGAAAATCCGGAAGGATTATCGGTGAAACGAATTGTAAGTGGAATTTTTCGTTCGGATGTTTTTCCATCCAATATTTTATCAAATTCGTGATCCAGATTTCGATACACAAGACTATTCTTGGGAATATCGGGCATCTCGTTCGGAAAGATTTTCACACTTCCGGTTGCCGGCTTTTCAGCGCGATTCACACGGAAACCGGATAAAACACCATCGTCATTCAAGAAACAAAGTCCGTCGCCATTGTTTACCGACAGCAAAGTATCTATTTCTACAAAGTTGACACCTTTTGCAGCTACTTTCCCTATAAACTCACCAAGTGATTTCGGGGTATCAAGTTGCGATAGCCGCTCACTTTCATTCCGCTCCTCGCCTTTCGTATGCCATTTTCGCCCGGAAATGAAGTAATCGGTCGCATTTCGTCGAAATGATTTTTCGGGATTAGGACTAAAGAAGAATCGAGTGTTGCCGGCCGAAGCACGACAAATATTGCTACGACTTTCCATTAAGTCATCCAACTTTCTCCGATAATATGCGGTAATATTTTTCACATAGTCCACATCCTTCAATCGTCCCTCTATTTTAAGAGTAGAAACTCCGGCATCAATCAACTCTTCCAGATGCTCCGACATATCCAGATCTTTCAGCGAAAGTAAGTGTTTGTTTTTCTCCAATACCCTACCCGTGTCGTCGGTCAATGTGTAAGGCAAGCGACAATACTGCGCACATTCGCCACGATTGGCGCTTCGCCCGGTCATTGCCTGACTAATATAACACTGTCCGCTATAACTCACACACAAAGCCCCATGTACGAAACATTCCAGTTCTACATCGGTTTTGGCACGGATTTGCTTTATTTGATTCAGCGTAAGCTCACGCGCGAGAACGACACGCGAGAATCCGACATCCTGCAAAAACTTCACTTTTTCAACCGTTCGGTTGTCGGCTTGCGTGCTCGCATGAAGCGCGATGGGCGGAATATCCAACTGCAACACACCCATATCCTGCACGATGAGCGCATCTGCTCCGGCTTCATAAATTTGCTTTATTAGTTTTTCGGCGATTGGCAATTGAGCATCAGTAAGTATGGTATTGAGCGCCACCAGCACTTTGCTTCGGTAGCGATGTGCATATTTCGCAAGCGCTTCAATATCCTGCAATGAATTGCCTGCAGCAGCCCGCGCGCTAAAAAGTGGCGCGCCAATATACACGGCATCCGCACCGTGATTTATTGCAGCCACACCACAATCCAGGTTTTTTGCAGGCGACAAAAGTTCTATTTTTCGTTGATTCATTTTATATTTTTCTTCATCCGATACATTTTCTACAAATTATCGTATGTACTATAGGTTTTGTAATAGGAAATATCCATTATTAGAAAGTGTTATTTCACGAATATCACTTGTCGGACAATGCGTTGCTCACCCAACACGCGAACGATATAAGCGCCGGGCGCAAGTGTGAGCTGGTGAAGCTCCAACGTAAATGTGTCGGAATCTATTTTATCCTGAAATAATTTCACACCATTCAACGAATAAATTTGAATATATGCTTCATTTGCCATATCCACATGAAGCGATTCATGAACCAGAGTTGGATAAATTTTCACACGTTCTTCAAATTCGAGCAAGTTGGAGTTTACATTTTTTCCAAGGACAATGCCTACGATAATGGGGTCGTGGTCGGAACTTCGAAACATGTCGTTTGTGGCTTGTCCACCGGAATAGCCAAAAGAAGTGAGTTCATCGGCATTGATATGAAATGGAGTTACTCCGGTTATTTGTTTTGCCAGAGATTTGTTAGCCAACGCGTGATCGAGATAACCCGCCTCGGTCCGATACACATAGCTGTATGCACTATCGGCATGAAATTCTTGAAGCAAATCGATGTATCCCGAAGTGATGAAAACCTGAATCGGGTCTTCCTTGGCATAGGCATTCAAATCGCCCATCACCAGCACATCGTCGTCGTCATAGTAGGAAGTAGCGGAATTAGCAGCCGCTACAACCGCCTTTGCTTCAGCTACCCGGGTGGCGTTGTAGCAACTCTGTCCATCGCCGGTATCCGCATTTTCGCCTATAGCGGACTGGCAACCACTTTTGGCTTTTAAATGATTGATGCTATATACAAAACGTTCGTTGTTGGATTTGAGTGTGAAAGCCTGCAATTTCTTTCGATTTGCGGGCGAAGGATTATTCACCTCTCTGAGCGCCTGATAGGGCGCAACTTTGTCCGAACGATACAAAAAAGCAGCTTTGGTGTAGGTGCCATTGGCAGTTCCTCCATCATTGATAAAACTATAACGACGTCCGCCACCAGACTGATTGAGCGCGGCAACAAGTTTGGATAAAGCCTGCTGCCCCTGCTCCACTTCCACCAATCCATATACATCGGCATCAATAGCCAGCAAAGCGTCCAAAATTTTGGCATGTTGGCGATCCACCTCTTCCTGCGTTGAAGGTCCCATCGACGAAGAATTGGGCGAAGTCAGATAATACTCCAGATTGAAACCGCAAACTTTCAGATTGTATTCGCCAATGTCCCGGTGTGTTCTTTCGCGCGGATTGCCAAAAAACTTCACCTCTCCGACCGGATAAAGAAGGTATTTCGAATTGGAATAATCGACTACGGCGCAAAGCTTATCAACCAATTCACCCGTACGGCGCGCTCCATAGTGGTCGGCAAAAGCGATGGGTGATCTATAAGTTGAAGTGAATCCATCGTCGAGATAAATGGGAAGCAAAGCGCTTTCTGAAATCAAAGCGCTGTAGGCAGACGAACCCGGTAGCGCCACATTTGTAGGCGAAGGACGACGCTTCACACCAAGTTCCAATTCGCCGTATTTTTCCAAATAATAATTATTATTCACCCAAAGTGGGTGCTGAAACTCTACCAACATCCCCTCATATTGTTCCCAATTCCAGTTGCGCAAGTCATATACAAGCTTCACCGGCGCTATCGTGTTGTTTTTGCTGAATACCGAAAGATTAGTTACATTCGAGAGTTGGGTTCGACTATCAAACTCCGATACTGCAGCAGTAAGCCGAATCTCATCGCCCGGCTGAATTGTGGAATTGACCGGCGAATAAACAAATATGCCATCGGAAGTGTTAGAATTGCCATCGCCGGTTTTGTCTTGCAAAAAGAAGCCATTAATACTTCCATTGCCAAAAAAACATGCGGTAACAATGCCAGAAGTAGTAATCGACTTGCCATTATACGGACTCAGGTTGTTATTTCCCTGAATCTGAGGAATAGTAACTACAGTTTGAGCCGGCAGATTAATAGCGAATAAAGAAAAAATAAGGAAGTAAATATCGCGCATATAAATAGGATAATCTTGTTGGACTTGCAAAGATAAATAAAAAGCACGGCAAACAAACGTTTTTATCTCCTTCAATTTTTTTGTAACTTTGCACACCGAAATATTTTCGGACAAAAATAGCTGATTTACAATTCCGCAAGCTCCCAAATGGCTTTGAGAATTAATAATTCTATAAGAAAAATGATTGACAATAGTATATTTCACAATAAAAAGGTAGTTTATCACACGCTGGGATGCAAATTAAATTTTGCCGAAACCTCTGCCATTGGCAAGCAACTTGCCGATGAAGGTTTTGCAAAAGCACGCGCCGGCGAAGAAGCTGACGTCTGCATCATCAACACTTGCTCCGTTACCGACACAGCCGACCACAAATGCCGCCAGGCAATCAACCGCCTGCATCGCCAACATCCCAATGCCAAAATGATAGTAACAGGCTGCTATGCGCAGTTGAAGCCCGAAGAGATCTCTGCAATCGACGGTGTGGACTTGGTACTTGGCGCCAACGAGAAATTTGACATACTTCAATACTTACAAAAATGGGAAGAAAATGATGGTTCGAAGATTGATCGTGGCAATATACTCAAAGTAAAGCAATTTCGCCCCTCCATATCACATGACGATCGCACCCGGTATTTTCTTAAAATTCAGGATGGCTGCGATTATTATTGCAGCTTCTGCACCATCCCATTTGCGCGTGGACGCAGCAGAAGTGGCAGTATAGCCGACACCGTGAAAATGGCTGAAGACACCATCGCGCTTGGAGCGAAAGAGATAGTACTCACCGGAGTGAACACCGGCGAATTTGGTGTGAAAAATGGCGAAACTTTCATTGATTTGCTTCGCGAACTCGATAAGATTGACGCTGAAGTACGATTCCGTATTTCATCCGTAGAACCCAACTTAATGACAGAGGAGATTATTCGCTTTGTTTCGGAGAGCAAACGCTTTATGCCTCACTTCCACATCCCTCTTCAAAGTGGCAGCGACGAAATACTCCGAATCATGAAACGACGCTATACAACCGCGCTTTTCAAAGAGCGAGTAGCCATTATCCGACACTACCTGCCCGATGCCTTCATAGGGGTGGACACAATAGTGGGCGTACGCGGCGAAACGGATGAGCACTTTGCCGACAACGTAGCATACATCGAAAACCTCGACTTCTCACAACTCCATGTATTCACCTATTCGGAGCGCTCGGGCACCAAGATGCTTGAAATAGAACACAATGTGGCTTTGAAGGAACGCAAACGACGAAGCGATTTACTACACAAACTATCTGACGAGAAAACCAAAGCGTTTTATGAAAAGCAAATTGGAAAAAACGCGAAAGTGCTTTGGGAAGCGAAACGCGATGGTACGGTAATGCACGGTTTTACCGAAAATTATATCCGGGTAGCTTGTGAATTTGACAAATCGAAAGTAAACACCTTCGAAAGCATAACGCTCGGCGATTGGAACAGCGACAAAACAGCATTAACCATAAAAAACAGAACATAACTATGACCACCAAAAGAATTATCCCCTGCTTGGATGTGAAAGACGGAAAAACGGTAAAAGGCATCAACTTTGTGGACATCAAGGATGTAGGCGACCCGGTGGAATTGGGCAAACGCTATGCTGAAATGGGTGCCGACGAGCTGGTATTTCTTGACATTACCGCCACCAACGAAAAGCGCAAAACCCTCACCGAACTGGTAACACGAGTGGCAAGCGAAATCAACATCCCCTTCACGGTGGGTGGAGGCATTGCTTCGGTGGAGGATGTGCGAAACTTGCTAAACTGTGGCGCTGATAAAATTTCGGTAAACACAGCGGCTGTGCGCAATCCACAGCTCATTAAAGAGCTTGCAAATACTTTCGGCAGTCAATGTGTGGTTTTGGCAATTGACACCAACCGTATTGACGGAGAATGGTATGTTTTCTTAAACGGAGGGCGAGTAGCCACCGACATCAAAACCTTGGATTGGGCACGGGAGGCTGTGGCGCTTGGCGCGGGTGAAATACTTCTGACTTCGATGAACAACGATGGCACAAAGGATGGTTTCGCGCTTGACATCACACGATTGGTATCCGAGTCGGTTTCCGTTCCGGTGATAGCAAGTGGTGGCGCAGGTTCTATCGATCATTTTGTGGATGTGCTCACCGAAGGAAAAGCGGACGCGGCATTGGCAGCCAGCATTTTCCATTATGGCGAAATACCCATACCCGAACTTAAAAAGGAATTGAAAGAGAGAGGAATAGCAGTGAGGATTTAATCCTCACTTTTTTTGTGATAATTATCTACTCGTAAGCAGCATAAATATCACGTAGAAAATCTTCTACGCGCAAGTGTGGCAACTCATCGCTATCTGTATCGAATACCCAATCGGCACGGGCAATTTTAGCGCTGTCGTCCATTTGATTTTGCATGCGTGCCCTCACACCTTCTTCGCAGATACAATCGCGACGCATCACCCGCTCTATACGCACCGCTTCGGGAGCTGTTACTACCACCACCTTATCCACCAACGCGTCAAAACCACCTTCGAAAAGGATGGCACATTCCATGAAAAGAAATTTTCGATTGGAATTATCTTCAACCCAACGCTTAAAATCGGCAATGACAGCAGGATGAACAAGTCCGGTCAAGCGTTTCAACATATCCGGATTTGGGAAAACGATTTTAGCCATTTTTGCTCTGTCCAAACCAAAATGACCATAAATATCATCACCAAACACAGTTTTGATTTTTGTCCTCAACGCGTCGTCAGTATTCTGCAATATTTTGGCTTCCATGTCGGTGTCATAGACCAACTCGCCACGACGCATCAGGTAACGGGAAAAAATCGACTTTCCACCCCCTATCCCACCGGTTATCCCTATGACAATTGGTTTTGACATATTCTGAATAATATTCAATTAAAATGCAAGTTTCGTTTTCAGATAGCAAAAATATACAATAAACTTACAATTATCAAATATTTTCAGCTTTTTTATTGCAAATATACAGTTTACATCCTCTCCAATAAGCTATTCATTCAATTAAAAACCAATGCTGAATCCTAACTGAATGGTAGCGTTTTTGCCTTGCAAGAAAGTGGGCGTGTAATAATCCAACACCGATTGCGCCGACATTCTTTTTTCGCCAAGGATAGCGTCGGAACTGGCGTCAAAGCCCTGAATATCGGAATTTTCGAAACTAAGTGTGGCGTAAGCATTGTTTACGATTTCATAAACCGCCCGAAATCCAAAACTGTGGTTACTCCAGATTTTATCTTTCATAAATGGCTGGCTGATAATCTCTTTTATACTTCCTGCCTCTCCACGTCGGCCATAGACATACTCGTTGCCATGCGAGGCGCTGAGATAATAAGCCGTAATATCCAGTCCGCGAAACGGTTTGTATCCAATAGCGGCATATATTTCCTGCGCGTTGTCACCAAGATAATGCCCTAAATTATAACTGTTGGAAGCATAAGATATTGCTTCTATGGAGTGTTTGTAATTGATGATGTTGGTACGGGTGAATTCCACATTTGCCCAGATATTATCGACTGGAAAGTTATTCATCTTTGCACCCAACTTCAACGAATAAGGATTCTTCTCGGCGCTCGAACTGCTGAAACGGCTCAATTTTATTTCATCAAAAAACATGGAAGAGTAAAGATGCAAGTGTGGTATGTTTCTTGAGCTAATATTGAAGAATAATTGCGAATTTTGATTTTCGGTAGCAATACCCTTCGTCAGGGTGTGGTCAATGGATTTGTAGAATGCCAATGGCAACAAATAACCGGGCTGAACATTATCCTCGGCATACACGATGGAATTTCCAAAAGATACATTCAGACGGGCTACGGGTGTGAATGTAAGCATATTTGCCGCGATGTACTTATTGTGATTCCGGTACCACTTTTTCGTTCCATTCTCCACATAATAGCGCGCGCTATCCACCACATTGGACACCAGCCAACCATGAATGTAATTCAATTCGAACCACTTGGCGGGTTTCACCTGCAAACTTATCATGGGGAACGAAGGTGCGCGCCCCGATAGGATATTGGCGCCGTTGTAATTGTCGCCCCACTCCACATTGTCTTTTACTAAACCCACCGTGCCCCAATTCCATGAGAGTTTTACTCCTCCGCGCGAATCGCTGTAGTCGTTTGGCTCTTTGTATTGGTAGCCGGGATGACGAGTCAGGAAACTTGGGTTTGTCAGTCGTGGACTAATGTTTTTTGAAGTTGCGAATGAGTTGTCGCGAAGGCTACCATAGATTGACACATGATTTCCGAGCATTGCCTGAAAATCGGCACCAAACCATCGATGAGTAATCTGACCTTGTTTGTTGGAATAAATATTCATACCAAGTAGGGGCTGAATACGAGCTCTGAAGTTCGCATCGGAATAGTTGTAAACAGGTGGTAGTAAATCAAGGCGAGATTTATCGTTCTCGATCAATGGCATATCAAACTCCGGCAGTCGGTGTTGCTCAAGCGAATAGGCTTCGAGAAAGAAATAAAGTTCACTTCGCTGGCGCACATTCAGTTTCTCTTCCAGGTTTTTTACTTCCACGAGCTTATCGCAAATAAACTGGCGTGAATAAGGTTTCACTACTGAATTCAGTTCAATGAATCCTTCATTGGCAAGCTCATCAACGAAATCATAAATTCGGGAATAAGAGATGTGTTGCGGTATATCTTGTGCCGTTAGTGTAATTGTCGCGAAAAAACCGAACAACAGAAATAGTATTTTTTTCATAATCTAAGAGTGTATCAAAAATTGGAATAATAATTTTTAGAAAAGTTTATTCACCTTTTCAAGCAAGAAATATTGAAGAAATAGTACCTATGCGCTCCTTGCTTTACCGAAAATAATATTTTTCAGAATAAGAAAGAAGTATTTCACATCGGTGATACCGGTTCCATTCTTTTCACATTCGAGCAAATAGGTTTTCTCCGAATTTTCTATTTCTTCAAGAGTTTTGGGCATGTGCGCATAGAATGGGGGCAACAAGCCGGGTTTGTGTCGGACACGAAGTTGTTGCAATTCTTCGGAATAGAGTTTGAAGTATTGCATACTCAAGGGGCGCACACCCACCATTTTCATATCACCAAAGAGCACATTGAGCAACATGGGCAACTCGTCAAGCCAATACTTTCGCATCACTCGGCCAATGGTTGACACTCGTATATCGTGTTTGAATTTTCCGCCTTCCGCCAGGTTGTTTTGTTCGTAAACATACTCTTGCAAGAACTCGGCATAGGGGTGCATCGTCCGAAATTTATATACATTGAAGAGTTTGCCCTTTGCCCCAAAACGTTTCAGTTTTATGAGTGGCCCATAATAGCGCTGGATTTGCGGTTCGGGGTTGTGCACCCGGCGTGCAAACACATAATGGTCATCACCAACCTTGGATACACGCTCAATTTTGAAACCGCAATAAACCAACCTTCCGAGCACTTCTGTTTTTGACAGCGAGCGATCGCGCCCATCAGTCAGGTCGTAGTATAGCCGGTGTGTAAAAAACACTTTTGGGAACAATCGATGAACAAGGAAATGAAAGAAATAATAAATGTGCGCGATAAAGCGGGGATATTTCTTGAAAATCTTCTTTTTAATGGTGCTTTGCGATTTGTAGCAACAAACTATCGTACCGTTGTTCTGCAATTTCTCATTTATCCGAACTAACATGTCATTTATGCCTCGAATTTTATTCAAACGCTTCAACTGAATTATTGAGGTGTATTCAATCTCCGATTTCCCATTTTCCTCACAACAAGCAGTGCCGGTCATTACAAAGGAGCCACTATCAAACAAATCACAATTTTTTTCGCAAAACTTCAATACTTTGTTTCCTGCAAATTCTTCAATTCTTTTTCGTCTTTCATCAATGGCATCATCGCTCAATCGATGAGTTACAATCGGAATTTCGTTTTCCCTATCCCTCTGTTCAAGAGACTCTACTTCATATTGGGTAGCATACTTGAAAGCAAAATAGAAAAAAACAAAAAGATATTCTACAAGGAAAATACCTAATAATATCGCAATTAGCACATTTTCGGAATAAGGGCTGCGTGGCAAAATCACAATAAGACCTCCAAAAACAAGAGCAACAAGTATGAATGTACCTATGAGTTTGGAGATAGATTTAAAAAAACTGAAATTGATCGCTGTTCGATATCGCTCCAGAAAGTAGGATATCAGCACCCATACAAATAAAAAAAGGAGCAGCGGAATGGTATATTTCTTAAAAGGAGTGGACGTAGTAAGTGGCAGAAACACGAACACAAAAAAAGCGTTGAGCATTATTATCAACACATCAGCAACGATTAGCCAGCTTTTGGGTTTATAAAATCTGAACACAAGCAATTATAATTAAGTAAACACTGAATTCGGAATAAAACTATTCCAGGATATTATCGGGAGAAAACGGAGTATATGGCCCATCTTTTACTTCAAAGACCGTAGTGCCGCTTTCCAGCGGTATCACCGTGTGCCACTGACCCACGGGCACATGCAAGCCAAAGACCCCGATCGAAGGGTCGAGCAATATTTCATCGGTTTTTACTTTCTTCTCATTATAATATTCCACTTTCAATTTTCCACGAACCAGAATATAGGTTTCCGCGGTATCCTGATGGCGATGAATGGGCAATACTGTGCCAGGTTCCAACACATTGAACAGTCGTTGGGCCTTCGCTTCCAAGTCATCGTGGAGGTTGTAGTTCATTCGCAGACGAGGACTCTCCTTCGCTTTTTGGGTTATTTCGTCCAGAAGCGCGTTGTCTAAAACAAGTTTCATAGCGTATCTAAATTAAACTTTCGGAATTGATGGTTAATAATTGCGATAAAGGTATAAAATATTTTTTAAAGTACCATTATAAGACCATGACAATCTTAAGGCTTTTTAAAATGAAAACAGAGTGGCACAAAGCAAAAACCGCGCCACTCTGATTCAACAATCTTTTTTAATCAAATATTTTCGACATACCATTGGTACATTTTCTTCACACCTTCATCAATTTCTATTTTATGCTTCCACCCCAGCCCGTTGAGTTTGGACACATCGGTTAGTTTACGCATCGTTCCATCGGGTTTGGAGGAGTCGAACCGAATTTCGCCGCCATATCCTACAGTTTCAGCTATAAGCTGCGATAAATCACGAATGCTTATCTCCTTTCCGGTACCGATATTGATGTGGCAGTTGCGAATTTCTGTTTTAGCTTTTGCCAAATCGGAGAAATCAACACGCTCCATAATAAAGACTGAGGCGTCAGCCATCTCCTCGCTCCAAAGAAATTCGCGCATGGGCTTACCACTACCCCAAAGCTCCAGATAGTCCGGGTTAATGCCATACTTACCGAGTATGGTCTTTATCGTCAATTCGCTATCGCGCCCTGTTACGCCTTCTACCGGGCGCTTGTCGAGGTCGCGCCGAATAGTATCCCACATATTTTCTTTCAGGCAATTAGCCAAATGCACTTTGCGAATCATTGCGGGCAGCACGTGGCTTTTTTCCAAATCAAAATTATCATTTGGCCCGTAGAGGTTGGTAGGCATCACAGCTATGAAGTTGGTGTCATATTGCAGGTTGTAACTTTCACACATTTTAAGCCCGGCAATTTTGGCAATGGCATACGGCTCGTTGGTGTATTCGAGTGGCGAAGTGAGCAGCGTCTCTTCGGCAATAGGCTGTGGCGCTTCTTTGGGATAGACACAAGTACTCCCAAGAAACAGCAACTTCTTCACGCCAAACCGGTGGCAGGCGCTGATTACATTGTTCTGAATCTGCAAGTTGTTATAGATAAAGTCGGCGCGATAGGTATTGTTTGCCACAATGCCTCCCACTTTAGCGGCAGCCAGAAACACATATTCCGGCAGTTCGGTTTCGAAGAAACGATTCACCGCCGCGGTGTCCTGCAAATCCAAATCCGCTTGTCGCCGCCCGATGAGATTGGTGTATCCGCGCGCGGTCAGATTTTTCCAAATAGCGGAGCCAACCAATCCTCCATGACCGGCAACATATATTTTACTCGATTTATTCATTGTCCAAGTCGGCTTTTAATTTCAGTTTGCGTACAAATTTCATATCGTGGTTTACCATCAGCTTCACCAGTTCGGCGAATGATGTTTTCGTGGGGTTCCATCCCAGCAATGTTTTGGCTTTTGTGGGGTCGCCAAGTAGCTGCTCCACTTCCGCCGGGCGGAAGTATTTGGGGTCAACCTCCACCAAGACTTTTCCGGTGGCTTCATCGATACCTTTTTCTGCCACTCCCTCGCCTTCCCAACGAAGCTTGATGCCTACTTCGGCAAAAGCAAGTGTGCAAAACTCGCGCACGGTGTGCATTTCGCCGGTAGCGATTACAAAATCTTCGGGTGTAGCGTGTTGGAGTATCAGCCACATACATTCCACATAATCTTTGGCATAGCCCCAGTCGCGCAGCGAATCGAGGTTGCCCATGTAGAGTTTGTCCTGCATCCCTTGCACAATGCGCGCTACTGCAAGCGTGATTTTGCGGGTTACGAATGTTTCGCCGCGCCGCTCGCTCTCATGGTTAAACAGAATGCCGTTTACGGCATACATTCCGTAAGATTCCCTATAATTTTTGGTTATCCAATAGCCATAGAGTTTTGCCACACCATAAGGACTACGCGGATAAAAAGGTGTGGTTTCCTTCTGCGGCACTTCTTGCACCAAGCCGAAGAGTTCGGAGGTGGAAGCCTGATAAATGCGGGTTTTCTTTTCCAAACCCAATATGCGCACCGCTTCGAGCAAGCGAAGGGTACCCACCGCGTCGGCTTCGGCAGTATATTCCGGCACATCAAAGCTCACTTTCACATGGCTCTGAGCCGCCAGGTTATATATTTCGTCGGGTTGCACTGTCTGGATAATGCGAATCAGCGAGCTGGAGTCGGTCATGTCGGCATAGTGCAACTCAATGGTGCGGTGTTGTTTCATATCGCGCACCCACTCATCGAAATAAAGATGCTCAATGCGGGCAGTATTGAACGAGGATGATCGGCGAAGCGTGCCATGCACTTCATAGCCTTTTTCTATTAAAAACTCGGCAAGATACGAACCATCCTGCCCGGTAATGCCTGTAATAAGCGCAACTTTTTTCATACTTTTTAGTCTATATTTTCATGAAGCCATCTGATGCTAATAAAATAGCAAAAAGGCATCTTTTGTTCAATAATTCATTTATCTTCTTATTCTGATTTGAATGGCATTTTCTACCGGCGCGTCATTGAATAATATCAAATAGCCTCCTCCGCCGGCGCCACTTAGCTTCCACCCTTTCACCTGTGGCTTGTAAATGTCGAGTTGTTCCATTATTTCGGGAGTTACCATATTGGGAAACATCGCTATCTGCGCTTCGAAACTATCGCGCATGGCTCTCCCGGCTTTTTCTACATTCATCTCCAACATGCCTTCCCAACATGCTTTAGCGGCATTGCTCAAGGCACGCGCGCTTGCCTCTCCTATCCGCGTATCGGCAAGCACATCATACGAATCAACGCGGGGTGTGAGCGGAATAAGCCAGATGTGAGCCTCTATCCATTGCAAAACAGCTTCATCCATCACCGTTTGGATGGATTCCGGCCAATAATCCGCCTTGTAATTGAGACAATTCAAGCCCGGCATCACAATACCGAGCGAATCTTGCGAGCCACTCACATACTTTTTGCCGGGCGGATTTTCAAAACTAAACAATATCTTAGCCAATTTCTCCTTGTCGCCTTCGGGTATGGCGGTTTGCCAAAGCTCTATCGCCTTGTTTCGGCTACTTGTTGACATGCCGCTACGGTGATTAAACTCATAGTCGGGTTCGATGCTGATGGTGAGCACAGGTCCTTCGGCATATTGGCTCACAAAGGGTTGGTCCAACCAACCTCCCGCCAAGTCGATGCGGTAAGGAATGTCGCACACCTGACGGAGCGCGGTGGTGGAGCGGGCAGGCAAATCGGCATGAGGCACACGCTTGCTCACTACATAGTTTATTCCCAGTTCATTGCAAAGCTCTTCTTTGGCAGGCGTATGCCCATCGGTATTGACAAAAAACACATCGGGCTTCAACTCCCGTAGCTGTTCTTCAAAGTCCATCAACCCACTGCCGGTATTAATCCAGGCAGCTTTCACCACCCGCAGCGCGCTCACCATATAAAGTCGCTCCGAATCCGGGTTCACCGTTTTACGAGCTTTCAGTTCGGCTATGGTTTTGTCCGACCCGATGCCCACATACAAATCGCCATACGTAGCCGCCTCTTCAAAAAACGCGACATGCCCACTGTGGAGCATATCGTAACATCCGCTGACAAATACTTTTTTGGTCATGAAAGATTATGTTTTGTTTTTTTTCTTAATAATAATTCGAAAAGAAATTGTGAATATAGCAAACATTTTTTATTCATAGTCTGTCTCACAATCCGACAAGAAGCAATAGTTTTTGGAATAAACGATTTAAAGTTTAAACTCAAAAAATTTAATTAGATACTTGAAAGAAACGAAGATTACATTTGTATAAATACCATTTCTCTTACAAGCCAAAATATTTTCTTTATTCAATATCACTCTACTTTTCACATTTTTAGTACTAATTCCACCAACACGCATTGTAACAAAGTCTTTTTTCACATACTTGCATTTGAGATGGTTTTTCTTTAAGAATCTAATTAATAGGTCGAAGTCTGAAGCAATTTTATAATCCAATGAATAAACACCATAAATATCATAACACTTCTTTTTCACATAAAATGATGGGTGAGCTGGCATAAATCCAAAGCGAAAGAAATTAGGATTAAACAAGGCGGATGAATAATATCTAATTGATTTATTCAAATCTACAGGTCTGACGAAATGCACATCACCATACAAAGCATCGATATTATTCTCATTAAATGTTCTTGCTACCGTTTCAAGAATATCAGAAGATGTGAAAAAATCATCTGAATTCAAAAAACCAATCACATCACCAGTTGCAATATCAATTCCTTTGTTCATCGCATCATAAATCCCTAAATCAGGCTCGGAAACGATTTTTGCGATTTTATCTGCATAACTGCGCACAATATCCATTGTATTATCTTTGCTATCGCCATCAATTATAATATATTCAATATCCCGATAGGTTTGAGCCAAGACACTTTCTATCGTATCTTTTATCGTATTATCGCTATTATATGCAACCGTAATAACTGTTATCTTCATACTTTATTCTTTTCGTGCCCTTCAAACTTTTTTCTAATAAACCGATAATATAGGAAACGTACAAGTTCACTATTTCTAAATGTCAATTTTATTTTAGCTGTAACACTTTTCAACCAACTTCTTCTTATTACTTTAATATTAAGAATCTTATTATCAAGATATTTCACACTGACTTTTCTCAATAAATTAAGATATGGAATGTAAATATTTTCCTCCAAATCATCGGTAACATCCGAAGTAACAACTTCAATACTCAATACATCATTTTCAAGTTTTACCTTTGTTCCGTGATAATGAAAAAACACAATATCAAATAGATCATTTTTATAGTCAATCTTTCCATATTCTGAGAATTGATACAAATGAATATTCCAAGGTGCAACCCCCAGCCCCCTATTTTTAACAACATGAACATTGTCAAACAAAATCGGAAAAGAATCGAGGTATTTCTGATCGCCAAATTTTCCGTCTTCATAACGTGAATAACACCAGTCGATACAACTATTTCTCCACCAATTAAGCGTCTCCATCCCATCTTTGTCATTTTTAAAATAAACAAATTGAACGCAGTATTTTCCTGTAGGCTCATCAGGACCATCGGGGATATGTTCTGTAATTGCAACTGAATTAGTTCCTATTTCATCATAAATAGGAATTAATGAGGAATAAAACATTAAATCAGCATCAATATATGTGCAGTGGTCTAAACTATACTTCTGAATAAAATAATAAATAACAGACGATGTACTAGTCCAACAATACTCTGCACGTGTTCTTAGCGGTTTTACACGAAGTAATTCGGGAGTTTCGAAATCAAGAAGCGTGACGACAGTTAAGTTTTCTAAATTGAGCCGAGTAAGTATTTCATAAGACTTATCATCAAAGGCTACAACAAATAAATGAAAATCATCCTTAATATCTAAAAGCGATTGATAAAGCGCTAGTCCCTTTCGTAGATAATAACTATCAAATAATGTACAAAAATTATGTCTCAAAGCTCCAACTATTTAATATATTAATTATTTTTTCAGCAACTCGATTAATTTATTCACAACAATTTCTTGTTGCTGATCGGTTAGAGAAGGGTACATAGGCAAAGAAAATATTTCATTAGCCATTCTCTCGGTAACTGGTAATTCACCCTCCTTACATCCAATATAGTTATAGCCAGACATCGTATGAATTGGCCATGGATAACTAATATTGAGAAGAATATCTGATTTTTTAAGTTCTTCAAGCAACCAATCTCTTTTTGAATGTCGAACAACATAAATGTAATAGGCATGTTTGCCGTATTCAGCTTCTTTTGGTAGAATCAAACCACTGTCATTTAATAATTGATTATATTGCATCGCCAATTGTCTTCTGCGCTTGATATAAGAATCTAAGTGGATCATTTTCTTCAACAAAATTGAAGCGTGTAATTCATCTAATCGTGAGTTATAGCCATGTTCTACTGCATAGTATGTTTTCTCTGCTCCATAAAATCTCAACCTTCGCATTTTACGTTCCAATTCTTCGCTGTTTGTATTAACCATACCACCATCACCATAAGTTCCTAAAATTTTTGTTGGATAGAATGATGTTGTTGATATATCTGACATTGAACCAGCTATTCTTCCTTTGTAAGAAGCTCCATGACTTTGAGCACAATCTTCCAACACAAACAGATTGTATTTTTTCGCAATTTCATTAACTTTATCCATATCAACACATTGACCAAAAAGATGAACTGGTAATATACATTTTGTTTTAGGAGTAATTGCTGATTCTATTTTAGATGTATCCATTAAACAAGAATCTTCTAATATATCAACAAAGACAGGAGTAGCACCAGCACTTACAATAGCCGACACGGTTGGGATGGCTGTATTTGACACTGTAATCACTTCATCACCAACACCAACCCCCAATGATTTTAGAGCAAGAAAAATAGCATCAGTACCATTGGCAACTCCGATCCCATATTTCGTGTTACAATATTTTGCATATACTTCTTCAAAGGCTTTAACCTTGCTTCCTAAAATTAGCCATCCCGACTCAAGCACCTCTTCGATAGCGCTTAGAACTTCGTCTTTCTCATTTTTATACTCTTCAAGGTAATCCCAAACTTTTATACTCATCGTTCTATTTTATTTAAGTAAACTTCTTATCTTTGCGTCTTTTAGCATATCATTATACAATGCCTCAAATGAAGTGTTGGTAATTGCAAAATTAATGTGCTTAAAGTATTCAACAAAAAGACTTGCTGATTTCACTTTCACTATTTCTGTTTTATTCTCACTTCTAATAGAAATTGTATTTTCCATATCATCCGGTATTGTATATACTCTATCTATGTCGATACAAAATTTCTCACCTAATATGTTCAGTCGGTTAATATACTCTGTATTAAAACCGGAATATCCGATAATACTTCGACCATTACTATATTTAACAACCGCACTATATGATATTTCCACTTCATAATCTGAATTGTAATTACATTCAACTACAGCTTTCAACGGCATATCATCATAGAAATATCTTGCTAATGAAGCGAGATATGGCCCGGTATCATATATCGCTCCCCCCCCCATCATTTTCGAATATCTAAAATTATCTTTCTTAAATGATGGAAACGAAAAAAGAAAACTTATATTTTGAGGAATATATTTATTTCGTAATAAATAATCTTTTATATATTTCATTTGTGGATGAAATAAATATACTGTTGCTTCTGTAAGTAGAATTCTTTTTTCACGAGCAATATGAATCAACTCTTCTGTTTCTGACAAATGTAATGTCGCAGGTTTATCAATTATCGTATGAAACGCTTTCTGCAATGATTTTTTTGCCCATTCAAAGTGAGAGCTATTTGTCGAGGATATATATACGATATCTCCCTCAAAATTTTCAAAAGCCTCCTCGTAACTATCATACAACGTAAATGGCTTAAGTCCTACCTTACAATCATCATCCCAACTCTGAAATTTATATTTTGCAATATGAACTTCATCAATAAATTCAATTTGATTTAGAATGGGAATTATCCTGTTTTTCAACAAATTGGAATAACCAATAAAAAGCAATTTCATAAATTTACACCTTTAATGTCAATACACGAGATTAAACTTCTTGCTTCAATATTAAAAAGGCTATAACGCATAAACTCCATCATTTGATTTAACGTCATCCAGCAAAAATTTGCAGGTAGATTAAAATCAATATTTTCATCCAAAACAATGATTTTATTCCGATTCTGAACGTGATAGAATCGACCTCCTTCTTCTGATTGTAGCGCATCGAAAAGAATATGACATGATAAACTTTCATCTACGAAATATTTAAAAAATGGAGGTTGCAGTTCAGGATGCAACTTTAAATAATCAATATTCGAACAAGACACAGTCGGAGAAAGTTCTACCTTATCTAAATTACCAGGCTCAACTTTCGCTTGTACCAGGAAACTTAAAACTCCATTTATTTTTTTAGCGATAAAACCAAGAAGTCCGATATTTTCATCTTTTATTAAAGGCTGACACCATGATTGAACCTCACGACTTCCAGCTTCAACTCTTACACCGATAACTGAAAAGAAGCGGTCATTACTTTTAATATTTACGTCAGATACTACCCATCCTTTTAACTCTGACAATGGAACTTGTTCAACTTCCATTTCAAAATTAACTTTCATAGCCGTGTACCAGGAGATAATCTGGTCTTTTGAACTTATTTTCTCTGAATTAATTGATGCTGAACGTATAATATCAAGATTCAAATCTTCATACGTAACTCCATTAATAATATATTTTGTCTGTTTATCAATATCAAGTCGTTGCATTTCTCGTATTATATCATCATCCAATAAAGGGATAGTAGAGATTACTGATCGGGCATCCATATTTACCATATTGTCCATCGTTAGTAATTTCTTTATTTCTCCCAACGTTAACCAACGAAAATCATCAAAAAACTCAACATCCCCTTCTACATCCACAACCATATTTCTATTTCTTTTACGTAAAAACCGCCCCCCCTGTTCTGTTTGTAGTTGGTCAATCAATATGTTCGATTTCGATGGATCTAAAAAATATTCTAAATAAGTGGGAAGTTTTCCTTGGTGAACTCTTGAAAAATTACTTTTTGTAGCTTGTACGGTAGGTGAAAGCTGTAGTATGTTTACATTGCCCGGTTCCATTTTCACCTGCATCAGAAAATAGCGAGTATTATCAAATACTTTAGTCAAGATTCCCAAAATTCCAATTTCCGGTTGATTGATGATTGGTTGATCCCATTGGCGCACATGCCCATAATTCGTTTTAACACGAAGTCCTTCTATTCGAAAAAAACGACCGGAATCATGCACGATACTTTGATTACGCTGCGTGAAGCCCCACTGGCTCAATCTTGAAAATGGTATTTGCTCAACCACAAAAGATCTGTTCTTTTCTTTAATCCAATCTAATATGTCTTCAAAACGCTGGAATTTATTTTCTCTTTTTTGCGACGAACAAAAAAACGAATCTAAATTGGCTGATACTTCAATTCTTCTCTTCATTTATTATATTTCAAATATTCAACATAGTCGGATAAAGTTCTTAATGATTTCTTCATATCATAATGTGTATTTGAAAGAACCAGACACACAGCTTCCGGTGAGAAATCATATAAATCACAATAAGTCAATCTCGGGGTATAAAGCCCGACTGTAGAATTGTTCATCAAATACTCCTGTTCAGTTACTCCATCAAAAGTTTTAACTTTAAATGATCCCGAAATAGGAATTATTATTTGATCGGTATCAATATGGGCATGTCCACCACGGTCATTAACGATGTGGTGCATATAAAAAATTCGTTTTATATCAAAAGGTATATCTTTCAACTGCTCCACAGAGGTCAAAGAGCCTCTTGAATCAATCACTGTTGGAAGATTTATTAATTCAACACTTTTTTTCATTTGCGTATTGTTTTTTCAGCTATGATTTTATAATCCAAAAACTGCTCTGCAGTTTTTTGTGCGCCAAGCCGCATTCTATCTAATTCTTTAGTAGATATTATCAACTTTTCAATCTCTTCACTTAATCTTTTCACTGTAATATCTTCGGGCTGAATTACCACTACATTATCATTTACATTCAAATATCCGGCATCTTGATTACCTATATTACCAACTATTAATGGTAAATGCATACCAATGGCTTGCTGCCACAATACTGATTGACTGCCTGGGAATACTGCCAAATTGGATATCCCCATCCATTCCAGAATTTTATCAGACTTCAGCCAGCCTGTAAAAAAAACTCTATGCCCTTGCGCCTTTTCTTTAAGTGCATTTTCGTATGTTTTATTATTTACATCACCTTGCCCTACTATCAAAAGAAATACATCTGGTCTATTGATTTCAACAATCGCCTGAATTAATAATTCTGTTTTTTTATTCTTATTTAATTGACCGCCAGTAAAAATCACAAAATCATCGTTTTCAATTCCAATAGTACTTCTTAAATGTTCCTTTTCAACCCTTTGCTTTATCTCATTTGACAATTCATAGTCACATCCTAAAGGTAAAAGTTCTATCTCGGAGTAACTTATTCCATAAATTTTATTTAGAAAATCTATTCCATCGGGCGAAACTGCATAAATCTTTTCTAAACAATGCTTATAACATTGAAAATAATAACGACGAAAAAAACCATTCAATATATAAAGCGACATCCAGTTGACCCCCGAGTTACTAAAATCGGCATGACTGTCGCAAATAATTCTACAAGATGTATTATACTTCGACTTATACCATGCAGCATCATTCAAATTCAGGTTATGAGTGCCATGAACATAAATAAAATCGGGCGACTCTTCTAACAATATCTTTTTCACACCCTTGAAACGCCTTAACTTCCCCGCGATATTAATTTGATATGGCAATCGAATAAGTTTCGTCTTACCAAAACAACTAATACTTTTACTCTTGATTAAGTAATTATTGTTGTAATAATCCTGTATTTGGTCAATTGTACTCGCAATTATTACCACTTCATGCCCTAGCTTATTATAGTATTTTGATAAATAATTTTCCTGATATTGTTGTTCGACTCCAAAAAAATCGCAAAGCATTAATATTTTCATTTTCACCGTTCAATTACAAAAAAATTATATCTCAAAAATAACAACATCCAAAGGAGTTATTTCAAAAGACTTTCCGTTTCTCAATGCAAATATATCACTTTTTACCGGACTTGTATTTACAACCACTACACAATTACCTCTTTTTTCATCATATTTTATCATGTAATGCATTTTTCGTTGAACTCCTTTCGAGAGCGTTTGAAGCTTAAAAATATTATCTCTTTTTTTAAGTTCATCAACAACAGGAATTATCGCATCGAAGATTTTGGATTCTTTAGTTAAATCATTCCAGAATAGCACACCTGTAGCTCCATGAACCAACGATGTATAAATCTGACATTTTAAATTACGAACATATTCTTCTATCGATAGAGCATCAGGTTTATCATAACCATTTGAGTCAAAAAACATCCAAACAGGTTTATCTTCTCCTACACCTGCTTTTATCGCATCAACCGTAACACCTACCAACTCCGGATGTAAATACATAATCTGATATGAATTTAATCCAAACACATCTCCTGATTCTTTATATCCTTTTGCTGTAAGTCTTACATTTTCAAACCAATTATTTTTAAAATCCGACAACTCATTATCATCTTTTATTTTTGTAATTGTAGGTAGTTGGGAAAGTGTTTCTCCTTTATGATTATAGTGATAATATCCAATCGAATTTCTCGACAATTTACTTGAAGCATTTAAATTCGGTAGGCTTTGGGGCTGTTTTCCGAATTTATTCATATATAATGTTTCATATAAAAAAGAATTGGCAATTCCTCCATCACTTCCCAATAAATCAACATAGACCAGCTTGCCGGGCGTCCTTTTATTTATTTCCTCATATACGGCGTTTGCGGCATTCACTGGCCAACACCAGTTCATAAATCCTGATGCTACTTCATCGAAAGGTGCCCAAATAAAATCCGATTTTGTTTTGCTCATTTCATCCAAAGCAACATCAATGGATGTATTCAGCGTATTTCTAAACGCCTCTGTTTTCACAGCATTTCTAATATCCCTCATCATGTTAAATGATGGATTACGAATACCTTCTCGATAATAACCTCTTTCTAAAAACCATGGAAATTCTGCCGTTCCTGCTATTTTCACCACATCATTCATGTATTTTTTTCCAAATCCCCATTGAAGATAGAAAAGATTGAAGTATTTTATTACTTCTTTGTATCGAAAAAAATTATTTGGGTATTTCTCTGACTCCACCTCCACACAATCTTTATTGAAAACATAGCCGGGTATTCCCCAGATACCAATTGCAAAAAAATTTTCAAATTGATTCTCATCAATATTTTTCCTCATCACCCACCCATCATTTGTTTTCCATTGCCCATCAGATTGTGCTTGAATACCATATACTCCAAAAATCCCACACAACAATAGCATAAAAAACGATAATAATGTTCTATTCAAATTAATAGTTCGCATCTGTTATTACTTGGTTATATGTTATAGCTAATTGAGTAGCAATAGTTTCGGGGGCAAACTGTTGACGAACATTTTCAGCTATATAACGCCTATCATATAAATGATTATTTTTATACATATCGATAAGTGATTTTGTCAACATAGGCACATCATTAGTGGGTATTAATATTCCATTCTGTTCATTTACAAAATCTTCGGGACCACCACAAGCTGTAGCAATTACCGGCAAACCTGCTGCCATCGCTTCAATATAAACCACACCAAAAGTTTCACCACGCGATGCTAACACAAATGAGTCACATTGTTTCATCAATTTTGCAATTTCTTCTCTATTCTGGAATCCTATTAACTCAATACGCGAAGTCAATCCTCTCTTTTCTATTTCAAGTTGCATCTCATTTCTTAATGGACCATCTCCAACAATCTTTAACGATACATTCTCTGGGAAATTTGCGTCGGCAAATGCATGAATTAATAGATCAAAACCCTTGCGATGCAACAAACAACCTACAGAAATAAAAGTAAATGAATCAACGGACTTCGGGGTAATATCAATATAAAATAAAGACGTATCAACTATATTGGGAACAACGACAGAATCCACGCCCCAGAAATGTTTTATTTTCGTTGAGAGAAGTGAAGACACCGAAATCAAGCAATTCGCATACGAGTAGGTTTCTCTTCCTAATTTTAAAAGTTTTTTCGACAAGATTGATTTACTGATATCACTATTATGCTCTGTGATTACTAATGGGATATTGTATCTCTTCTTTAAAATTACAGACATGTTGGCATAACTTGTGAAATGAGCATGTATCAAATCGGGTTTCCCAAAATGAATTATGATATCTTCATACATCTTTATCAATGCCATTTTACCAGCAAATATCAATATTTTCTCAGGGAATTTACCTAAAGGAATTGAATAATTAACAATCCGAACTCCTTCCTTTTCATCCCAATACATTCCAAGCTTTCTACGTCTTCGAATGGATTGCAAATCAATAGACACGAGTAATACATCAAAGCCTAATTGATGAAGCGCTTTTGCTTGGTCAAAAGCAAACACACCTCTTAACGAAGTCTTTGTTTGAGGATAGCCTTCACATACTACCAATATCTTCATTTTTCAAACTATTAATAAATTCGACATTTTCATTTTCATACTTATTAGCTTCAATAGGTTCATAATACGAATCAGCCATAACAAAATACGATGCCAACAAAACCCATACATGCATACTTAACAAATAGGTGCTATCAATGATGTTGGAAAGCGGAAAAACAGCTAATGAAATTATTATAAACTCACGATTAGCAATATTTGGATTATGTAATCCTAATCTTAATATTTTCAGAAGTAAAATAAGAAATCCAATAAGAACGAGAAGACCAAACTCCACCCAAATTTCAACAAATATATTATGAGGCGACAAGATGGAGAGATGGTAATTTTTATCCATATACTCTGTATAGTTACCGATACCAATTCCTAAGAAATTTGTATTCACCAAAGTCTCAATTCCCGACTTGATATTCTCTGTTCGACCAACATCTTCTAAACCATGAGTAGCAAAACGAGTTAATACAAAACCAAACATTGTATCAAAATGCTGAAGAACATAATACACTGCTACTAAACAAACAAGAACTAAGACGACAACCGATCTTCCATTCTTAAAATAATAGAGAAAAAATATTGTCAATGCAAGCACGAAAACAAAAATAGCACCACGAGAAGAATTGGATATTATAATATAAAACAAGATCAACAATAATACCCAGTTTATAAGCATTGCTACTCTTCGAGTTTCTTTGCTTAGCAAATTAAACAACACAAAAGGAAGAATGTAACACAAAATTGTATTATAACCATTCAAATTCCCGTAAGTAACTGAAGCGAAATTTCTTTCGATAATTGCAAATCCAAAGTTCATCAATGAACCCGACTCATAGGTTGACACAGGTAAATGAACGTCAAACCATAGCTCATACAAAGCGATTGGAATACTTAACACAAGCACTATGATCCATCCTATCACCACAGAATTTTGAGGCCTGTTTGCTTTGGTAGCCAACCACAGAAGAACAAAAAAACCAGAGAAATTTACCATCAAATACAATATGTGCTTTAGACTTTCGGATAAGTCAAATGCCCACATCAAAGTAAATAACGCATAAACCATCCAAAGCAAAAGAAAGCCAATTTGATAAATATTTTTACCTCTACTTTCTTTACTAAGTATAAAAAAATTTACCATAAAGGGAATGCAAGCAATTACAAACAAACGAATTGGTTGCGCAGCATCTCCAATCACCCCGAAAATTTGAAGGGCTAAAAAGACTATGATTAAATTATCATATATATTATTTTGAGATTTATGAAGTATCATTTTAAATTACTGTGTTTACTATTCGTTTATTCATCTCTACTTTTGGTACATTCTTTCTTAAATATGCTCACAACTTTACGTACAACACTTTGTTCTTTCATCATTCTTTTCAATTCCACGTATTCCGTTGTTTTAAGTAACTCGTACACTATCAGATGTAAAGTTATTAATACGATTATCTGCAATATCAACATTAGCAGATATGGGATAACGAGTAATGTAATCAACCATGTTACTGCTGCGACAAAAAATGATACAATAAAAACAGGAAAAATATCCTTTAATTGCGACCAAGTTCCATAGCCTGCAAGCTCTTTTGAATACCAACTATTACATACAAACTCAAATGCATAATATATAACAGCGGCATACAACATCGATGCTATATCAAAATACACTCCCACTAATATCACAGGCATGAACATTATCTTTTTAAAAACCTCTAATTTTAACACTAAATCGGAGCGCTTCTTAATATTTAGCATATTTAGATTGAGATTCTGCAGTGGATACAAAAAACCGTAAAAGCTCATTATTTGAAGAAATTTTACGGATGGCAACCATTGTTCTCCAACTAACAATACAATCAAAGGCTTTGATATTGCTGCCAGACCAAAAACAAGAGCGAATGTAATAATAGAACTAAAGATAATTATTTTACGGTAAACATAACGAAATCTTTCATCTTCATCTTGTATAATACTTAAAACCGGCAAACTTACTTTCTGAATTACCATTGTCATATTATTGGTGAAAATAGTATTAAATTGCTCTGCACGATTGTATTGTCCTAATTTCTCTGCAGAATGCACTTTGCCTATTACCGCTAAAAACATGTTGCCATAGAGTGTATTCACTAAATTAGCAATCAACACCTTGGATCCAAACCCAAACAAATCAACAAAGCTATCTTTCGAGAACTCAAATGAAGGACGCCAAGATACAAAAACCCACAGAAATACTGTCAATAATATCTGACGGCTTAATTGCTGCACCACCAAACTCCAAACTCCCAATCCCGTAACAGCCATTGTAATTCCCAAAACGCCACTTCCAAGCGACGCAATTAATGAAACCTTAGCTTGCGTTTTAAAGTCAATTTTTTTAATTAATAATGTCCGGGGAATTATCCCAAAAGCATTAATTATCAACAACAGACTCATCACAGGAAGTATCTTATATAGAATAGGTTGAGAAAAAAACTCAGCTATATTTGATGAAAAAATCATCAACAATATCATCAAAAAAACAGAAACAATAAAATTACAAAAGAAAACCGTATTATAGTCAGTGTTGGTTGAATCCGGTTTCCGAATTAAAGCAGTAACAAAACCTCCGTCAACTATTGTGTTTGACAGATTGATAAATATTGTTATTAATCCCAATACACCAAATTCAACGGGAGTTAAGAGTCTTGCTAAAATAATCCCGACAAGAAAAGTTAATCCCGAATTTGCCAAATTATCAATAAGACTCCATTTACCACCATTAATTGCTTTACTTTTTATAGATGTATTCATTCTTTTAGTCTCATCTTAAAACATCAACATAACATTATAAATTACGATAATCCTACATATAATTATATTAATATTTTAATTTGCAAAATTCTTTACAAATACAATAACTTCGTTTTTGTTAATAAAAAAATTCATACCAACTCAATTATTATAACTGATAGGAACTTTATATCTTTTATCCATCATCTTTTTTTAACGCCAAAAAGCCGGTAAAATTGCCGGCTTTGATGTTAATGTCATTTATTTATCCCATCGCGACGCTTTCTTTCATTTACAAAATTACAAAAAACTTCTCATTTATCGCCTTTCGAAATATGGAAGGGGCGCAGGAAGTTGAAAAAAACATCCGACAACATAGTTTCTCCACCATTAGAAGCGGCAATCACAGCTGCGCCCACTTCGGATTGGCATGAATGAATGTGATTGTAATTAAGCGACACGGCAACCGGCTTTTGCTCCGGCTTGGAGGCACAAACACAGCTACTTAACGCGGTAATCGACGTATGATTCAGGCAAGAATATAATACCGTAAACCACTGGTTCACTTGTTTACTGTGATTCTAACAGCTAACTGGTTTCAAAAATCTGTTAGGTGTAGCTACCACCAGGTTTTCAGCCACACCGACTTTGTCGGGCTAACTGATCACCAAGTTTTCAGGCGCACCGACTTTGTCGGGCTAACTGATCACCAAGTTTTCAA
>CAZMQV010000026.1:0-40514 GCA_964568675.1 uncultured Paludibacter sp.
CAAGTTTTCAACCACACCGACTTTGTCGGGCTGCCTGATCACCAAGTTTTCAACCACACCGACTTTGTCGGGCTGCCTGATCACCAAGTTTTCAGCCACACCGACTTTGTCGGGCTAACTGATCACCAAGTTTTCAACCACACCGACTTTGTCGTTCTGACTGAGTCTTACACCTAACAGGTTTCAAAAACCTGTTAGGTGCCCGATCACCAAGTTTTCAGGCGTATCGAGTTTGTCGCTCTAAGTGATTACCAAGTTTTACGAATAAAAAATCAGAAAAAAATCAGCCATCATGTATCGTGAAGATGCACATGACGGCTGATTTGGGATATTTACATAAAAAAAAAGAGGCTTCTTCCTGTTGGATAGCCTCTTTTTTTATGTATTTTAAAGTGCTTTTTTTGCTTTCTTTATTTCCAATTTTGCTTTTTTAGCCTCCAAATTAAGCTGCTTTTGTTTCATATTGATTTCACGTTCATAAGTATCTAACTCGCGCATGCGTTCATTTAGTTCAACACTTCTCTCGTCAAGCAATCTTTGACTTTCGGATAATTCGGAAATATTTTTTTTAGTAATTTCGCGTTTCTCGCTCCGCTTATCCTTGTTTATCTGCAAACGATATTCACGGTCATTCAATTTCTGAAGTCTATCATCCATTTGCCAACTTGACATCTCATTAGCTGTTTTTTTCAACTCCTTGCGTTCTTTACGAATGAGTTTTTGCTCCGCATTATACAATTTTTCATCGTGTTTCAATATTTTTTCATCTTCCGCATAAAATTTTCTTTTTTCATTCAGCGTTTTCAGCTCATTCTTCAATACGGTATTTTGGTCTTTCACCTGTTTTTGGTATGAATTTAGTTCTTGTTTGTTGCGTTTCAGCAATGTTTCAAGCGATTTCACCTCAGCCAAATAAGCCTGATTGTCCGATTTGTAAGAAAGTAGCCTGTCAATATCTACCACCTGAAAAACAGGGCGTTCCCACTTGTAATATCGCGCGTTGTAGTATTGTTCATTTTGAGTTAAAGGATTCCCGGAGTTTATCCGAGGATTGATAATCGTATCCGGCGCTTGCGAAAAAGCATTGAATGAGATTAAAAGAGAGAATAGAAATAGACCGGCTGATGCTAATCGAAAATTTTTCATAATTGTACTTCGTTTTATTATTAAAATTGTAACTTACAAATATAGACATTTTAGTTTATTTATCAGCAATTGCCTTGAACAACTTCTAATAATTTGATTTATCACTGTCAAAAATATGAGTTTCGATTTGACGGATATTTTTTTTCATCATAAGACTTCGAAGGAAAACATCTAAAATCATATCAAACAATCGCATATCATCAGTTTATTGTCATGAGATTTATAAAAAACGAATCAGGCAGACGGTCATCCAAACATTCATTTCAATAGCGCATACCGTTTTAAATTCGTCTTACAGTCCAAAGCTAATACGTGAAAAACAACAGACAGAATCCATCCGGGACACTTATTTTTTTTTCGTCGGATTCTGGAAAAATCTCATTACATATTTATTCAAACATCTCTTTACACACAATTGTTATGCCGAATCAAACTATTGTGCCATAAGTTTAAGAAAATTTCTAAGATATTTATCTACTCACATTGATACATCCAAATTAGAAATCAACACATACGCGATAAAAAAAATTCCTGATTTTATTGTATCTTTGCAGCCTAAAATCAACAAAATCAACATAATTCAATCCACTCTATGTCATCAATCCGTTTCAATGCAGTAGAAGAGGCCTCAAGAAGAGCACCTAAAAACATACAATCACCCGGGAAACGTGCTTCGGATTATTACGGAATACTTGTATTCAACCGAAAACAAATGTCGAAATATCTTTCCAAAGAGACTATGAAGATTGTAACCGATGCGATTGATGAGGGGAAAACACTTCCTCGCGGCATTGCGGAACATGTGGCTGCCGGCATGAAACTATGGGCGATGGAAATGGGAGTAACGCATTACTCACATTGGTTTCAGCCTCTTAACGACGGTACGGCAGAAAAGCACGATTCATTTATTGACTACGCCGACATGCCCGGAGGCGATATTATTGAAAAATTTTCGGGCAAACTTCTTGCCCAACAAGAGCCTGACGCATCCAGCTTTCCGAGTGGAGGCATCCGCAACACTTTCGAAGCTCGAGGTTATACCGCTTGGGACCCGTCATCACCCGCCTTTATCGTTGACGACACACTTTGCATCCCCACGGTGTTTATCTCCTACACCGGCGAAGCGCTTGACTTCAAAACACCATTGCTGAAAGCTCTTAACGCGGTAGATAAAGCTTCGGTAGAGGTCTGCAAGCTGTTTGATTCGAAAGTAAGGAAAGTGTATTCATACCTTGGATGGGAACAAGAGTTCTTTCTGGTGGACGAAGCGCTGTATCACGCGCGCCCCGATCTAAAACTTACCGGACGCACACTAATGGGACATGAAAGCGCCAAAAACCAGCAATTGGACGACCATTACTTTGGAGCGGTGCCACCACGTGTTGTAGAATTTATGCGCGAAGTGGAGTTCGAAGCCTACAAATATAGCATCCCACTGAAAACCCGCCACAACGAAGTGGCGCCAAATCAGTTTGAGATAGCTCCAATATTTGGAGAGACAAACTTGGCAAACGACCAGAATCTGATAATCATGTCAATCATGGACAAAGTAGCCAAAAGACACAATTTCAAACTGCTACTTCATGAAAAGCCATTCGCCGGCGTTAATGGCTCCGGCAAACACAATAACTGGTCGCTTGGCACGGATACGGGTGTAGGATTATTTACTCCGGGTAAAACTCCAAACGAAAATCTCCAGTTTATCACTTTCGTGGTCAATGCAATAATGGCGGTTTACAAAAACAACGGACTGCTCAAAGCTTCCATCATGACTGCACAAAACGCACATCGCTTAGGAGCGAACGAAGCACCTCCGGCTATCGTTTCCGTCTTTCTCGGAAGAGAAATTTCGTCGGTACTTGACCGCATCGAAGAAAGTTCGGAGGACGACGACATCACGGTAGAAGAACTTCAAAAAATGAAACTCGGCGTAGCTCACATACCCGAAGTGATAATGGACAATACCGACCGCAACCGCACTTCGCCTTTTGCCTTTACCGGCAACCGCTTCGAGTTCAGGGCAGTAGGCTCTTCGGCCAATTGTTCCTCAGCGTTAATCGTGCTCAATTCAATAATGGCAAACCAATTGATTGATTTCAAATCGCAAATTGACAGGAAATTAAAAGCTGGAATGAAAAAAGAGGAAGCAATTTTCGACACCCTTCGTTACTACATCAAAGAGTGCAAGGACATCAGATTTGATGGCAATGGCTACAGTGATGCCTGGAAACAGGAAGCCGAAAGCCGCGGGCTAAACTGCGAAACAAGTGTGCCGTTAATATACGACCAGTATGTGGAAAAACAGACAGTGGAGTTATTTGAACGCATCGGCGTATTGAATCATCGTGAACTGGAAGCTCGAAACGAAGTAAAATGGGAAACTTACACTAAAAAAATCCAGATAGAAGCTCGTGTATTGGGCGACTTATCGATGAATCACATCATCCCTGTCGCTACACAATACCAAACCGCACTTCTCGACAATGTATATAAACTCAGGGCAATCTTTGAGAATGAGAAAGCAAAAACACTCAATGAACATGACATCGCTCTGATCGAAGACATCGCGACACACATTGCCGGCATAAAATCAAACGTGGATGCTATGGTTGAATCTCGAAAAGTGGCAAACATAATCGAAAATGAACGCGAAAAAGCCATTGCTTATCACGATACCGTGTTGCCATTTTTTGACACCATCCGATACCACATCGACAAACTCGAACTTATAGTCGATAACCAGATGTGGCCATTGCCAAAATACAGAGAACTGCTCTTTATAAGCTAATTCGCGACATAAAACATTGGCATTTAACTTAAATAATGATTTTATGATTAGCGCGCCGACAGTTAATCGCAATAAAATCAGTACCTTTGTGCCCGAAAATATTTTTACCCACTGCGTTGTTTCGCGACGAAACGAGCAGAGTTAAGAAAAAAAATAAAAAAAAGTTGAACTACTCCGTCAGATCGGAGCAAAACAAAAAACAATGGGAAATATCGTAGCAATTGTGGGGCGTCCGAATGTGGGCAAATCCACACTTTTCAATAGGCTGACCAAATCGCGTCGGGCTATAGTTAACGAACAGGCTGGCACCACCCGCGACCGCCAATATGGCAAAAGCGAATGGAATGGACGTGAATTTTCGGTGATTGACACCGGTGGCTGGGTAGTAAACTCATCCGATGTGTTTGAAGAAGAAATTAAACGTCATGTGATGATAGCCATCGAGGAATCTGACGTGATTCTATTTCTGGTTGACACGCTTAGCGGAATAACAGATATGGATATCATGGTAGCACAAATCTTGCGCCGTTCAAACAAACCGGTTGTTGTTGCCGCCAATAAAACGGATACTTTCGACCTGCAATATCAATCCGCTGAGTTCTACAAATTAGGTTTAGGCGACCCTACAATCGTTTCCTCCATCAATGGACTTGGCACCGGTGAACTCTTAGACACCTTGATTACGCACTTCAAACCCGACACCACCGAAGAACTTGAAGAAGAACTTCCCCGATTTGCAATCGTAGGGCGACCAAACGCAGGCAAATCATCATTAATCAACGCGTTGACAGGTGAAGAGCGCACAATCGTTACTGACATTGCCGGCACCACACGCGACTCCATCTACCTTCGATACAACAAATTCGGACACGACTTCTACCTGGTGGACACAGCCGGAATCCGTAAAAAAGCAAAGGTAGTAGAAGATTTGGAATATTATTCCGTAGTACGTTCCATTCGTGCCATTGAGAATGCCGATGTCTGCATCCTGATGCTCGACGCCACACGCGGACTCGAAAGCCAGGATTTAAACATTTTCTCGTTGATTCAGAAAAACAAAAAAGGACTGGTAGTAGTTGTCAATAAATGGGACTTAATTGAGAACAAAGAAGCGAATGATATTAAGCACCTCGAAAAGCAGATTCGTGACCGAATTGCGCCTTTTGTCGATTTCCCGATTATTTTCACATCCGTAACCCAGAAACAGCGCATTCTTAAAGTGCTTGACCTGGCAATGGAAGTATATCAAAACAAACAACGTAAAGTGGCGACTGCTAAGCTAAACGAAGTGATGCTTCCGCTTATCCAAAACTATCCGCCACCAGCGCTGAAAGGCAAGTACATTAAAATAAAATACGTTACGCAATTGCCCAAAACATCAATTCCAAGTTTCGTATTCTTTGCCAATCTACCACAATACGTCAAAGAGCCATATCGGAGGTACCTGGAAAATAAAATTCGAAGCAATTGGGATTTTACCGGCACCCCAATTAATATTTTTATACGTCAGAAATAGACCGAGCGCTGAATTTCGCAAACAGAATTACAACTAAAAAAGCGTATTGAATAAGTAAAATTCAATACGCTTTTTTATTATTACATTGCGATCTGCTAATATCCGCTATAAACCACCTCCATGCGAATGGGTGTTTCTTTGTGCTTTCCACTAAATATGGATACAGCCTGCATTTCGGTTGCTTGCACTACGGCGCTTATCGTGCTTGTCGATGAGGAAGAAGACGAAGAACTCAACACAGAAACCGGCAGTAAAACCATATCAATATACTCCGCGTTATTCTTTTTCTTAAACTCATTTTTGAGAAATGCCGACATGTTCGAGAAGCTGTAATTGTATTTATAAGTTGTAGCAGTTACACTCTCACTACCCAAACTTGCAAGAAACGATACCGTATCCGATGGCAGTTTGTGTTCTTTGAAAAACGCGTCCAACGCCTCTTCTTTTATCAAAAGCATGTTGCCGACATAAGGAATGATGGAGTTGGGTGCCCAACTCGCCCGATCCTGAACCTCAAGTTTCAGCAACGCGCTGTTAATATCAAGTCGCTTATCACCAACATTCACTCGCTGACGCATTCTCCCTATCGGAATCCTTACTTTAGTCTGATAATTGGATGGAGAGGCAAGTATGTTGTATTGATCGTTCGGTGTAATGTTTAGATTACGAAACGGATGTTGCACACGATTTACTTTCACCACTTCACTATTGGCATGATAAGCCTGATATGATTTTATTTTTGCTTTTGTTGGGTCGTTATTATAAATATAATGATAATAAAGTGTCATGGTAAGGCTACTAACATTTATCATCGCGGAGCTTCCAAAGTCGGTGGTAACATATAGTCCTTTAAAGAACTCCTGAAAACCGGCTTGTGTTTTGTAATTCTTTGGATCGGTAGTGAAAATTCGCTGCAAAAACTCATTCGAAAGTTTTACCGAAAGGCTTGTTTGGATTGTTCCGCTCACTCCATCTTTGATTGTAAGCAATTCCGATTTCGCATTCAACTTTTTGCTAAAGTCAACATATTCAGCCGGATTAATATCCGAATAATAATTTTCTTTATCACTCAAAGCTTTTTTCATCTCATAAATACTAATTTCGATTGGAGAAGTTGTTACTCCAAAATAAGAATAAAAACTCATATTTACGATAACCGAATCGGGAGTTGTTATAGCCACCGAAGGGTCGAGATATGTAAATTCTTTCGATGGGATAGCCAATTGAGTGAGCAAATCGGCTCGTGTGGTTCCCAACACATCATCGATATAAGTACCAAGCAGCATCGAATCGGGGCGCGATATGATATGATCGACCGTTTGGGAAAGAGTGCTTAAATGAAACGTATCTGCTTTTAGTACGATTTTATCGTCGGTAGGTTGAATTTCTTTTCCTAAATTGTCGGCGCTATCATCACACGAAACGACTAAAGATGCCAATAGGGCAAAAACGGGAATTATGAACTTAAATTTCATATATTGATTATTTCTCTCTGTAATAAATGGTGATATTCAGCTCAAATACCATTTCGTAAAGGTGAACGAAAGATAGCATTATGGGCTTTTTATATTTAAAAAATCATGACATTATTGGGGGGGGGTGAAGCATTCACGGGAGTTACAATGATTCGTAAAAATCAACATATTGGTCGGCTTGCTCCTCGTTGCCTACATAGGGCATAAAACTAATATTTTTAGTTTTAACATAATCCAGCAGTTCTGGTTTCACTACTTCGCTCGATTGGATGACACCATCCGAGAAATCAATTGCCAATTTCGTTACCGCTTCGTAGTCTATCACATCACCTTGAATGCTGCTTAAATGTTCAGGCAAAATACCTTCGAGTATCAGATTATCAGCAAACTTCTTGTTAAAAGGTTTCTGAAACTCATCGTTAAAAATGGAATAAACTACTTTAGAGTTTTTAAAGAAAGGATCCTCGTTGTATGCTTTTTTAATATACAATGGTGCCAACGCAGACATCCAACCCTGACAATGAATTATATCCGGTGTCCAGCGAAGTTTTTTCACCGTTTCCATCACACCGCGAACAAAAAAGATGGAACGCTCGTCGTTGTCGTCATACTCTACCCCGTCATCATCGGCAATGGTATTTTTCCGTTGAAAATAGTCTTCATTGTCAATAAAATAGATTTGAAGTCGTGCCGACTGTATTGAAGCTACTTTTATTATCAATGGGTGATCAGTATCGTCAATTATTAAATTCATCCCCGATAGACGGATAACCTCATGGAGCTGATTACGTCTCTCATTCACCGAACCAAATTTTGGCATAAAGGTACGAGTTTCTCTGCTGCGCTCCTGCACAGCTTGAGGCAGGTATCTACTCATGTGAGCAATCTCGGATTCAGGTAAATAGGGAAAAATTTCTTGAGAAATAAACAGCACTTTGGTTTTCTTTTTCTGTTTCATACAGTTGTTTTTAACGGGATAATATAAAATAACGAACCCAGGATACTCTTTTCGAAAGAAATTAGAGCAATTAATGCACAAATCATCTTTGTGAATGTAGAATCATCCTAAAAATCTTCATACAATATGCAAAGATATAAAAAAAAAATCTGACTTTTGCAAGATGCATCGAGAACTTAGATTTGTTTAACGTGCCACAAAGCTATTATACCCCATTTCACACACGAGTTCCAGACTGACAACCAATAAAGATTCTCGCTTCTCACGTCTTATAAAAAAAACATATTACTTCTCCGAGTATTCAAAATATTCGGTACAATTATTTTTCCTAAAGAATTTATCCGTGTTCAATAACTTACCCAACAACTACAAAATCGTTTCAAATAAAAAAATCCGCTACTCCTTATATTTTCAAATCACACAAAAAGCTGCTCTATCTCTTCCGCATAGTTATTCTCGACAACCTTTCGCTTCACCTTCAATGTTGGCGACAAAAAGCCATTACTCACCAACCACTCACCGGCAATAAGCTTGTATTTTTTTACTTTTTCATAATCACCAAAATTCTCATTGTATTTTTTCACCTCCGCATCGATGCGCTTTTTAATTGCCGGATGCAGTATCATCTCTTCATTAACTGTATATTTTATCCCATGCGCATCACACCACCCTCGAAGATATGGGAAATTGGGCAAAATAAGCGCGGCGGCAAATTTCTTATTTTCACCAAACACAACCATATTTTCAAAAAACGGTGATTCGGTAAACTTTACCTCAATTGCCTCGGGGTTGACATATTTCCCAAATGAAGTTTTAAATATATTCTTCAATCGCCCGGTAATCATCAATTGACCCTCGGCTGTAAATCGCCCCGTATCACCGGTATGAAACCAGCCATCTTTATCAATAACTTCGGCGGTGAGCGCTGCGTCTTTGTAGTAACCAAGCATCACATTGTGCCCGCGGCAAAGCACTTCATCACGATCTCCCAGCTTTACTTCAACACCGGGTAGAGGAAGCCCAACGGTACCTGCTTTCCGTCCGTGCTTCCCACGTTGACTTACAGCAATCACCGGCGATGTTTCGCTCAACCCATATCCTTCGAAAACAGGCAGTCCGATAGCCGTAAAAAATGAAGCGATGCGTGGCTGAATTGCAGAGCCTCCCGACACAACAATGTCAAAATTTCGACCAATAGCCTCGCGCCATTTCGAATATATCAGCTGATCGGCAAGCTTCAATTGCGATTTCATCATCTTGCTCATTCCTTCCAATTGGTATTTTGTGGCCAGATTAAAAGCCCAATAATAGATAGTACGCTGCATGAAAGGTAATTTTCGTCCAGCCTGATACAGTTTGTCATATATTTTTTCCATTACACGCGGCACCGAACTCATCATCGTTGGGTTCACCTCTTTGATGTTCTCGGCAATCGTAGCAAGACTTTCGGCGTAATATACTGACATTCCAAGATATTGGTACAAATAAACCAACATTCGCTCGTAGGCATGACATAGTGGCAGAAAGCTAAACGCTTTATCGCTCCACTTCGCAGGAATACTTTTCAGATTATGAATCTGACTGACAATATTTGAATGCGACAGCATCACTCCTTTTTGCACTCCGGTGGTACCCGAAGTATAAATTATTGTAGCCAGCTCATTAGGCTTTATCGACGCTTTTATTTCATCCAACCTTTCTGGCTGTGGATTTTTACGTCCAAGTTCTATCAAACTACTCAAAGGCTGATAGCCTGTTCCTTCATCGGCAAAGGTATATATTGCCTCCAAAGATTTTACTTTCGGCAAAATAGGCTCTAATCTTCCTCGCAACTCTTTACCGTCAATAAAAATGACTTTCATTTCAGCATGATTAAGTATATGACGATAATCTTCTTGACTTATGGTAGGATAAATCGGAACAGAGATCGCGCCAATTTGCATAATCGCAAAATCAATCATATTCCATTCCGGTCGGTTGCCACTTACCAACCCCACATTATCGCCTTTGCTTATGCCGATTGCCATCAATCCATAACTGATAAGACGGGTTTGTTCTACATAATCCTGAATCGATATTTTCACCCACTCGCCTTGTTGCTTAGAAACCAATGCTGCTTCTTGATTTGGGAATTTCTCTGAATAACGTGTCAGAATATCAAATAATCTTGTAACTTCCATTTTTTTTATGTTTTTATCTTTACAACAACGCAAATTAAAGAAAGTTTCAGTTAGACATTTATCAAATTGAATTTCAATGTTTTATTTCACAACAACACCCAACACGATAGCCTAATTTCACCTTTTCGTATCACTTGCAAGCACAAAATTAGGATTTTTCTCCAAAATAAATTGTTTTTTTTTTGCAAAACTATTGCAGATTAAAAAATATGTCGTACCTTTGCATCGCAATTGAGAACAACGGTTCTGAATAACAAAACAAAATCATTTTAACGTGGTAGTTCAGTTGGTTAGAATATCCCGACATATCGGGAGGATAGCGAGTTGAGTTGCTAAACAAACAAAAAAAATGGTGTGGTAGTTCAGTTGGTTAGAATACCTGCCTGTCACGCAGGGGGTCGCGGGTTCGAGTCCCGTCCATACCGCAAAAGGAAACGCTAAGACATTAATAATAAATGTTTTAGCGTTTTTTAATTTCCGTTTTTGTCCCTTTTTTGTCCCTCAACTAAAAAAGCATCCCAAAAACCGCTGTATCTAAGATGCTTTCATATCATTTAAAATAATACTCTTAGGCATTATTCAGATGCAAAGAATAATATTTATTACTGATCTTCAAAAAACTCTTTTGCTTTTCAAATTGGTAAGCTGATAATATATTAAAATTATTTTTGCTTTGAGTAAATTTGTCTTGGGCTTTACTATTTAGCCGAAGGAAAGATATTATTATAACAAAGTTGAAAATAAAAGTCAAGAACAAAAAAAATCGAGCAAACAAGGAACGCTCCTTACCTACTCGATTTTTGTTTAATTTTATGAGTTAAACGACTTTCATTTATCTTTCTCACGAATTTCTACCCGTCGAATTTTTCCACTTATCGTTTTTGGCAATTCATCCACATATTCAATTACACGCGGATATTTATAGGGAGCAGTTACATTCTTCACATGTTCCTGAATTTCTAATGTCAGCGCTTCGCCTGCTCTACTTATATAATCGGACGCAAGCACGATGGTCGCTTTAATCACCTGCCCACGTATCTCATCGGGAACGCCAGTAATTGCACATTCTACCACCGCGGGATGTGTCATCACAGCACTTTCCACTTCAAAAGGGCCTATGCGATAACCGGAACTTTTGATTACATCATCCGTGCGCCCAACAAACCAATAATATCCATCTTCGTCGCGCCAAGCCATATCGCCGGTATGATACACATTGTCTGCATATACGCTTTTGGTCATTTCCTCGTCGCGATAATAGCCCATAAACAATGCGAGTGGGCGGTTTTCATCGGTATAAAAAACTATTTCGCCCTGTTCGCCATCTTCTGCCGAGCGACCATCGAATGTAAGCAAGTCCATTTTGTACAATGGATTGGGAACACCCATCGAACCCGGCTTAGGTTTTAACCACGGATAAGTGATAATGGTTGGAGCGGTTTCAGTCTGTCCGAAGGCTTCCATCATTTCAATTCCGGTCTGTTTATAAAATGATTCGAACACCGAGGGATTGAGGGCTTCACCGGCAGTGGTACAATACTCAAGCGCCGATAGGTCATACTTACTCAAATCTTCGTGAATCAGGAATCGGAAAATGGTGGGTGGAGCGCAAAAAGATGTTACTTTATATTTCGAAAGCATACTCAGAATATCTTCGGGAATGAATCTACCTTCAAAATCATAAACGAAGACACAGGCTCCGACAATCCACTGTCCGTAGAGTTTTCCCCAAACTGCTTTTGCCCATCCGGTATCCGCCACAGTGAGGTGAATACTATTCTCATGTAGATTATGCCAATATTTTGCGGTCGTGATATGTCCAAGCGGATAAGTAAAGTCATGAATTACCATTTTGGGCTGCCCCGTAGTACCGGAAGTAAAGTAAAGAATCATAATATCATCGTTCTTATTTACCAATTGGGGCTTAACGAAGGGCGCTGCGCCTTCCACGCCGGCATGAAAATCAACCCAGCCTTCAGGTGTATTTTTCCCGACAAATATACATTGTTTCAGCGAAGGCGAACCGGTCAATGATTTATTTACATGCTCTATCAGATTGACATCATCAGCGGCAACAATGGCTTTGATGCTTGCCGCGTTGCAACGATAAATAATATCTTTGTCGGTAAGTAAATGAGTTGCCGGAATTGCCACTGCACCTATTTTATGCAACGCGATGATAGTTTGCCAAAATTCGATGTTTCGTTTGAGAATGAGCATCACCATATCGCCTTTTTCAATGCCAATAGATAGCAAAAAAGAAGCTGTTTGGTCGGAAAGCGTTTTCAGTTCACCAAAACTAACATCTCGATGTTCGCCCTTGTCATTAGTCCAGCAAAGTGCGCGTTTTTGAGGCTCGGCCATTGCCCATTCATCCACAATGTCATAAGCGAAATTGAAATTGTCAGGCACAGAAATATGATAATTATCAATAAAATCCTTAGTGGATTCAAATTTTGTTTGTTTTACAAATTTTTCTAACATGAATTCGGGTTTATTTAAGAATGCAAGACTACGGCAAGGAATTTCACAGGTTTTTCGTTGAGCGCTTTCATGCCATGTGGCAACGAGGAATTAAAATAGATGCTATCACCCTCGTTTAGAATCAGTTCTTTCTCATTTATACTTAGCACCATACTACCTTCGAGCACCATATTAAACTCTTGTCCGAAATGGATATTCCGAAACTCTTCCGCATCAAGAGGCTTTGGCTCAACAGTTACCACAAAAATATCCGCCTGGTTGTTGGCAAATCCAGCTGTCAACGATTGATATTTATAAGCCGAAACTCGCTCTACACTCATACCTTTATCTTTTCGGGTAACAAAATATGAACTCATCCGAGGCTCGGTACCAAACATAAGCGTGGCAAGATCCACATTAAACACCCTCTCGATACGCTGAAGAAAAGAAACTGAGATATCGCGCGTACCAGATTCGTATTGCTGATATTCCCCGATATTTACTTCCAGCTTTTGCGCCATATCTTCGGGCTTAAGGTCGAGAGCATCTCGCAATCCCTTTATCCTTTCACCAATTTGTTTTAAGTCTGTTGACATAATCGTATGTTTATTAATGTGCAACAAAGGTAAACAAATACGAGCAGAGCAAAAAGCAAATATTCAAAAATCTTTTGCATAATCAAAAGTAATTATCATGAAAAACCAAATAAAAACATCGGACAGTAAGGTATTTTTCACTACTATATTCATTTTAAAATCAGAAATCGCAACACACATTAAAAATGAAGCTGAACTTATCCCGTCGAAAATTTTCACACCAACAACAATCACTTCACCACATCGCTAATCATGTTTTCTATAAAAAAACGGACTCATCGCTTTTGAAACGTATTTATGTTACATCCTACTTGCCGTAGAATTTCTAAAAAATATTATTTAATTTGTGATTCTTTCAAAAATTTAGTAGCTTTGCTTCAATTTAGATTTACACTCATTTTTAAACAAATTACTTTATGAAAAAAAGTCTTAAAGGTACACAAACCGAACAAAATTTATTGAAATCTTTTGCAGGTGAAAGCCAAGCACGCAATCGTTATAACATGTTTGCCGCTATTGCAAAGAAAGAAGGTTACGAACAAATTGCCGCTATTTTCCTGGAAACTGCCGAGCAAGAATACATGCATGCGAAAAAGTTCTTCCGTTACCTGGAAGGCGGCATGGTAGAAATCACTGCCATGTATCCAGCCGGCGTAGAAGGCACAACTGCTGAAAACCTACGTGCTTCCGCCGAAGGTGAAAACGAAGAGTGGGTTGAATTGTATCCACATTTTGCCGAAATCGCCGAACAAGAAGGCTTTGATAACATTGCGGCTACCTGGCGCAAAATTGCAGCTGCCGAAAAAGGACACGAAGATCGCTATCGCAAGCTGCTCGACCGAGTAGAAAAAGGTGAAGTTTTCAAACGTGAAGAAGAAGTGGATTGGCAATGTCGCGTGTGTGGACATATCCACCATGGCACTGATGCTCCTAAAGCTTGCCCAACTTGCGCGCACGCTCAAGCTTACTTTGAAGTGATGAAAACAAACTATTAATTTCAGTATTCTGAATGAAGATAATTAAACAGAGACGGTGTAACCAAGCATCGTCTCTGTAATTTTTTTAAAAATGAAATCGACTCAAGTTAAACTCACAGAAGATGGTTCGCATACTCTGTATGTTCCGGAACTCGACGAATGCTACCACTCCACACATGGTTCGGTTCAGGAATCAAATCTTATCTTTATTCAATATGGGCTAAATGATTCCAAGAAAAAGGCTTTAGACATTCTTGAAATAGGCTTTGGTACCGGGTTAAATGCTTTTCTCACATTTATTGCCACACAAAACAGTCCAAACAAGAAGATAAACTATACCGGCATTGAGCTTTATCCTGTTGATGCAGACAAAGCTATTTTACTCAATTATCCCGAAATTATCGACAGCGGGAATCGTGAAACTTTCGAAAAAATGCACTTTGCGCAATGGAACGAACCTGTTGAAATCAGCAAAAATTTCACACTCACAAAACTTCATGCCGATTTCACAAAAACAGAGTTCGACAAAAAGTTTGACGTTATTTATTTCGACGCCTTCTCTCCCGAAAAACAAGCCGAAATGTGGGACGAAAAATTGTTTGGAAAATTGTATCTTTGCGCATCGGACAACGCGGTAATCACCACTTACTGCGCTAAAGGAGTAGTACGCCGAGCAATGATGTCGGCTGGTTTTGAAGTAGAGCGATTACCTGGTCCGATTGGGAAAAGAGAAGTATTACGTGGGAAAAAGCAACTAAAATGACAAAGCATAAAAATAGCGAAAGCATCGAAAGTCGTCCATCAAACATGGGAAAGAACAACCGTGCGTTCTTTCTTTTACCATATTTTTCTGTGTTCTTCGTTCTATTATTAGCAATTATATTCTATCCAAAAGAAGAATTACACCTGATGATGCACCCACATCACACCCCATTCGGCGATTTGTTTTTCAGATACACAACTGAACTTGGCGGCCCCTTCATTTACCTACTCCTACTCTTTATATTGTTTCGAAATTTTGCGGCAGGTACCTATTTGATAAGCAGCAATATAGCAGGCTTGATAATCTCCGAAACATTAAAGCATATTTTTGCAGCGCCTCGCCCCAAGCTTTTTTTTGAAAACTTTCATCCCGATCTTATATTGCCATCGGTGCCCGGTTACGAGCTTTGGCTTACAAATAGTTTCCCCTCAGGACATACCATAAGCGCATTCGCATTGTTCTTTGGGCTAACTTTAATTTCAAAAAGTCGTTGGCTCAATGTACTTTTTTTCATTTTAGCCGCACTTACCGCATATTCCAGAGTTTACCTATCCATGCACTTTGCCATTGACATTCTTGCAGGTTCTGCAATCGGAGTATTTTGTGCCTGGATATTCTACCCTACATTCCTCAAACTGCATTCAAAATGGAACAAGCGCTCACTAATTCAGGTTATTAAGGAAAATAATAACAGCAAAGATACATTAAATCCAAAATAAAATACTACCTTTGCACTCTCAATTATTGGAACAAAGAGTTACGGCTCTGTTCTTAATGTATAACTAAATAATATTCAGCAACATGTATTTATCAACTGAGAAAAAACAAGAACTTTTCAAAGAACACGGAAGAGCTAAATCTACTACCGACACCGGTTCCGCAGAATCTCAAATTGCTCTTTTCACTTTCCGCATCAATCACTTGACCGAGCACTTGAAAAAGAACAAAAAAGACTATTCTACCGAGCGTGCCCTTATTATGTTGGTAGGTAAACGTCGTCGTCTGCTTGATTATCTAACCAAAACAGACATCAACCGTTACCGTGCGATCATCAAAGAATTAGGAATCAGAAAATAAATCTGATTTCCCAAAAAAAGGTATAAAAGGGCGTTTCAATCCGGTATTGAAATGCCTTTTCCTTTTTATGTTTTCATATCATAAAGGCTGATTACGACATCATCAGCTCAAAATTCACTTGCAATATTAAACAAAATGAAACCATCCATACCCAAAGGAACGCGTGATTTCTCGCCACAAGAAATGGCGAATCGCAACTACATTTTCGAAACAATTAAAGATGTTTTTCGCCTCTACGGATTCCAACAAATAGAAACTCCCGCGATGGAAAACCTTTCAACCTTGCTTGGAAAATATGGCGAAGAGGGCGACAAGCTACTCTTCAAAATCCTAAATTCTGGTGATTATATTTCCAAAGTTAACGAAAGCGATTTGACCGAAAAAGACAGCGTAAAACTAACCACCAAAATTTCTGAAAAAGGGCTTCGCTACGACCTCACAGTCCCTTTTGCCCGTTTTGTGGTGCAACATCGCAATGAAATTTCATTCCCATTCAAGCGTTTCCAGATACAACCGGTTTGGCGCGCCGACCGCCCGCAACGCGGACGTTATCGCGAGTTTTATCAATGCGACGTGGATGTAGTAGGCAGCGACTCGTTGTTAAATGAGCTGGAACTCATACAGATAGTTGATGAAGTTTATAGACGACTGAATATCAGGGTAGAATTAAAAATTAATAACCGGAAAATCCTTACGGGAATAGCCGAAGTTATCGGAGAAGCCGAACGCATCACAGACATTACTGTGGCGATAGACAAATTGGATAAAATCGGGATTGAAAATGTAAACCTTGAGTTGAGCGAAAAAGGCATTTCGGATGAAGCCATTGCCAAAATACAACCAATTCTCAATTTATCCGGGAGCAATCAAGAGAAACTAAACCAACTGAAATCGGTATTGGCAAGTTCCGAAACCGGGCTGAAAGGCATTGAAGAAATGGAAACAATTTTCAATCTTTGCAACAGTGTGAACATAACGACTCACATAGCGCTTGACCTCACACTCGCGCGTGGACTCAACTATTACACCGGTGCTATTTTTGAAGTTAAAGCGCTGGATGTAGAAATTGGAAGTATCACCGGAGGAGGCAGATATGACAACCTGACAGGTGTTTTCGGGATGCCGGGCGTATCCGGAGTGGGCATTTCGTTTGGCGCCGATCGAATCTACGATGTATTGAACCAACTAAATCTGTATCCGGAGACCACAGCCGATCAAACTCAGATTCTTTTTGTAACTTTTGGTGAAAAGGAATTGATTTATTCGCTTGATTGGGCTAACAAACTTCGCCAGAAAGGATACAACGTTGAAGTATATCCAGAAGCATCAAAAATGAAAAAGCAAATGAGCTATGCCGACAGCAAGCGGATACCTTATGTGGCAATTGTGGGCGAAACTGAAATGAATGCCAATAAGGTGATGTTCAAGAATATGAAATCGGGCGAACAGGATTTGGTTTCGTTCGAAGAAATCGCAATCTGATAGGACACTGCACAGAAGACAAAAATCAAAAGCGCATCAAACTGGAATAATTTCCTTTTTATGCGCTTTTGATTTTATGCAGATTCATTCCGACTTAGAAAATTTTCGGCTTCATTTTTTTAGCTTCGCTAAGCGTAAGCAAAGCTGGAGCCGGCGCTTGTTTTTCACGAAGCGACACATATTCCGCTTTCGTCGCATCAATTAGTTCAGCTCGCTTTGCCTTATTCATCAGTTGCAACGCGGCAGATACGTTTTGAGAAGCGTCTTTACCATAAATAACAAAACCATCGGTATAGTTTGGTTCAATCTTCACAGCAGTATGAATTTTCGATGTTGTGGCTCCACCTATCATTAAAGGAATTTTCAAACCGGCCCGCTGCATTTCAGCCGCCACATTGGTCATCTCTTCAAGTGATGGCGTAATCAATCCGCTGACACCAACAATATCAACATTCTCTTCAATAGCAGTTTGAATAATTTTTTCGGTTGGAACCATAACTCCAAGGTCTATCACCTCAAAATTGTTGCAAGCGAGAATTACACCGCAAATATTTTTACCAATATCATGTACATCGCCCTTCACGGTTGCAAACAAATATTTTCCGGCCGACGTGCTTCCTTCTGTTTTAGTCTTTTCTATCTCGGGCTGAAGAATAGAAACAGCTTTTTTCATTGTGCGTGCAGTTTTCACCACTTGTGGTAAAAACATTTTTCCGGCACCAAAAAGCTCGCCTACAAGGTTCATTCCATTCATCAACGGTTGCTCTATGATATCGATGGGTGACGGATATCGTTGCAACGCTTCGGACAAATCTTCCTCCATGTAGTCGCCAATACCTTTTAACAAGGCATATTCAAGACGCTTGTCCAAATCCTCCGAACGCCACACATCCACTTGCTCCGATTTTTCCTGCGAATTATCGTTCTTTATCGTTTCGGCTAAAGCAACCATCCGTTCCGTTGCGTCATCACGACGATTGAGCACCACATCTTCAACGTGCTCCAACAATTCGGCGGGTATATCTTCGTAAATCTGCAACATTCCTGCATTCACAATACCCATATCCATACCGGCCTGAATGGCGTAATACAGAAAAACAGAGTGAATGGCTTCGCGTACCGGATTGTTGCCTCTAAATGAAAATGAAAGGTTGCTAACTCCCCCACTCACTTTGGCATAGGGTAGATTTTCCTTAATCCATCGGGTAGCGTTAATAAAATCAACACCATAATTATTGTGTTCTTCAATTCCGGTAGCAATGGCAAGCACATTGGGGTCGAAAATAATATCTTGAGCTGGAAACCCTACTTTATCAACCAATATATTGTAGGCTCGCGTGCATATTTCCACTCTACGGTCCAAATTATCCGCCTGACCTTTTTCATCAAAAGCCATTACTACAACTGCGGCGCCATATTTCTTCACTAATTCTGCTTTTTTGATAAAATCGTCTTCACCCTCTTTCAAGCTAATGGAATTGACGATACATTTCCCTTGCACGCATTTCAAACCAGCCTCGATTACCTCCCACTTGGAGCTATCGAGCATGATGGGAACGCGCGAAATCTCGGGTTCAGACACAAGATAATTCAGAAAAACTTCCATCTCTTCAGCCGATTCGAGCATGGCATCGTCCATATTCACATCAATCACCTGTGCACCATCTTCCACCTGTTTTCGGGCAATGGAAAGCGCTTCATCGTATTTTTTAGCGTTGATTAAGCGTAAAAATGCTTTTGAACCGGCCACATTGCATCGTTCGCCGATATTAAGAAAAAGCGAACGCTCTTCTTTTTTCGACATATCCGCAGATTTCACAACCACTTCTTCCAAACCACTCAACCGAAGATCATAATTCATCGGAGACGGCACTCTTATTTCTGTATTATTTATCAGATTTTGATATTCGGCGATGTGCTCGGGAGTTGTACCGCAGCACCCACCGATAATATTAACCAATTTTTCATCAAAATACTCTTTCACCTGCGCCGCCATGATAGCGGGCGTTTCATCATATTCTCCAAACTGATTGGGAAGTCCGGCATTGGGGTAAGCGCTCACAAAATATGGTGTTCGTTTGGCGAGTTCTTGCAAATAAGGTTTTAAATCTTTAGCGCCAAAGGAGCAATTCAACCCCACCGATAGCAAATCGGCATGGTCGATGGATGTAAGAAAAGCCCCTAAAGTCTGCCCCGACAGTGTTCGGCCACTTTTATCGGTTACGGTTACCGATAGCATCAGTTCAACCCGTTTACCTGCCTCAGCCATGGCTTCTTCGGCTGCAAAGAGCGCGGCTTTAGCATTAAGTGTGTCAAAAATAGTTTCTATAAGCAGGGCATCTACCCCACCCGCTATCAGCGCGAGTATCTGCTGCTTGTAAGCACCCACTAATTGATCGAAACTTATAGCACGGAAAGCAGGATTATTGACATCGGGCGACATGGATGCGGTCTTATTTGTTGGGCCTACAGCGCCGGCAACAAACCGAGGTTTATTCGGATTTTTAGCAGTCCATTCATCAGCGCAACGTCGTGCCAATCGGGCAGCCTCAATATTTATTTCATAGACCAATTCGCTCATGCCATAATCATCCATCGATATTTGCTGCGCGTTAAAGGTATTGGTTTCGATGATATCGGCACCCGCTTCGAGATACTGGCTATGGATATTGTATATTATTTCGGGCTGTGAAAGCACCAGCAAATCGTTGTTACCTTTCTGCAGTTTAGCCGCCGAGGCAAAACGAGTGCCACGATAGCCGTTCTCATCCAATTTATGACGTTGAATCATGGTGCCCATCGCTCCGTCGAGTACCAAAATCCGTTTTTCAAGTTCTGTTCTTAAACTCATGTTTCAATCATTTTTTAAAATACAAAGATAGTGATAAAACAGTAAACGAGCCTGATAGTTTAGAATAAAACAGTTTTCAAGGATTCAAAATGATTTTTTAAAATACAAAAAGACGTTCATTGAAATGAAACGTCTTTTTGACAAAATCGAATAAAATCAAACGATGTGATTTATTTGCGTCTAAAATGTGAGAAGCCCCTTACCTGTCATTTCCGCAGCTTTCTCAATTCCTAAAATTTGACAGATTGTAGGTGAAACATCTGCAAGAATACCGTTTTCAACTTTCGCTGTTAGATTTTCAGTTACATAAACGATAGGTACCGGATTGAGCGAGTGCGCTGTGTTTGGCGAGCCATCGGCGTTTATCGCGTTATCGGCGTTACCATGGTCGGCAATGATAATAGTTTCATAATCATTTGCTTTAGCAGCTTCAACTACTTTTTCAACACATTTGTCTATTGTTTCCACAGCTTTAATAATGGCTTCCTTCACGCCGGTATGTCCCACCATGTCGCCATTTGCAAAATTCAAAACAATAAAGTCGTATTTTTGTGAGTTCAATGCCTCTACCATTTTCGTAGCTACTTCCGGCGCGCTCATTTCGGGTTGGAGGTCGTAAGTAGCCACTTTTGGAGAAGCTACAAGGATGCGATCTTCGCCCTGAAATTCAGCTTCACGTCCACCCGAGAAGAAGAATGTAACGTGCGCAAATTTTTCGGTTTCAGCCACACGAAGTTGCGTCATTCCCAATCCGGATACGTATTCGCCCATTGTATTGGCTACATTATCTTTATCGAAAAGAATATTCAAGCCTTTGAATGAACTATCATAAGGAGTCATTGTGAAGTATTGCAAAGGTATTGTATGCATGCCATGTTCCTGCATATTTTCTTGCGTCAACACGATAGTCAATTCCTTGGCACGGTCGTTACGATAGTTGAAGAAGATAACGACATCTCCCTCTTCGATTGTTGCTAAAGCTTTTCCATTTTCATCGACATGAACAATGGGTTTGATAAACTCATCAGTAACACCGGCATCATAAGAAGCCTGTACTGCAGCTACCATATCGGTTGCCGGAGTTCCTTTGCCTCGAACAAGCAAATCGTAAGCTTCTTTCACGCGTTCCCAGCGTTTGTCTCTATCCATCGAGTAATAACGCCCGATGATAGAAGCAATCTTTCCGGTTGATGCCGCCAAATGATCTTCAAGCTCTTGAATAAAACCTTTTCCACTGCGTGGGTCGGTATCGCGTCCATCCATAAACGCGTGAACATACGCGTCGGCTACTCCATATTCTTTTGCAATATCAATCAGTTTCAACAAATGTTCGAGCGAACTGTGAACCCCACCATCAGAAACCAAACCCATGAAGTGAATTTTTTTCTGATTATCGCGGGCATAGCCGTAAGCTTTAACGATTTCGGGATTTTGCAGAATAGAATTATCACGACAGGCGCGATTGATTTTCACCAAATCCTGATATACAACGCGTCCGGCGCCAATATTCAGGTGGCCTACTTCCGAGTTACCCATCTGTCCATCAGGCAGTCCTACATTTTCGCCCGAAGCCAGGAGATATGAATTGGGATATTTCGCCAACAACGAATCCCAATAAGGTGTCGGTGTGTTGTAGATCAAATCGGACTCCGAGTGATTACCTATTCCCCATCCATCGAGGATCATCAACAATGCTTTTTTTCTCATTTTTTTATTTGTTTAAGAATTATATTTATACCTTTTATTGTTATTTTTTCATTGTGCAAAGTTACTGATTTTTTTGACAGTAGATGATAATTTCTATCTACTGATTTTCTGAAACAATTTCGGCCGGTAAGCACTACATCACAACAAAATCAAACGATATAATTAAACAAGTATCGGCTAAAAATGTTTAGCTTTATCTTTTTATTTATTTACTTTTGGTTTATGCCTACGCATGGTCAACTCTTACTCACATTTCAGGTAAAAATCTCTCACAAATGATTCATATTCTTCGGTATAATGAGCACGTTCCTTTTCGATGGTCAATTTGGAAATGGCGCATTCAACTTGCTTTTTGCAAAATTCGAGTAAAACTCTTTTAGGCGGACGAGTGTAATTTGGATAAAGTATCGTTTTTTTGGAGCAAAACAAAGCTAATTTCCCGGCTTGCTCAATAAGCTTTTCACCTTCCTCAATTGGGAGAATCAAACACAATCTGCCGTCATCATGCAATAGTTTAATCGCGTTAATCAGCAAATCAAGGTGTGGCAAGGAGTCGGCATGGCGCGCAAGCGATCGCTTTTCGGATGGATTCTTCAACGAATCAGTGAAAAAAGGGGGATTGGAAACTATCAAATCAAACTGCTCGGTATGTTTGAGCGCAAAGTTCTGAAATGAAACATGTTCAACCACTATTCGGTTGCTCCACGCTGAACGTTCTATATTTTCGCGGGATTGCGACACACAATCTTTTTCCACATCAATGGCGGTGATTTGAGCAACGCTGCGCTGGGCGAGCATTAGGGCGATAAGTCCCGACCCACAACCTACGTCAAGGATATTTTTAGCATCACCTACCGAAGTCCATGCACCCAATGTTACACCATCGGCACCCACTTTCATGGCACATTTATCATGGTAAACCGAAAATTGTTTAAAACGAAAAAAGGGATTTGGCATTCTTGACACAAAGGTATTAACGATTACGGCCGGAGGATTGTTGCGTAGCACTTCGGGATGCGCCCTCATTTCGCACAGATGACCTACGTTGCTGCGTGTCGGACACTGACTCGCGTTGAGTTTGTGAACGTTCCCGGGTAGAGATAGTGGATGATGAACGGGCAGGCGATTCCGAATTAAAGGTTTGGCGGGTAGGTCGGGTACCACTTCGTGTATTTTCGTCCATCCTATTTTCCCGACGGCTTGCTTCACGCGTATCTACAGTAGCTCTGCTCTGCCTTCCGCTTATTTCTCGCTGATAGTTATTAACTCGCGAGGCACCATCCGTGCGCATGAAGTTTTGTTTCCCGTCAATCTCCACCGACAAAGGTTCTGTTCGGATATTCCTCAAGTCGTTGACCTGACGAGGAGTAAGCACTTTTTCAATTTCATTGTTTTTACTCTTTATAAGATTGACAGCGTCGGTTCGTCTGTTGGTTGATTTTCGCTCACGCGCATATTTCAGATTTATTTCGTAGATTTTACTTGTCTGCTCGTCCGTGAGATTCAGTTCTTTTTGTAGCTTCTCGGTCTGCTTCGAGGCTTCGATTTCCAACACACGAGCGTCCGCTACATTTTGCGCCGACACAAGCATGGAGAAACTCAATATTAGCGCTAATAAACTATATTTCAGGCAGATTCTTATCATTATTCAGGAAATCGACAACTATTACATCCGATTAATTTACTAACAACAATTTCCATACCAAACAAATAAAACAGGAAGTATTATCCTATCATTAACACTTCCTGCTCGCAAATCTCAACTCACATCATTATGTTAATTCCTGAATTGAAATAATTGATTTCATACAGTTTTTCACATCATCACCCCGGCTAAGCTTCCCAATCTAAAATGCGTCGGTCGCCTTCCAATTTCTGGATTTCGCTTATTTCCTGCGACACTTCAATCACTCCTTTATACTCACCATCCTGGTTGCGAACGGCAAAATACTGAATCAGCACCCGCTTTCCGGTGCGCATACTTATCCAAAAGCTGGCAGAGTCTTTCGTTCCTTCCCGAAATGCTTCCACTATTTTTTCCACCACATGCACACTTTCTTTAGGATGACAATTGTGCACGTCGCGCCCGATGACGGCATTCGTACGATGAAAAATTCGCTCTTTAGGTGATGAGAAGAAACGGACACAATCGTTTTCGTCAACATAGGTAATATCTACCGGAAGGTGATTAAACACAAGCACGATTTGCTCCGCCGTGAGTTGTCCGCTTTTCAAATCGATTAAACCGGAAGGCATAGTACTCGCCATCTCCACCCTTTCCGCTTTTTTATCCGGGTTTTGATATGGGAATCCCGACTCTACGCTTTCATTCCAAAGCGCCTCGATTTCTTCCGCCGGAATATATTTTTCTACGAATGGATAAAGCAGTCGTTCCTCGCGGAAAATTATCGAATAGATATTGTAAAAGATATCACCTGTCAGCCTGTTCAACCGCTTCATGTCGGACTTTACGGATGCTATATTTTCTATCAATTCATTGATGTTTCTCCGTATATCATCATGAATAGACCACATCACCGCGATACAACGATAATTGGGCAAATGCTTTTCGAGCAATGGAAAAAGGATGTTTTCTTTTATCAAATAATAATCGGTGAAACGCTGCACATCGAGCCACAAAGCAGTGAGTTCCTGCTTGTGAATATCGGTAAATTCATTTCGGTTTATTTCAAGAATATAAGGGCGTATCTTATCCAAGCGCTTGATTGCCTCCTCGTTGTTGCGGATACACACTCCGAAGAAACTATCGTCGGCGGGTTTTTTGTATGGGAAATCGTCCAATGGCCGACGCAGCACATTGAGCAATTTATTAATACCGGATTTCACATCCGCCATCGAATATTCTTTTTCAACCAACTGATGAACAAACACTACAACATCCTCCGGAGTAACCTGAGCAATAGTAGTTGGCTGGAATTTATGGATAGTCTCCGAGGCATTGCGTTTATATACAATTGCTTCGAAAAGTTCGGTCAAATCGGCAAGTCTCTTTGCCTGATGTGTGGTAAATTCGGACATAACAGTTCAAAATATCATGTAAGAGAAAACAATCATTTAAATTTATTTCTTAATTGAATTTCGGTCAGCACCTTCTTGGTGTCATTTGTAAAATCGCGGTTTTGTATCCAGCCATAATAACCGGGATCCTTCATCAGCACTTCCGTTACCCGCTGTCCTTTGTATCTCCCGAAGTTAAACACTTCTTCGCGTTTTTCATTAAACACAATTCTTCCGGCAAAGTCCACATTGTTGGTATGCGTAGTAAATTTCGACAGAAACTCTACGTCATTATTCAAGTTTGGATATCTATCCAGCTGTGCTTTCAGCACTTCGTAAGTAGCTTTGGTATCGGCTTCGGCACTATGCGCATTTTTCAGCTCTTTATCGCAATAGAATTTATAAGCCGCTTCGAGCGTACGCTGCTCCATTTTATGAAACACCACCTGAACGTCAACAAATTTTCTTTTTTTCAAATCTACATCCACTTCGGCACGGATAAATTCTTCGGCCAACAATGGGATATCGAAGCGATTGGAATTATATCCGGCAAGATCGCAACCTTCAAAATCACTTGCTATTTCACTTGCCACTTTTTTGAAAGTAGGGCAGTTTTTCACATCTTCGTTGGTAATGCCATGAATAGCGGTAGCTTGTGCGGGAATATCCATCTCCGGGTTTATTTTCATCGACTTGCTCTCTTCGCGCCCATTTGGCGACACTTTCAGATAAGCTATTTCGACAATTCTGTCGGAAGAAATATTTATACCTGTAGTCTCAAGGTCGAAAAATATTATTGGATTTTTTAAATTTAATTGCATCGTATTTTTTTCTATAAAATATTATTGTATTCGGTAAGATAATAAAAGCAGAAAAGCACTTTCACACTTTTCCGCTTTTACTTATAGCAGACTGTCAAGTTCGGCGCTTATTAGTCGTTGAGCAACATCGGCATCAACAACATCAGAATATCGGTATCATCGTCGTTTTCGAACGGAAGAATAATGCCCGAACGCGAAGGATCCGCCAATTCAATCACCACTTCTTTGGATTCTAAATTGCTCAACATTTCGATAAGAAACAGCGATTTAAATCCGATTTTCACCGGCTCACCATCAAAGCTACATTCATGAACTTCTTCGGCGGAAATTGAAAAATCAATATCTTGTGCCGAAATATGTACCTTATTGTTGTGAAAGTCGAGCTTCACTAAATTGCTTGCCTGATTTGAGAAAACCGATACGCGCTTGAGCGCATTTTGAAGCACAACACGGTCAACAAGAATCCGATAAGGATTGTTTGTTGGTATCACTCTGTTGTAGTTTGGATAATTTCCTTCCACTTGTCGGCACACCACCGTGTAGTTTTCAAGCTGAAAATAAGCATTTTTTTCATCAAACTTCACGGTTACGTTTCCGTTCTCTTTTGGCAGTACGTTGCGAAGCATGTTTGCAGGTTTCTTAGGGAGCACAAAGCTCATTGTCTCGCCTTCGCCCACAGAAGCCTCCTCGTATTTTGTAATAAATCTCACCAACTTATGGGCATCGGTAGCCACCAAAGTCAAATTGCTTGACACATCAAATAAAATTCCATTCATCACCGGTCGAAGTTCATCATCCGCCATACAAAAATGGGTTTTGGAAATACCACTCAACAAAACATTAGCTCCCACCGTAAAACTACGCACATTCTCGGATAATGTTGGTAGCATTGGATACTGATCGCCATTCTGCCCTACCAGGTTGTAAGTTCCATTCGAAGATGTTAGCATTATTGCCAACGTTTCATCGTCGATATGGAATGTAAGCGGTTGTTCAGAAAAATCGCGAAGTGTATCCAAAATCAACTTATTGGCTATAGCCACTGTGCCACCTCCTTCCACATCAGCCACCTCCATCGAAGTAATCATGGTGGTTTCAATGTCCGAAGCGGTCATCGTGAGTTTATTCCCCTGAAGATCCAACAAGAAATTATCTAAAATTTGCAATGTGTTTTTACTATTTATTACACGGCTAATGCCTTGTAAATGACTTAAAAGTTCCGTACTGGATACAGTGAATTTCATATATATTTATTTTTATTGTTTCAACAAAATATTTTTATACACCTGAATAATTAAGCAAATGTAGTGAATTATTTTTTAATTATAAAAACAGAATCAATTAATTTTATGTTTTTATGTAATATGCGATTGTGTTTGAATGTTTGGGCTGATTTTTTCAATTCTCCTCAAAAAACACAAATCGCTGAAAATCACTGAAACATTTACCCGGAATTTTGCAAACACCACTTACATTCAGCATCTTAGATATACATTTCGAAGTATATAGCTATGAAAACACAGGTTTATAGCAAAATCATATCAAAGAACCTAACTCACATAAAAACAAATAATCAATGGTTTTTAAATGGTGGCACGGGTTGCAAACCCGCGCCAGCGAGGTTCATAGTTCTTATGTTCTCCGAACCCCCACGATAAATCATGGGGTTAATCACATTCCGCCCCCGGGCGGTTCGCATCCAAAATCGGCGTGCGGTTGCATTATCCTATTCCAATTCTCATACATAGCACAAGTCGCCCGGAGTGGCGATATGTGATTAACCACGGGTTTTAAACCTGTGGTGGATAGAACTGGTGGTTAGTCGTTAGTCGTTAGTGGTTAGTCGATGGTTCTTAGTTATTAGTTCTTAGTTCTTTTAATGGTGGCACCGGTTGAAAACCCGCACCAGCAGGAGAAATCCAGGTGACAAGTAGAGATGCGGCGTGCCGCGTCTGTTCGGTCAAAAAAAAGTCAAAAGATGAAATAAACATCCACAATCGCAATCGGTTATGAATAGGATTGGGCTTTAGTCCATTCCATTTAAGTAAAATTTGTTTCCTATTTCTTTTTTTATTCAACCCACCAGTACCAACTACTTGGTTGGAAATAGAAATGTTTCGATACAAAACCATTCTGACTTTTGTAGAAATGAAATTGTAAACTTACAAAACCCGTCTGGCTTTTGTAGAAGGGATAATGTAAACTTACAAAACTCGTCTGACTTTTGTAGAAATGAATTTGTAAGCTTACAAACACCTCTGATTTATGGAGAAATAGAAATGTAAACTTACAAAACTCGTCTGACTTTTGTAGAAATGAAATTGTAAACTTACAAACACCACTGATTATTGTAGAAATGAAAATGTAAACTTACAAAACCCGTCTGACTTTAGTAGAAAGGATAATGTAAACTTACAAAACCATTCTGACTTGTGTAGAAATAAAAATGTAAACTTACAAAACTACTCTGATTTTTGTTGAAATAAAAATGTTTCGATACAATACTATTTCGCACTGCTTAGAATCAATATTGTAAGCGATGTTTTTTCGTTTGGTTGCAGCGACAGTAATAATTCAGTTGGCGATTTGGCGTCAACAATATATCGGAATCTTAGATAGGAATAACCCTGAAATCGGTTTACAAAAAAAACTGACAAAAATCGGTATTATAAGAGTATAGAAAATCAACATTCGGTCGAGATTATCATGACAAAGCATTCGGGTAGATTTTTTCTGATATTTTTTTGATTAAAAATTGGAGAGAGATAATTGCTACCAGTTGATGTCGGATTTCAGAGTCGGAATTATTCCGCACAATTCATTCCCCCCCCCAGCGCAAACTGACGTGGATACAGCGTGCTATTATGCTTATTTTATCAGCAAACTAAAAAAAACAATATGATAATAAGGTCAGGGAAACTTTAAATAATATTTTTCTATTAAGATCTGAAAGCGATGCAATCAGAGCGTTAAAAATATAAAGTTTTTTACATGTTGGATAAAAAAGCAATTTCTCATCGTGTCAGGTATAATCCATCTCCCCTAACTACCATCCAAAGCAGAAGCGAACAGTTCAACAACAAGTAGTGTAATGACGGGTGATTGTCTGAACTACTCGACACAAGGCATTGAGTAGCATTGTGCAGCCGGGATGATTTAGGTAGAAACAGTTCGGCACATTCGTGCGGGGGATTATTACATGAATAAAGCATGTGTATTGTCAATTTTGTTTACTCAAGAAAAGGAGCAAAAACCCAATTCGAAACAGTTTTTTTGTAGCATGACAGTCGATTTTTGTTCGAAAAGAAAAACAAGAAACTGTGCAACAACATTCGGACAGAAGCAATTTCAAGATTTTTCTCCAAGCGAATCACAACAAAAGGGAATAAAATGGTAAATTATTGCGATTTTTTGAGTACTTTTGAGCTTTAAATAAAAAAAACGATAACCACATGAGTGTAATCACAATTAAAGACAGACAATTCAAACTTTCTATACGAAATGAAGAGATTCAAGACGCGGTGAATAAAGTAGGCGAAGCGTTAAACCACGACTTGACGGATAAAAATCCATTGTTTATTTGTGTATTGAATGGCGCGTTCATGTTTGCCGGCGACCTGATGAAAGTGGTAAATATTCCTTGTGAAATTACTTTTATTAAACTTTCGTCGTACGAAGGCACCTATACGACGGGCACCGTAAAAGAAATCTTCGGATTAAACGAAAGCATCGTAGGAAGAAATGTAGTAGTTGTCGAAGACATTGTGGATACCGGCATTACGATGGAAAAAATTATAAATTCATTAAAAGCAAAGGGAGCCGCCGACATCAAGGTGGTTACATTCCTGCAAAAACCTGACGCGTTGCAACGCGATATAAAGGTAGATTACGTGGCGATGAAAATCCCCAACGATTTTATCGTCGGATATGGGCTTGACTACGACAGCCAAGGTAGGAATCTGAAAGACATCTACACGGTAGTTGAGTAAAAAACAAAAAAATATATTCGAATCATTCATCATTTTTTAAGCATAAAAATTCTCAAAAAAACATGGAAGAAAAATCTCTTAATTCAACCACACAAATGCTAAATGTAATTATTTATGGCGCACCCGGAAGCGGCAAAGGCACACAAAGTGATTTAATCATTCAAAAATACAATCTTTCGCATCTTTCCACAGGCGACTTAATCCGAAAAGAAATTGCCGACAACACCGAATTGGGTCAATTCGCAAGCGAGCTAATCGCCAATGGGCAATTAGTGCCGGACGAAATAGTAATCAAAATGATTGCAAATAAAATAAGCGAAGCTCTTCAAAACTCAAATGGTTTTATTTTTGATGGCTTCCCACGCACTGTTGCTCAAGCCGAAGCCCTCGAAGCAATGTGTGAAGAAAAGGGAATTAAAACTGACATTCTGATTGATCTTCAGGTAAATGAAGCCGAACTTATTAACCGACTATTGGAGCGTGGTAAAATATCCGGAAGGAGCGACGACAACTTAGAAACAATCCAAAAAAGGCTTGACGTGTATGTCAATCAGACAAAACCTGTAACAGAATTTTATAAAAACAAAAATAAACATGCTGTTATAGACGGAATGGGTACGATAGAAGAAATTTTCAATCGGATTTCTGATGCTTTAAATGCGGTAAACGCATAATCAAATTTTCTCAAACGATTTATTAATCATAAAAAATCCATATATACGATTCTTATTAACAAAAAAGCGTGTATGTGGATTTTTCACACTTTATAGATAAATGGCTGTAGGCTCAAACTTCGTTGATTACGTAAAAATCTATTGTCGCTCCGGGAAAGGAGGCGCAGGCTCAGCACACTTTTACCGTGCCAAATACATACCCAAAGGTGGACCCGATGGAGGTGATGGTGGTAGAGGCGGGCATATAATCCTGCGTGGAAACAAAAATTTATGGACATTGATTCACCTAAAATATGCACGCCATATTTTTGCTGAAGATGGCGAGGGAGGAAGCAGAAACAAAAGCTTTGGTAAAGATGGCAAAGATCAACTGATCGAAGTTCCGATTGGCACCGTAATTTTTGATGGTGAAACGGGCGAATTTCTCTGCGATGTAAAGGAACACGGACAAGAGGTAACACTGCTTCGGGGCGGACGCGGTGGCAGAGGCAACTGGCATTTTCGCACGGCTACCAATCAGGCGCCACGTTATGCTCAACCCGGCGAACCACGTGTGGAGCGCACCGTCATCATGCAATTAAAAATTTTAGCAGATGTGGGTTTAGTTGGTTTTCCAAATGCCGGAAAATCCACACTGCTTTCTGTGGTTTCGGCTGCCAAGCCTGAAATAGCCGACTACCCATTCACCACACTGGTTCCCAATTTAGGAATCGTGTCGTATCGCGACAACAAATCGTTCGTAATGGCCGACATACCCGGCATAATCGAAGGTGCGGCTGAAGGTAAAGGATTGGGATTGAGATTTCTTCGTCATATCGAACGAAATTCCATTTTACTCTTCATGATACCGGCAGATAGCAAAAACATTAAAAAAGATTATGGCATTCTCCTGAATGAGCTTGAGAAATACAACCCGCAATTATCCGGCAAGCAACGCGTATTGGCTATTTCCAAATGCGACATGCTCGACTCGGAACTCATCGAACAGATGAAAAAAGAATTGCCGGACGATATCAAAACAGTTTTCATTTCATCTGTCAGCGGCTTAGGAATTGAAGCGCTCAAAGACCTTATCTGGGAAGAGCTGAATAAAGGTATCAGCCTGGAATTGGACATTACGCATCTTCCGCTTGACATTTCTCCGCTAACTGACGAAGAGGAAGATGACGAATGGAACGACTCGACCAACGAAGAACTTTCGGAAGAAGAAGAGGAAGATTATTGGGCGGAAGAGGAAGAAGATTTAAGTAAATACAAAGGCATCGGGTGGGATGAACAAGACGAATAACGCGTTGAAATTAATAACCTACCCCAGCCTCTGCAAGTACAATTCGCTGGTGCATTTCACATCAACACGCGATGGAGGAGTGAGCGATGGAAGTTTTTCATCGCTCAATTTAGGGCTTTATTCTGGCGATGAATCTCGGAATATTGAAGAAAATTACTTCCGTTTATTGTCTGAAATCAACATTGAAAGGAATCAAATTCACCTGCCTTTTCAAACTCATGGCAATTCGGTGTGCTTGATTGATACCGACTTTCTGAAAATGGATGCTCACTCGCAAGCCAATAAGCTACATGGTGTTGACGCATTGATAACCAACGCGCCACGGCAATGTATTGCCATTTCAACTGCCGATTGTGTTCCTATTTTGATATTCGACCCCGTTAATCACGCCATAGCCGCAATCCATGCCGGCTGGCGTAGCACTTGTTCGCGCATTGTGAAACACACTATCAGCAAAATGCAATTGGAGTATAATTGCCTACCGGAAAATCTGAAAGTTGTTATCGGACCATCAATTTCGCCCGAAGTGTATGTTGTTGGTAAAGAATTGGTAGTCGAGTTCGAGAAACAAGAATTTGATACCGGAAAGATTTTCGCCCAAAAGAATGGAAATACCCATTTAGACCTGTGGACGGCTAATGTGCTTACGATGCAAGCTTCGGGCGTACTTTCAGCTAACATTGAAGTGTCAGGCTATTGCACCTACCAATTGCATGAGCAGTTTTTTTCGGCGCGTCGGCTTGGACTTCAGTCCGGAAGGATGGCAAGTGGCATTATGTTAAAGCAATAACATCCAACGCGCTTACTCCAATTCTTCAAGTATTCTCTCCAAATCTGAATCAATTTCTTTTAATTGTTTCTTGCAAGTTTCAATCAAATGCGCCGCACGTTTCACTTTCGCCGATATCAATTCCATATTGATATCTACGTTTTTTTCCAACTCCGCAAGAATCGCTTCCAACTCTTCGACCGATTCGGTGTAACTTAGTTTCTTTGCCATTATAATGATCTTTTATTCGTTTGAGAAATGCACCAACACATGGCGGTACGAATTGAAAATTTTTGATTTTGAAACAAATCCGATGTATCTTTTCTGATCGTCAACTACGGGCAGATTCCATGCGCCTGAATCTTCAAACACCTGCATCACTTTTTCCATCGGCATTTCATAATTAACCGTTGCAGGTGGCGCAATCATCAATTGCCCTACAGTATATCTGTCGTAATAATCGGGTTGAAACATGATATTGCGCACTTCGTCGAGCAACAACACGCCCAAAAACTTCCTTGTATCAGGATTTACAACCGGAAATATATTTCTTTTTGATTGGGATATTATTCTTACAAGTTCTCCCAACGACATTTTAGGGTCAAGCTCTGTCAAATCCGTTTCTATCACATTCTCCATTTTCAGCAAGGTCAACACCGCTTTATCTTTATGATGTGTTATCAATTCACCTTTTTGCGCCAAACGAACAGCGTAGATATTATGTCGTTGGAACATACGAATCGTAATAAATGAGGTGGTGGAAACTATCATCAAAGGCATGAACAAATGATAACCGCCGGTTAGTTCTGCGATAAGAAATATCCCCGTCAGAGGCGCATGCATCACCCCGGACATCACTCCGGACATTCCTCCTAAAGCAAAATTAGACACTGGCGCGGTAATCCCAAACTGCCCCATCAAAGTAGCTACGATGAAACCCGTAAGACAACCTACAAACAACGACGGTGCAAACAATCCTCCTACTCCTCCCGGACTTGTAGTAGCTGTGGCCGCAAACATCTTAAAAACAACTATCAGTGAAAGATACGCGACTAAAACCCACACATTTCCGCCATAACTCGCCACAAAGCTTCGTTCGAGAGCTACATTCACATTTCCATTCAGCAGCGCTTCGATAGTCTCATAGCCTTCGCCATACAATGGAGGAAAAAGAAAAATGAGAACCCCAAGCGATATGGCACCAATTATAAGTTTCTGCACCGGGCGTTTTATATTTCTGTAGAATTTCTCCAAAAAGGTCATTCCTCGCGTGAAATAAAGTGAAATCAATCCACAAACAATCCCCAAAACAATAAGCTGAGGGATTGTAGAAACCTGAAACGATTCGTAAACAGAGAATTGGAACATGAAAGAACTGCCGGTGAGTAAATAGGCAAGCGAAGCTGCAGTTACCGACGAAATAAGTAACGGGATGATTGAAGTCATCGTCATATCAAGCATCAGCACTTCGAGCGTGAATACTACACCCGCTATCGGTGCTTTGAAAATACCGCTTACAGCTCCTGCCGCACCACAGCCCAGAAGCAACATCATGGTTTTTTGATCTTGTTTGAAAAAATTGCCTAAATTAGAGCCAATGGCAGATCCGGTGAGCACAATGGGCGATTCGGCACCGACCGAACCTCCAAATCCAATAGTAACAGCACTTCCCACAATCGAAGTCCACACATTGTGTAATTTGATTATTGATTTCCGTTGCGATATCGCGTATAGGATTCGTGTTACTCCATGACTGATATCATCTTTCACAATGTATCGTACAAAAAGATAGGAAAGAGTAATCCCGATGGCGGGGAAAAGCAAATACCAATAATTGACTTCTTCGGTCGGGAATCTATCTGTCAACAAATTTTGAATCCAATGAATAGCCAGTTTAAGTATTACTCCTGCCAAAGCGGTGAGAATACCAATGATAAAACTTAAAATAAGTATAAAATTACGCTGTGGAATGTACTTTTCGCGCCATTCGTGCAATGAAGAATATTTGGGGTTGATTGTCATTATCTATTTCAAACTTAGTTTACAAAGATAAAGTATTCTTCGGAAATGATAAAATGATAAGTATGATAAAGCAAGATATGATACCATATATTTTTCAAGCTTAATTCATATAGATTAAAGCGTGAAACACGTTACACCCCAACACAACACACCGTTCTACACTCCTTTGCCTTTAAAAAGTATCTCTAATGTATAAATAATTATCTTCAGGTCGGTCATCAAGTTCATATTTTCGAGATAAACGATATCATAATTTAGTCTTTCTATCATTTTCTCTATCGTATCCGAATAACCTATTTTAATTGGTCCCCAAGAAGTAAGTCCGGGTTGCAAACGATAAATAAGACAATAATAGGGCGCCTCCTTAATAATTTGTTCGATGTAGTATTTTCGTTCAGGACGTGGACCTACAATGCTCATTTCTCCTTTTATAACATTGACAAATTGTGGAATTTCGTCCAAACGATATTTGCGCAATACCCGCCCTATTTTGGTTATCCGCTCATCGTCAGGGCTACTCAGTTTTGGCACTCCTTTTTCTGAATCCACATACATCGTTCGGAATTTAAGCATACTAAATTCTTTACCATGTAGCCCAACGCGGCTTTGTTTGTAAAAAACGGATCCGCGCGAATCTAATTTTATGAGTATTGAAAAATACAATAAAATAGGAGATAACAAAACAAGACTAAGAAATGAAGCCGAGATATCAAACGCTCGTTTAACACACAATTCCCAATCACTCATTGAAAGCTGAGTAATACTCACCAGAGGTTGCATTCCATGACGCTGGAAACGCACCTTACCTGTAAGGATTTCGTATAATCCCGGTGTGAATTGAATCTCCACATCATACTGAAACAATTTGTTTATTATTTCAAATATTCGTTTTTCATTAGCATTGTCGAGCGCGATTAGCACCTCTTTAATTTGCTTGTTTTCAATAACTTTACCAATATCAAACATATTACCCAACACCATATCGGTAGCAACTTTTTGAACCAGACTATCCGTTTTTATAAATCCGACTACAGTATTAAAATGAAGAGCATTCTCCATCTCGTTCTGCAATTTTAGAGCATTTTCACCCGTACCCACAATCAAGGTATTTATTGTCCATTTTCGCTTCTTAATATTTCTATTAATAAAACTTGTTTGAACAAGTCTTACCGAATACGTAACAATAAATAAAAGTAAAAAAAGCACCAAAAGAGAATAATAATAATGTTCATAGCTCACCACCAAATCATCGAGCAGCAACGTAAAGAAAATAATGATAGATATAAGAGCGCTGGAAAAAAAAGTAGTTAAAAAATCAACGAAGCGCGACTCCTTTATCGGATTGACATAGTAGCCCGATAGGTAATTGATAAAAAAACACAAGAGTGGGAATAGAGCAAGATTGGTGTAATAATTAAAATTAGGCACAAAAACGGTAACATGCTGGAAAAGAACGCCATCATTAACTACACGCCGAAAAATCATAAACAGAATCCACACAACGACAGCTGCTATCAGATCAATAAAAGCAAAACGATAGATAAGTAGTTTTTTATTCATTTCACCTCACTCATGAACGGATAATTTCAATTTCATTTCCAACACCTAATTTTATGATAGAACTTGCTTTCGCGGGAGTAGTATCCTCTTGTCTGAAATTGACAACATAATCAACTGCTTCAATAATTTCAGGGGATATTTCTTCGAAACAAGAAGGCGCTTTTTCTCCACTAATATTTGCCGATGTTGATACAATGGGCTTTCGAAATCGTTCGCAAAGTGTTTTTGAAAACACTTCACTCGTTACCCGAATACCGATTGTTCCATCTTCGGATATCAGATTAGAAGCCAAATTCTTAGCGCCCGGATATATTATTGTTAATGGTTTGTCGGTTAATGCGATTAAATCCCAAGCCATGTCGGGAACAACTTCTATATAAGCCTGTAATTTCGCATCCGAGTCAATAAGAACGAGCATCGATTTCGATTCAGCTCTCTTTTTTATTGAATAAATTCGTTGAACTGCTTTTTCATTGGTCGCATCACACCCTAAACCCCAAATTGTATCCGTCGGGTATAAAATTACCCCACCTTGACGCAACACTTCAATTGCATTTTTTATTTCATTCTTCATTATAAACTTCATTTTTAACTAAAAACGAGATAATTCAATTTTTATTTCAATGACATGCCGATAAAATAAAGTATTGGAAGCAATAAATCACTAAAAAAATCAATTAACCACTTGCATTTTCGAAGATTAGTAGTTAGATTTGTATTAATAAAGAAAACAAACACAATTGAATTATGGCACATTTACCTAAAGATAAAAGCATGCTTTTCCCGGAGGAGTGTTTAATTCGGGAAATATCCGGAAAACCACGCTTGTCTATTGGCATCCCACGCGAAAACCCCAATTCTGAAACACGTCTGGCATTGACTCCGGAAGGTGTGGAGATTATCACTGAAGAAGGCCATAGTGTTTATGTACAACGTGGCGCCGGTGATCCAATGTCATATTCCGACATACAATATAGCGAAGCAGGCGCTTATCTGGTGAACGATGCCGTTGATGTTTTCGGAGCTGATATCGTTTTTAAAATAGCCCCTCCAACTCCCCAAGAGCTAAATCTGATGAACGATAGGGCTACCATCTTCTCAATGCTCCAATTAAGCAACCTTTCGCGTGAATCAATAGAAGTGATTATGCGAAAAAAGATGAACGCATTTGCATACGAATTGATAAAAGACGAGCAACGTGCCTTCCCGATAGTCAATTCCATCGCTGAAATTGAAGGCAATACAGCCATAGCTGTCATTTCCGATTTAATGAGTAGTGAACGAGGCGGCAAAGGCATTTTACTTGGTGGAGTTGCCGGCATCAGCCCGCCGGAAATTGTAATTCTTGGAGCTAGCATCACAGGCTCAGTTGCAGCACGAGCTGCTCTCGGACTGGGAGCAATGGTAAAAGTATTTGATCACGACATCAATAAACTTCGAAAAATTCAACATTATCTCGGCAGACAAGTATTCACTTCAGTTATCCATCCAAACGTCCTTTTCAAGGCATTAGCTTCGGCAGATGCTGTTATTGGAAATTTACGCTACATCAACGGTTCCGACCGTTTTATGGTTTCTGACGACTTAGTAAAAACGATGAAAAAGGGCGCGGTAATTGTGGATTTAAGCGTGGATCAAGGAGGATGTTTCGAAACCTCAGAATGCAGAACATTAGCAAACCCAATTTTCGAAAAATTCGGTATAATTCATTATTGTGTTCCAAACATTTCGGCACGAGTTGGTAGAACAACATCAATGGCTTTGAGCAATATCCTGACACCTATCATTATGAAAATAGGCGAGTCCGGAAGTGTGAAACAATCTGTAGCGGAAAGTCTGGGGTTCAGACATGGAGCCTATGTTTATAATGGCATAATGGTAAATCATCTTATTGGGGATTTTTACAACATCCCATCACACGAAATCGGGCTTTTCTTAACTGGCTTCTAAAAAAAAATCACAAAACGGAATCTATCTAAACAATCTGAATCTATCTATGAGCAATAATTCTAAAAAAACCATTGACGACGAAGCCTTAGTACAAAAAGAATTTGATGAATTACTCCAGAGCTACATAAATTCGAATCATCGGAAAAAAGTAGATTTAATTCAAAAGGCTTTCAATTTTGCACATAGCGCTCATAAAGATTTACGTCGGCGCTCGGGCGAACCTTATATTCTTCATCCAATTGCTGTTGCCAAAATAGTACTTAATGAAATCGGACTTGGTTCGACATCCATTTGCGCGGCATTGCTACACGATGTAGTAGAAGATACTGACTACACTGTAGAAGACATTTCTAATCATTTCGGACCTAAGATAGCTCAAATAGTTGATGGGTTGACAAAAATTTCAGGAGGCGTTTTTGGAGCCAAAGCATCTGCTCAAGCCGAAAATTTCAGGAAGCTTTTGATTACTATGTCCGAGGACATTCGCGTTATTTTAATCAAAATAGCCGACAGATTGCACAATATGCGTACCTTGGGGTCCATGCCTCCGGCAAAACAATTTAAAATTGCCGGTGAAACAGAGTATATTTACGCCCCATTGGCTCATCGCCTCGGACTATTTCGAATCAAGACAGAACTTGAAAATCTTAGTTTCAAACACGAGCGTCCAGAAACTTATCATGAAATCGAACAGCGTTTAGCGGGAGAGAAAGAAGCCTTAGATAAATTCTTCAACGAATTTTCAACTCCTATAAATGATAAACTAAAATCGGAAGGATATAATTTTGAATTAAAGAAAAGGATTAAATCTATCTTTTCGATTTGGAATAAAATGACAAATCGAAATATCCCGTTCGAAGAAGTTTATGATATTCTGGCGTTGCGTATCATATTCGAGCCAAAAGAAGGCATAGAAGAAAGGGTGCAATGCTGGATGATTTATTCAGCAATTACTTCAATTTACAAACCTCACCCCGAACGAATAAGAGATTGGATTAGCACTCCAAAAGCTAATGGATATGAGGCACTTCACGTTACTGTAATGACTCCGGGGGGAAGGTGGGTAGAAATTCAAATTCGTAGCCGAAGAATGAATGAAATAGCAGAAAAAGGGCTTGCGGCACATTGGAAATACAAAACAGGGGGGAAAGCTGACTCTGAATCAGAATTGGATAAGTGGTTGAAAACAATCAAAGAACTCCTTGAAAATCCAGACCCAAATGCCATAGACTTTATGGACACGTTCAAGATGAACCTTTTTTCATCCGAAATATTTATATTTACCCCTAAAGGCGACATTCGTACAATAGCCAAAGGAGCTACCGCGCTCGACTTTGCTTACATGCTGCATACCGAAATTGGCAATCAAAGTATCGCAGCAAAAGTGAATCACAAATTAGAACCACTCAACTGCACATTAAAAAGTGGTGACCAGGTAGAAATTATCACGTCTAAAAAACAAGTACCCCAACGAGAATGGGTTGATTTTGTTACTACCGGACATGCAAAAACCAAATTATTAAATTACTTTAAGAAAGAAGATAAAAAAATCACACAATCGGGTAACCAACAAACTGAACAGGTTTTATTGTCAAACAATTTAGAAGTAAATAGCGCAAATCTAAATCAGATTATTCAACACTTTAATCTTACTGACCCAAACGAACTATACCTGCAAGTAGGAAAAGGCATAATACATGCTGAAGATATAATAAACATTTTTTCAAAACCTAAAACAGGTGGAATTTTCTCAAAAATAATAAGAAATCCTTTCAGCAGCTCATCTTCAGAGAAAAAAAACACAATCAAACCGGTAGAGGTAGCAAATGTTGAAAGCGAAAAATTTGACTTTAAGAAAACATACAAGTTAAACGAATTAAACAAAGACAAAGCATATATACTTTCGGACTGCTGTAGTCCAATTCCGGGTGATGAAATCTTGGGTTATGTCAACGACAACAACATGATAGTGGTGCATAAAAGACATTGTGAGCTGGTAAACATAATGAAAACACGTTTCGGAAACAGGTTAGTAAACGTAGAATGGGGAGCATATAAACTTCAAAATTTTCTTGAAACCTTGGAGGTGAAAGGTATTGACAAAGTAGGAATGCTTATTGAAATATTGAAAGTAATTTCAGAGGAATTCAATGTTAATATGAAAAGCATCAACATTCAAAGCGATAATGGATTATTCATCGGGCAGTTTGAAGTACTCGTTCACAATACCGATGATATTAATGTTCTGATCAAAAACATAAGTAAAATCCAAGAAGTAAATGCAGTTTATCGAGTAATTAAAGATAACATCGAGAAGCAAAATTAATTTCATTATAGAATAAGCAATAACTTGACAAAGAATATTACTTCGCAAAATCAATGCAATTATTATCCCATCCCCAATCAGTTTAAAGCAAAAAAAAGCGCGATTTACATTACTGTAA
>CAZMQV010000027.1:0-40251 GCA_964568675.1 uncultured Paludibacter sp.
CATAATCCTGATTCATGTTTACTTTTGTGTAAACCTATTTCAGGACTAGACAGGGTGAAAGCTTCGAAGCCATCGGGCGCGGCTTGCTCAACATTGAGGGGTTACCGGTTTATCGCGATAAAATCGGCGCAATAGGGACACCAACAAGCGATGAAATGCGAACCAGAATCACAGCATCCACTTCTCGTTTACTTCTTATTCTTAACGGATATAGTGGGCGCAACGAACTAAATGAAGCAACAGAAATGGCAAAATCGCTATTAGAAGTTCATGCAAAAGCAACCGGGTTAACTGTCAGCGTTATCGACAATTAACCAGGATAATATTTTCTTGGTAGTAAAACTTAATACTCAAATTGACCAAATTCGCTCGCTATCAGCAGCTCTTTTTTATCCGATGCTTCGCAATAGCCTATTACCTGCGCGTCGATATTAAACGAGTTGGCGATATCAATAACCGTTTGGGCATGTTCGGCAGGCAAATATATTTCCAACCGATGCCCCATGTTGAATACTTTGTACATCTCTTTCCACTCGGTTCCTGATTGCTCTTGAATCAATTTGAATAGTGGCGGTATGGGGAAAAGATTATTTTTCACCACTTTCAGATTATCAATAAAATGGAGAATCTTAGTCTGTGCGCCTCCACTACAATGCACCATGCCGTGAATATGCGGACGCAGTGTTTCCAATATTTTTTTCACCACAGGCGCGTAGGTACGTGTAGGCGAAAGCACAAGCTTACCCGCATCTACATCCAATCCCGCTATGGCGTCGGTTAGTTTCATTGTGCCTGAATAAGCTAATTCCTGTGGGATTTCCGGATTGTACGTTTCGGGATATTTCACCGCCAGATAATTCGCAAATACATCGTGGCGTGCCGATGTAAGTCCATTACTACCCATCCCGCCATTGTATTCTTTTTCGTAAATGGCTTTCCCACTCGACGACAAGCCCACAATAACATCTCCGGCCTGAATATTTGCATTGTCAATCACATCACTGCGTTTCATCCGGCATGTAACAGTGCTGTCCACAATGATGGTGCGTACAAGGTCGCCCACATCGGCTGTTTCGCCACCGGTTTCGTAGATATTCACTCCCATTTCGCGCAGTTCGGTTACCAGTTCATTCGTCCCGCTGATTATAGCCGCGATAACCTCGCCCGGAATCCGGTTTTTGTTACGCCCGATGGTGGACGAAAGCAGTATGTTATCGGTAGCTCCAACACAAATCAAGTCGTCAACGTTCATAATCAACGCATCCTGCGCGATACCTTTCCACACGGAGAGGTCGTTGGTTTCACGCCAATAAGCATAAGCAAGCGATGATTTTGTACCAGCGCCATCGGCATGCATGATATTACAATACTCCGGGTCATTGCCCAAGAAATCGGGGATAATCTTGCAAAAAGCCCGTGGAAAAAGTCCTTTGTCAATGTTTTTTATCGCGCTATGCACATCTTCTTTCGATGCCGAGACACCACGCAAATCATAGCGTTCTGCTTTTCCCTCCGTAGGTTTTGGGTTATTTGCTTCACTTGCAGCCATATTCGTTTTTTTATCAAAGGTGAATTAAATTGCAAAGTTACTAAAAAAACATGTTTCAGCCTATCAAAGTGCTTCGATTGTGCATTTTTCAGTATTTCATCCCAATAGTTATAACTACCTGTTGCTATCTTTCACCATTCTTTTTATCTTCGAATTGAATTTTTTCTCATTCAGAAGTTGCTCGAGTGTGAGGTGCATGCGGTAACACCAGAAGTTTCGCGGGTCGGCAGGCACATTGATTCGTTCGGCTTGTGGATTTTTATGACGCAGTTTTTCATCAACAGCCATCCAATCCTGCCAAGGCAGAATAACCAACATCGCTTCCGACTGCAGGTGCTGAGATATAATTTTTTCGGCAATAAGCGTTGTGCATTTTTCCGGAGCAGGTCCCGGCATTGCCAAGGCGTGATTGTAAAAACGTTGTGTCAGATTTTTATCTTCTTCCCACCAAGCTCTGATAGGGTTCATATCGTGTGTTGAAGTAGTGCACACCGACAGATAAGGCGCATCGGCTGGCATGGCAAACTCAGCATTAGCGCGTTTGGGCATTCGCTGAATTTCTAATGTTGCAAGTTTTAGGCGGTGCATCACTTCAGGCACGCTATCGGGCACCATCCCCAAATCTTCGCCACACACCAGCATGTTTGTTGCCGAAATTATAGCCGGAAGTTTCTTCATTGCTTCCGACTTCCAATATTCATTATGACGGTGATAAAAATACTCCACATAGATTGTATCCAAAGTGCGCCGTGTGTTGTCATCCAGGTCGCGGAAAGTGTAGGACGACTGCATGGAAATACGCGGGTGAACAAGTTGCGGATGATTTTTATCCCTCACAAAAAGCACTTCGCAATGCAAGGCATACAAACCATCGCGAATTTGAAGTTCTTTTTTAGTAAAATTATATCCCAATGCCGCAAAATGAGCTTCCACCTTCTTTTGCGTATCATACTCCGGCTTAAACCTGAAACTTTGCCAACCATCCACTACCAAGTATTCACGCATCACATCATCGGCATATTGTCCGAAAATTGAGCGAATCACATGCTCTTTCAGATAAGGTTTCAAATACCTGTCATCGTCCCACCACAAGCCTCTTTGCCGCAAGTCGGCTACCGAAAATGGCAATGCGGGGTTAAAACTTCCCGTCAGCGCCCACACCGCATCGCCGGGAATTTCCCAAATGCGAAAGAAACCAAGGATGTGGTCGATGCGATAGGCGTCAAAATATTCCACAAATTTTCGAAAACGCTTTTTCCACCACTGATAATTATCTTTTGCCATCTCCTCCCAGTTGTAGGTAGGGAAGCCCCAGTTTTGTCCGGTAACGGAAAAATCATCAGGCGGAGCACCGGCCTGCATGTTGGTGTTAAACAATTGTGGTTCCATCCACGCGTCCACACTTCGCGGACTCACACCAATAGGCACATCGCTCTTCAACGCCACATCTTTGCTGTGAGCGTAGTCGCGCACTTCTACCAATTGCCGATGAAGATGATATTGCAAAAAATAATAAAAGGCAACTTTGGAATAGTAATCGGACTCCGGCGCACCCATGCGTTCCACTTCTTGTGGATTGTATTCCGACAGTTCAGTCCATTTATCAAAATCGGGACTTCGATATTTATCTCGTAAAACCGAAAACACCGAATAAGGAACCAACCACGCCCGGTTGTCGTCAAAGAATTGTTTATAATCGTCGCTATTAAAAACCGCATCACATTCCTGAGCATATATCAACTTGAAATACTTCCACTTCTCATTCAACACATGCTGATAATCGGAAAAACTATTCGCGTTGAGTTCCGTTTTTAATTTCTCAAAATAGACTATGTCCTTCTTATCATTCAATAAGCCCATCCGCTCCAAGCGCAAATAAATTGGATGCAAGGCATATACCGACACCGCGTTGTAGGGATAGGAATCGTAGTTGGAGTAGTTTAATATCGTATCATTAATTGGTAGGATTTGGATAAACTTCTGACCGGTAAGCACTGCCCAATCCACCATTTTCTTCAAATCCATAAAGTCGCCTGTTCCGAAACTCGCTTCGCTTCGCAATGAAAATACAGGTATTGCCACACCCGATGCTTTCCACGAAGAAGTGGTGCGAATGAAATTTTCATCGTTCACTACCGTAAATTCCTCATCCCGAATGTTTATCAAAACCCGATTCTCACCACCACCCCAGGCAATCACTTCATCTGTTTTGGTATCAACAAGCAGATATTTATATTCGAGCGGAAAATGTATTTCTTTCGAGTTTAGCGTAATGCTCCAAATCGGGAAGTCGGATTCAGAAAGACGGATTTTCTTGGCAACATTCCAATTGCCTAACACGGGCTGATTGCCGGTGATAGCAAGATGTCTGCCCGGCTCCACTTGCGGACAGCGCAACCGAAGCGTCAGATTGTCTTTTAACTTCGTTTTGAATTTTATTTTTTTTCGTTTGAAAAAACTTTCGGTAAAAGCGATAGTGGTGAACGGAAGGTCATCATTGCGTTCGCGCCAAAAATCTATTAGCTGTAACGTAGAAGTTTCAGGCTCCATTGACACTACGCGCATTTCGCCATATTCAATTTCCAAGCCATTTTCCTTTGACTTCACCCCGTAGCGATAATAAATATTTCCCTTTTCTCTATCCCATTCAACAGAAACCGACCACAGAGACTCGCCAGAATTATTCATTTCAAGCTCTTCATATTCATTCTCAGATTTATACAAAAGCAAATTTGCGCTTTGTCCCCAAACAGTATTACGATGTAAACGAAATAAGATATTCATGCCATTATCAGATTTATTGTGAATAACAAAAATACGAAATATGAACCTTAGACGATTGAAGATTGATTAAAGTAAAGGAAAAAGAATCTCAAACGTTTGCGTTTGAATTGCAAATACAATAAAAAAAGGATACCCGGCTCATGTCGGGCATCCTTTTTTTATTGTAGCGAACTACAAATTATTTTTTTCTCACAGAATCAATGCTGGCAATAACTTGCTTGGCAATGGCATTGTCCGGGTCAAGCTCCAAGACTTTCACCCAATATTCTTTCGATTTTGGATAATCGTCTTTTTTCAGATAATAAATACCCATGTATTGATACACTTCGAGTACCTCCGTTTTTCTTTCACCGTTTTTCTCCAACAACATCGGCAACAGCTTTTCGTAATATGGTTTTGCCAATCCCGAAGTAGTTTCAGGGTCTAAGGCAGAGTTAGCACGTGCCTGATACAAAAGTCCAAGATAATGCGTAGGGAAAGTTTCGGCCATATTTCCGGCTACCTCAGCAGCTTTAGTCAGATAAGCATTGCGTGTTTGCACATCGGGTGTGGTAGTAGCATCCGTTCCGGCTCCATAGTAACATACTGCGAGCGAATAAATATCAGCCATCGTGTGATTCGGATTGTCATCAATTGCCTTTTGATAATAAGCGAAAGCTTTACTATAATCTTTACCACGTTCGTAGGCGCGCGCAATATCAGTTATTGAAGCTACGCGGGTGGTATCGAGCTGATAAGCCAATTCAAGATTCTTAGCTGCGGTTAAATAGTCTTTCTTTTTATTCAGCATATCCGCATAATAGGCATAGTCTTGATAAATAAGTTCATTCTGAGGAGTTGTAGAAACAAGTGTTTCTGCAAGTGGCAACGCTTCTTCGAATTTACCCTGATCAAACATGCTGTACATCTTCAATCGGTTCGACACTGTATTAACAGGAGCTTTAGCCAATGCTTCCATTGCGGCGTCATAATCTTTGGCAAAATAGAGTATTTGACCATAAATCTGATAATCATCCGGTTGAGGATTAACCAATTTCAGATACTTTTCAAAAGCAGCTTTTGCTTCGGGATAGAAACCAACTTCACGACGCAAGTCGGCTTGTGTTTTCCAGCCATATTCATAATTGGGGTCGAGCGTTGTAGCTTTATCCAAGTAGTCAAAAGCAATCTGACGACGAGTGCCCACATACAATTGAGCCAATTTTACTAATGCCACTTTCGAATTGGGATCGAAATAAAGCGCGTTCTCAAACTGAACAGCAGCCTCATTTCCTTTACCGTTTTCCATCAGTAAGTTACCTTCCATAATGAAAGGAAGCGCGCTTTTTTTATCAGCTTTCTTTGCTTTAGCTTGAAACACTAACATTTGTGCCTGATTATTGTTTCGGGCATACACCTCGGCAATTGCCACTTGCATAGCAGCGTCTTTCTTATAAAGTTTATTTGCGCTGATTGCTTTTAGCTCTTTATCAGCCGTTTTAGGGTCGGTCATCATTTTCACTGCAGCCAAACCTACGCTGTTATACAAATTAGCGGGATCCGCAGCCAATCCTTTATTAAAATATCCGGTAGCTTCAGTTGCATTTTTGTCTCTTAATGCAATTTGTCCCAGGTAATAATAATCCATTGCGTCAGGGCTGCTGGTAGCAAGAAACAGCGCTTTGGCTTTTTTCAAGTCTCCAGAATCATAATAATCAATTGCGGTTTTGTTACTTGCGAACATAGCTGTTGCCATCGTTACAAGTAAAACTAAAATCATTGCTTTTTTCATTTTCATGTAATTTTACAGTTACAAATTATATATTAATCAATTTAATTCAAAAATTGTACCAAATCACTCTTCTTTCTAAATCGTTTGTCGTTTTAATCAACAATTTTCACTGCCTGAACGGGCATCGTAGAAGGAAGCAAACCGGTACGTTTAATTATGCGTTGACCTTGCGCACCACTTACGAAACGTGTAAAGCCTTTGGGCAGTTCACCTCTCGGGTCGTTCAACAATACATATATTTCTCTTCTGAAAGGATAATCTCCCGTATATAAATAATACTGAATAGGCTGGAAACTATTCTTTTCTGTTGCTACGTCTTCATAAGAAACATGCATCACACGAACTTTATGTGTGAATGCGACAACGATTGAATCATTTTCATCACTGATGTGGTTTACTCCAATAAGCCCTATGGCTCCGGGCACTTTCGACACATAATCTACCACTTCTTCATTTTTCTCAAGCGCGTTAAGCGATTTCGACATTGGCTTGTCCCTACAAATGGAATCGTGAGCAAACCGGACAATACTTGACTGCGTATTATCAAAAACAACCTGAATCTTACCCAAATTCGACCCATGTTTAAGTTGATTCCATTGGGTGATTTCGCCGGTTAGTATTCGTTGCACATCTTTCACGCTGATAAGCGTATCTTTATTAGACGGATGCGTGATGAGCGCCACTCCATCAATAGCAATTCGAACAGCTTCGGGCTGAAATGTTTTTTCGCGGAAATAATTCACCTCCGCAGGTGTAAATTTTCTTGCAGTTACCGCAAATCGAACGGTATCATTTTTAAGTAATTCCACAGCGTCATGTTCTGTGGTGTAAATTGGCTCTATCTTTGCCGGATAAAGACCCGCAAAAACATCAATCTCTTGCTGCATCACATTCTGTACCGTTTGGTCGATAGCTACTTTGATATATCCGCTTGTCAAAGTATTTGCTTCATTTGCATCTTTGTTTACCTTTTGATTACAAGCGGTAAGCAGCACAGAGCTAATTATTACAAAGCCGATGAGTTTGAATTTCATAAATCACGAAACAGGTTTATTTAATTCTTTCGTTAGTAGAATTAAGAAGTTACAGAACACAATAATTAAAATCAAAACCAAAATATTTCATTCGCATGGTCATGTGGAAAAGAATTCTTTTTTCATGCCAGATGCTTCAGTTAAAATAAAGCCAAAGAAATATCAAAAGACCTAATCAGTTCAGGCTCTTGTTTAACGAACAAAATTTAATCATTCCCTACCCGAAGGAGGGAACGATTAAATTTTAATATGAATATAGTTAGCGACAGACGCGTTACTGCAATTTGAATTGTACGGGTAAAGTATAACGCACTTTCACGGCGTTACCACCTTGTTTTCCCGGAATCCATTTGGGCATTGATCTAATTACGCGAATTGCTTCTTTATCCAAACTTGGGTCAACACCACGTACAACTTTCACATCTTCAATTTCACCATTACGCCCTACAACAAACTGACACACGACGCGTCCTTGAATATTGTTTTCCTGCGCAATAACCGGATAGTTGATGTTTTTGCCTAACCATTCGTACATGGCACCATCGCCGCCCGGGAACGAAGGTGGTTGCTCCACAATTTCGAATACTTTTTCTTCTTTCACCTCTTCCTGAACAATCACTTTATGTTCTTTCAGAGTAGAGATGTCCACACCCGTTTCTTCGTTTGTACCTTTAACGTCAGCGATAGAAATCTGCACATTGGACTGAACCAATTCTTCTTGCGATTTCATACCTTGATCATCAGGTACTTCTTCGTCTTTTTTAATCACCGGAGCGGTAAACTGAATTGTACTCTTCAATTCTACAGGAGGTGGAGCTTCATAGCTTTTCACCACGTTTTCTTCAGGTACTTCAGGTTTATCGAGTTTGATATCAGACAAAGCAGAAACTTCGGTCATTTGCTCTTTGTCTTTTGCTATTGATTTGCTGATTCTATCATATACGATAGAAGCAATAACAACCAAAACTGCAAATGCGATTACAACAAGAAAAGAGAAAAGGTGTCTTTTCGGAGAATTTTTGCGAAGCGTGTAGGCTCCGTAATTTTTATTTCTTCCCTCGAAAATAATATCAATCCACTTTTCGGATGTTAAATTAATATCTTTTGCCATTATAATTTAATATTTATCGTATTTACTACTAGAACTACTTTTTCACTGCTTCGTAACTCACACCGGAGTTTGTCAGCATTTTTTTGTCGTTCTCGTCCACATCGGTAATTGCATATTTACCGACACTGCATATTAACATTTCATCCAGGGCTGCAACCAAATTATCATACGTAGAGTTATCCAACGGTTTGATGATAACCGTCGGGGTACCATCTTGTGTTTTCACTTCTCTCATTTGTGTATCATAGTCCGCGTCGGATATTTGCTTTTTCTCTTTTTTATCCTTTAGTTCCAGCACTTTTACAACAGCTCTTTTGTTTTTATCAATCAGAATCTGACGTAATCCATCTGCCGAGAACGTAGTTGGTTTCAAAAAGTTAGGAGCAACAACATCCGGTTCGCCCATAAAATAGTAAACCTTTTTATCTCCTGCCAGGTAAATGGTAACCGCTTCAGAAGCTTTCGCCAATGTTTGGTTTGCCTCATCACCTTTATCTTTGGAGGGCAAGGCGATTTCCATAGTTTGAGGTTTACTCAACGTGGTAGCAAGCATAAAGAAAGTGAGGAGCAACATCATCATATCCACCATCGGCGTAAAATCCACCGTAGTTGACATTTTCTTTTGTTTTCCTTTTTTTCCGCTATCACCGCCACCGGTATCAACTGCCATCATATCTTTATATCTTTCTTTTTTTAGTTTTATTTCTCCTCCTCTTTCATCGCGCTATAAAAGCTTGTTTTCAAGGAGTTTACTTTAAGTTAATAATTACCTCACTTGATTAGGCGAAATAGCCACCTCACGAAGCGAAGTTATCAAATTGTAGCGGTTTTCTTTCAAGTCCTGAAGCGAACCCATCACTGCATGAATGGAGGTGTAAGGTGTTTCGGCGTCTGCTTTAATAGCGATCACCATGTCTTTACCTTTAATTTCGCGTGCAGCAAGCACCCAGCCTTTGAATTGGTTGTCCGTAGAATCAGTCGGAATGCCTTGTTTGGGCAATTCTTCCTTTCTCTTTTCGTCCGGAAGCGACATGTATTGTTTAAATAACTGCATTGGCACACCAAACGATGTAGCGATACCAAATTCATATTTATCCTTGTCGCTCAATTGAACATTATAATCGGCTGCCATTCTTTCAAGTGCTGCAATACGGTCTCTTGGATCATCCATATCCATAAAGACCTGCCCAGTAGGCGAAATCAGGATAGAAAGCACATTCTTATCTGGAATTTTAATTTCAGAAACAGAATTAGGTGTTTTTACCGTCAGAGGCTCTGGTTTCAAGAACGTCGATGTCAACATGAAGAATGTGAGCAGAAGCACCATTACGTCGCTCATAGGCGTCATGTCAATATGCGTATCTTTCTTTTTTACTTTAATTTTTGGCATTTTCTTATCTGTTAATTAATTCGAATGAATCAGTAAATATTTCCGTAATTCTTTTCTAATCGAGAATTACATTAAAATCTCTTTTACAATCAGATTCTCAATTAATGTTTAGATTGGAAAACACCTGTGATTGAAAATCCAATTTCGTCAATCGCATAAGAAATGTTGTCGATTTTTGCTGAGTAGTAGTTGTAGGCAATTACAGCCAAAGCACCAGCCAAGATACCAAACGCTGTATTTACAAGCGCTTCAGAGATACCTACAGAAAGTGCGGATGAGTCAACACCACCACCGGAACCACCAAGAGACGAGAACGCGCGAATCATCCCCATTACCGTTCCGAAAAGACCGGTTAACACGCTTAAGTTGGTAAATGTAGCAAGTACCGGCATGTTTTGGTTCATTGTTGGCATTTCAAGGGCTGTGGCTTGCTCAATAGTAGTACCGATAGCTGCAAGTTTTTGCTCTTTCAAAAGTCCGGTTTTATCATTAGCCATTTGCTCGTAAGTGGTAAGTCCTGCTTCAACAACTGCCGCTACCGAACCTTTTTGTTGTGCACAAAGGTCTTTAGCCGCTGCGATTTCTTCAGTCTCCAATTTTGCTTTTACGGAAGCAATGAATTTATCCAAACTTCCTTTTCCACGTGCGCGATTCAAAGCGATGAAACGCTCTACACTTAAAATAATTACAGCAAGTAACCAAGTAACAAGGATAGGCACAACGAAACCTCCTTTGTGGATTGTTCCTAACATGTTGCCATGAACCGGGTGGTTTGCCGGATTGTTGTCGACGAAGTTGGATGGATTACCAAACACGAAATTGTAAATCAAAAGTGCTGACACGAAGCTAAGCACAATAACTAATGCGGCTGATAGCCCTTTAGATTGCTTTTGATTCTTTGTTGATTGTTTTTCTTTAGCCATAATAGTAAAGTTTTTTTTTGTGTGAAATCTTTAGAATCTCACGGTGTTAATAAATTAAATTTTTGATTATTTGATTATTTGATTTCTTGAAATTTGCTTCGATATCGTCAATTATAAACGCAAGGATTTGAGTATTATTTTCACAGTAACATTTTATGGCACAAAAATAGTATAAATTTATCAATATGGATGTCATTTTTCTTCTTTTTTTCACAAGTAAATTTGGCTAAGAATCATACTAAGTGCTGAAATTCTATTTTGAACCATGCAAATATATAAAAAACAAATGATTTCCATACGATTCATTCTAAAATTTGACAATAATTCAAGTTTTTAGTAAGCAAGCTGGAAAAATGGATAATTAGTTTTTCCCAATTCGACTTTGTTTTGTAACTTTGCAGCTCGAAAAAAAATCGTTCACATCGTTATCTTTTAATACAATATTATATATATAGCAAGGTATGGAATATAATTTCAGAGAAATAGAGCAAAAATGGCAAAGAGATTGGGTTAACAAAAAAACCTATCGGGTAGATATCGACAATTCAAAACCTAAGTTCTACGTTTTGGACATGTTTCCTTATCCTTCCGGCGCCGGACTTCATGTGGGGCATCCACTGGGCTACATTGCCTCCGACATTTACAGCAGGTTCAAACGGCTAAACGGCTTCAATGTATTACACCCCATGGGCTACGACGCTTATGGACTTCCGGCGGAGCAATATGCCATCCAAACAGGACAACACCCTGCTATTACCACCGAAAAGAACATTGCTCGCTATCGCGAACAATTGGATAAAATCGGGTTTTCGTATGACTGGCAACGTGAGGTGCGTACCTGCGAACCCAACTATTATAAATGGACACAATGGGCATTTGTTCAGATGTTTAACTCATACTATTGCAACATAGCGCAAAAAGCTTTGCCCATCACCACATTGGTTGAAGCATTTGCCGCGAAAGGAACAGCGAATCTGAATGTTGCTTGCACCGACGAACTTAGCTTTACTGCCGAAGAATGGAACTCAAAAACCATTCAAGAACAGCAAGAGACATTACTCAACTATCGGATTGCTTATTTGGCCAATTCGAAAGTAAATTGGTGTCCGGCTTTGGGCACTGTACTTGCCAACGATGAAGTAAGTGATGGTCTTTCTATTCGTGGCGGTCATCCGGTGGAGCAAAAAGTGATGCGTCAATGGAGCTTGCGTATTTCAGCTTACGCGCAACGTCTGCTCGAAGGATTGGACAATATTGATTGGACAGAATCGCTCAAAGAGACTCAACGCAACTGGATTGGGAGAAGTGAAGGCGCTGAATTGCGCTTCAAGCTTGCAGATGGAAGCCTTGGATTTGATGTTTTCACCACACGTGCCGACACGATTTATGGAGTAACATTCATGGTGCTCGCGCCCGAAAGCGAACTTGTAGCCGGATGCACTACTCCCGAACAAGCCGAAGCTGTAAGACAATATATTGATATTACCAAAAAAAGAACCGAACGAGAACGAATAGCCGACCGAAAAGTAAGCGGTGTGTTCTCCGGCTCGTATGCCATCAATCCGGTGGCAGGCACCAAAATACCCATCTGGATAAGCGACTATGTACTTGCCGGATACGGCACCGGAGCTATCATGGCAGTGCCGGCACATGATAGTCGCGACTATGCTTTTGCCAAACATTTCAATTTGCCCATCATTCCACTTATCGAAGGCTGCGATGTGAGCGAAGAGAGTTTTGACGCGAAAGAAGGAATTATGATGAACTCCGATTTTCTCAATGGGCTAACTGTAAAAGAAGCCATTGCCAAAACAAAAGAATATGTGGCAGCAAATGAACTTGGCAGGATTAAGGTAAATTATCGTTTGCGCGATGCCATTTTCAGCCGACAACGTTATTGGGGTGAGCCATTTCCGGTGTATTACAAAGACAATCTGCCTTATATGCTCGACGAAAGCCAATTGCCGCTCGAACTGCCCGAGGTGGATAAGTATCTGCCAACCGAAACCGGCGAACCACCCTTGGGACGTGCTAAAAACTGGAAAACAGATGACGGATTTCAGCTCGAACTAAATACGATGCCCGGATTTGCCGGCTCTTCCGCCTATTATTTAAGGTACATGGACCCGCAAAACGAACAAGCGCTTGTAAGCAAAGAAGCCAATGAATACTGGCAAGACGTGGATCTCTATATCGGAGGCACCGAACATGCTACAGGGCACTTGATTTACAGCCGATTTTGGAATAAATTTCTATTCGACCTGGGAGTCATCATCAAAGACGAACCTTTCAGAAAGCTGATAAACCAGGGAATGATACAAGGACGAAGCAATTTTGTGTACCGCATTCAGGGCACAAATACTTTTGTGTCGTATCATCTGAAAGACAAATACGATGTAACCCCTATTCACGTGGATGTAAATATCGTATCGAACGACATACTGGACACCGATAAGTTCAAAAACTGGATTCCGGAATACAACAACGCTGAGTTTATCCTCGAAGATGGCAAATACATCTGTGGTTGGGCGGTGGAGAAAATGTCGAAATCGATGTTCAACGTGGTGAACCCCGATGATATTGTTGAGAAATATGGCGCTGACACATTGCGGCTTTACGAAATGTTTCTTGGACCACTCGAGCAGTCGAAACCATGGGATACCAACGGAATAGACGGAGTAAACCGATTTCTGAAGAAATTTTGGGGGCTTTTCTTTAACGGCGATACCCTTAACATCAGCGACGAGGAGCCTACCACCGGCGAGTATAAAACTTTACATAAAACCATCAAGAAAATCACCGGCGATATCGAAACGTTTTCATACAACACTTCCGTATCCGCATTTATGATTTGTGTGAACGAATTGGTAGCTTCAAAATGCAACAAACGAAGTATCTTAGAGCCATTGACCGTGTTGATTGCTCCTTTTGCGCCTCACATTGCCGAAGAGCTATACCAATTGCTCGGACACACCACCTCGGTATGCGACGCGGCGTGGCCTCAATTCAACGAAGCATATCTAAAAGAAACTTCCATAAAATATCCGATATCATTCAACGGAAAAGTACGCTTCACACTGGAGCTTCCTGCCGACTTAAGCAAAGAAGAAGTGGAAAAAAGCGCTTTGAGCAACGAGCAAACCGTAAAATACACGGAAGGAAAATCACCGAAAAAAGTGATTGTAGTTCCCGGTAAAATTGTAAACATCGTATTGTAGCACTCCGTATCATAACAATAAGATGGTTTGAACGTAGGGGAAACCATCTTATTTACATCTATTAAAAAAACTATTAGCCAACAAGCTAACTGATTAAAAAAAACTAAATCTCCTTACAAACAAAGACATCGCTATGGAAAAAAACAAGTCTTATTTGAAAAACTTCTATTGGAAAGACTATGTGATGATGTTTATAGGCCTCATCTTTTACGCGCTTGGTCTTACAGGTTTTCTTCTGCCAAATAAAATTGTAACCGGTGGACTTGCCGGCGTTACTGTATTGATTAAATCGGCTACTGACATTCCACTCTGGGTGTCGTATATCGTTATTAATGCCACATTGCTGCTCGCCGCATGGAAAATTGTAGGACAAAACTTCGTAATCAAAACGGTGATAAGCGTTGGAATCATGACGTTTTTCATTCGATTTGGTGAAATCACATTTCAACATGCAATCATCCAAGCCGATCCATTGCTTTCGTCCATTATTGGCGCAGGGTTTTGTGGTATCGGACTGGGGTTTGTGTATTCAGTGAATGGCAGCACGGGTGGCACGGATATCATTGCCGCAATCGTTACAAAATACCGACATATAAGCATGGGGCGTGTGCTCACATTGGTCGATGTGCTTATCGTAACGTCATCATTCTTTTTGTTCCAAAGCATCGAGAAAATCGCAATTGGTCTGATTGTGATGGCAGTAATGTATTATGCTGTGGATGTGGTTATCAGTGGTATGCGCCAGTCGGTTCAGTTTTTTATTTTCACAAGCAAATACGAGGAAGTGGCATCACACATCAATGCGGAAATAAAACGCGGCTGCACCATCGTAGAAGGAATGGGGTGGTATTCGAAGAAACCGCAAAAAATTATCATTGTTTTAGCGCGTAAAACGGAGTCAACTTCCATTTTCCGATTAGTTAAAAGCATTGATCAGCAAGCATTCGTAACTCAAACAAACGTAGTAGGCGTGTATGGCAAAGGCTTTGATGTATTGAAATAAAACAATAGATACACACAATAATAAAGAGCTGCAACACAAAGATCTTGTAGCTCTTTATTATTTAAATTCACTCCACGTTCGCAATAGATAGGAGCAATCAACCCAAATCAGTCAATATCCGGATTACGGTTTATCTTAAAGCTGTTAGCTAATAGTCGTTAGTCGCTGGTTCTTAGTCGCTGGTTGTTAGTTGTTAGTCGCTGGTGGTTAGTCTATAGTCGTTGGTGGTTGGTGGTTAGTTCTTAGTTTTTAGTTCTCCGAACCCCCACGATAAATCATGGGGTTAATCACATTCCGCCCCCCGGGCGGTTCGCATCCAAAATCGACTTGCGGTTGCATTATCCGTTTCCAATTCTCATACATAGCACGCGTAGCCCATCCATGAATCTCAAACGTAGCACAAGTCGTCCGGGGGCGATATGTGATTAACCACGGGTTTTAACCCGTGGTGGATAGGACTGGTGGCTGATTGCTGGTTCTTAGTTGTTAGTCGCTCGTTACTGGTCGCTGGTCTCTGGCTAACAGCTAATAGCTAAAAGCCAACAGCCAAAGGCTATCAACACTCACCTTCCGGTAATGATTCTTTTCACCTCGTTCAACTTGTTTAGCGCTTCTAAAGGTGTGAGGTTATTCACATCAAGACCTTTGATTTCGTCGCGAACCTGCTCGAGCACCGGGTCATCGAGCTGAAAGAAACTAAGTTGGTAGCCTTCGCGCTGCGAAGCCAGCTCGCCCACCGGCTTTGCCACTCCGTTTTGTCGGTTGTCGGTTTCGAGTTGCGCCAATATCTTTTCGGAGCGTTTCACAATGCTGTGTGGCATACCTGCCATTTTAGCCACGTGGATACCAAAACTATGAGCGCTACCTCCGCGCGCCAATTTCCGAAGGAAAATCACTTTCTTGTCCACCTCTTTCACCGACACGTTGTAGTTTTTAATTCGCGAGAAGGAGTTTTCCATTTCGTTCAGCTCATGGTAGTGTGTCGCAAACAGAGTTTTGGCTTTAGCCGTGGGGTGTTCGTGAATATACTCCACGATAGCCCATGCAATGGAGATACCGTCGTAGGTACTGGTACCGCGCCCCAGCTCGTCAAACAACACCAAACTTCTATCCGACAGGTTATTCATGATGCTTGCCGCTTCGTTCATTTCCACCATAAACGTACTTTCGCCCTGCGATATATTGTCGCTCGCTCCAACGCGTGTGAAAATTTTATCCACAACTCCTATCTTTGCACTTTCCACCGGCACAAAGCAACCAATTTGAGCCATGAGCACGATGAGCGCCGTTTGCCGCAACAAAGCGGACTTACCCGACATGTTGGGCCCCGTAATGATAATCACCTGCTGCGACTTGCCGTCCAGAAACACATCATTGGCAATGTAGCTTTCTCCGATAGGCAGCTGCTTCTCGATAACGGGATGTCGTCCCTGATGGATTTCAATCTCATCCGAATCATTAATTTCCGGACGCGTGTATTTATTTTCCTCCGATATTTTGGCAAACGAAAGCAGACAATCCAACTTCGCTATTAAATTGGAATTGAGCTGAATGGCTGTAACATACTCGTTGAGCGCCAACACCATTTCGCCAAAAATACGAGTTTCGATTGCAAGAATTTTTTCTTCCGCTCCCAATATTTTTTCTTCATACTCTTTCAGTTCCTGCGTGATGTATCGCTCGGCGTTCACCAGCGTTTGCTTGCGGATCCACTCGGGTGGCACCTTGTCTTTGTGCGTATTCCGCACTTCGATGTAGTAGCCAAACACATTGTTGTAGGCTATTTTGAGCGAAGGGATGCCCGTGGCTTCGCTTTCGCGTTGTTGCACTTCGAGCAGGTAGTTTTTACCGGAATGAGCCAGGCGGCGTAGTTCGTCCAACTCTTCACTCACACCCGGCTTTATCACCTCGCCTTTGTTTATCATGTTTGGAGGGTCGTTCTGAATCTCTTTATCTATTTTATCGGCAATGATACCACATGGATTGAGCTGCTCGCCAATGGCGCGTAGAGCTTCGTTGTCGCGCTGCAAGCAAGCCAGCTTCATTGGCGCTATGGCGTTGAGCGCCACTTTGAGTTGCACCACTTCGCGCGGATTGATGCGCCCCACAGCCACTTTGCCGATGATGCGTTCCAAATCTCCAATAACCGATATGTTCTGAATAAGTAGTTGTCTGAACTCCGGCTCTTTGAAGAAAAGCTCTACCACACTCTGACGCTCCACAATGGGTTTCACATCCTTTAGCGGGAAAGCTACCCAGCGCTTCATTAGGCGGCTACCCATGGGACTAATGGTGCGATCTATCACATCCACCAGCGTGCGTCCGCCTTCGTTCATCGATCCATAAAGTTCAAGATTACGCACTGTGAAGCGGTCGAGCCACACATATCGGTCTTCTTCGATGCGCGTAAGGTGGGTGATGTGCCCGGTTTGGAGGTGGTGTGTGATATCCAAATAGTGCATGATGGCGCCAGCCGCCACCACCGCGTTTGTGAGGTTTTGCACCCCGAATCCTTTCAGGTTTTTAGTTTCGAAATGCTTTAGCAAGCGTTCATTGGCGGTAGATGGTGTGAAAGCCCAGTCGTCGAGCGCGTAGGTGAAGTATTTATTACCAAAGGCAGCTTCAAAGTCTTTTCGTCTTGTTCGGTCAAAGAGTATCTCTTTAGGATTAAAACTACCCAAAAGCTTGTCCACATAATCGCTCGCACCCTCCGCTACCAGAAATTCACCGGTAGATATATCCAGAAACGCTACGCCAAAGCCGGTTTTATCAAAATAGACACTTGCCAAAAAGTTGTTTTCCTTATGATTCAATGTAGTGTCGCTATATGATACACCCGGAGTAACCACCTCGGTTACACCACGCTTCACGATGGTCTTGGTCTGCTTCGGGTCTTCCAATTGATCGCAAATGGCAACCCGCAAGCCGGCGCGCACCAATTTGGGCAGGTATGTATCCAGCGCGTGATGAGGGAAACCTGCCAGCTCCACCGAGCTTGCTGAGCCGTTGGCGCGCCGGGTAAGTGTGATTCCCAACACTTCCGAAGCTCTGATGGCATCATCGGAAAAGGTTTCATAAAAGTCGCCACAGCGAAACAGCAATACCGCGTCGGGATGTTTGGATTTAATCTCGAAAAACTGCTTCATCAGCGGGGTTTGAACAATATCTTTTGACATATACAGCAACTTGTTGTTAATTATAATGAGACTTCCATCTCCGGCATCGGACATGGTGTAGGTTCACTCCGCCACAACGCGCTATCGGCAGGATAGAACCAATAAAAAGGAATAAAAGTTCAGTAAGCGCATCAATACTTCAACGAGGCATGCAAGGGGTGGGTTCGTTACTCACTTTTCACCTTACAGCAGCTCATCACACTTTCAGCAACGCGTCGGACATTTCGCTCCATTCAAATTTCTTCTTTTCTATTTGAATATTCGCTTTGAACGATTCGCTACGGTTGTGTTCCAGAAAATCGACCAGCGCGTCGGCTACGCTTTCCTTATCCGGCGCCACCACATACCCCACTTTGCCATGAGGCACTATTTCGGCCAAGCCACCAACATCTGTTACAAGCATTGGCTTTTCGAAATGATAGGCAATCTGCGTTACGCCGCTTTGAGTGGCCGAGCGGTAGGGTTGCGCCACAATGTCTGCAACATTGAAATAACGGGCAACTTCGCTATCGGGGATAAAATGGGTGTGTAGCAACACATCGTCGTCGAGCGCATACCGACGTATCAATTCACGATAAGGCGCTTCCGGTTCATAAAATTCGCCGGCAACAATCAGTTTTACGGGATATTGCCGCAACCGGACATCGGCAAAAGCTTCCATCAGCAAATCAAGTCCCTTGTATCGACGGATAAATCCAAAAAACAAAATGTATTTGGTTTCAGGATTCAGATTCAATTCCCTGCATGCGTTTTCTTTGATGTCGATACTGCCATAACGGTCATACACCGGATGTGGCGATAGTTTTATCGGTCTCCCTTTTTTGTCTAATTTCCGCACATCGTCTGCCACTGCGTTTGCCATTGCCACAAAGCCATCCATCGCACCGACAAAGTAGCGTGGAAAAATTTTGTCCAACAGACTTGGCTCATGCGGCATCATATTGTGTATCAGCGCCACTACCCGGGTATCAATCGTCTTGCAAACGCGCGCGATGGTACCAAAACAGGGCGCCATAAACGACATCCAGTAGCAAAACACCACCATTTCTGGTTTCTTCGACTTTATTTCGCGCCCTACCCTCCACCAATTGAACGGATTGACACTATTAATTTCTCTGTAAATTGTCAGGTCATCCGGCTTTGTCTCATCCGAATACTGTGTCTTGCCCGGAAAAAGAAAAGCCGGATACTGAAGGGTGAAGGTATAAAGCTCCACCTCGTGCCCTTGCTTGACATATTCGCGTGCCAAACGCTCGTTGAATGCCGCCAAACCACCACGATAAGGATGCGACGTGCCTACAATAATGATTCTCATGAAATGAAACACATTGAATTAAAAATGCAAAAGTAATGAATTATTCAAAGGGATAAAAATAAATCGCATCGCGAGCTCTGAAAATAAAGCCTGAGCAGTTGCCGAATAGCTTAACCATCAAAAGTTTAAGCAGGAAAACAAGCAACAACGAGCAAACGAAGAATGCTTCGGCGCTAATTTAGAACTTTTCTATCAGGATATTGGGCACCCGCTTATACAGCCAATATCCCATACGCCACCGACGAAGTGTGTATATTATTTTCTTTTTCTTCCGTATGGAGCGAAATATCTGCTTTGCCGCCACATCGGGCTCCACTACCCAAAAAACGAGCGATTTGCCTTTCATGCGGGTTTCGATATATCCCGGTATGACGGTCGAAACCGTTATTGGCATCTTCTTTTTCGACATTAAATTTCGCAAGCCCTCCAGATAATTGATTTGATATGCTTTACCGGCATTGTAAGCCGGATTGTTGCGCCAACCGCGCGCGCCGGCCACGGAAGTAATGCCTACCAAATGACCGGCCGACTGCATCTGAAAATAACGTAGCGCCCAGTTGGAGATAAGTGTAAAGGCATTTACATTCACCATATTGGTATTATACTCCACTGCATAATCAAGTTCGGTATTGCCATGCAACTGACCGGCGCTAATCACCAGCAGATCAAGTCCACCCATTTTTTCCACAAGTTCGTCCAATCGCGGAATTACGTTTTCCAGCTCATACAGGTCGAAAGCGCTTACTTGGTATGACGTGGGTCTGGTGGACGCCAATTCGTTCAACAGCTCCTCGCGGCGCGCGGTTATCCCCACCATATAATCATTATCGGCAAGTACCATAGCCAGCTCCCGCCCCAATCCGGAAGACGCTCCGATAACTATTGCTTTTTTCATCAAAATATTTGTTTTAATACACACTTCGCGGCAATTGCAGTTCTTTATTCTCGACAAAGAATCAGCGACACGCGTAAGAAATACTTATCATAAATTTTACGAGGGACAAATTTAAGCTTTTATTTATGGTAAAAAAAATATATTTGCACATTTCAGTAAGCAAAGCAGCGTCTTACCCACCTCAATACAACTTTTCAGTTTTTGTAATCACGAAAACACTATCGGATGTTTCGCCAAAAGATCAATGCTCGCATCGATGCTAAACCCAAAAACACATCGCTTCTTGAGAGGGAGGTGCGAATAGGCACAATGTAACATTATCCACGATAAGCAGTGGGTTTTCAGAAATCTTTATTAATTTTGCATCAGTATAAAAATCAAAAAGGACGCGATGAGTGAAACACAAAAACATAAACTTGACCTAAAAAAAGTAATTAACGAACAATTTCCCGGAAAAAAAACACCAAAATTCCTCCTGTTTCTAATTAAGCGGATAGCACACGAGAAAGATCTCAACAAACTGTTCGCTGCCTCACCTTGCACCGGAATGCCATTCGTAGATGGCACCATCAACTACATGGAAATCGAGATTGAAACCTTTGGCGTCGAGAAGCTACCACACGACGCGCCTCCCATGATATTTGCGAGCAATCATCCGCTCGGTTCGTTGGATGGAGTGTCGCTTGCCCACATTGTGGGAGGAAGATACAAAGGAAAAGTAAAAATCTATGCCAACGAAATACTTACGATATTGGAGCCTATCCGCGACATGTTTCTGCCAATAGCCAAATTAGGCGCACAATCAAGGGAAAAAGTTAAACGAATTCAGCAGTTTTTTGACACCGACGAACATCTCATTACCTTTCCGGCTGGCGCTACTTCGCGCAAGAGGCAAGGAAAACTCATTGACCTCCAATGGCAAAAAGATTTTGTACAACGTGCGGTGAAACATAAACGCGACGTGGTGCCCGTCTATTTCAATGCACAAAACTCGCGCATGTTCTATGCCGTAGAGAAGTTTCGGGAGTTGATTCGATCAAAAGTAAATTTCGAGATGCTGATGCTTGCCGGCGAGCTTTTCAAGCAAAAAGGGAAGCATTACAAAGTATATTTTGGCGAACCGATACCTTGGCAAACCTTCGACAAATCGAAATCGCAAATGGAATGGGCTGAATGGGTAAAAGTCCAGGCTTACAGTTTACCGGAAGTTCAAAAGATAACTGAGAGATGACAAAGCCTGATTATCCGCATTCAGCATTATTCATTCAATTTATTTAACAGATATATTCTCAAGGATAATTGCATATCTGTTAATAAATAATTTCCTTTGCATATTTATTCAAAAAAAAGAGCAAACTAAAAGACAAAAGCATTTAACTTCCCCAAAAATAAAACAATAATTATTATGCTAAAATTTAAACAGCTCGCAACACTTTTGCTGATAGCGATGTCGGTAAATCTTGTCGCACAACAAATGGCTCCGATACCGCTCGACCCGCAAATTCGTTACGGTAAATTAGAAAATGGATTGACGTATTACATTCGTCATAACGAAAAACCTAAACAGCGCGCCGAGTTTCATATCGCGCAAAACGTGGGTTCTATCCTCGAACTCGACGATCAGGACGGACTTGCCCACTTCTTGGAACACATGGCTTTCAACGGCACCAAAAACTTCCCCGACAAAGGCATTATCAACTATTTCGAAAAACAAGGTGTGAAATTTGGCACCGACATCAACGCCTACACTTCGCTCGACGAAACGGTGTATCGCCTCTCCAACGTGCCCACAACCCGTCAAAGTATTCTTGACAGCGCCTTGTTGGTGCTTCACGACTGGTCGGGATTCATCACACTGGCTCACGAAGAGATTGACAACGAACGCGGTGTGATACGCGAAGAATGGCGCACGGGCAACAACGCCGGCAGGCGTATGTGGCGTAAATCAAACGAATTGCGCTATCCCGGTAGTCAGTATGCCAAACGCGATGTAATCGGCGACACGGCTATCATCAACAATTTCAGCTACGATGCCCTCAAAGCTTATTATCAGAAATGGTATCGCCCGGACCAACAAGCAATCGTCATTGTTGGCGACATTGACGTGGACCTGATGGAACAAAAACTGAAAACCATGTTTGCGGACATATCGCGTAAAGCGAATTTCGGCGAACGCCCCGTTTATAGTATCGACAACAACAAAGAGCCAATCGTGGCAATAGTTACCGACCCGGAAGCCACTCAAACCACACTCCGCATCGACTTCAAAAAAGACAAACTACCCAAAGAAGTATTACTATCACTCCCCGGATACATGTTTAACACGGTAAACGGCATCATTAGCTCGGTGATGAGCGAACGCTTCGAAGAAATGACACAAAAAGCCGACGCGCCATTCATTGCCGCGATAGCGCAGTACGCCGGTTTGGTAAAATCCAAAGACGCGTTTATCGCTTTGGTGCTCCCTAAAGAAGGCAAAGAAATTGAAGGTTTCAACTCCCTTTTGCTTGAGTTGGAAAAGATGAAACGCTTTGGCTTTACAAATACCGAAGTAGAACGTGTGAAAACAAACCTGCTGAAAGCTACTGAAAAAGCTTACAACGAGCGCGAAAATCGCTACAGTCAGAAACTGGCCGAAGAGTATATTCGCCACTATCTGAGCGACGAAGCGGTTCCCGGCATTGAAGCTGAATTTGATTTGGTAAAAACATTACTTCCACAAATTTCCGCGGAGATAGTAAATCAGATAGTAAAACAATACATTACCGACGAAAATATTATCATCACCGTGAATGCCGCCGAGAAACCGGAGGTTAAAGTGCCTACCAAAGATCAGCTGCTAAGCGCACTTGCCGATGTTAAAAACGCGGAACTTACCGCTAAAGCCGAAGAAGGCGAATTGCGTCCGTTGGTAGCGAAAATGCCAAAAGCAGGCAAGGTAAAAAAAGTAACGCAAAACAAAGAGTGGGGAACTACAGAAATGATTCTTAGTAACGGCATCAAACTGATATTCAAACCTACTACTTTCAAAAAAGATGAAATATCGATGAACGCCTACAGCGAAGGTGGTCTCTCCAAAGTAACCAATATCGCCGATCTTCCTTCCGCCTCATTAGCCACATCTATCGTGGGGTCAAACGGAATTGGGGACTTCAACTCCATCGAACTTTCAAAAGTCTTAACCGGTAAAATAGCTTCGGTTTCTCCGCAAATAAGCACTTACGGCGAAAGCATGAGTGGGAGCTCGTCTGTTCAGGACTTCGAAACCATGCTGCAACTGACCTACCTCCATTTCACCCAGCCACGCAAAGACGAGGATTCGTATGCGGCTTTATTAAATATGCTGAAAACATCGCTTGCTAACGCCGAGAAAAACCCAAACAAAGCTTTCTCCGACAGCGCGAACCTCACCATATCCAACCACGACCCTCGCGTATTCCTGCAAGACTTGTCGATGGTGGACAAAATCAATCAAGACAAAGCAATTGAAATATACAAACAACGTTTTGCGAATCCGGCCGACTTCACCTTTGTATTTGTAGGCAACATCGACCCGATGGATAAGAACACACAAAACCTCCTGGCAAGCTATTTGGGAGGTTTGAAAACCTCAAAAGGCAAAGAAACTTATGATAAAGTTTATAAAGAATCGCCAAAAGGCATTGTGAAAAATTATTTCAAACGCGAAATGCAAACCAAAAAAGCATCGAACCTCATTCTGTATAGTGGCGCGATGCCTTACACCATCGGCAACTCGCTGAATGTTTCCACCATTGGTAGCATCCTCAACATTCGATACATGGAAAGCATCCGCGAAAAAGAAGGTGGCTCGTATGGAGTAGGTGTAAGAGGTAGTGCCGTTAGAATTCCGGTAGAAAAAGCAATTATCACCATGCAGTTTGACACCGACCCCGAAAAACAAGCTAAATTGATGGATATCATCCACCAAGAAGTGAATGAAATTATCAAGAATGGCCCGAAATCGGAAGACCTGCAAAAAGTGAAAGAAAACCTCTTAAAACAACACGCTCAAAACATTGAAACCAACGGATGGTGGATGTCGGCTGTAAGTTCATTCTATCAATATGGTATCAACAACCTGAGCGACTACAAAACGGCAGTGGAAGGATTGACCGAAAAATCAATTCAGAAAACTCTGGCTGACATTGTGAACCAAGGCAATACCATTGAAGTGGTGATGATGCCCGAATAAGCTTCATACACTTAGCCCTACAAGAGAAAGGAAGATTTTCGCATCCCGAGAATCTTCCTTTTCATATATCAATGAGTGATATAGTAGCCACACAATCCGACAGATTTCTCCAAACATTCATTAAAAGATGATGCTTAAAAGAAATTAGTTTTATAATTTTGTAAATTCTTAGCATTATCAAAAATGAAACACGTAATCATAAAATACAACGCCGGCAACATTCGATCGGTTGATTTCGCGCTAAAACGCTTGGGCGTGGAAGCGCTCATCACCGACAACAAAGACGAAATACGCTCTGCCGACCGCGTCATATTTCCCGGAGTTGGCGAAGCCTCGTCGGCAATGGCATATCTCAGAGAGCGCAAACTTGATGAGCTTATCATTGACTTGAAACAACCGGTGCTGGGTATTTGCCTGGGGATGCAACTGATGTGCAGCCATTCCGAAGAGAACGACACCACATGCCTGGGTATTTTTGAGCAAAAGGTGCGAAAATTTGAAACGAAGAATTACAAAGTACCACAAATAGGCTGGAACAACATTTACGCGCTTCGTTCCGATTTGTTTCAGACGGTAGCCGAAAATGAATACATGTATTATGTGCACGGATACTACGTAGAAAAATGTGAGCAAACAATAGCCACCACCGACTACGACCTGGAGTATAGCGCTGCTATCCAAAAAAACAACTTTTACGCCGTACAGTTTCACCCGGAGAAATCGGGAATTGCGGGACAGAAAATACTCGAAAATTTCCTGAACTTAAACCACTAAAGAATCTTTTATTTCACGTATGATTTTTAAAATCGAACATAACGACCCTCATTCCAACGCCCGCGCGGGTGTGATTCAAACCGACCACGGCGAAATCCGCACCCCAATCTTCATGCCCGTAGGCACAGTGGGAAGCGTGAAGGGGGTGCATTTTCAGGAATTGAAAGAAGATATTAATGCACAGATTATCCTGGGCAACACCTACCATCTCTATCTCCGCCCTGGCACATCCATACTGGAGCAAGCCGGCGGACTTCATAAATTCAACAGCTGGGACAAACCAATACTCACCGACAGTGGTGGATTTCAGGTTTTCTCACTTTCAGGAACAAGAAAGATGCACGAACACGGTGTAACCTTCAGTTCGCATATCGATGGTAGCAAACACCTTTTTACACCTGAGAAAACGGTGGAAATTCAGCGAAGCATCGGTGCGGACATCATCATGGCACTCGATGAATGCACACCGGGCACCGCCGACTACAAATACGCGAAAGAATCGATGGAACTGACACATCGATGGCTCGCCCGCGGAGTAAAGCATTTTGACGAAACAGAACCGAAATATGGCTATTCGCAAAGTTTTTTCCCCATTGTTCAGGGCTGCACTTACACCGACCTGAGGCGACAGTCGGCCGAGTTCATAGCCTCACAAGAACGTGAAGGAAATGCCATTGGCGGACTTGCGGTAGGCGAACCTGCCGATGTGATGTACGAAATGATTGAAGTGGTCAACGAAATACTGCCCAAAGACAAGCCGCGCTACCTGATGGGAGTAGGTACGCCTATCAATATACTGGAAGCAATCGAACGCGGTGTGGATATGTTTGACTGCGTGATGCCCACACGCAACGGACGCAACGGTATGTTGTTCACCTCGCAAGGAATCATGAACATGAAAAACGAGAAATGGAAAAATGATTTCGCGCCGATAGACGAACATGGCACGGCAACGATTGACAAAGTTCACTCCAGAGCCTATTTGCGACACTTATTCGCCGCCAAAGAGCTACTGGGGATGCAAATCGCATCCATCCACAACCTCGCCTTTTACCTGTGGCTCGTGGAAGAAGCAAGAAATCATATATTTGTCGGCGACTTTGCCGCCTGGAAAAAAGAGATGGTGTATCATTTAGGCAAAAGACTTTAAGCAACTAAACGAAATAAAACTGTCGGGGATATTCAAATTCAAACAAATAGCCGAACAGTACATATAAAAAAACGATTACAGATGAATTTTCGAAAAATAGGATTAAAACGACTGGATGTTTACATCATTAAGAAGTACCTCGGCACATTCTTCTACTCCATCATCCTGATTCTCAGCATCGCGGTGGTTTTTGACATTACCGAAAAGATTGATAATTTCTATGAGAATAACGCCACGTTGAAAGGTATAGTTTTCGATTACTATTTAAGCTTCCTACCCTACTACGCCTATCTTTTCACTCCGCTATTCACCTTTATTTCGGTCATTTTTTTCACATCAAAAATGGCAAACAACACCGAGATTGTGGCGATACTGGCAAGTGGCGTAAGTTTCAACCGGCTCATGAAGCCTTATCTCATCTCGTCGCTCATCATCACCGTTTTCGCGTTTGTGCTGGGCGCGTTTGTGATACCGCAATCCAACGAAAAACTGATAAAGTTTGAAAACACCTATATCGAACCCAATAAAATATCGGACAATGCCCGCAATGTGCAGCTCGAAGTGGAAAAAGGGGTGATACTCTACATCGAACGCTACGAAAAGTCGGAAAATACCGGCTATCGCTTCTCACTCGAAAAATTTCAGGACAAAACGCTCGTGTCGCGCCTTACGGCAGAAACGGCGAAATGGGACTCGGCTTATCACTGGAAACTAAACAGCTACATGCTTCGCCAATTCGATGGCATGCGCGAAAAGCTGACCTATGGCGCTACCATGGATACGACCATCCGCGTAGAACCAAAAGAATTTTATATCTCGACCGACGAAGCTCCCCAGCTAAGCCTCACCGAACTCCGCTCGCATATAAAGAAACAGAAAGAACGTGGCGTGGGCAGCATACAGGCATTTGAGGACGAATACTACCGGCGTTTTTCCACAGCCATATCGGTACTCATCATGGCAATGATGGGCGTATCGCTTTCGTCGCGCAAAATAAGAGGAGGAATGGGGCTAAACTTAGGAATCGGACTGGCTTTGAGCGCATTGTACGTATTATTCACTACCATGTCCACCACATTTGCCGTAAACGGGGTGATGCCTACGATACTCGCCGTATGGATTCCGAACATCTGCTTTTTCACAGTGGCTATCATACTCTATATCAAAGCGCCAAAGTAACAAAACCGACACGTAATAGATGTTTTTAGGGGAATTGCCCGTTATTTTTCAAAATAACTGGCGACGCGGTTGGGAATATCAAAGTTATTAACTACATTTGACAACTTGTTGAAAACTTTGCAAGCCTTACTTCGCCCCATATCAATAAGAATATCTAATTTTGCACCAATGGAAAAAATTATTCGACACATTGAAACATTAATCCGGCGTCACGACTATGTGATTATACCGGATCTTGGAGGTTTTGTCTTTCAAAAACAACCGGCTACCATCACGCCCGAAAGTATCAATCCACCCCTTACCACCATCAGCTTCAATCCGCTGATGAATGTATCCGACGGATTGCTCGCCATTGAAATTTCGAGAGCCGAGAATATCAGCTTCCGCGAATCGATGGAACGGATAAACAAATTCGTAGAAACACTAAAAAGTCAGCTCGCAAGCAGAAAAGTGGTGAACATGGGCGGCATAGGCAATTTACTGACCGGCGACGACAATAAAATCATTTTCACTCCATCGGCAAACCCGAATTTTATTCCCGCTAATTTCGGGCAAAACACATTGCACTACGCCGCTTTCGTAAAGGAAGAAGCGCATACCGAAAAAAGAAAAGTAATACAAATAACGCTACCCACAAGCAGAACAATGACGCGTTATGCCGCCGCAATCGCCGTTGTAGCCACATTAGCCATATCTGTTCCTAAGATAACTAACGCGTATCAAAACTTCGGCAGCATAATCCCTACCACCGGAATCGCTCCGGCAGAAACCAAAGACGCGAAAGCAGAAACGACATTACCGGCAGTAGCTATTACTCCAACACAAAACACCTCGACGACCCTCGACGAAGCAACCATAGCTACTCAAAGTGAAGTATCCGCAGCTGTCGAAGCGCTAACGCATCACGTCATCGTGTCGGCAATGCCCTCGAAAGCCGAAGCCGACAGCTATTGCAACCGGCTGAAAGCGCTCAACTACACCCAAGCACATGTGCTGAAACCAATTAAAACCTATCGGATAGCCATCTGTTCGTTTGGGAGCAAAGAGGAAGCTATAAAGTACATGCAGGATTTGCGAAAAAACAAACCTCAATTCGCGGAAGCTTGGGTGCTGAGCGAATGACCCGGATAATTATCCCCGAAAAAGAGATACAACCATTACGAACCCTGCCTCACTCACCGTGATAGCAGGGTTTGAATTTATTCTGCATCAACACTTTCGAATAAAAATAAAAGCACAAAAAAGGAAGCATCCTTTTTATTTTCAAAAAAAATATACTACCTTTGCAACCGCTTTTCGAGTAAAAGCATTCAATAATAATTTTTTAAACACATTTCGAGAAAATGCCAGTAAAAATCAGACTACAACGTCATGGACGCAAAGCTCGTCCTTATTATCACATTGTGATTGCCGACAGTCGCGCACCACGCGATGGTAAATTCATTGAACGTATCGGTTCATACAACCCCAACACAAACCCCGCTACTGTGGATTTGAAATTCGACCGCGCTTTGTATTGGTTGAATGTGGGCGCGCAACCAACCGACACTACCCGCAACATTCTTTCACGCGAAGGCGTATTGATGATGAAACACCTTGAAGGCGGTGTTAAAAAAGGAGCTTTCTCACAAGAAGAGGCTGAAAAACGCTTCGAAGCCTGGAAAGCCACCAACGAAAAAAACATCAACAAAACCAAAGAGCAACTTGAAGCTGAAAAACAAACAGCAATCAAAGAGCGCTTGAAAGCGGAGCAAGAAGTAAACAAAGCGAAAGCAAAAGAATTGGCGGAAAAAAGAGCAGAAGAACAAGCCGCTAAAGACGCTGCAGCCAGAGCTGCCGTAGCTCCTGCGGTAGAGGAAGTAGCAGAAGAAGCAACAGAAACACCTGCTGCAGAGTAAACTGCTTTGCAGTTGGTGCAAAATAAACAAAGGAGGCTGTCGTTAAAAGGCAGCCTCTTTTTTATTGTATTCGCGACACAATTTGAATGATAAAATGGCGTTTATATTTAATTAGCATTAATAGTTTATTAATTGCATACTCATAAGTATATTTAAATAACGAGCAATGTTAATTTATTATTTAATATTCTCATTTTTTATTTTGCTGGCATTGTATGAAGGGAGATTCACTCTAAACACAAAGCAGCAATTATTTATTTTAGCGGGTATCATCCTTGTTTTCTTTGCAGGTCTAAGAGGCGAAGGAATAGATAATGATTATTTTAACTACAAAGCATATTTTGAAGACACTCCTTCACTAAATCACTTGTTTTCCAGCGACTACCTGCGTTCAAAAATTAAAATTGAACCAAGTCTGATTCTTATTAACTCTACCATTAAAACAATTCATAAGGATGGATTCGCAATCGTCATCTTCATTTACGCTCTACTTGGTATTTCTTTAAAAATGAAAGCGATATACAGAATCGCCGAATTCCCGTTTTTAAGTTTATTGATTTACTTCACCACTCTATTCTTTTTGCAGGATTTAACACAAATTAGAACCGGTGTAGCTGTAGGCTTTATTTTCTTTAGTTTTATTGCTTTGAATGAACAAAAAAACATTAAGTTTTTTCTGCTTATACTTCTGGCATCACTCTTTCATTATTCTTCTCTTTTGTTTGTCATATCTTTCTTTTTAAATAAAGAAAGGATTAATAAACTACTGTATCTATTAATTGTTTTTGTACCGATACTATTGAATATTTCAGGGCATGTTTTTGTCGATTTTTTAACATCCTTCAACCTGGGAATATATACTGAAAAGCTAAACGACTATATTATTGCTCAGTCTTGGCTTAAAGAGGATATTAATTTATTTAATTTCAGCATTATTTTCCAACTAATAATGTCGATTGTTTTTATATTTATTAGTGAAAAAGCAGAAAATCGTTATGCAATTCTATTCACTAAATTATTTTGTATCGGTATCGCGATATTTTATGTTTTTTCGTTTTCGCCAACGCTATCATTCCGTCTTTCCGAGTTATTTACTTCAGTTCAAGTGTTTCTCATTCCACTATTGATAAAATTTTTCAAACCAAAATTATTCGCTGAAATCATTATTGTTACGATATCTATTTTGTATTTTTTAAATTACGTAGTGATCAACAGTATTGCCAAATCATACTATTTGATTTTTAGTTGAATTTAGCAGTAAAAAAAATTGAATCGAATCTTGAAATCGATGAAGTATCTTTTGTACGTGGTAATCTTTCGTTCATAAATACTATCTCGGAAGTAGTTGAAGTATTCTTACGTAGCAATTCTGTATGTTGATGATGCAGGGGATGTTATTCAAAGCCTTTTGGCACGTGCATTTTGTTGAAGATTTGAACTAAGTTCATTTACTTATTCTTTCAAGGATACATCTTGCTTTGCCCGACATACTATTTTTTCTAAAAATTCCTTTCACCATCCGCTCTAACTCCACAATAGATGGATTTACATGACATCGCCGTATCATTGTAACGAGCTTTCGACATTCTTTAGTTAGCTTACCGCCATTATTTTATGTGCTTTCGGAGTACTTTACAACGACAAATTCCTAATGATTAGTTGATTGAAATTGGTAATGGCAATGGTACTAACGACGAGCTGCAAGATGAAAAACCTTCTTCACATAAGTTATTCACGAACATCCCGGTAACGCTCTGTTTTATTTATTTTTCAAGAAAACATTAATTTCCAAAATGTACGCGTCAGATTGCTTCTTATTATTTTCTTTTAAGGTGATAGTACGAAACAAGTCCGATTAAAGCTTAAACGAATTTACCGACGTAAAAAGCATAATCTATTGAGAGAAAGCGGGTGAGTAGTTACTGTAAAAAAGGTTTTTATCTCAGAAAGTATTATTGTATCTTTGTGTCGCAGTATGTTTTTGGCTTTTGTTGAGCTCCTTAACCAAACTGCCATGCTATTTTTACTCTAAATCATCAAATTGGCTTACTAACGAAAGTTGAGGAAACACCATTATCTTAAGCGAGTTATTGGAATTGATAGTTTATTACATAAAAAATAAAAAATATTTTTAGAAAATGATTACTGCATTAATAATAATATCCATTTGCTTTGTTTTAAGTTTCATCATTTTAAAAGACATTTTTGCTCCATCTGTAATAGTATCTGCATTATGGTTGTTTTGTATTATTCTTTTTAATGTCTATCCACATAACTTAATTGGGTTGAACGGAATGTTTTATACATCAATTTCTATTTGGGTCGGAGTTTTCACAATTTCAGCGTTGTTGGTAAATAGTTTTTCTCATAAAACAAATAATACGAAAATCAACAATCAATCAATTAGAAGTATTTATTTCTATATCAGCTTAATCACTTTTCCGATTGCAATATGGAACATTTTTAAGTTTTTCACAGAATTAGGTATCACAACAAACATCTTTTATAATTTACGGTTAGCCGCATTAGGTGGTTTTAAAGAACTTGAAGAGGGAACTTCTAAGAACTATTTTGCTGTTTTTTGGTTGGTTACGTATATTTTAGAGTTGTATCTTTATGAAAAGAAATATAAATGGAGAGTAATATCTTTGTTTATCATTAATTTTTCATGGGCATTGATAGTTGTCTCCAAATGGAATTTCTTATATTTATTCAGTGCTACTCTGTTTGTACTTTACATAAAAAAAATAGTAAAAATAAGACATTTGTTGATTTTTGGAGGTATCATTTTTTTGTTCTTTTCATACTTGCAAATCCAAAGAACATTAGAGGTCTATCGTTCAAAAGACGGAAAATTAGATTACGACATGATAACTCTTTATATGCTATCGGACATGCCGGCATTTGAAAAAATAAAACCGGAATCATCAAAATATTATGGTGAAAAATCTTTTCGATTCTTTTATGCGGTAGGATATCGGACGGGCTTATCCGACACCAAACCTTCCAATCCAATTTTGCCATTTATTGATGTTTCAGGAATTAAAAATGTAACAATGTACACCAACACTTATACCACCTTATACCCGTTTTACAAAGATTTTGGCAATAAGGGAGTTATTGTTTTCGCTATTCTTTCAGGTTTGTTTTGTGGATATGTTTATGAAAAAGTTAGAAGGAAAAACATACCGATGATAATCATTTATTCATTGGTTGTAGCCTCTTTAATAACACAGTTTATGAATGAAAGTATGTTTACAGGATTGTCACTATTTTTGCAAGTTATCATATTGAGTCATCTACCCTTTTGGACTAAAATCAGGTATCAAAAAAAACAAAACAAGGTTTAACAGCATGAAGTAAATCAACAAATTACAAATTCGTAAAACTCAAATCTGTTTCTAAAATATGAAATAATATTTACTTCATGATAAAGAATATAAATCGATGGCAGCAAGCTCTTTTTCGTACAAGAAATAACGGATTAGCCTATAATGTCCATTCAATCCTCTATACAAATCAACTCCGTGAACGTGAACGACAGAACACTAAGTCTATTTCAGACCTAATTTCGGTCTCTTGTTGAGGGTGAAAGTTGAATGTTTTGTGTCGCGAATGAAGATGGAGAGTTCAGTACGTTCACATTGAAGCCGAGCTAAGATATTTGATGAATTTCAAAATAATTAATAGGTTAATATACAAAAACAGGCTTTTCTTACGTTATATAAGACAAGACACTTCGCAGAGAAAAAAGTTACTGCCCAAATAACATTATTTTTCATCTTAATACACAACGAATGATTTCAGTCTGCCTTACGACATACAACGGAGAAAACTACATCATCGAACAATTGGAGAGTATTTTACACCAATTGTCCGAGATGGATGAGGTGATTGTGTCAGACGATGGTTCGACGGATAATACGCTTGCTATTATAGAAAATCTTCAGGATAAAAGAATTGTTATTCTAAAACATGAAAGAGCCGGCGGAGTGGTGTCGAACATGGAAAACGCGCTCAAGCACGCGCGTGGCAACATCATTTTTCTCGCCGACCAGGACGATGTGTGGCTGCCCGAAAAGGTAGAACGCAGCTTGGTGGCGCTCCGCGACGCGCAATTGGTTATATCAGATTGTTATGTTACTGATGGCGAACTGAATGTAATACACGATTCATTTTTCAAAAAAAACAGTTCGAACAGAAACAAATTCATCGCGCTTATCAAAAATCCTTACCTTGGTTGTTGCATGGCTTTCAATAAGTCGCTGCTGGACATCGCGCTTCCTTTTCCGAAAGATATCCCCATGCACGATATTTGGCTTGGCAATGTCGCGGCGTTTAAGAAATCTGTACTATTTATTCCCGATAAATTGATTTATTATCGCCGGCACGACATGAATGTGTCAACCGCATCTGAGCCTTCGACCAACAGCCTGCTTACAAAAATAAACTTTAGGATATCGGTACTTAAAAATCTACTAAAAATTAAACCGCGATGAAAGTAACCATCATTACAGCTACTTTCAATAGCGAAGCGAAACTCCAATGCTCCATTGATTCAGTAGCAAGTCAGGACTATAAAAACATCGAACACATCATTGTCGATGGCGGATCCACGGATAGTACGCTTGAAATAATCGAACGCAACAAAGATAAAATAGCTCATTACATTTCGGAGAAGGACAATGGGATTTACAACGCGCTTAATAAAGGAATAAAACTTGCATCAGGCGACATTATCGGATTCCTGAACTCGGACGACGTGTATGACAACGCGCATGTGGTTTCGCTGATCGTTGAAAACTTTATTGAAAAACGGGCGGATATCATTTATGGCAATCTCATTTATTTATCCAAAGGACGCGACAAACAGAAGCCATTCCGACACTGGGAAAGCAATGACTTCAACCCCAAAAGTCTGAAATATGGATGGATGCCACCTCACCCTACCATGTATTGCACCAAGGAGGTATATAAGATTTGTGGACTTTACAATGAAAGTTTTAAAATTTCGGCCGACTATGATTATATACTTCGCGTATTCGGTCATCCCGAATTTTGCAAACACCATATTCCGGAAGTTCTTGTAAACATGGACATCGGTGGTATCAGCAACAGATCGCTAAAAAACATTATTCGTAAATCGAAAGAAGATTATCAGGCTATCAAACGAAACAAAATCGGAGGATTTCACACCGTATTGTTCAAAAACCTAAGGAAATTAAAACAATTTACCCGCGTTGTAGCCAAACCACGTAACAATGATTAATGTTTCAATCGTTCTTTACAAGCACACTCCGGAGCAGATTCAAGAATTGGTAAAAACCTTACGGCTCTCGAATTTAGTCAAACAAATTTACTTGATTGACAATTCGCCTGAAAACAATCCTTTATTCGGAGAATTGCCTGTTAGCTATATACACACCAAGAAAAACTTGGGATACGGAGCCGGACACAACATCGCCATTCGCAAAACGATGGCGGAAAATACAAGCTATCACTTAGTGCTCAACCCCGACATCCAACTCAGGCAAGAGATATTGCAGGAATTGACAAATTATATGGAATCGGACAACACAGTAGGACAGGTAATGCCAAAGGTATATTACCCTAACGGCGAAGTGCAATATCTTTGCAAATTACTCCCCAAACCTTCCGACCTCTTTCTTCGTCGTTTTCTTCCATCCCAATGGACAAAAAAATCTAATTTTAAATTTGAGATGCGCTTCACGGATTACGATAAGACGATGGAAGTGCCTTATTTGTCGGGCTGTTTTATGTTTCTGCGTACTAAAGCATTGGAAGTATCCGGTATTTTTGACGAGCATTTTTTTATGTATCCCGAAGACATCGATTTGACAAGACGCATTCACCAAAATTTCAAAACAATCTTTTTCCCGCATGTGAGCATCATCCATTCACACGAAAAAGCTTCTTATAAAAACATCAAATTGCTACTTATCCATATCAGCAACATCATTCGCTATTTTAATAAATGGGGTTGGTGTTTCGACAAGGAAAGAAAACGCGTAAATAAAGAAATCGTGCGACAACATCTTTCCTCCGATAGAAAATCTGACGAAAGTACACCCCAAAAGCCTCTCGCATCAATTCCGTAATAGGCAAAATTTGATACATAAACACACAATACATTACAAAAAACAAAAATTATTTCGGATTAATTATTGTAATTTTGCAAAGCATTATTCAGATTCAAGTCTAAAGTAAACTCTACTACGGTGTTCAACAATCCGCTATCAAAAATAAACTCACGACTGCATCGTGCTACTTACCGGCGTATCGGCGAAAACATGTTGGCGCTTGGTCTGCTCAACGGCATTTATATGCTTTCGCCATTGATACTTATCCCGTATCTGATGCGCACTATCGGAGCCGAATCATACGGAATTTACATCTTTTCATGGACATTTATCTACTATTTTATTTTCATCGTCAACTATGGCTTTGACTTTTCAGCCACAAAAGAGATAGCCATACACCGCGACGACAACCAGAAAGTATCCGCTATTTTTTCAAGCACTTTCGTTACCCGACTGCTTTTAGTTCTTGTAAGTTTTATCCTACTGGCTTGCTGCTTGCTGTTGGTACCCAAATTCAACGCGATGAGCAAACTGATATTGCTGGGCGCCGGCGTGATTGTAGGGCAAGCGCTTTTCCCAACATGGCTATTTCAGGGAATGCAGGAGATGAAATTCATCACTTTTATCAACGCGATAACACGACTGACTCCGTTGGCGCTCATTTTTATTTTTGTGAAATCGGAAGCCGACATCGGACTTATCATGCTTTTTCAGTCGGTAGGTTATTTAATTGGAGGTATCTTCAGCCATATTTTCTCAATCAAGCACTACAAACTGAACTTCATAAAGCCAACTTTCTCCGACATTAAAAAATGCCTTGCAGGGAGCTGTAATATGTTTCTCTCCACGGTGGGCATCTCTTTCTATCGCGAAACGAACACGTTGATTTTGGGTTTTGTAACCGGCAATTTTGAGTTAGTCGGTTACTACGCGCTCGCCGACAAGATATTGCGCGCGTTTCAAACACTGTTGAATGCTTTCAGCCAAGCAATATTCCCTTACTTTGGCAATCGGATGGCTCACAACAAACAAGAGAGCATGAACGCCTTCACCAAAATCGGACGATACTACGCAGCTATCTTAATGCTCATCGTCGTGTTATTAGTTTGGCTCATTCCTTATATTTTAGAAATTTATTTAGGCGAAAACATCCGGGCTATTGTCATCGACAGCCGCATTTTGCTCCCTGTGATTCTTGTCGGAGGTCTCAACTATTATTACGGCATAGTTGGGCTTGTCAATCTCGATAAACAGCGAGCATTTACAAAATATGTTCTCATAGCCGGAATTACCAACATCGCGCTTTGCCTCATACTTAGCCATACTCTCGCCGATGCTGGCGCCGCCATATCGCTGGTGATAGCCGAGTGTGTATTATTGGGATTAATCATCCACGATTTTTCAAAATTAAATCATACAAACAACAACAGCTTCCAATAATGGCACATCGAAATAAAATACTGATTATCATTGTGCTTTACAAATCCAATTTAGAGCAATCATTGACTTACAATTCATTGAAAAACAATGTCGAGTGGCTAAATGTACCGTATGAGATTTTAATATTCAACAATTCGAAAAGTATTGAAGTGCCCGAGTCGCGCCAATATAAGGTATATAATTCCGATGAGAATAAAAAATTGAGTGGCGCCTATAATTTTGGCTTAAATCATGCAAACGTTACGGAGGCTGAATGGATGCTGCTTCTCGACCAGGATACCGAGCTAACACGCGAATTTCTAATCGCCGTTTCCAGTACTCTGGTAAACAATTCCAATCCCAACATTGTCAATATTGTTCCCCGCTTGACCAACGACGGAAAAAGAATTTCGCCTCACCGTATTCGGTTTTTCAATTCAATACGCGTTCCAATATCAAAATCCGGTGTTTACGCCAATCATCTCATCGCGCTCAACTCCGCATCCCTGCTTCGCGTCAGTTTTCTCAATGCTATCGGTGGTTTTTCCGAAGAATTTGAGTTGGATATGCTCGACTACCGAACTTGTTTGAATATCTACAAAGATAAAAAACAGATTTATGTTTTAGACACCGAGCTAAATCACGAGCTTTCGGTAATAAACATGGAAAAACAGATGAGCGAGGAAAGATACAAAGCTTTGCTAACAGCCGAAAAAAGATATATTGAGCTTTTTGGGTACATGGATATGCTCATGTATCAAGTCCGTATCCTTTTCCGTTATCTGAAGCAAGCTTTATTCTTCAAAAACAAAACATACGCGCATATTACCTTAAAATTTATTTTTGAACAGAATTTACTCCCCACTTCACGGGTTAAGGAGAACAAGAGCAATAATTAATCCGCATTTTCGACTTTAATCCAAATAAAAATCGTATTTTTGCAAATAAATAGAATATTAATACATTGCAAAAAGATAAAGGGAGGAGGTCTTATGAATTTCAGTTTCGTTCAAATATCGAGCGCGTTTATCGTTCTTTTCAGTATCATTGACATTTTGGGTTCCATCCCCATCATTTTAGGCATTCGCGCACGTGGCGAACAGATCAATCCGCTACGGGTAAGCCTGATTTCTTTGGCTATCTTAATCGCATTCTTTTTTGGTGGCGAGGCAATTCTACGTCTTTTCACGGTTGATATAGCTTCATTTGCCGTAGCCGGCTCGTTGGTTATTTTTATTTTTGCAATGGAAATGGTGCTTGATGTGGAGTTATTCAAACACCGCGGACCTGAAGGCAGCACATCAATTGTCCCTATCGCGTTTCCGTTGGTAGCCGGACCGGCAAGTTTCACCACATTGCTTTCCATACGCGCTGAGTATGCCACCGAAAACATTTTAGCAGCGCTTCTCCTGAATATAGCCTTTGTCTATGTCGTACTAAGGTCAACCGATAAAATTGAGCGAATGATAGGAAAAGGAGGCATCTATATAATGCGCAAATTCTTTGGAATTATTCTGCTGGCAATTGCCGTAAAATTATTTACAAGCAACCTCGAAAGTTTGCTCAGGTAGCAAAATTGCATCGGCAGTTGATTGATTTTCAATACAACAAATTCCGTTTAAGTTTGCTTGATACCTCTAAAAATCAGCTCAACAACTTGCTCCTTATTCACATCAAATGCAGGAGAAAATTTTTGTCGTATATATGGTATTTCCAAACCTTTTAACGAGTACAAGATTATGATTGAAAAGGTTTCAGCGTCAACACGTTTAAACTCTCGTTTCTGAATGCCTTCTGCAATAATGTTTTGAATAAGCTTCAACTCTTCCGCATCCATTTTTCGGCGGGTTCGCTCTACTTCATAAGTATCTTTAAAGAAATCGGCACGAAGAGTACCATTGCGCGTAACCGACTGCTTGATGCTATCCAAATGAATAACAATGTGATTCTTAAGCTTCTCGTAAGGCGTTATATCTTTTTTGGCATTCTGTACTAAAGCGTCAATCACCAGATTCACCTCATTCTCAATCACAGCCTTATAAACCTCATCTTTATTTTTAAAATACGTATAAAGCGTGCGTCTTCCTTTGTTGGAAGCTTCCGCAATATCATTCATCGTGATGTTTTTTTTACCGTGTGAGGCAAAAAGTTCACGAGCAGCATCAATCAAGAGTTTTTTTGTTTTAGAGGTGATGGCGTACATGTATCGAATCTATCAAATAATTTGAATAAAAATACTACATTTTTTTCGAATCTATGCAAATAAATGCAGTCATTTTTATTACAATAACTATTTTGGAGCATTTTTGTTTGTTTCGGAAAGATGATTTGTATCATTAAATAAGCTTTTTCGACATTTCAAACCAATTTTCAAAAGTCGAACGCACCATACAAGCAACATTGAAAGTAAAAAACGAGGTACTACCATCCAAAGCACAGGCACTCCAATCGAGGCGAAAAGAAATGTATCTTCGACCGTAGAATGATTGACCGCAACATGAAGGTTAAGCATTTTAGCATCTTCCTTTACCAATTTTCCGGACTCAACCGCTTCCATCATCACAGCGGCTCCATAGGTCAACCCAAGAGTATGCGCGATTAGCCAAAGAAACGAAACCGAACGAGGCAGACCCAAAACATCCATCACTAGAGAAAACTTGCGCGATAAATAATCGAGCACTCGAAATTCATCAAGTATGTGCTGCAATACCATCAATCCGCAGATTATCAACGTCATTTTAACTACAAGCAAAATGGTTGAAACGAGCCAATTGCGCAACTCATCCATCAGAGAAACTGACATTTCAGCTGTCGGTAACATAATGCCATTGGACAAATCGGCTGGCAGAAATAGATTCAGAATATACGCGACTAAAAAAGCGCTTAAAATACGTAACAGAAACGTTAGGAGGTAATTTGATCCCGTTTTTTGTTGCACAGCACACTCTACCAATAAATTGTGGGCAATAAGACACATTACCGCAAGAATTACGATATCACGACCATCAAGCGGTAAAGTTGCAATTATTGCTATCGGGGCATAAAGTGATAGAAAAATACTGGATAGAAACACAATCGCGGCATTTCCAGGCAAACCAATAATTGAAAAAACAGGCTCGAGATACTGCGATACTTCCTCAATCACCCCTAAATAGTTCAACAAACTAACCGTAAAACTAACCGGGATAATAATTTTCAATAACCACAAAGAAGTTTTCAGAGCCTTAGGCATCGCCTTTAGAGCTGCTTTCCTGATTCGTAATATAGATGTATCCATACTTTGGCATTTTTTAAAAAAAAGAAAGGTTGTCTCACGACAACCCAATCTTCAATTAACCTTAAATCTAA
>CAZMQV010000028.1:0-38354 GCA_964568675.1 uncultured Paludibacter sp.
AACTTACAAAACTCGTCTGACTTGAGTAGAAATAGAAATGTAAACTTACAAAACTACTCTGACTTTTGTAGAAATGAAAATGTAAACTTACAAAACTATTCTGACTTTTGTAGAAATAAAAATGTTTCGATAAAAAACTATTTCTCACTACTGTAGAATCAATATTGTAAGCGATGTTTTTTGGGTTTGGTTACTGCGACGTGAGTATTTCAGTTGGTGATTTGGCTTCAGGAAGATTCGGAATCTTTGATTGGTGGGAGATAATTACTCGCAACTGATCAGAAATTTTTAAGTCGGAAGTATTCCGCAAAGTTCATTCAATCCTCCCGCGTAAACTGAATGCGCTAACGCGTACTACAAAACACTTACTCTCATTCCTGCCAAACATAAATTCTTTTTTTTACCGAGGGTAAAGTTTGGCAGTTACGCGTAGGTGATTCAAAAGAGTGAATGCGGGAGACACATCGTGTTTTTACTATTTCTATCGCAATGGTGTGAGTTCAATCACTTCCAGATTTTGGATGTTGGTTCCATCAATCTCAAGCCTTATGAGCGTTTGCACGGTATGAAACCCATATCGTCCGGCAGCGCCCGGATTGATGTGCAGCAAATCCAACGCATTGTCATACATCACTTTCAGAATGTGTGAATGACCGCAGACAAAGAGTTTTGGCGGATTTTTGAAAATTTCTTGTCTGATTGTCGCGTCATAACGACCGGGATATCCACCAATATGTGTCAGCATCACCTCCACATTTTCGCATCGAAAACGCTTCGTTTTCGGGAAAACCATACGCGTGTCCTGCCCATCGATATTGCCATAAACCCCTTGAAGTGGCTTGAAGTCCTGCAATTTCCTTACAAGCTCCGAAGATCCCCAATCGCCGGCGTGCCATATTTCGTCCACATCGGCAAAGTGAGTAAAAATCCGAGTGTCCAGATACCCATGCGTGTCCGATAAAATTCCTATTTTTGTCATGATAAATGTTCTCTAATTTGCTTCCCAATAAAACTTGGTTAATTACATACGGATGCAAAAATAGAAAAAATATCCTTTGGCAAGTTTGATATTCGAGATTAGTTATAAACTTTGAGAGCAAGATTTGGTGAAACATCTTTTGACGCTTACTCCTTTTTGGCATTTGGATATAGCAACTTATAGTTGCCAACAGCCCAATTCTCATCAATTTGTTCGCATTTTAATTTCGAAACAAATAATTTATCGCTCCTGTCAAATTTTCAACCACATCCGACGCACATCGTAAGGGATGAAAAAAGGCTGCGTTAAAACAAATATTTTAATGCAGCCTTTTTATAAATATAAACGTAGCAGCTACTGAGCGCTACTCAAATTACATGGTCGATTAATAACGATTCCGATTGTAACCGCCACCTCTATTGCCATAACCGCCACCGTTACTTCTTTCGGTTTTTGGACGGGCAACGTTTACGGTGATTGTTTTTCCTTCAAAATCAGTTCCATTAAGCTCGTCGATAGCTTTTTGGCCTTCGGCGTCATTTGGCATTTCGACAAAACCAAAACCGCGTGATCTTCCACTATCCCTGTCTGTGATAACTTTTGCAGAATCTACTTCACCAAAACCTGCAAATAAATCTTGTAAACTTTCGCTTTTAGTGCTAAAATTTAAATTTGATACATAAATGTTCATTTTTCTCTCGTTTTTTTTAGTTGTTTATTGATATTTATTAGTCATTCTTATCGGCAACGGAAATCCTCACGGCATTCATGCCTTTTTGACCCCGTTCCAACTCAAATGTTACCATATTTCCTTCTGAAATAGAAGTAGGAGCATTACTGACATGAAAGAAATATTTGTCAGTGCTACCCACAAGTTTGATAAATCCATATCCTTTATCCGAATTAAAGAATTCAACCCTTCCTCTCAATTCCGGCTCATTCAAATCTTCCTTCTTTGGTGTGGAAATGTCAATATCTTCCACATTTACCACTTTCCTTTTATCCAGATCGGGAGGAGTATTTAAAATAACCCCATTTACATCCACATATGCTAACATATCTTCAAATGAATCTACCGGATTATTTCTCCGCTCTTCTTTTCTTTGTAGTTTTTCTTTCCTCTTTTGCTGTTTGTTTTTTTCTACTTCTTTTTTGTTGTAAGAAACTGATTTTGCCATTTTTACTTTCTACTACTTATTTGTTTACAATATTTTTCTTATTGATATTTTGAATCCTTCAATTTATTAGCATCGATATATTGAGTGAATCGTCCATCAATTTCCGGTCTTCTTTTTTTCAATGCCGTTCGGGCTTGCTTGAGCACCGAAACCCTTTCGAATATGGATGATGTCGCCAACTTTACTATTTGCGGAAGAACGGAGCTTGGCAGCCATATTCGTTTTGTTTCACAATGTATAATGTGCAACTAACCCGAAACCACAAGACTTTTGCCTGTTAGTTTTTGGATGTCTTTCAACATGCCCTTTTCCTCATTACTACAAAAAGTCAGCGCAGTGCCGCTATTCCCAGCCCTTCCGGTACGTCCAATACGGTGCACATAAGTCTCGGCAACATCCGGCAAATCGTAATTGATAACCAGCTCCAGATTATTAATGTCAATTCCCCGGGCAGCAATATCCGTCGCAATAAGAGCCTGTATTTCACGCGCCTTAAAACCTGACAATGCTCGTTGTCGGGCATTTTGCGATTTGTTGCCGTGAATAGCGGCACTGTCTATTCCTGCTTTCGAAAGAATACGGACTATTTTGTCAGCACCATGCTTCGTTCGCGAAAATATAAGGGCCGGTTTATTTTTATCCTTTTTCAATAAGTTTATCAACAAATCTTTCTTTTCGGTCTTTTCCACAAAATAGAGATATTGCTCTATGGTGTCAACAACTGACGATACGGGTGCAACCTCTATTCGTACCGGATTGACCAAAATGTTGCGAGCAAGCGCGGCTATGGAGTCGGGCATGGTAGCCGAAAAAAACAAGGTTTGTCTGTTCTTAGGCAACTTTGGCAGCAAACGCTTAATGTCGTGGATAAAACCCATGTCCAGCATCCGGTCGGCCTCGTCCAACACAAAATGGCTGATTGCATTCAAGTGTATAATCCCCTGATTCATCAAATCCAGCAGACGTCCCGGAGTAGCAACCAATATATCAATTCCGGCTTTCAACTCTCTTACCTGCGTGGTTTGCTTTACACCACCGAATATCACACAATGGCGAATATCAGTATAGCGCGTGTAATCGTTCAGGCACTCATCAATCTGAATAGCCAATTCACGGGTTGGTATCAGTATCAACGCTTTGATTTCCTTTTTTGCCCCTTTGGTCTTGCTCAAATACAGTTGCTGTATGATGGGCAGTGCAAAGGCGGCAGTTTTACCCGTACCGGTTTGAGCCAATCCCAATATGTCGCGATTGTCAAGCACCGGCTTAATAGCCTTCTGTTGTATTGGTGTAGGGTTAGTGTATCCTTTTTCATCAAGAGCCTTTAGAATAGGCTCAATAATATTTAATGCTTTGAATGTCATGTTTTAATAATCTACTGTCGCAAATTGATACAACAGTTGTTTTATATTACGCTGTTATGCTTAGCACCGATTTTTACCGCTCTCCTTTTTCCAAAAGAAAGTTTGGAAAAAGGCATTTCTTTTAGGGCGATGGAGTCGAGAATTATTCATTCCAGCCTATTTTCTATACCTGAGGGGTGTAAAGCCCCACATTGTTATCTACCTCATATTATGCACAGTTACAAATACTACATAAACTGAAGGTGCATATTTGCTACCTGATTTTGCAATCCATAGCCTGCTGACGCTCCGGTTTCTCCTTTCAGACCTCTTACTGCTTCAGGGAGGATTACCTTTGCACGATTAAACGTTTCCATATACTCATCCATTCGCCTACGGCAAATAAAGAGTGTTCGGGTTATTATTTTGACAAGAACGACACCACAATGATTCCGACTAAACAAAACACGGGGGCTGCCCTTAACTAAATCTATTTGGTTGAATAATTTTGGAAGTGCTTTCCGCATCAACCAACCGATGATCGCAATGTCGTAAAGACTTTGGTGATAAATTGCCACAATGCTGGAGATGCCGATTGGGAGTTTTTCTAATCCGTGAACTCGATATCTCGTATCAAATACATAAGTATTCGCAAGCAATAAGGACACCAAGCCATCTACGTTCTTTTCATGAGCGATTTTGCAATAGAGATTAAAACATAACCATTGAAATAAACGAAAAACAATCAAACTATGTTCAAATAGCATATAGTAAACCACAAAAAAAAGATACGCTAATATACTCCACATTTTACTAGCTCCCTAAAACAGTTAAAGATTGTAATTCTCTGCTCTTCAAAAGAAATGGTTCCTTTCATTCAACGATGATGTGTCGTGAAATCGTGCACTACACCCTCGCGACTCGTTAATAATTCAAACAAGAAAGTTGATTTTGAAGCTGGTTCCAACGATGGAATATCCGCTGATGATGTGCGGAACAAAGCATTGAGAGGAAAAGACACAATAAAAACCCGATTGCTCAAGGCACAAAGGTAGTATAATTAATTGAATAACACATTACTTTCAAATATTATTGGTGTAATATTCACAAAACAAAAGACACGACGCGCTATGAAAAAAGCTCAATGAGAAAACAACTATTCAGTTTATTGAAATACAGATTCTTTGGCAATCCAAAATTTTCAAACTAAGAACCCAATGATTTCATACAAAGAACACGTAAAGATGTATCTAAATACAACCAATTTACATCAACTAACTTGCTAAACCCGATTGCTTAGCGTATCGTTTATATTAATTAACGGAGGTTTGAAGTTTAAGAATATCGCGAAAACCGGTTTATTGTTTAATTTTATATATCTTTGTAAGTATTTTTTTCGTGCAGGAAATGAAAAAACAGCTAAAGCACATAATTTCAGAGTTTATTCAGAAAATGCGATTTAAGTATCGTGTTTCGATTACCAACGAAAACACCCTCGAAGAAACGTGGTTCACACGCTTGTCGCGGGTAAGTGTGTTGCTTTACGCAAGCGGATTCTTTCTTTTTACGTTCATTTTACTTACGCTTATCATTTTCACCACTCCTTTGCGGCTTTATCTTCCCGGCTACGAAGACTCGGGCAATCGGACGGCAATTGTGCAACAATCCATGCGCACCGACTCCATTCAGAACGAACTGGAGCTGATGAACGCTTATATCGAAACGCTCAAATCGAGTATCCAACAAACAAACCAACAAGAACTCGAAGTCTCTCTCGATTCAGTAACCATGAAAGAGCGAGCTGTGGAATTAATGAGGAAATCGAAACAAGAAGATGAGTTTGTCAAAAAATACGAAGAGACCGAAAAATTCAACTTAGGAGCAATTAACACCGGCGCTCCCATCGACAACACCTACGTTTTTTTCAAACCGGTGAATGGCGTGGTAGCATCTACCTACAATCCACGCGAAGGGAAATACGGCGTGTCCATCATCACACCACCCGGCGAAACGGTAAAGACAGTGCTGGAAGGCAAGATTATTTTTTCAGGTTTTACCTTCGAAAACAACTGGGTAATACAGGTTCAGCACGACAACGACTACGTATCCATTTACAAAAACAACAATCGGCTACTCAAGCAGGTAGGCGATTACGTAAAAACAGGTCAAAGCATTGCCATCACAGGCGCCGAGGGAGAAATTGGGAAGTCGAAACATTTCTATTTTGAGATTTGGAAGAAAGGCTTAACTATCAACCCGCAAGATGTAATAACATTCAGATATTAATCAAAGAAATTTTGACAGAAAATAAAAAAAATATAGCCATTCTTGGTTCTACCGGGTCTATCGGTAAACAAGCGTTGGATGTGGTGCGCAACAACCCCGAACGGTTTGAAGTCTTTGCTATCACAGCCAACAACAGCATTGAACTGCTCATAGAACAAGCAATCGAGTTTCAGCCCGAGGTGGTTGCCATTGCCAACGAAACCCATTACAATGTGCTCAAACAAGCGTTAAGCAGCCACCCAATCAAGGTATTTGCCGGCATCGAAGCCATAGCGCAAATAGTGGAGATGGAGCCTATTGACATCGTATTGACCGCCATGGTGGGCTATGCGGGCTTGCTACCTACCATCCATGCGATAAAAGCCGGAAAAACCATCGCGCTGGCGAATAAAGAAACACTGGTAGTGGCAGGAGAAATCATCAACGAACTCGCCCTGGCACACAACACGCCAATACTACCGGTTGATTCGGAGCATTCGGCCATCTTCCAATGTCTTGCCGGCGAAGGCAACAATCCCATCAGTAAAATAATCCTCACCGCGTCCGGAGGTCCATTCCGCACCAAATCATTGCAAGATTTGCTGCATGTAACTTCATCGCAAGCGCTCAAACACCCCAACTGGGAAATGGGAGCAAAAATCACCATCGACTCGGCAAGCATGATGAACAAAGGCTTTGAAGTGATAGAAGCTAAATGGCTTTTTGGACTTCGCCCCGACCAAATAGAAGTGGTGGTGCATCCACAGTCCATCATTCACTCCATGGTGGAATTTGCCGACAGCTCGGTGAAGGCACAACTCGGTATGCCCGACATGCGCCTGCCAATTCAGTACGCCTTTACTTACCCCCACAGACTGACAACCGACTTTCAGCGCCTCGACTTCATGAAATTCAACACGCTCACTTTTGAAGAACCGGATCTTGACCGCTTTCGCAACCTTGCTTTGGCTTATCGCGCCATGGAGATAGGTGGAAACATGCCATGTATCATCAACGCCGCGAACGAAGTGGCTGTTGCCGCATTTCTGCAAAACAAAATCGGTTTTCTGCAAATGAGTGATGTGATAGAGCATGTAATGCAAAAAGCCAGTTATGTAAAAAAACCAAGTTATGAAGATTATGTGATGAGCAATGCCGAGGCACGGCAAATAACCATTGATATAATTGCTTAGCCTTCGAGACAGATAAAACTTTAGAAATATTGTTGTATCTTTGTACGCTTATTTCGCATTTGAAATCCACACCAAACACACACGAGCAAACACACTGACTATCAGCCTCTTTGACACAGGTTATAGAAAATGCTCTTACGGTTTAATGTGAACAACGGAATGCTAATGGCATTCGATTTGATAGAAAAAAATAAAGACAATATAGAAATTAATAGATGGAAACTTTTTTTATAAGAGCTTTACAGCTCATTCTCAGTTTAACCATTTTAGTGGTTTTGCATGAGTTAGGTCACTTTGTATTTTCGCGCCTTTTCAAAGTACGAGTAGATAAATTTTATGTGTTTTTCAACCCCAAAATTTCATTGGTTCGGGCGAAAAAGATTAATGGGAAGTGGCAAGTGAAGTTCTTCGCATCCAACGTGCCTTCCAATGAGCGAATCAAGCTCGACTCGGCAGGCAATCCGGTGATGGATGGGAAAAACAACGTGATGGAAGCTGTGCCGGAAAGTGAAATGTGTGAAGGCGATTGGCGCAAGTATCCCGAAAATACCGAATGGGGAATTGGTTGGTTACCATTAGGTGGATATTGCAAAATAGCGGGAATGATTGATGAAAGCATGGATACGACGCAGCTGGCGCAAGCCCCTCAACCCTGGGAGTTTCGCTCACAATCTGTGTGGAAACGAATGGGTATTATTTCGGGTGGCGTATTGGTCAATTTCATCCTGGCGCTTGTTATTTATTCAGCCATACTGTTTCATTGGGGGCGTGAATACATGCCACTCGAAAACGCGAAGTTTGGTCTGAATTACTCACAGCCAATGCTCGATGCCGGTTTCCGTGATGGAGATAAAATTATCAGCATCGACGGAGTGAAACCTGAACAACTGGGACAAGCTGTAGAATTGCTACTGATTGACGCCGCGAAAGAGGTGCAGGTAGCACGCGATGGCGCAATTGTAAAAATTGAAATACCCACCGACCTGACACAAAAGGTTTTGGCATCACAAACACCGGTTGCCTCTTATCGTACTCCTTATGTAGTCGATACCGTAGTAGCAGGTTCGCTTGCTGCCAAAGTGGGGATGCAAAAAGGCGATAGCCTGGTGAAAATCAACAACAAACTAATCGACATGCAGCAGGAAGTGGTGCAAGAGATATCCAAATCCAAAGGCAAAACCCTGAACTATGAGTATTATCGCGGAGGAGAATTACTACGCTCCAATGTAACAATGGGTGCTGACGGGAAATTAGGCGTAGGTTGGAAAAATTTCTTCGAAACAAAACGCGTTGAATACGGATTTTTTGAAGCAATTCCGGCCGGTATTCAAATGGGTGTTGACCGATTGGTGGGATATGTGAAGCAATTCAAATTGGTTTTCACCAAAGAAGGCGCAAAATCAATCGGTAGCTTTGGAGCGATTGGCTCGCTTTTCCCTCCCAGTTGGGATTGGCTGAGTTTCTGGGAGCTTACCGCCTTTATATCCATTATACTCGCGTTTATGAATTTCCTGCCAATTCCGGGATTGGATGGCGGATATTTTGTATTTCTCATCTACGAGATGATAACCAAGCGCAAGCCAAACGACAAATTCATGGAGGTAGCCCAATCAATTGGGATGGGACTATTGATGCTCTTGTTTGTATATGCCATTGGGAATGACATTTTCAAAGCTTTGTTTTAATCTCTGAGAAATAAAACGCGAAACGATGATTACAATACTTTGTTATCCGAAGTGTGGCACTTGCAAAAAAGCGGAGAAATGGCTGAAAGAAAATAATATCGACTACAAGTATCGGCCGATAAAAGAGGAGAATCCCTCGGTTGAAGAACTTACAACGTGGTTTTTGGATAGTGGATTGCCTGTAAACCGATGGTTCAACACGAGCGGGAAACTCTACAAGGAACACAACATCAAAGATGTGATAAAAACCGTCTCCGGAGACGAACTACTGAAAATACTTGCTTCGGACGGCATGTTTGTGAAGCGTCCCATTCTCATAGCCAACGGAAAAGTAACTACCGGATTCAAAGAAGCCGAATGGCAGGAGATACTTGGTGGCAAGTAAATAAGCGCGAACTAATAGAACAAAAAAAACTCTTCCGATAAGTTTCGGAAGAGTTTTTTTTGTTCTAAAGTTTATTCGTTTGCCAATGGGACGAACGTAGCCGAAAGGTCGGGCATGGGCATATCTTTGTCGAGCGGATACATAGGACGCATGATATGCTTATAAGGCAGGCGGAGGATATCCTGGTCCACACCACCCGGTGTCAGCGCCATTACCCAGCCTTTTCGCATTTCATACAGCTCCGGCACAAGATAGCCAATTTTCACCACCACAATGTCCGTTTCGCGTGGATTAAGCCCCAGTTCCGTAAAGTTCTTTTCGTAATGATACGCTTTGCGGGTCTTAGTGATGATAACAGAGATGCTACCCGACTTAACCACCACAATGGTATTGTCCTTATCGTCGTTGTGAATGGCAGTGATAGTGCCCGCTACTCGCACCGGAGGCGCGAAACGATTATCCACTTTCGCGCCTGCTTTCGCGTCAATCTTACCACCTACACCAATTTTCACAGCCTGCGCCACAAAGTCGGCATCGGGAATTGAAGCATAAATCACAGATTTGCCGGTTTCCGATTTGAATTCGGGGCGTTTCAGAAGTTCAGTCAACGTCCAGGTTACATCACCCGCACCACCTGCCGTAGGGTTATCGCCCGTATCGCTGATAATGAATGGTTTCTCTTTACTTGCAAGCGCCTGCTTCAGAGCCTCGGGCAGATAATCAGCCGGTCCCACAAACTCAAATTTATCGCGCACATCCCAGAAATGTTTCGCCAATCTCTCCGCCGCTTTACCTACCGCTTCTTTATCATCGCCATAAGTCACAATTACTCCATGATTGCGAGGTTCATCAGCCCAAGGATAAGACATCCATATCGATGCGTCAATCACCTTATCGCCATCAACCACATTATTTATATCTTCATACAAGCTCTTGCCCGGCTCCACGCGGGTGCTGGTTTTTTCGCCCGGTAACAACACCGGCACCGGAATCCACGCTTTGTAAGCCGGCTTCCCCTTACCGCTATTCAGTCGGTCAATCAGATTGACCAAAGCTCTTTTCTTGGATATCATCGCGTCGTCGTGTGGAGCAAGCCGATAGGCTGTGAGCATATCAATGTTTTTTATCAGACGGGGCGAAACACTGCCATGTAAGTCCATGCAAGAAGAAACCAGCACATCATTGCCAATAACTTTGCGTATTCGCTCTATGAAATCGCCTTCGGGGTCCTCAATGCCCTGCACACTCATCGCGCCGTGAATGTCGAAAAACAAGCCATCAATCGGAAGCGCGTTTTTCAGCATATCCAAAGTTTTGTTTACCATGCTCTCGTATGTTTCACGCTTCACAATGCCTCCGGGCATGGCATGGCTGCGCAAGGTAGGAAGCCACACGGCACGCTCCTTCACCCCAGAATCGGGAGCAAAAAATGGATAGTAACTAAAGATTTCATCGCCAATGAGCAGCGGGAAGCCGGCGGAATCAGTTACAGCCGGCGAAAAGGTACTCGACTCGATGGCAATACCTGCAATGGCTATTCGAGGTAAATCAGCCTGCTTGGATTTACAGCCCGATGCGAGCAAAGCAATGCCAAGAATGAATGCTAAGAATGTTTTTTTCATTTTACAATTGATTTATTAGATGAATATTAATAAGGAGCTAAGTTCGTTTTCTATTCTAAATAAAAAAAATTCGTAAACTCGTGAAAGATGAACGGACAATGAATCAACCGAATTGCAAATATAATCAATTTGTTCGCTAATTCAAAGCCAATCTCCTTGTCATTTCGGCCGACAACTTTGGGAAACAAATCGGGAGAGCGAGAGGGGGATAGCTCTTTACTTCTTCAATATATAATATGATACAATAAAATGATTGCCAACACCCACTGCTATTGGCATGTAATTTCTTCAAACTACAATTAGATTATAAAGCGGTTTTCTTCTGTAGTATTAATCTTAACTTTGATGAAAAATAATTGAATACAAGCAATATCTAACCGATTGAAAGCTTACAAATCATAAGCAATTGGCACGAAACAGACGAGAAATGGCACTTTTGCAGCCCACGAAGCTTATCACATCACACCCCTCCTGCTGTACATTTTGACAAAATAGAGATGCAGAGAAATGAAACCGTCAAAACCATGATTTACACAAGACGAAAGATCGGTAGAAAGAGACGTAAAGCCAATAAAAACGATTAAAACAATGTGCTAAACATACGTTTTGTGGAAACGCGCAAAAGTGTAAACAAGCTTAGAAAAAAAATTAAAACATGTCATAAAGTCAGGTGTTTCCTTCATTTTTTAGTAGATTTGAGCCGATAGCACACGAATACTCAAACTAAAACACATAGATTATGGACAGAAAACTAAAAACTTACACCTTGCATAACTATCGTACAATCCCGCAGATATCAGTATTAAAAGAATCGGACATTGAGGCGATAGAAGTAGTGGGACGCGTGCTTCCTTTCAAAACCAATAATTATGTGGTGAACGAGTTGATTGACTGGACTGATACTGACAATGACCCCATTTACACACTCAATTTTCCACGTCGCGAGATGCTTGAAAAGAAGCATTACCAAACGGTAAAAAGAATGCTTGACGAAGGAGTAGATAAAGCTACGTTCAATAAAAAAATACATGAAATTCGTCTCCAACTCAACCCCAATCCCGCCGGTCAGGAACACAATGTGCCCACACTCGACGCTGTAAAACTAAAAGGCATCCAGCATAAATACCCTGAAACGGTTCTGTTTTTTCCAAGTCAGGGACAAACATGCCACGCTTACTGCACTTTTTGTTTCCGCTGGCCTCAGTTTTCCGGAATGAGCGGATTAAAATTTGCCATGAAAGAAGTCGATTTGCTACTTAAATATCTGAAACTGCACCGACAGGTAAGCGATGTGCTTTTCACAGGAGGCGACCCAATGACTATGTCTGCCTCCGTGTTGCGCGCATATATCGAGCCTTTGCTCGAACCTGGTTTCGAACACATCCACACCATCCGCATTGGTACCAAGTCACTATCTTATTGGCCTTATCGCTTCACATCCGACTCCGATAGTGAGCAAATCATCGCGCTTTTCCGTCAAATAATCAGCGCAGGAAAGAATCTCTCCATTCAAGCGCATTTCAACCATCCGGTGGAGCTATCAACTGACGCTGTAAAGCAAGCAATCAAAGTCATCCGAGCCACTGGTGCACAAATTCGCACACAGTCGCCTTTATTAAAACACATCAACGACAAGCCGGAACTATGGGCTACTATGTGGCGCAAACAAGTAGATTTGGGTTGTATCCCGTATTACATGTTCATCGCGCGCGATACCGGTGCGAAAGCTTATTTTGAACTCCCGTTGGAGAAATGCTGGCAGCTATTCCGAAGAGCATACAGCCAGGTGAGCGGACTGTGTCGCACTGTGCGCGGCCCAAGTATGAGCGATCATCCGGGTAAAATACAGATTTTGGGCGTACAACAAGTGAATGGAGAAAAAGTTTTTGTACTTCGTTTTATTCAAGGGCGCAATCCTCAGTGGGTGCATATTCCGTTTTTTGCAAAACACGATCCGAAAGCTACATGGTTTAATCAACTGAAACCCGCCTTCGGTGAAGATAAATTCTTTTTTGAGCAGAAACCTTACAAAGAACTTGACAACAAGTCTTTGCTTTTTGAATAAGACCAGTTTTTTTAGCTTTGCTGTGTGCTTTCATCTATGGCATGCCCACATGAAATGGCAGACAGATAAATTGTCATACCTATCGAAGCGAAAAATGATAATTCATCCATTTCGGCATATTGGGAGGGGAGAAACGTCATTGACTACAGGCAAATTATACGAACGCATGTACTCATCATCAAAAAAAAAACAAACAAAATCCCTATCTTTGCATCAGATACAATTTTCGCAAGCCCTACAATGTCAAAAACCATCGCTTTCAATCCGCTATCACTTCCTTCTTATGTCATGGCAAAGCCAATAGGCTCCACATGCAACCTGAATTGTAGCTATTGCTACTACTTAGAAAAAGAAAAACTGTATGAAAACAGAAAAAAACTGGAAATGAGCGAAGACACGCTCGAAAGATTCACACAAACATACATCGAAGCGCAACCGGCAAAAGAAGTGCTGTTCACCTGGCATGGAGGCGAAACCACGCTGCGCGACATTGCTTTCTACCGAAAAGCACTCCAGTTTCAGAAGAAATACGGACGCGGACGCACCATCGACAATGTGCTACAAACCAATGGCACACGCCTCACTGACGAATGGTGCCGGTTTTTCAAAGACAATAATTTTCTTATCGGTATCTCTATCGATGGTCCCGAACATTGCCACGATGTGTATCGAAAAAATAAAGGTGGGAATGGCACCTTCGCGCAAGTGATGAAGGGAGTAGCGTTACTTCAAAAACACGGTGTGGAGTTTAACACCTTGTCGGTAATCAACGACTACAACTCCCAGTTCCCACTCGACGTGTATCGGTTTTTCAAAGAAATTGGAAGTCAATACATGCAGTTCGCTCCCATCGTCGAACGAGTTTCGGATGCGCGCGCCGACGGGTTGACACTCCTTCCACCTCATGCCGACGTGCAAGGTCGTCTGGCTTCATGGTCGGTCAACCCGGAACAGTTTGGCAAGTTTTACATCGAAATTTTCGATGAATGGGTTCGCAATGATGTGGGTAGATACTACGTGCAACTCTTTGATGCTACGCTTGCCAACGAGGTAGGCGCTCAACCCGGAGTTTGTATTTTTGCCGAAACCTGCGGACATGCCACAGCCCTGGAGTTTAATGGCGATTTATATGCCTGCGACCATTATGTGTTTCCGGAATATAAATTGGGTAACATCCGTTCGCATACCATTTATGAAATGATGTTTCAAGAGAAGCAACTAAAATTTGGTGCAGCTAAGCGCGATGCGCTACCGCGTCAATGCCGCGAATGTGATGTGCGGAAATACTGTCACGGTGAATGTCCGAAAAACAGAATAAGCCGCTCTGCGGATGGCGAATGGGGTGTGAATTATCTTTGTGCCGGCTACAAAGCTTTTTTTAGTCATGCACGTCCTTATATGCAATTTATGGCAAATGAGCTACACAACCAGCGCCCACCGGCAAATGTGATGTACTTTGCTCGTGGCAAACGGTAGTCACGGCTTTTGAGGCTTAACGCTCCGAACAGTTCCGACACATTTCAAACTGTTTGCGGTCTGAAAGCACAGCCTTCCGAAACTCATTAGCCTTCGTGGAGCGCCATGCTTCGCCAAACGAGCGTTCAGTAACATTCCCAAACCGATAGTGGCTATCTTTGTCGAAACAGCAAGGCAAAATATCGGCGCGCGATGTAAGCACAGCCCCTTCCCAAAGCCTTTGACATCGGTTGGGTAGCGTCGATTTGATGTGATATTTGCCATTTTCACCCATTTTATATCGCGCATATTTTTTATTCTTCGGCATCAAACTGCTTCCATTCTCGAAATTGTATATTTGTGCCGATTTGAAAGCAAGCCTATCGGCATGCAGCTCTTTAGCCAACCTGCGCATTGCTTTCATTTCGTGTTCGTTGGTGCCGAAAACAATAAATTGAATTTCGATAAATGGCGTGGCAGATTTCAGTTCGTTCTTCCAATGGTTTAGTAACTTTATAGCCCCGGTGGCTTTCTCCAACTTCCCTCCCACACGATATGCCTCGTAAGTTTCTTGAGTTGCGCCATCCATGGAGATAATTATTTTATCGAGTCCGCTTTCGACCAATTCCTTCGCTTTAGTGCTATTGATAAGCTGCGCGTTGGTTGAAGTGCTTGTAAGTATGTTTTTACTACGCGCATACTTCACCATCTCGCCAAACTTTTGGTTGATCAACGGCTCGCCTTGAAAATAAAGAATGGCATGAGTAAGCGTTGGCGCCAATTCGTCAATTATCTTTTTAGTTGTTTTTGTGTCGATATTTGTAGCTTTTACCACGTGTTGTCGCATCCCCACAGGACATTCCGGGCATTTGAGATTGCAAATATCCACCGGCTCGATGGAAATAAAAAGCGGGAAAACATGCCAATCGACAAGAATTCCAAATTTCGAAAGGAGATAAGAAATTTTTATTTTTATGAAATTCTGAACTTTACGTGGCGTAATGCTCGTTTTTAATATCCGATAAAGAAAATAGAGTTTATTTTTCACAATTTTTCAAGTAGTTTGCAAAAGAGGTTTTATAAATATGATAGAGAAAGTGTGTCAGACGGTTTAGAAAGCAAAGATACTTCAAAACCACCGCAATCAAAAAATCAGCGTTTAATTTACATAAAAAAAACAAACAACAAACATCAAATGTTTTTCGCGACAAGATGTGAAACGTGAAAACCAACGGGAGAAAACTCCGTTTTTCCGCATAAAACTTCGGATATTCAATAGCTTTACAAGAATGTTTCGACTGTTTTATCCTATTCATTTACAAACAAATAAGGCTGATTTTCAAATTTACGGATTCTTAATACAAAATGATTCTGTAAATGAATAAAATATCGTATTTTTGCACCTTGAAACGGAGAATGATTAAAAATCAAATCAAAACATAAATATCACAATGAGAAAAAAAGTATTATTCCTTGCTGTAACGGCTTTGGCTGTTGTTTTTTCATCATGTAATAAAAACATGAAAGCCCTCGATGGAAGTTATTTCAAAACAAATCCGAATCCACTTGAGGTACATAAAGGTGAAGTAAACTCGGTAGTTACCGGCACTTTCCCACAAAAATATTTTAAAAAGAATGCTGTGGTAACAGTTACTCCCGTTTTGAAATACGAAAATGGTGAAGTAAAAGCACAACAAGCCAGTTTCCAAGGCGAAAAAGTTCTTGGCAACGACCAACAGATTGCCTACAAAGCCGGCGGCACCTATTCTATCAGCCCAAAGTTTATCTACAAACCTGAAATGGCAAAATCAGAGCTTTTCCTGAATTTTGACGTAGTGCAAAAGAAAAAAACATACAAACTACCAAGCGTAAAAGTTGCTGATGGCGTATTGGCTACTTCGCAACTCGCTTCTGTTGCCGAAATTCAACCCGCTTTGGCTCCGGACAATTTCCAACGCGTAACACAGGAAAATGCCGATGCCGACATTCTTTTCCTTATCCAACAAGCCTTGATTCGCAACAGCGAATTGAAAAAAGAAGATGTTACCGCATTTTCCGACAGAGTGAAAGACGCGCGCGATGCCCAAAACAAAGAAATTACTTCGTTGCAAGTGCTTGGCTATGCTTCGCCCGATGGTAAATTGGATTTGAACACCAACTTAGCCGAAAGAAGACAGAAAGTAACAACCGACTATGTTAACAAAGAGTTGAAAAAACTGAAAGCGAATGTTAGCGTTGACAGCAAATTTACTCCCGAAGATTGGGATGGTTTCCAAAAATTAATGGAAGCTTCCAACATTCAAGACAAAGACTTGATCTTACGCGTACTTTCAATGTATCAAGATCCGGAACAACGCGAAAATGAAATCAAAAACTTGTCAAGCGCATTCAAATCAATCGCCGACGATATCCTACCTCAACTTCGTCGCGCACGCCTAAAACTGGCAGTTGACGTTACAGGAAAATCGGACGAAGAAATCAAAAATCTTGCCGCAAGCAGCCCAAAAGACCTGACTGCAAACGAACTGCTTTATGCCGGCACATTGGCAAACTCAAATAAAGAACAAACAGCAATCTACGAACAATTTGTGAAACTTTATGGCGATGACGCTCGCGGATTCAACAACCTCGGTATGATGGCTTATTATGATGGAAACACCGAAAAAGCCGAAAAACTTTTTCAGCAAGCTCTTCAAAAAGACGCTAAATCGGCCGATGCTAACTTCAACATGGGATTGGTGAAACTTGGCAAAGGATTGGCTTCGGAAGCTCAAGCATACTTCGGAAAATCTGTTGGTACTGTTGCCGACCTGAACGCCGCGCTTGGCATCAGCTACATCATGCAGGGCGACTATCTGAAAGCTCAAAACACAATGAACGCTGTAAAATCAAACAATGCCGCATTGGCTCAAATCCTGAACAAAGACTATAACGGAGCCAGAACGGCTTTGGCTGCTGTGAAAACTCCCGACGCTTCTACCTCTTACCTGGCGGCTGTTCTCGCGGCTCGCACCAACGATCGCGACGCGGTGTATAGCAACCTGAAGAAAGCTATTAGCTTAGACAAATCGTTTGCTAAAAAAGCAATCGCCGATCTTGAATTTGCAAAATACTTTACCGATAGCAAATTCCTTTCTGTAGTGAAATAACTAAATTAAGTGCTTTGCAAAGCAAATCTTAAGACTTTATTGTCCGAAAAGCCCGGTGTGAACAGACGCCGGGCTTTTCTTTTTTTTCAAAAAAAGATGAAATGATATGGATTTGTACATTAATCTTTGTAAATTTGTAAGTTAATGGAATAAATTAAAAATAAAAACCGACAGTGTTTCGCGACGTAATAGGACAAAATAATATAAAAAAACGCTTCATCGGCTCGGTGAATGAAGGGCGCATCCCACATGCCCAACTCATACACGGCGAAGAAGGCGTGGGGAAACTGGCGCTTGCTATTGCTTATGCCCAGTATATCTCTTGCAAACATCGTGGTGCGGATGACGCATGCGGAGTATGTCCTTCGTGTGTGAAATACCGGCAACTCGCCCACCCCGACTTACACTTTGTATTTCCGGTAATAAAACCTGCGGGAAAATCTACCGTTGTATGCGACGATTTTGTAGCCGAATTCCGCGAAATGTTCATTGGAAATCCCTATTTCAGCATCAACGATTGGTATGAGCGAATTGGCGATGGTGCCAAACAAGGTATGATTTATTCGAATGAGAGTTCAGAAATAATCCGAAAACTAAGTCTGAAAACATACGAAAGCGACTACAAGGTGATGATAATATGGCTTCCGGAGCTTATGCACGATGTTTGTGCAAACAAATTGCTGAAAATACTGGAAGAACCTCCCGCATTTACGGTATTTCTACTGGTATCGAATAATCCGGCAAAAATCCTTACCACCATCCTCTCGCGTACACAACACCTGAAGATACAACGCCTGGATGAAGCTGAAATAACCGAAGCGCTTAAAAATAAATATTCTGAAAAAACAATTGATGAAATTTCGAATGCCGCGCGCATAGCCGAAGGGAGCTATCTCAAAGCAAATCAACGACTGCTTCAGCAAGAAGATTTGCTGATTGACTTCGAGCGGTTCGTTGAGATCATGCGTAAAGCATGGATGGTAGGCAACAAAAAGGATCATGCCTCGCTGAAAACACTAAAACAGTGGGCTGACGCGATGGCAGGAGCTGATGTAGGGCGCGAACGTCAAAAAAGATTTCTTATCTACGCGCAGCATTTGATTCGCGAGAACTACATCTTAAATCTGCAAAACCCGCAATTGAACTATATGAGCAGTGCTGAAAGCAAGTTCTCGCATAATTTTTCACCCTTTATCAACGAACGAAACGTGGAAGATTTGATGGGCGAATTTGCACTTGCCGAACGACACATTGAGCAGAATGTAAACGCGAAAATGGTGTTTTTCGATTTGGTGCTTAAAGTTATCATGTTATTAAAAAGATAAATACAGAAAATAAAACCAATATATACAATGGTTGCACGTGGATTTCTTTACATCATATCGAATCGACAAAATGCTACCATTACACTAATTAAATAAAAAAACAAAATGGACTTTACTCTAAATAATGGTGGTGGCTGCCAGGGTTGCAGCGGATGTGCCGTCAACACGAATAAAAAACTGATAGTAACAGACTGGATGTCGGATGTTTCTGATGGAATTAACGAATCGGATTTGGTAGAAGTTCAATTCAAAAACACCCGAAAAGGCTATTTTCAGAATTTCTACAACCTGGAGCTTGAGCGTGGCGACATGGTTGCCGTAGAGTCATCACCCGGACACGACATAGGCGAAGTAACACTCAAAGGGAAACTCGTGGTGCTACAAATGAAAAAAAACAACATCGACCTGGGCAAATATGAAGTGAAGAAAGTGTATCGGAAAGTGCGCGATGTGGACATGGAAAAATACAACGAAGCTAAAGCTCGCGAGCACGAAACAATGATAAAATCGCGTCAGATAGCCGAAAGCCTGAAACTGAATATGAAAATTGGCGATGTGGAGTACCAAGGAGATGGCAACAAGGCAATTTTTTATTACATAGCCGACGAGCGGGTCGATTTCCGTCAACTAATTAAAGTATTTGCCGAAACATTCCGGGTGCGTATCGAAATGAAGCAAATCGGGGCGCGCCAAGAAGCCGGCCGTATAGGCGGAATTGGTCCTTGCGGCAGAGAACTATGCTGTTCCAAGTGGATGACCAATTTTAATTCGGTATCCACAAGCGCGGCTCGTTATCAGGATTTGTCGCTTAATCCGCAAAAATTGGCCGGTCAATGTGGCAAACTGAAATGCTGCCTTAACTTTGAACTCGACAACTATCTTGAAGCCCAGAAGGAGCTACCATCGCGCGAAATTGAATTGGAAACGATGACCGGAATCTATTATCACTTCAAAACAGACATTCTCAAAGCCATGATAACCTACTCGACCAATAAAAGTTTTCCTGCCAATTTGGTAACGATACATGCGGATAGGGCAAAAGCTGTAATCTGGATGAACAAGAAAGGCTATAAGCCGGATATGCTCGACGAACAAGAAGCCACTCCCAAAAAACAAGCGGAGTATGAAAATGTAGTAGGTCAGGATAGTCTTACGCGCTTTGACAATAAAAAAGATTCGCAAAAATCACGAAATAAGAAAAATGCAAAACCTCGAAATGATAATCGAAAAATTGAAAAACCTAAAAAGAACGAAAATAATTAATTTTTTCTTTCTCCTCGGATTTAGCTTATCGTTGGTATCGTGCAACCAAAATGAAATTTTTTATCACTACAATTCCCTGCCTGCGAAGGGCTGGGCAAAGGATAGTTTGCTGAGTTTTGATTTCACGGTAAAAGATATAGCTCCAAAATACAATATTCTTATTCAAGTGCGACACTATGGCACCTATCCTTATCAAAATCTTTGGTTGTTTTTAGAAAACAAAAATCCAAAAGATTCGATTGCGGTGAAAGATACAATTGAGTTTTATCTGGCAGATGAGTATGGGAAATGGCTTGGTACGGGCGTTGGCGCTCTGAAAGAAATGCCGGTTCTCTACAAGCAGCAAATTCACTTTACCGACACAGGCAGTTATCAGATTAAAATAGGACAAGGTATGCGCGATTCGTTACTCCGGGGAGTCGAAAGAATCGGATTAAGGGTAGAAGTAGCGGATTAAATGCGACATCCAACAGTATTATCGAAAAGAAAAAATCATTATTCACAGAAAGAATCGAAAACAGAGAATGGGAAAAAATAAATTGGCTAAGTTTGCGGAATTAGAAAGCTTTGAACATGTGTTTCAAGTACCCTCACGTGTGTTGTTGTCAGGCGAAGGCTTCGAATTGAAATCAAAATGGAATGAGAAATTCTTTCAGAACAGCAACCCCATTGTGTTGGAGTTGGGATGTGGAAAAGGTGAATACACGGTGGAATTAGCACGCCGATTCCCCGACAAAAACTACATCGGAGTAGATATCAAAGGAGCGAGAATATGGACAGGAGCCAAACAAGCAATGCAGGATGGGTTGAAGAATTTAGCATTTATTCGCACCGACATCGAAATGATACACCATTTTTTCGCACAAAACGAAGTAAGCGAAATTTGGCTCACATTCCCCGACCCACAAATGAAGAAAACTACAAAACGACTAAGTTCTACTAATTTTATCAATTTATATTTAAACTTTTTAAAAGAAGAAAGTGTTATACATTTAAAAACGGATAGCAATTTTATGTTTTCTTATACGGTGGCAATGGTGAATAGCAACCATTTTGAAATAGAAGCGTATAATGAAAACATATATGATTCGATGCCGGAAGACTCAATTTTGAATATCAAAACATATTACGAAAAACAATGGCTTGAGCGCGGAATAACAATTAAATACCTCCGATTCAAACCACAGAAACAAAGCATGTTGATAGAACCGGATATTGATATTGAACCGGATTCATACAGAAGTTTCAAACGCGACAGAAGAGTTTAATTTCCCTGTTCGGGATAAAATAGATATTTACACACATTATAAAATAGACATAAAATGGCTTTATATCCCAACCTGATACTTGAAGCACTGAAACATGTCCGATATCCGGGCACCGGAAAAGACATTGTTTCGTCAGACATGGTACAGGATAATATTAAAATCGAAGGTAACAAAGTTAGTTTCTCACTCATATTTGAAAAAGCGAACGACCCGTTTGCAAAATCGGTGGCTAAAGCTGCCGAACAAGCTATCCTCACTTATATTGGCGAAGATGTTGACATCAAAGGAAATGTAAACATCGAGTTCAAACAGGTGGTGCAAACGAAGCCCGTTTCGATTTTGCCCAAAGTAAAAAACATTATTGCAGTTTCGTCCGGTAAAGGCGGCGTGGGAAAATCCACCGTTTCATCCAATCTGGCTATCGCATTGGCATCTTTAGGCTACAAAGTTGGCTTACTCGATGCCGACATCCACGGACCTTCTATCCCGAAGATGTTTGGTGTGGAAAACGAACAAATATACGCCGAGGAGAAAGATGGCAAACAAATCGTAATCCCAATAGAAAAATATGGAATAAAACTTCTTTCAATCGGTTTCTTTGTAAGTCAGGAAACTGCGCTTGTATGGCGTGGAAGCATGGCAAGCAACGCTTTGAAGCAACTTATTACCGATGCAGACTGGGGCGAACTCGACTATTTTGTGATGGATCTGCCTCCGGGAACCGGCGACATACACCTCACCCTGGTACAAACGATGGGAATAACCGGCGCGGTAGTAGTAACAACACCACAAGACGTAGCTCTTGCGGATGCACGCAAAGGTATCAGCATGTTTCAAGGCGAAAAAGTAAATGTACCGGTATTGGGATTGATCGAAAATATGGCTTGGTTCACTCCCGAAGAGCTTCCGGAGAATAAATATTATATATTCGGAAAAGAAGGTGGCAAAAAACTTGCGGAGGAACTCAACGTTCCACTTCTCGGACAAATACCTATTGTGCAATCTATCCGCGAAGGCGGGGACTTTGGCACACCTGTTGCTGTAAGAGAGGACACAATTTTGGGTCATACATTCAGAGAGCTTGCCGGAAAGTTAATCGAACAAGTTGATTTGCGAAATTCAACCATGGAGCCAACTCGAAAAGTAGATATAACACGGACGAAATGACAGTTAAATACAGTTAAATACACAAAATAAACGCATTTTTTTAGAATAAAGACACAATAAGAATTTTTGTTTTAAATAAAATAATTATTTTTGCAAACTCAATATGAATAAAAATTGCAAACTCTTATAAACAGCATAATTATGAAAAAAGTTTCTCTCTTATTATTAAGTCTATTAATGACTTTTGGAGCTTTCTCCCAATCATATCGTGATTGGTCGAGATGGTCAGTTACAATTGAAGGTGGTTTGAATATTTTCGATGGAGACATTAAGCAAGATTATGGAAAATCTGTAATCCCAACATCAATTCGAAATTTCACACCGGGTGTTTCGTTGGAATACACCATTACTCCAATTTGGAGTGTCGGTGCTGACTATTATTATCTTCCTCTTTCTGCCGATACCCGAAAACCTGGCGTTAATGGTTATTCTTTTGATACCAAAATGAATAACGTAAGTCTTTTCACTTCGTTTAACGCGATTAAATGGTTTTTCCCTAACACCAATTCAAAATGGGGACTTTGGGGAGGCGTTGGATTTGGTTATTCGATGCATAAAGTAAAGTATGACACAGATACTCCGGTAGGAGGTATCATTCATACCCGCTGGGGCGACTTTCCGGATTCAGATTACGAGAATGACAGAGGGCGTTCGCAGTTTGTTCCTATCCATGCTTTAGTGGAGTATAACGTATCTAAAGCAATTGCAATAGGCGCAAAAGCACAGTACCGCGCATATTTCGTTGATGATATCGATGGTCGTTTCCGTCCGAACGCAAATGATGGACTTGAATTGGGAACTTTATTACTCCGCTGGAAATTCATCGGGAACGATAAAACACATACGCGTAATTCCGGATTTGCAAAATACTCAGGGGAGGTTAATAAAAATGACTTGGATAAATTACAAGATCAAATCAATGGTATCGTAATTCCAGTGGACAATTCAGACAAGTTAAATGATTTGGATGGTCGGGTTAAGAAACTTGAAGATTATCTTGACATTGATGGACCAGACGATGACAACGACGGCGTAGCTAACAGTCGCGACCAAGAGCCAAATACTCCTGCCGGAAATCAGGTTGACTTCTGGGGAAGAACAATCCCAAAATACACCCAACAAAAAGCTGGCAGTGTGATTGACGAGTCTGCTTTAATTTATTTCGACTTTGACAAGACTAACCTGGACACCGAAGCTTACAAAGCAATTGAACTTGCAGCAAGTAAACTGAAAGCCGATCCTTCTTTAATTGTTGAAGTACGCGGTTTTACTGACAACATGGGTACCAATGAATACAACGCGAAATTGAGCCAACGCCGCGCCGATGTAGTTAAAAATGAATTGGTAAGCAAATATGGTATTGACGCGAAAAGAATTATCGCCAACGGTAAGGGAAAATACAATGCAAATGACGAAACCATCCCATATCGTTTGTATCGCACTACCGTATTTTTCTACAACAAATAAGAAATTACAAGACTAAACAGATTCAAAACCCGCCAAAGAGCGGGTTTTGATTTTTTAAAATCTATTTTTCAAAATTTAATCCTCAACTTAGTAAGCGTTAAACTTGAAAAATCGTATCTTTACACAGTCAAAAATAAAACTATTGGAAAAATGAAGAAAGAGGATCTGCGTATTGTATTCATGGGAACGCCTGAATTTGCGGTGGAAAGTTTGAAAGCTTTAGTTCAAGGCGGATATAGAGTAGTTGGGGTGATAACCATGCCCGACAAAGCTTCCGGACGTGGTCATCAAATACAGTATTCGGCAGTTAAATCCTACGCCTTAACACAAAACCTACCACTGCTTCAGCCCGAAAAGCTAAAAGACGAAGGATTCCTCGCCGATTTGTCGGCTCTGAAAGCGGATATTCAAGTCGTCGTGGCTTTCAGGATGCTTCCAGAAGTAGTTTGGAACATGCCAAAATTGGGTACTTTTAATCTTCACGCATCCTTATTGCCTCAATACCGGGGCGCGGCACCAATCAATTGGGCTATAATAAACGGTGATAAAATAACCGGTGCTACTACATTTTTTCTTACTCATGAAATTGATACCGGCAAAATAATTAAGCAAAAAAGCATCGAGATTAACGACAAGGATAATGCGGGCATCGTGCACGACAAATTAATGAATATGGGTGCAGGCTTAGTTGTGGAAACTGTTGATATGCTCCTTGCAGGAAAGGTGGACGCAGTTTCGCAAGACAATTTTTCGAATAATAAAACTGAATTAAAGCCTGCTCCTAAGATTTTCAAAGATACCTGTGAACTGAGTACGCAGTTGACTGTTAGTAATGCTCATAATTTTGTGCGAGGCTTATCGCCCTACCCTGCTGCCTGGATTGAATTGCTTCTTCCGGGTCAATCGGAAAAAATAATTTTAAAAATCTATGAATCACAACCGGAGATAACTACACACAAGCATCAACCCGGTGAATTAATTATTGAAGGAAAGAAGAGTGCAAAAATTGCATTATTGGATGGATATCTGCATCTTCTTGAGGTGCAAGCCCCCGGAAAGAAGCGAATGAAAGTTGCCGATTTTCTGAATGGTTTGAAGTAAACGGTTAGATATAATATTCAATACTCGAATCCGGGTCATTTTCTCGCTTAAACTCTGCTTCATAAGCCATCTTCACATTATCCATCACGAATACACTCTGAATACTTGAAACACTATTCAAGACACCCAGCTTTTCGAGCAGGAAACGCTGGTAATGTTTCATATTTGAAGATTGTACCTTCAGCAAATAGTCGAAATCACCCGAGATATTATAACATTCAGTTACCTCGGGCAATTTCTTTATGTGATTAATAAACTCCGAGGCAACAATCGCGTTAACTTTATTCAGCTTCACATTGCAGTACACCGCAAAACCCCGATTCAATTTTTCGAAATCCAGAATAGCAACATACTTTCGGATATATCCTTCCTTTTCAAGTCGTTTAACCCGGTCGTAAACAGGTGTTGAGGACAAATTAACCCGTTTCGCCAGTTCTTTTGTCGTCAGTCGGCAATCCTGCTGCAAAATGCGCAGAAGCTGCAAGTCGGTTTGATCTAATTGAGCCATAAAGATGAATTTTCTGTAAAATGAGTTTTTATTAGCTGAATAACGATATTATAACTATATCGACACTCAAAGATAGGTATATTTACTGAAATATCAAAATATCTTGGAATTAGTTTCTACAGATTGTAATTTTGCATAAAACATAAAACATATATCATCATGAGCAAAATTGCAAAAAAACTGACAGAGCTAATAGGGAACACACCCTTATTGCAGCTCAATGGCTACACAGCTTCACAAGGTATCGAAGCTGAATTGATAGCTAAACTTGAATATTTCAATCCGGCGGGATCTGTAAAGGATCGAATAGCGCAAGCAATGGTAGTAGATGCCGAGCAGAAAGGATTGTTGAAACCCGGTTATGAAATTATAGAACCGACGAGCGGAAACACCGGAATCGGCTTGGCAATGGTGGCAGCAGTCAATGGATATAAACTAACTCTCGCAATGCCCGAAACCATGAGTCTGGAACGCAGAAACCTGCTAAAAGCTTTGGGCGCCAATCTGGTATTGACACCGGGAGCAGAAGGGATGAAAGGCGCTATTGCTAAAGCGCGCGAATTGCATGAGCAAAATCCAAAATCATTTATTCCCTATCAATTTGATAACGAAGCAAATGCCAAGATTCATCAAATAACCGGGCAAGAAATATGGAACGACACGGACGGAAAAGTGGACATCCTCGTTTCAGGCGTGGGCACCGGAGGCACTGTAAGTGGTGCGGGAGCTAAACTCAAATCGCTTAACCCGGCGATAAAAGTGATAGCCGTGGAACCGACCGACTCGCCGGTATTGAGTGGAGGTGCGCCCGGTCCGCACAAAATTCAAGGAATCGGAGCCGGATTTATACCCGGAAACTACAACGCGAAAATAGTAGATGAAGTAATCCAAGTAACCAACGACGACGCCATCCTCACATCGCGACAACTGGCCAAAACGGAAGGATTATTAGTTGGAATTTCATCCGGCGCAGCTTTGCATGCCGCAAAACAATTGGCTCAACGCCCTGAGAATAAAGGAAAAAAGATAGTAGTAGTATTACCTGATACCGGCGAACGTTATCTATCAACGCTTCTTTACGATTTTGATGGGTATCCTCTTTAATACTCAAAACAAATTGATAAAAAAAAACGAACAATAAAACAATAATAACTTATGGCAACAAATGATTTGAACTTCAAAATAAATGGCAAAAGCGTAGGGGCTACAAAATACAGTGGCTTAGCAAGAGGTTTTGAACTCGTAGTAGATGAACCTGAAGCACTCGGCGGAGAAAACAGCGCACCAAATCCGGTAGAATACATCCTTGCGGGCTATGCGGGCTGTCTCAATGTAGTTTTTCACGTAGTGGCAAGGGAACTTGGCATCACAATAAACAAGCTGCATATTGATATTGACGGCGACTTAAATCCCGCGCGATTTATGGGACTCTCGAAAGACGAACGTGCCGGATTCAAATCGCTTAGTGTGAATATCCAACTCGAAACAGACTCCACTCCCGAACAGGAAAGCTTGCTGATAAACAGCGCGAAAGACCGTTGCCCGGTCAACGACAACTTGTCAAACCCAACTCCGGTAAATTACTCGATAAACAATATCGCATATAATTAATCATAAAAAAAAACTTATATAAATGTCAGATAATCTTTTAAAATTCGAAACACTGCAAGTACATAGCGGACAGGAAGTTGACAAAACCACCAACTCGCGCGCGGTACCAATATACCAAACCACAGCATATACTTTCGACGACGCGCAACATGGCGCCGATCTCTTTGCTCTGAAAAAATTCGGGAATATCTACACCCGATTGATGAACCCCACTTCCGATGTGTTTGAGAAACGAATTGCAGCCCTCGAAGGTGGCGTAGCGGCTTTGGCTACAGCATCGGGGCATTCGGCTCAATTCATCGCGTTAAATACATTTTTGGAAATAGGTGATAATTTTGTGAGCTCATCGCACTTGTATGGTGGTACTTACAATCAATTCAAAAACCAATTCAAACGGCTTGGAATTACTGTTAAATTCACCGAAGATGACGAGGCGGCAAGCTTCGAAAGTCTTATAGATGCTAAAACAAAAGCCATTTATATCGAAACAATTGGAAACCCCGATTTGAGTGTCGCTGATTTTGACGCGATAGCGGCAGTAGCCAAAAAGCATGATATCCCTTTTATCGTTGACAACACATTTGCCGGTGGCGGCTATCTTTTCCGACCGATAGAGCATGGTGCAAACATTGTAGTAGAAAGTGCCACCAAATGGATTGGCGGACATGGCACAAGCATGGGCGGAGTAATCGTTGACGCGGGTAATTTCAACTGGGGAAATGGCAAGTTTCCGGTATTTACCGAACCAAACGAAAGCTATCACGGCTTAGTGTTTTGGGATGTTTTTGGAAGCGAAGGTCCGTTTGGCAACATCGCGTTTATCATAAAAGCTCGCGTAGAAGCGCTTCGCGATTGGGGTGCCGCCATCAGTCCTTTCAACTCCTTCTTACTGATACAAGGACTCGAAACACTTTCGCTTCGCATGGAGCGTCATATTGAGAACACGCAGAAATTAGTAGAATGGCTCGTACAACATCCATTGGTAGAGCAAGTGAACTATCCGGGACTAAAAGGAAATAAATATTACGCAAATGCTCAAAAATATTTGAAAAAAGGAGCCGGTGGTGTGTTGACATTCAAAGTGAAAGGCGATGCCGACAATGGTGACAAACTCATCAATGCCTTGCAATTGGTAAGCCATGTAGCAAACGTGGGAGATGCGAAAACGCTGATTATTCATCCCGCATCCACTACCCACGAGCAACTATCGCCCGAAGCTCAAAAATTGGCAGGCGTGGAGCGTGGATTGCTTCGCGTATCGGTTGGTATTGAACATATCGACGACATCATTGCTGACTTTGCTCAGGCTTTGGACAAACTCTAACCGGCGAAAATTTCTCTATTAAATTGAAGATATATGTTTTTTATGGATTAATTGAAGCCGTATCTCCGAAAAACCGTTCCATCAAGGGGCGGTTTTTCTTTTTAACAGCTTGAAGTGGTTCCGACAAGCTTTGAAGATATTTTTTTATAAAATAGCGAAATGTCATTGCGGCAGTCTTAGTGAAAATGGAAACGCCGGCTTTGGTTTTTTCAAAAAATATCTCCAAATTATCTTGCCTGAAACCTACGATATCTTCAAGCAAATCTCCATCCGCATAATATCCACAATGAAAATTGCGACTTGCAAAACTATTCTCGGCAAAATTGACTTTTCCCAAGCCAAATATGCCAAACGAACGCTCTAAGAAGTGCTGAAAACTCGTCTGACACGCTTCGCCTCCGCCCAAATTAAAAATCTTTGCTTCCAACGCTTTTGTTTTGTAAATTCCATGCGCGAACGCGCGAGCCGTATCCAACGGAGTACAGATCTCCATGCTGGTTTTCAACGGCATGTGAAACATCAGTTTCGTAATTTTGTGCCCACCCATTATTGCCGAAAGCCGGAATATACTCCAATGGAGCTTCGAGTTTTGAATGATTCTTTCGCATTCAATCTTGGTTTTTGCATATTCATCGCCGATACTTGGATTCAACAGGTCGGTAACACGGATGTAAGGCGTATTCACCCTGTCGCCATAAACTGAAATGGAGGAACTATACATTAAAAAAGCATTTGGCGACACGTTTTCAAGAGATTCCACCAAGAGCCGTGTTCCGTTTACATTGACACGGTAGGCAAGCTCGGGATTTTCGTCGGCAACAGGTGGAATTATCGCGGCTAAATGGATAACAACATCTTGGTTTGGAGTGATTTTCATAACATCTTCCGGTTTGGTGATGTCGCCAAAAACGATTTTTGTTGTCGAAGCAAAAGGCTTGAAAAGCCTCGCTGATTTCTTGTTCTTTACGTCGAAAACAGTCAGCTCAACATGCTTATCGCGATGAAGTTGACGGAGTACTTCGTAACCTACCGTTCCGGATGCTCCGGTGAGCAGTACGCGAGTTTTTGGGGAAGACATATTGCTTTCCGCGAGAAATGAATGATTCATAAGGCTGTATTTTATATTGTCAACGGAGAAAAAACTATTTTTTCTTCGACAAATATACAGCTAAATATTCTTGTTCCGTTTGCCCCGGAGTGGGGTGAAATTGTGCTTTTTTTAAAACTCGGAGCACATCCATGTCCATGATGGAGCTGTAACCGGAGCGTGAGATGATTGTGCGGCACGATTTCATCAGGAAAGCAAGTGTGGCAGTGGAGGCATGACTGTGCATTTCCACTTGTCCGACTTTCACAACTGACACCGATTCTTCAGGTAAACCCCGAATTATTATTGTTTTTTCTTCGGCATGTTGGTATTTCGTTATCATCTGATTTTCGAAAATGGATCGCTGCGGTTCTACTCCGGAGAGAATTACCAGATTATCGAAACAGGCGATATTTATTTCTTCCTCCGGGAAAGAAGAGAAGCGAGAGAGCGGCCCGATGAAACGCGCGTTAGTAGGCAATTTGTATTTATGGGACAAGTCGCCGGAAAGACCTCCTTCTGCGGCATAATCGGGAATCAGACATTCGTCGTATTGCCGTATTATCGATTTGTGTAGCAGATGCGCCGGATACTCCATGAGTTTTAACCATTTCGGCATTTTTATCATCAACTGATGTGTGATGTAAACAGAATGAACACGCCGATGCCACATGCCGAATCGATTGTCGGAGATAATTTGGTCAAAATGCTCAGTTTCAAGCAAGCGATTGAGCCATTTGTGTTCGGAAACTATTCCTTTGATCAATGAAGGAATGAAACGAAGCATCGCGAAAAATTGTGATTTCCCTTTGGAATAACGAATGGGATAGGACGGAAGTTCCAGAAAACGCAGCATTGGAAATTCCTGTTTGAGCATTCGAAGTGGGAATCCATCGGCAGCGACGACCACTTCATTTCCTTTTTCTAATTCGGAATGAATAATCGGAACACATCGCGAGGCGTGTCCTAAACCCCAATTGAGCGGGCAAACGAGAATTTTCTTAGCTTGTTTCTCCAAAACAGAATTAGAAAGGGCTTATCTTACGTATCACTAATCAGGGCGCTAAACGCTCAATTTTCCAAGTTCCATCATCTTGGAGCGTGTAGAGCAGACGGTCGTGCAAGCGATTGGGACGTCCTTGCCAAAACTCAATGGAGGTGGGTTTCACCCGAAATCCTCCCCAATGTGGTGGCTTTGGAATAACTCCACGTTTGAAACGTTCGCCATAATAATCAAAAGTCTCTTTCAGCCAGCTTTTTCCTGCCACAACGATACTTTGAGTCGAAGTCCAGGCACCCAACTTACTCCCTTCGGGCCTACTATTAAAGTAATCGACACTCTCTTGCAGGCTTGTGCGTTCCGCAATGCCGTTGATGCGCACCTGACGTTCAAGTTCTTTCCAGAAAAAAACCAAAGTCGCGTGCGGATTTTCTTCCAATTCTTTCCCTTTCACACTGTTGTAGTTAGTGAAGAATACGAAGCCGCGTTCATCAAAGGCTTTTAGCAACACGATTCGCGCATCGGGCTTACCATCCTTAACTGTGGCGAGCGTCATGGCGTTTATTTCTGTGATTTCCGAGTGTACGGCTTCATTCCACCACGCTTCAAACATCTCGAAAGCATTTTTCGAAGCATCGGATTCATCTAAGCTTTTCTTTGAGTAATTGGTGCGTATATCCGCTATGTTGTTATGCATCGAGTAAGTTATTTTTTTAATTGTCTTTTTTCTTTCGGTAAAATTTTGTTACGCCTGCTTCGACGTCGTCAAATGTAACAATCTCATCTTCATTCCGGTTTTCGAAAAAGCAAAGTAATCCTAAATCGCCACCACAAAACAAGCTGTGTACGGCAAATATAGTGAGGCAAAAATAGTAAATCGGAGTTTCGAAATTCAACATGGCGACAATGCCACTTGCCAGCACCACAACAACTGCGGGCGCCAGCGCCACTATTTTCATTTGTTTGTAATTCATCACTTGTTTGTCTGCCTGAACATAAAATATAAACTTCCGCAATTTCATGCCAAAAGATAGTTTTCTTGCTCCTACTGCCAAATAAGCCAGGTAATGAATCAGTTCGTGCGTTACGATAAGCACGGTGAAACTAAAGAGAATACCCCACCCCATTCCTATTAGATTTTCCGTGGCATGGCTTCGCATGAAAGGGATGAAAGCTTTCATCAGCAAAAATCCAAAAAGCAACAAGCCCGCTCCTTGATACATTTTGGCTATTAGCGCCCAGCCATTGTTGCCGGACGACTCTCGGATGATGAATTTTTTCAAATCATCATGGTTCAGTTCGGCTATTTCTTCGTACTCAGCGCTATTTTTCAAATCGGCGTATGTCATTTTTTTTCTAAAAAAAGATACATTAACCGATTTCGGCCACCAAGTCTTTCATTATTTGAGTCATCAGTGGTTGCGCTTTATTGCCTATTTCTTGTACTTCTTCGTGGGTTACTTCTACAATTTTACCTTCTACCCCCAAGTCGGTGATGATGGACATGCCAAAAACCCGCATTCCGGAATGAACCGCCACGATAACTTCCGGCACTGTGCTCATACCTACCGCATCGCCGCCGATAATGCGAAAATACTTGTACTCGGAAGGTGTTTCGAAAGTTGGGCCGGAAGTACCTACATATACGCCTTCTACAACCTTGATGCCATGTCGTGAGGCAATTTTCTTTGCTTTGGCAATCAGTTCTTTATTGTAAGCTTCGCTCATGTCGGGAAATCGGGTGCCCAATTCGTTGAAATTCTTGCCACGCAGCGGATGCTCCGGAAAGAGGTTGATGTGATCGGTTATTATCATCAGATCTCCGATTTCAAAATCGGGATTCATGCCACCCGAAGCATTGGATACCAGCAGATTTTCAATGCCGAGCGCTTTCATCACACGCACGGGGAAAGTAACTTGCTTCATGTCATAACCTTCGTAGAAATGGAAGCGACCCTGCATCGCCAACACATCCACATCTCCTAATTTACCAAAAATAAGTTTGCCGCTATGACCTTCCACTGTCGATATAGGGAAATTGGGTATTATTTCATACGGTATTTCTTCTTTGTCGGTGATTTGGGTTACTAAATTACCTAAACCGGTGCCTAAAATAATACCTGTCTTAGGCATTTTATTAATTTTTGATTTTATAAAATCAGCTGTTTCTACTATTTTCGCTAACATAATGTTTTATTTTTTGAATGAATATTTCGTGTTCGTTGTTTAATATTTTCACCTCGATAGGGAGAACAAATAGCTTATTCAGTATGTTTCGACTCAAGTGTATATTTGATTCTAAACGTGAGAAATCCTTTTCTGTTGTGATGATGATTCTATTTTCGTTCCCGTTGCCTATTTTCGCTTCGATAACGCGCAAATCTTCTTCCGTAAAATTGTGATGGTCGGGGTAGAATAACGTCTCAATCTGTCGTGTCTTTTTTTCTAAATACCTTAGCATATCTTGCGGCTTTTCGATGCCGGTAAGCAAAACTATCTCTGACTCAGGCGTAAGCTCTACCTTCTCCATGTTATTTACATTTGCCGGGTAAAGCTCTTTGTAAACAAAAGTAGAGAAAAATAGCGTTTGATAAGGCTTAATTTTCAGTTTCTGTTCAACAAGCGCCATATCTTCAATCCGCAAATCGGGCTTACACTTGGTTACGATAATGATATCGGCGCGCTTGCTGTTGCGGCATTTTTCGCGGAGCGTGCCGTAGGGGAGCATGAAGTCGTCGGTATAAAGATTCTGAAAATCTGTTAGCAGAATGGAAAGTCCGGGGCTAACATGCCGGTGCTGGTAAGCATCATCGAGCAGAAACAATTCGATACCTTGTTTCAGCCCGATAATGTAGCGGATGCCATGCACGCGTTTTTCGTCAACAGCCACCATCGTATGTGGAAACTTGCTGTAAATCTGAAACGGTTCATCGCCAATAGTTTTGGCGGTGTCGTTCAAATGGGCTATTCGCAGTCCCTTGGTTTCGCGCTTGTATCCGCGACTGAGCACAGCGGTTTTCCACTCTTCGCTCAATGATTTTAGTAGCAGTTCGGTATGCGGTGTCTTGCCGGTGCCACCAACAGCCAGATTGCCGATGCTGATAACGGGAAGTTCAAACGAGACGGAACGAAGAATCCGCCAATTGAAAAGCAAGTTGCGCAGCTCCGTAATCGCTCCATAAAGCAATGAGAGCAGAAAGTAAAAAATATTTTTCGATGGTTTTGCCATTTTATTTTAAGGTGATTTCTATATTTGTTTTTTCTCTTTCTACATTGTTCTGCGCCGCCGACCGATTAAAACTCATATAAGAAACATAAAACTTACAACAAAGATAATAAATAATATCTTTCGGGGAAACATTCATCTATCTATTAATCAATATACATATTCCGGCGCATACCCACCCAATCATTCCGGCAGAATCAGGTCTGGCTGATCATCAGAAAAATCTGTCATTCCGGCAGATATACACCCATTCAGAGAAGAAAAAGGAAGAAAGAATTATATCCTTTCGAGTTTTCGAGTTAGTTTGATTAGTTTTTGAGCAGAATAAAATAGTTGCTAAGATCAGTCGATTTCGGCCGGATACGAGAATTTTCTTTTCGCAAGGTGTGAATGGCAAAGACAACAAAACAATCGCAAATACAAAACAATTCGATATTTTTCCATGCTTAATATTCTGTTTATCAGAATTATATCAATATTCCTTCTTGTAAATACAAATTGGTTACGAATGTTATGTGTTTGTATTTAAGAATTTTGTATATTTGTTGCGTAAATAAGGTGTTATAGCCAATGGTAGGACGACACTCCGAACATTGAACTAGCGACCAAAACTTAAATTAGAAAGTAAACCATTTTAACCGGTGACAAAGGACATAGAAACGATATTGCAAACGGACAGCGAATAAGGATCCCGAATACTTTCGGGACCGACCCTTCAGCAAAGCCAAAAGAGCCGTTTTTTGCCAAAGCACCGATATAAATTCCGATATTCACAAACTAAATTTTACAATAAATAAATGGCAAATAAAATTTCACTTTCCCGATTAGAAACTTTCCTTTTTGATGCGTGTGACATCCTGAGAGGCAATATGGATGCATCTGAATACAAGGAATACATCATTTCGATGTTGTTTCTGAAGAGGGTGAACGACCAGTTTGAAGTGAACCGCGACAGAAGAAAGAAAACGCTGACCGATGAGCGTGGTGTAAGCGACCCTAAAATGATTTATGGGGAATTAGAAAGACAAAACGCACCGGAATATGATTTCTTTGTTCCCCTTGCTGCAAGGTGGAAATCCTTAGATGGCGGGCCTGAATATTATACCGATAGTGAAGGCAAGCAACAGCGCCATCAATTCATTAAAGATTTGACAGAAGAAATTGGCGACCATCTCAACAAGGCTTTAGCTGCTTTGCAGGATGCCAACCTGGATAAACTAGACGGTGTATTCAATCAGGACAATATCAACTTCAACAAAACATTTGGCAAGAACAATAAGCAAATCAGTGATGAGGATTTACGAAAACTCATTCATCATTTCAACCGAATGAATTTGCGGGATGACAATTTGGAGTTCCCCGACTTGATGGGAGCTGCCTATGAATATCTTATCAAACATTTTGCCGACAGTGCCGGAAAGAAAGCCGGAGAATTCTACACCCCCAATGAAATTGTAAAACTACTGGTTAACATTTTAGAGCCGGGAGAAAATGCCGAAATCTATGACCCCACAGTAGGCAGTGGCGGTATGCTGATTGAGTGCAAAAACTATGTGGAAAGCCGATACGGTTCGGCACGAAACATCACGCTATACGGACAGGAAAAAAGCGGAACGGTTTGGGGTCTGTGTAAAATGAATATGTTGTTTCACAACATTTACGACAGCAAAATAATGAATGGCGACACCTTACTGAATCCATTGCATCAACAAAATGGCGAATTGAAGACCTTTGACATTGTCATTGCCAATCCGCCATTTTCGCAGGATTACAGCGCCTCCAACATGAAATTTAAAGAACGCTTTAGTTTTTGGATGCCCAACAAAGACAAAGCCGATTTCATGTTTGTGCAACACATGGTGGCTTCGTTGAACAATGCCGGACGTATGGCTGTGGTCATGCCGCACGGAGTGTTGTATCGGGGTGGTGAGGAAAAAAAATTCCGTGAGTGGCTCGTTGGCCGTGGCTATCTGGAAGCGGTAATTGGAATGCCTTCTGCCCTGTTTTACGGAACTGGCATTGGTGCTTGTGTTTTGGTGATTAACAAAGCCGGAGCACACGAAAGAGACCATGTGCTTTTTATCAATGCCGACCGTGAATACAAAGAGAGCAAAAACCAAAACAAACTACGCCCCGAAGATTTGGAGAAAATTGCCTACACCTACCGACACAAAAAGGAAACACCCAAATACAGCAAGTTGGTGGCAAAGAGCAAAGCCATTGACGAAAACAACAATCTGGAGAACGAAGATTTCAATTTCAACATACGCAGGTTTGTGGACAATGCACCACCACCCGAACCACAAGATGTGCATGCCCATTTGCAAGGCGGAATTCCCGAAAGTGAGGTAAAAGCATTAACAGATTATTTCAACTGCTATGCAGGTTTGGAAGCCAAACTGTTTGAGCCTTTAAAGCACAAGTACCTGAAATTTACAGAAGTCCTTGCTCATAAAGAGGACATTAAAAAACTATTTGACGAAAGCGAAGAAATAAAAACTGCTTTTGCCCAATACACCCAAGCCATTGCCGAGTGGTGGCAACAACAAATTCCTGCTATTGAACAATTACCCCAAGGACAAGCCAATGTGTTTGACCTATACCATGATTTTTCCCAAACGCTGACCGAAAAACTGAATGCGCTTCCCATTTTAGACGACTTTAAAAGCCGTGGCTCTTTTGCAGCTTATTGGAATAGCATTACCAACGACATAAAAAGTGTAATTGCCAGCGGTTGGAATGCCGAATTGATACCCGATGATGAAATTCTGCAAAGCCAGTTTCCAGATGTATTGAAAGAACTAAAAGACAATGAAGCCAGGCGTGATGAACTGCAAGCCAAATTTGATGAAGTAAACGAACTGGAAGATGATGTTTGGAACGAGGAAGATTACGAAGTATGGCGAAGCAAGGAACTGAAAGAACACAAAGACAGCATTAAAGAACTAAAAGGCGAACGCAAAGAAGCCGACAAGGAATATAAGTTGCTGCTGAAACGCATTAAAGCCGGTGCTTTGGATAGTGCACAGTTAAAAGTGGAAAGTGAAAAGTTGAAGGCGGAAATTGAAAGACTGGATGTGCAGATTGAGGAATTGGAAAATCGCATAGCCAAACACAGCGAACTGGAAGAGGAACTAAAAGTATGCAAGCGAAAAATTAAAGAAATAAAAGACCGTAAGCAGGCATTGGTGGACCAAGCACGCCTGCTCATTACCCCCGAAGAAGCCAAAGACCTGATAATGCAACGCTGGCTGCAAACCTTGCAACAAACTGTGAACGATTATTTGCAAGCCCACCAACGCCAACTATTGCAGGTAGTGGAAAACGTTTGGGAGAAATACACAACGCCACTTCATTTAATATTAGTTGAAAGGGATAAAGAAACTGAATTATTGAATCAATTTTTAGTTGAGTTAGGATATGAGTAAAATTAAAATTGGAGAACATATAAAAATCATTCCCGGATTTCCGTTCAACTCGGATCTATTCAATATTGATGGGGAAGGCTTGCCATTGATTAGAATAAGAGATTTGCTTACTTCTAAAATTGAAACCTATTATAAAGGCGAATACCCTAAGGACTATATAATTGAAGAAGGAGATATTCTAATTGGAATGGACGGTGACTTTCATATCGTAAAATGGAAAAACAAAACTAAAGCACTGCTCAACCAACGAATAATGAAAGTTGCACAAAAAGAAGGTGCAAAAATCAATATTGACTATTTCTATTATTTTCTTTTTCCATTTCTTTCTGACGTTTGGGAAAAAACTACCGCCACTACTGTAAAGCATTTATCTACTTATGATGTTTCAGAGACAGTAACGGAGTTTCCAGATTTTCAAATACAAACTAAAATCGCCAGCATCCTCTCCACAGCCGATGCGGTGATAGAAAAAACCCAGGCCGCCATTGCCAAATACAAGGCCATAAAGCAAGGCATGTTGCAGGATTTATTTACCCGTGGCATAGACCTAAACACCAACAAACTCCGCCCCCGCTACGAAGATGCACCGGAGTTGTATAAAGACAGTAAGTTGGGGTGGATACCGAGGGAGTGGGATGAAATGATTATTGACGATGTTGCAAAAGTTAACGGCAGAGTCGGCTGGAAGGGGTATACTGTTGCTGATTTGCGAGAGTTTGGTCCTTTGGCATTAGGAGCAACTCATATTGACAAAGAGAATAAGTTGGATTTATCCAATCCAATTCACTTGTCAATGGAAAAATATCTTGAGTCGCCTGAAATAATGGTTCAGTATGGTGATTTATTAATCGTTCAGAGAGGCACTATCGGGAAAGTTGTAGTCATTAATAAGCAAATAGGAGAAGCAACAATAAATCCTAGTATGGTTTTGCTTAACAACATCAAAACAAACAACTTCTTTTTATATTATCAACTATGTAGCTTTATTGGGCAACTTCAAATTGAACTACTGACAACCCAAACAGGTGTGCCAATGATTAGTCAAGAACAAATTAAAAATATCAATATAGTAATTCCAGAAAATCCACAGGAAACAGTTGCAATTGCTGAGAGATTGAGGAACATCGATACGATGTTGGAAAACGAACAAACCTATTTACAAAAAATGCAAAGCATCAAAAAGGGGTTGATGGAAGATTTGCTATGTGGGAAAGTCAAAGTGTCTGAATCAAAATTTTCAGAATTAAAAAATGAACAGAA
>CAZMQV010000029.1:0-37997 GCA_964568675.1 uncultured Paludibacter sp.
TCTCCGTCAACGACTTTGGAATGTCAATTCCGTAGAAATGATTAATCGCGAGGCACAATGCTTTCAGGTTTTGCAAATAATCTTCTTGTGTGGGTGTGAAGTCATCGTGCAGTATTTTATTGGCGTTGATTCGAAGTTTGTGTAGTTGATAAGTTTTCCATCTGTCCAGATTCGTTTTTTCGCAAAGATAGCTAAGCCTCGAAAACAAGTTGGAGAATTGCATGCTCTCTTTTGCTGTCAAGTCTTTGCATATCCGTTCGAGTAGGGAGCGAAGTTTTGGGTATTTGTCGGCAATGCTTATTTGCGCGTTGTGAATTTCTATTAAGTCCTCAAAGAATTCAATCCCGTTTATATTCATTTTTGTCAATTTTTTTTGTATCTATTGAATAGTCTGTGGTGGCATTCACTCTAAAACCTTTGCCCCTATTGCAAAACCATTTGCAAATATACTGAATTTTCGTTGCTTTACAGACTTTGTATTTTGATAAATTCTGAATTGCAAACACAAGCGGCATTTACATTCCGGTAACGTAATTAAATATAAAACTGCACAAGGAATATAAAGAGATTTTTGCCATTCTTTCTGATTTGTTAATTTTGTGTGCACTCAAAAAAATTATTTGTTCACATGACTACTGTTTTAATTATCCTTGTGATAACAGCCGCCCTGTTTGTTTGGGGCAAAATTCGTTCGGATGTTGTCGCTATTGCCTCGCTACTCTCGCTGATACTATTTGATATTCTCACACCAGCCGAAGCGCTTTCCGGTTTCTCAAATCCCATAGTCATTATGATGGTTGCCCTATTCATTGTGGGGGGAGCGATATTCCAGACAGGCTTGGCAAAGTCGGTTAGCAATTATCTGCTACATTTTGCCGGTACTAGCAAATTGAAGATCTACTTGCTTGTGATGCTTGTTACCGCTTTTATCGGCTCGTTTGTTAGTAATACCGGCACGGTTGCCCTGCTGCTGCCCATTGTTATCAGTATGGCGAAAACAGCTGACGTAAGTTCGCGCCGTTTGCTTATGCCAATGGCTTTCGCTAGCAGCCTGGGTGGTATGACCACCTTGATTGGTACTGCCCCCAACATGATCATCAGCAATGCGCTGGTAGAGAAAGGATTTGAACCTCTTTCGTTTTTCTCATTCACACCTGTGGGTTTAATCACTGTTACAGTGGGGGTTGTCGCGCTGTGGTTTCTATCCAAACCATTGATTGTTAAAGGCAAGAAGAGTAAGCAAAATGACGAAGAGAGTGGGGTGAAATCGCCCGACCAATTGATAAACGAGTATCAGATTGCCGACAACCTGTTTCGGGTTGAAGTGGATGCAAATTCGCCCATTGTTAATAGGCAGCTCAACGAACTTACGGTAACGCAAGATTATGGCATATCAATCATTGAACTAAGAAAACCTCCTTTAGCTAAAAAAGGACATTTCGCGCAACGTGCCGAGCAACACATCGCCCGCCCCAATAGTAAGCTTGAAGTGGGCGACTATATGTATGTGTTTGGAAACTTTGAGGATGTGCAAAACTTTGTGCAGGCAAATAACCTGCACTTTGTTGATGCCAGACAAGAGCAGCGACCAATCTTCTCAGGAAAATTGCAATTCAGTGAAATCGGCATAGCCGAAGTTGTGGTGATGTCCAACTCCAAGTATGTGAATAAAGCGGTAAAAGAGTTAGGTTTTCGGAAAAATTTTCACGTAAATGTGTTGAGCGTTAGACGTAAGGATGAATTTATTTACAAAAATATCAAGGATGAGAAGATACACGCGGGCGATGTGCTTTTGGTGCAAGGCGAGTGGAAAGATATTGACCGGTTGAATCGCGAGGAGGTGGATATTGTGGTGGTGGGGCAGCCCGAAAGCGAAGCGTCAAAGATATTTCGCGATACCAAAGCGCCCATTGCCGCTGTGGTGATGATACTGATGGTGATAACCATGGCTTTCAATATACTTGAGCCGGTAGTCGCTACGCTCTTGGCTGCATTGATGATGATACTTTTTGGCTGTTTCCGCAATGTGGAAGCCGCCTACCGCACCATTAATTGGGAGAGCATCGTGCTTTTCGCGGCGATGATACCCCTTTCCATCGCAATGGAAAAAACGCAAGCATCCGCTATGATCTCCGAAAGCATTGTAGGCGCGCTCAATGCTTACGGGCCTCAGATGGTGCTTGCAGGTATCTATTTGGCAACTTCCGTGCTGACTCTCTTTATCAGTAACACGGCAACAGCTGTGCTTTTCGCACCCATAGCCATGCAAACGGCGCTTTCGCTCAACGTTAGCCCTTACCCTTTCCTCTTTGCGGTAACAGTGGCTGCCAGCATGTGCTTCGCAAGCCCATTCTCCACGCCACCCAACGCCCTGGTGATGAGCGCCGGAAGGTATAAGTTTATGGATTACGTAAAAGTTGGCTTGCCACTTCAGATTATTTTAATGGTGATTATGATATGGGCTTTGCCACTGCTGTTCCCCTTTTAGAAAACTCACTCACCCTCGTTTGCATACGAGGGGAGAAAGTCTCCGCCCGGCTTCGGAGAAACGTGTAGTGGCATGTTTGCAACGTTCAGCATAGCTTGCTTCTACATCCAAAGTAACATCAAAGTTACCATTGATGATGTGTGGCGCAATACGTGAAGCAAACTTTAGTCGGCAGGTGGAGCGGGTAAATATGTTTTGCGTTGTAAAAGAGAAAAGAGTGTCCTCCGATTGGCTGACACTCTTTTCTCTTTTTTATTATATAAATATTACGCCTTTATAGCCCTCTTTTATCGCAGTAATACTTTAGAGGCATTGCCATCAACCCGCACAATATAAATGTCTCGGTTCAGATTTAACTCGATGGAGCCGGCAGGAGGCAATGAAAGCACTTTCGCCCCGGAGATGGAATAAACCTCTATTGAGCTTGAAGGCAATGTGTCGAACACTAACGTGTTGCCATACATGCGCCACCCGCTCTTGGATGACAACGTGGCGTTCGAGCTTGTTGGCGATAACAAAGCGCTCCCCGGCGAAGCAATGTTGCCCAATGTGTTTGCAGACAACACAGTTACCTGATTGGATTTACTTCCATATCGAGTTCCAACCGCGCTTAAAGTTGCCGACTCAATCGCCGCGGCTTCAGCGTTATAAACCCAATAAAAAGAGTTTCCCGTAACAGCGGAACCAAAATTGACGCGATGAACCTCTAAACCCTTTGCATCGAAAACAATGACACCATCTCCACCGGAGCCTAAACCAACTCCCGAACCCGTATAAGACCCAATAGCTATATTATTAAAGTCTGTGCCCCAAAATGTTCTGAAAGCAGGTATTGTACTCTCCGGAGTGTCTGTTTCTATGAATATTACACTTTGACCTGCCGCCAATGTGCTTACTCCATTGAGAGCTACCAATTTGCTGAAATCATTACTGTCGTCATCTACTCGCCCTCCGGCAGTGTTCACATCGGTTTTCCCCATGTTGGTAAGCTCAAACCAATCCGCAATGCCTCCATCCGACATCACTTCGGTGATTTTTATCTGTGATGAAATTGACATTGTTGATAAAATAGCGATAAGCATTGAAAAAAATAGTTTTTGTTTCATAATTTGATGTTTTTTGAAAATGGTTTTTTATTCTTATCCTGACAACGTTAGTTGAAATACACGATAATAACTCTTATTTTATTTTAAAAAAGTATTATTCGGATGTAGCGCAGATGTGGGTAGGCAATAGCTTAAACATAACATTCGCGAATGAAATTTCGCTTATTTTTTACATCCCGAGTCGAAACGTTTAGGATAATGCGACAATAATGCAAGCCTGAAACTATTTGCATCTCAATTTGTACGCCACGTTTTTATAGCCAAAATCACTTCCACATCCAATTGTATTTTTTGTTTTTATGTTTAGAATGACTTACACATCGCATTGTATTCTGACAATGCGCACTACAATGTACTTCCACATCCAATTGTATTTTCTGTTTTTATGTTTAGAATGACTTCCACATCGCATTGTATTTTGTCAATGCGCACTATAATTACTCCCACATCAAATTATACTTTGTTTTTTCATAGTCAGAATCACTCGTACATCCAATTGTTTCCCAAAAATTCACACTATAATCACTTCCACATCCAATTGTATTTTCTGTTTTTATGTTCAGAATGACTTCCACATCGAATTGTATTTTGTCAATGCGCACTATAATTACTCCCACATCAAATTATACTTTTTTTTTCATAGTCAGAATCACTCGTACATCCAATTGTTTCCCAACAATTCACACTATAATCACTTCCACATCCAATTGTATTTTGTGTTTTTGTCCTATAATAAGTTTTAGATAGAATTGTCAAACAACAAAACCATCCGTGCAACTGCACGGGAGGTTTCGTCAAATAGCAAAACCATGCGTGCAACTGCACGGATGGTTTCGTCAAAGAGCAAAACCATGCGTGCAACTGCACGGAAGGTTTCGTCAAAGAGCAGAACCATGCGTGCAACTGCACGGGAGGTTTTGTCAAAGAGCAGAACCATCCGTGCAACTGCACGGAAGGTTTTGTCAAAGAGCAAAACCATGCGTGCAACTGCACGGAAGGTTTTGTCAAAGAGCAAAACCATGCGTGCAACTGCACGGAAGGTTTTGTCAAAGAGCAAAACCATGCGTGCAACTGCACGGGAGGTTTCGTCAAAGAGCAGAACCATCCGTGCAACTGCACGGAAGGTTTTGTCAGAATACAATTACATGTCAGACTTAGTTGGGTTATGAAATCTTGGAATACAATTACATGTCAGACTTAGTTGGAACATAAAATCTTGGAATACAATTACATGTCAGACTTAGTTGGAATATAAAAAGTTGGGATACAATTACATGTCAGAGATAGTTGGAGTATAAAATCTTGGAATACAATTGTATGTCAGACTTAGTTAGAACATAAAATCTTGGAATACAATTGCATGTCAGAGATAGTTGGAGTATAAAATCTTGGAAAACAATTGCATATCAGAGTTAGTTGGAATATAAAATCTTGGAAAACAATTGTATGTTGGTGCGAATCATTCCTCCTCGTTTGCTAACGATGGGGAATGGTTAATCGTTTTCTAACGATGAAAAACACTGAAAAACTTGCTTTTTGCAGATTTGCTGACAAAAGATGTTGAAAACATGGGAACAATAAACCTCACGTTTGCGAGCGAGGTGGAGAATTTGAATCGGAATATGGCTTTAGTCCATTCCATACTGTGGTCGGTGCCAAATAAATTTGTATCTTTGTTTTTTGAATCGGAATGTTGGGGAGCTTTAGCTATATCTATCCGGTTCGAGCGTAGGATTAATTGTCCGATAGTTGGATTTGTTTTTTACAAAAAAATACTCAATAATAAATGATATATTTTATTTCAGACGCGCATTTGGGTTCGCGCTTAGTGAGTGATCCGCGTGCGCACGAGATGCGTCTGGTTCGATGGTTGGATCGGGTGAAAGCCGACGCGAAAGCCATATATATGCTTGGCGATATGTTCGACTTTTGGTTTGAATACCGCACTGTGGTGCCCAAAGGTTATGTACGGTTTCTTGGTAAAATGGCCGAGTTGGTTGATATGGGTATTGATATTCATTTCTTTACAGGCAATCATGATATCTGGACTTTTGGGTATCTGGAGCATGAAGTGGGCGTGAAAGTGCATCGCGATGCCGAGTTGATCGAGTTGAGTGGTAAGAAGTTTTATATGTCGCACGGCGATGTACATTTCAAGTCCGACAAACTATTCCGGGCGATGCGCGCTGTTTTTCATAGTAAGTTTGCGCAGGAGTTTTTCCGTTTTATCCCGCCGCAGCTGGGGCAGAATTTTGGCTATGCCTGGTCGAAGTCCAACCGGGAGAAGCACCTTCAGTATGAAAATAAATTTCTGGGCGAAGACAAGGAACTGTTGGTGATTTTTGCAAAAGAATATACCGAAAACCACGATGTAGATTTCATGATTTTCGGTCATCGACACATTGAGCTTGACTTGGCGTTGAAGTCCGGCGCGCGTGTAGTTATTCTTGGTGACTTTGTCGGTATTTTCAGTTACGGAGTATTTGATGGTTCGAACTTCTGGCTCGAAAGTTTCGAAGATTAATAACTCATATCTACTACTACCGGGCAATGATCCGATATCCACACATCGTCTTCGGTGTCGTTGGTTATCATGTAGTTGAGTATCCTTACGTTGTTTTTCACAAATATGTAGTCAATCACTTCTCTTTTCGATATCTCCAGCCTCCCAAAGTCGTGAAATGTCCAATCCGGGCCACTCACTGTGGGTGAGAGCGCGCGGCTGTCATTCAGATGCATTTTATTGTTTTTGTTGGTTATTGCCCGGATTACCTCCGATTGCGGATTTGCATTGAAGTCGCCCATTACTATCACCGGATAATTGTGTTTGCGGGTGTAGGTATCCACTTTTTGTAGTATCAGTTTCACGCTTTCGCGCCGCGCTACTTCACCCACATGGTCGAAATGGGTATTCAGGACAAATATGATTTTTCCGTTTCTTTTGTCTTTCAGTTTCGCCCAGGTGGCTATCCGTTCACAGGCAGCGTCCCAACCTTTTGACCCCGCTTGCATGGGGTGTTCGCTTAGCCAGAAATATCCCGAACCCATCTCTTCAAAATTCGTTGTGTTGTAGAATATAGCGGAATACTCACCTTTTTCCATTCCATCTTCTCGCCCCACACCTATTGATTCGTAATCTTTCAATCCGTTTTCGAGGTCTTGCATTTGCGAGTGAAACGCTTCTTGTACGCCAAATAAGACAATTTTATATTCCAAAATTGTCTGCACAGCTTTGTCCTTGCGGTATTGCCAATTGTTTTTTCCATCGCCTTTGTGGTCGAGTCGGATATTGAAAGTCATGACGCGTGTAGATGGCACTGATTGTTTAGCCGAAATTTGCGCATCGATGTTGCACAGTATTAGTAGCGCAAGTGAGAGTAGAATAATCTTTTTCATTTTATGTTTTATATAATTGTACGCAAAACTTCCGAATAATATTCATTTTTCGGTTTCTTGAGGTTGTATTTCAAATACTGTTCCAAACTGACTTCTGTTTAATACTTTCCTTTCCAAAGAAACCGAAGCCACTCGCCGGTTTTCTTCTCAGCCGGATTGTTTTGTACCTTCCATATTCGTTCTTTTACTATTTTATCGGGTAGGTATTGTTGTTCCACAAAGTTGTTGTCGTAGTTGTGGGCATATTTGTAGTCTTTGCCATAATCTAAGTTTTTCATCAACTTGGTAGGTGCGTTGCGCAGATGTAATGGTATTGTCAGATTGCCTGTTTTCTCTACCAAAGCCAGCGCTTCATCGATAGCGAGGTAAGCGGAGTTGCTTTTAGGCGAAGACGCGAGGTAGATAGTTGTTTCGGCAAGTATGATTCGCCCTTCGGGCCAGCCTATTTTGTGCAACGCGTCGAAACAAGCGTTGGCAAGCAGCAAGGCGTTGGGATTGGCAAGCCCGATGTCTTCGGCTGCGGATATAAGCAATCTTCGCGCGATAAACTTTGGGTCTTCGCCGCCGGCTATCATTCGGGCAAGCCAGTATATCGCGCCATCGGGGTCGCTGCCACGTATTGACTTGATAAATGCGGAAATAATGTCGTAATGAAGTTCCCCATCTTTATCGTAAGCCATGGGGTTTTGTTGTAGTCGTTCGGTGATAATTTCGTTGTTGAGAATTACCTCTTCGTTTGGGTCGGAGCCGGCTACCAATTCGATGATGTTCAATAGTTTGCGCGCATCGCCACCGGCAAACCGAAGCAAAGCCTCTTTTTCTACAATATTGAATTTGCGTTTTTTTAATTCGGTGTCGTTGTGAATCACGCGTTGGGCAAGCTCCATCAGGTCGTCGTCGTCAAGTGGTTTCAGCACATAAACCTGACAGCGCGAAAGTAGGGGAGTGATGACTTCGAACGACGGATTTTCGGTAGTGGCGCCTATGAGCGTAACAATGCCACCTTCTACCGCTCCAAGTAGCGAATCTTGCTGCGACTTGCTGAATCGGTGAATTTCATCGATAAAAAGTATGGGAGAAGCCTGCGAGAAAAAACGGGCGGACTTGGCTTTCTCAATTGCTTCGCGCACATCCTTCACACCGGATGTAACGGCGCTCAGCGTGTAAAAAGGACGTTCCAATCTTTGTGAAATAATGCGGGCAAGTGTGGTTTTGCCCACTCCGGGAGGTCCCCAAAGTATAAACGACGCGATATTGCCCGATTCAATCATCAATCGGAGAATGGCATTTTCGCCAATCAAGTGTTTCTGTCCAACATAATCGTCCAGTGTTTGAGGGCGCGAGCGTTCGGCAAGTGGTTGCATGTTTCAGTCAAGTTTACAGAATATCCGCAAAGTTATGTGTTTTCAATAAGATTTTGAAGCATCTTACTTTAATAAAAGAATAAAAAAATACAAAATAGCTGCGAGCAGAAAACCGGATGTGGGTGTAAATGTTCCTATAATCATTGGAGTATTTGCAAGGAAACGATTATCTTTGTGCGAATAAAATAAAATTGTAAACAGATGGAAAATAAGAAATTTATTAAATTGATGTTGGTGATATTGGGGTCGGTTGTTAGCGTGGTAGGGTTATTGGTGGGGTTGCTCTATGTTTTTACAGGGAAATAATCCGCAAGCTTTTTTTGTGCTATTTTTTATTGAATTATCTCTGAAAAAAACTGTACCTTTGTGTGAGGTTTTAAGAAAATGCTATTGGGCTTTAATGGGTTGATACATAGTTTGATAGTGTGAAGCTATGTCGTGAGGGTATTGCTCATTTTATCAGGGAAATAATGTCTAATATATAAAAAATCAATAAAAATAAGATCATGTATCAAAATTTTCAAACGTTTTTGCAAAACGAATTGCAAGGTATCGAAGAAGCCGGATTGTACAAAAATGAACGGGTAATCATCACTCCACAAGGAGCGGCTATCCGAGTGTCGGACAACAAAGAGGTGCTCAACTTCTGCGCAAACAATTATTTGGGTTTATCCAACAATCCTAAGTTGAAAGAAGCAGCCAAATCGGCTATCGACTCGCATGGATATGGCATGTCGTCGGTGCGTTTTATCTGTGGTACTCAAGATTTGCACAAACAACTCGAAGAATCGATAGCGAAATTTTTCGGCACAGAAGATACCATTCTTTATGCCGCTTGTTTCGATGCCAATGGGGGATTGTTCGAACCATTGTTTGGCGCCGAAGATGCTATTATTTCCGATGCGCTCAACCATGCTTCTATTATTGACGGTGTGCGCCTGTGCAAAGCGCAACGTTATCGTTACGCGAATGCCGACATGGCAGATTTGGAAGAGCAACTAAAAAAAGCACAAGCACAGCGTTACCGAGTTATTGTTACCGATGGTGTGTTTTCGATGGATGGAAATGTAGCTCCGTTGGATAAAATTTACGAGCTGGCGAATAAGTACAACGCGTTGGTAATGGTTGACGAAAGCCACTCTGCCGGCGTAGTTGGGCAAACAGGTCGCGGTGTAACAGAACTTTATGACTTGAAAGGTAAAGTTGAAATTATCACCGGCACACTTGGCAAAGCCTTTGGTGGCGCTATTGGTGGCTTCACTACCGGCAAAAAAGAAATTATTGATTTGCTGCGTCAACGTTCGCGTCCGTATCTTTTCTCCAACTCCATCCCTCCGATGGTAGCGGCAGCAGGTATTAAAATGTTTGAAATGATGGACGAAACAAACGAATTGCAGGACAAACTTCACGCGAATACCGAGTATTTTGTAACAAAAATGAAAGCTGCAGGTTTTGATATAAAACCAACCGAATCCGCTATTTGTGCCGTGATGCTTTATGATGCTAAACTTGCTCAGGAAGTTTCGGCTCGTTTGCTGAACGAAGGTATTTACGTCGTTGGGTTCTTCTATCCCGTAGTGCCGAAAGATCAGGCGCGTATCCGTGTGCAGATTTCTGCCGGTCATGAAAGAGCGCATTTGGACAAATGTATTGCCGCATTTACGCAAGTGGGCAAGGAACTTGGTGTAATAAAACAATAAAATAATTAAAGTGTCGCGGAAGTGATAAGATGCATGGCGGATAGCTCCCGCCTTGAAATGTCAACTTCAGGCGATAAGGACTATCTATTCAAAAAAAAATAAAAATCACATGAAAGCTTTAGTAAAATTACGCCCCGAAAAGGGAATCTGGATGGAAGATGTTCCGGTGCCGGAAGTCGGTATCAATGATGTGCTGATTAAAATTAAGAAAACTGCCATTTGCGGAACAGATTTGCATATTTATAAATGGGATGCATGGTCGCAAAAAACCATCAAAACTCCAATGACTATTGGTCATGAGTATGTGGGTGAGGTGGTAGAAAAAGGCGTCGGAGTTACAACTGTGAAAATTGGCGACCGTGTTACGGGCGAAGGACACATTGCCTGCGGACATTGTCGCAACTGCCGACGCGGAAAACTTCACGTTTGCGAAAATACGGTGGGAATTGGTGTTAACATCGATGGCGCGTTTGCCGAGTACCTTGTGCTTCCGGCTTCGAACGTTATAAAATTGGACAGCCGAATACCTGATGAAGTGGCTGCAATAATGGACCCATTTGGCAACGCCACACACACTGCGCTATCTTTTCCGCTTATCGGCGAAGATGTGCTCATTACCGGTGCCGGGCTAATTGGCTCGATGGCTACAGGAGTTGCTCGTTTTGCGGGTGCGCGCAACATTGTGGTAACCGACTTTAGCGATTATCGCCTGGAAATTGCAAAGAAAATGGGAGCTACCGTAACCGTAAATCCATCGAAAGGCGAATCCATCCAAGCAGCAATGGAGCAACTTCACATGCGCGGTTTTGACGTAGGTCTCGAAATGTCGGGTGCTCCTTCCGCATTTACCGATATGCTTGAAGCCATGTACAATGGTTCGAAAATATCGTTGTTGGGTATTTTGCCCGACGGTACGCCTATCGACTGGAGTAAGGTGATATTCAAAGCGCTTACGCTTAAAGGGATTTATGGCCGCGAAATGTGGGAAACCTGGTATCAGATGGAGCAGATGCTGATTACCGGTCTTGACCTCTCGCCTGTGATAACACATCGCTTCGGTATCGACGATTTCCAAAAAGGATTTGATGTGATGGAAAGCGGGCAATGTGGGAAAGTGATTTTAAGCTGGGATTAAAGAGTAACAGCTTGCAAGAAGTTTAAGAAAAACAGCCGGAGCCTATTGCCCGGCTGTTTTTTTTACACGAAGGTCAGATGGAACACGCCTCCCGATTTATCGGGACATTCCCTTTCCGATAAATCGGGACAAGTTAAGTTTGAGATTTATTTCAAAAGGCTGTTTCATTTTAATTCAATTTGTGTTGTTTTTGCATTCCTGTTTTTTACCTCTTAAAATCTTCGCGTCGTTAATAGAGTAATTCAATCCCACCGGCCAGCGTTCCTTTTTTCGCGCTTATCCGAGTAAAAGGAGCATCTTCCGACACAATAAGCGACATCTTGTAACTATAACACATCCAAACCGGTCAATCTCCACACTTTATAATAACTCAGCCAATAACTCCTTAATGCCTGAATATATCCATTTTGCGCTTCCATCTGACCGGATATTGCCAAATTCAGACTCGTAACATCGGCTTTTCCGATGATAAAAAGTTCGCGTGTGGAGTTATAAGCTTCATCGGCTATTTCTTTGGCTTCCATAGCTGTGGCAATGTGGCTACGAAACAAATTTAATTCACTTACACTTATGGTTATTTCTTGAATTAATTCATCCATAGATTGTTTGTTTTCGGCAGTAATTACTTTCAAGTTTTCATCAGCAACGATTGATTTCCCTTTGCTCACGCCCCAGTCTAAAATCGGGACTGAAAGATTTACTGAAACCATATTTTGCTGCAATGGACGGGTGTAGGCGGCGGCAAAGGTTCCGGCAACCTGATTAAAACCTAAGCTGGCTGAAACATTGGCTGAAAATCGGTTGGCTCTTTTGACCTGCTCCAAATCGCGCTGTGCTGACAATGCCTTTTCTTGCATTGCGGGAATGGACGGATTGTTGACTAAGGCTGACTGCACAGCTAAATCGATAGCTATTTCCGTTTGTTTTATTTCGGTAGGTAATTCTAATTGGAAATTATCTTCTACGTGGACGATACGCAGAAAATTACAATAATCTAAATAACTCCGTTTCCGATTAAGCTGAGCGCTTTCCAATGCGGATTTCGAATTGAGAGTTTGAAGTTTCAATGTTAACAAATCACCTTTGGAAAGTAATCCGAGACGATGTCTTTCAATTCCGATTTTATGTAAAGTATCGGCGTTGGCTAACTGCCGCCCTGCTAATTCGAAACTTGCTTGGGACGCAGCCAGTTCGAAAAACAAAACTGCAGCTTTCTCGGCAGTAACCGCTATATCATACCGAAGCGCTTTCCGCACTTTATCATATTTTATCGGCTCGATTTGTTTTTCCCATTTGTAGTGATTAAATCCGAAAAGACTTTGCGAATAGCCTAACCGAAACGGAACGCTCGAAAACTGTGTATATGGATTATCTTTACTGAAATTTCGCAAATAGCCTAATTCCGTATCCATAAAGAAGGAACCTCCGGTTAGTCCAAAATTTTGCTGAATTGTGAGATTTCCATAAGAATACAAGCTTTGTTGCTCCCGATAAATATCTATATTATTTTCCGAATCATAGCGTCTGACAAACACGCGGTTATATGCGATGGGGTTGGTTTGCAAAGTCAATGTAGGAAGATGATAGACTTTAAAAGCGTGATACTCCCATTGTCCCTGCAAATGTTTGTTTCGAGCATTCAATGCTTGAACCGAATTGCCGGTAGCTACGTTAATCGTATGTTCAAGAGTTATTAGATATTGTCCATTAAGTTCTTGTGTAAAAAAACAAAACACGAAACAGATAAGACTTAGTTGAATTAATTTTAAGGAATAATTCCGTAGAATCATTCTCGGTACCGTATCCGCATTATTTGATTGCATTGTATTTGTCATATCATTTTTAATCGCAAAAATTACAGTTCAGACATTTTACTGATTTTTCAATAGCTGCTTCAGGGGTAGGAAAAACTGTTCAATTAAGCGTGTATTCTCTGTAATAATATCCGCGCGAGCTGTCATTTCCTGCGAGAGTGGCAGTTCTTTATTATAGCTTGTTTTCAGTCCATTAGGGAATGCTATTTCTACAATGTAATTTCCTTCTTCAGTGGGGATTAACGAAAGGCTTTTAACAATGCCTTTTACCATGCCGAACTGATTATCCGGGAAATTATTGAAGCGTATATTCACATCTTGTCCTGCTTTTACTTTTCCCGAGCGGTCAATCGGCAGCCGCGCTTTACCGACTAATTCCGACAGCGTATCCGGCACAACGGTAAATACAATTTTCCCCACTGTTACATTCTGATTCTCAGCCCATATTTCGGTAAACGTAAGTTTCCCTTTAATGGGCGAGGAAAGCAAATAATTCATTTTCCAAGTAGCTATATCGCTCTGTAGTTGATTTAGAGTTGTTTTCAATGAAGCATTCAATGTGTTTTTCTTCTCGATATACTGCTGTTCCATATCCACTAAGGATTCTTGCAACTGCAAAATCTCTATCCGCATTCCTTCTAACGAAGCAGACAAATTATTAACCGACATCTCACTTTGCAGGTATTGACCGGTCGCTTTATCAAAGCTGTCGTCCGTGGTAATGTTTTTATATTTTAATATCTTTTCTCGCTCATAGGCGTTTTTCTCTAACTCGTGCTGCTGTATTACAATATCCTTTTGCTTCTCACTGCTTGTTAATAATTTTTCACGGGCATTCAGCACGTTTCGTATTGATGCGATTTTTCGGGGATAGTAATTTAGTCTGACAAAATTGTTGTGCGCCTCCAATTGTAAAAGCATATTGGAATAAGATGATTGTAAATTTCCTAATTTTAATTCTTTTCTGTGTAGATTGAAGGTGTTGGACTTGTCAATGGACTGGATTAAGTTTTGTAAAATCGTATCTAAATAGAAAATGTCTTTTAACTGAGCCGGATTTTCGATTAGAGCCAAGGTTTGGCCTGCTTGAACTTCCTGCAGGTCGGCAGCGAACAGCCCGCTTATCTTTCCGCTTGTTTTGGCTATGATATTTGCAGGCGGGTTGGCAGTAGTCAAAGTTAATTGAGATGAAATAATTTCCGGGTATTTGAAAAACCAACTTCCAATCAATAATACAATCAGAAACAAAGCAAGCATCAGGATTCCACGCCTCAATATCCAATGCGGCACACCTCCAAGCACTTCCTGTACTTCTTCACTACGGAGTTCAATCTTACTCTTCCAGTTACGCTCATCAGAGCTCGCATCGAAACCTGAAGGAGGAGTTTCAGAGCGTTGTTCATCGATATCTGAATTTTTATATTGCTGCTCTTCCATTTTTAATGAATTATCAAAATCATCATATAAATCATATAAATTATATAAATCACGGTTCAGACAGCTACCTACTGCCCCAATTCCAACTGATTTTTCACTAATTGATAATATACGCCTTTTTGGGCGGTCAGTTCATGGTGAGTGCCTTGCTCTACGACTCGACCTTTGTCAAGCACCACGATATTATCCGCGTGCTGTACGGTACTCAGTCTGTGCGCCACTATCACAACTGTCTTATCCTTGTTATATTCTGTCAGATTATCCATTATAACCCGCTCATTAGTGGCGTCCAACGAATTGGTCGCTTCATCAAAAAAAAGGTAATCCGGTTCTTTGTAAACCGCGCGGGCTATTATCAACCGCTGCTTCTGTCCTTGACTGACCCCTTTTCCTTCCATCCCGATTTTGGTGTTGTAGCCCAAAGGCAGTGAATCGATGTATTCCCTGATATTGGCTAACTCGACGGATTTCAGCAGTTTATCCTTGTCAATGATTTCATCGCCTACGGCAATATTCTCCGCAATGGTATCGGAAAAGATATAACCTTCCTGCATTACTACGCCTGTCTTGTGCCGCCACACACGATTGCTGATATTCCCCAGAGGAACTTTGTCAATGCTGATACTGCCTTTATTCAGCGGATAGAAGCCCAGCAGCAATTTGATCAGCGTGGTTTTGCCGCTCCCGCTCGCCCCTACAATGGCGGTAGTTTTATATTGAGGAATGTCCAGATTAATATCTTCCAGCACGTAATCGCGGTCGGCGCCGTCGTAGCTAAACCAGAGGTTTTTGATGTGGATAGTTTTAACCGCAGGCAGATCGGATATCTTTATATCCGCCAAATCTTCCTCGTCTTCCTTGTTGTGTATTTCTCCCAAACGCTCCAAGCTGATTTTCGCGTCTTGAAGCGATTGCGCGAAACCGATAAACTGACTGATAGGAGCCGAAAGCTGCCCGATAATATAACTTAACGACATCATCATACCGAGCGTCATCTGCCCTTCTACTACCGAGCGGGCTGCGATATAGCTTACCACCAAATTGGTTGCCTGATTAAAGAATGAAGAACCCAACTGCTGGTATTGACCCAAAGCCAAGCCCTTCATGCTGATTTTGAAGAGTTTTACCTGAATGCGCTCCCACTTCCACCGTTTTTGTTTTTCGCTGTTGCTTAGTTTTATTTCCTGCATACCGGTTATCAACTCCACCATATTGCTTTGGTCGGCAGAGGATTGCGAGAAACGGCGCTGATCCAACTCGCGGCGATAGCGTAGAAAAGCTAAGACCCAAAGCACGTACAGCGTATTGCCCAACAGGAAAACACCCAGAATCAGCGGACTGTAATAAGCCAGGATAAAACCGAAGATAATAAAATTGGCAAAAGAAAATACCACGCTGATGGAGGTGCCGGTCAGAAACGACTGGATGCGCCCGTGGTCGCCGATGCGCTGCATAATATCCCCAAACATTTTGGTGTCAAAATAGCCCAAGGGCAGTCGCATCAGTTTAATCAGGAAGTCGGAAATCAGCGAGATGTTGATTCGGGTAGTAGTATGCAGCACTATCCAACTTCGCAAAAACTCAATGCCCATCTGGGTAAAGAAGAGTACAAGCTGCGCGATTAATATCAAGCTAATCAAACTCAGGTTGTGATTGCCGATACCGCTATCGACCATCGTCTGCGAGAGAAACGGAAATATCAGCGACAATCCGCTGGTTACTATCATGGCGACAACAAGCTGCAAGATTTGCGCCTTATGCGGTATCAAGTAACGGGCAAAGTAGCGCAGATTGATTTTTGATTTAGCCTGCTCGTCTTCCGTGTCGTAAAATGCAGGCGTAGTATAGAGTATCAGCGCGGTGCCTTTGTCTTCGTTGTTTTTTCGGGTGCTTAGCCAGCATTTTAGAAACTCATCCTTGGTAAAGACCGCTTGATTTTGCGCCGGGTCGGATATGTATATTTTATAATCTCCTGTTTTCTTTCCCCAGATTTTTTTTTCTTCCTTAATTTTATAACAGACCACAAAGTGGTTTTGATTCCAATGGATAATGCAGGGGAGCGGCACTTCATCTACCAGCTGCTCAAACGATACCCGCACGCCTTGTGTGCGGAAACCGATATGCTCCGCCGCGTCGCTGATACCAAGCATGGATACGCCTTCGCGTGTAATAAAGGAGTGCTGCCGCAATGTCTGCAAGGTATAGCTCCTTCCGTAATGCTTGGCTATCATACGCAGGCAGGTGGGACCGCAGTCCATCGCGTCGAGTTGGCGGTAGTGGGGGAAATTTAATTTCAAAGTATTCTTTCTTTATTCAAATTAAACAAATTAATTATTCACTTTACTTAAGAGAAGTTTTAATCCTATTCCGGAAATTCCATCCAAGCCTAAAGGCAAATCTTCTAATTTCTTTTCTTTATCAAAAGACAAAGATAAAACATCAAAAACAGAAGGTTTTTCTAATGGTTTCTTATTATCATAATAATCAACAAAATCAAATACCGAATCCATACAATCATACATAATATCTTCGTTATTTATTAGAGATTGTACCCTGAGATAAATATCATTTAAAAATGTTGGATCAAATGGATTATCTAAGTTTTCTGTTTCAATAGTATAAAGCCGAGACAGAACATAAATTATTATTCCACCTAAACCATATTCTCTGTTAAGATTGAGCATTTTTGGAGGATTCAGTTCCATTACCCGCCTATCAAAATCTTCCAAAACTACATTGATATCCAATTCTATAAAACCTTCCTGATATAAATGTTGAATGCCCCAGCCTATACCGGCTATTCCTGTTTTTAATCCGTAATGTATATCCAACTGAATACTTTCCACTATTTCATCGAGCATGATTTCTGCATGTTCAACACTTTTTTGAAATTGGAAAGTACGTCCGTAATGAAACAAAAATAGAACAATCCCCATACGTCCTTGCAACAGCCCGATATCGAATGGCATTTCTTTGGATGTTAATAATGAAAATATCTTATGCAATAATTCTGTATTATTTTCTTTTGTTTTGTTAAAATATTTATAGGATTGATTCATATCCTCGAAAAAAGAGAAATCTCGTGTAAAAATACTTGTATAATACTCCTTAAGTTTTAAAATTTCATCACGGTATTTATGTGAAACAAGCAAAGACTCAGGAAATGATTCGGCATAGCCGGCTCTGGCTTCAGCCCATAATTCTTTTTTTAAGTCAATAGGAAAAAACAAGTCTGCTATAAGTACTTGATTATATAATCTATAGGTTAATGGAAGAGGATATGGAGACTTTTTCCTATAAATATGTCCGATTACAACATCTTTTAATAATTTGCAAGTGCCACCTTCCATCCATACTTTCATGCTGATATAAGGTTCATCACTCCCCCAATATCTCAAACCATTTAATCCTTTAAGATATTGCCAGTACGTTTTACTACACGCATAAGCAGCTCCTAATACGCAGACTATAGGGATTGTTTTTTGTAGTGTAATATCAAACGGTACATCATGCTGCCAACTGGCGCTAATTAGTTCTTCTCCAGCATCATACATAATACAAGCCCCTAATGTATTGGAAGCATTTTGAGGATCGACCAATTTTCCATCTTGTCTTGATAAAAAGTAAGTTTGAGTACACAATAAGGTGCGGGAATCTTTTTCTAATTCTTCTATAATTCGATTAAGCCACGTCTGATTATAAAAACGCATGTGGGCATCTAACAATAAAAAATACGGGGTTTGGCATAATTCAATTCCTTTATCCCTTGAGGCTGCAACACCGATGCGTTCTTCATTCTCTACATATAAAGCTCTATATTTATCCGCTACACTTTTATAATCATATCCGTCATCCGAAGCATCATTAATCAGTATTACATCTATCTCATCTTCTAAATACTGATACATATTCGCAAGGGTTTGTTCTACTTCCTCCTTCTCTAATAGAAAGGGGATAATAATAGTTAAACGTTTCATCCTTATTGACTAACTAATTGTTTTGAACTCATTTATCAAAATATTGATCCAATACTTGTTTTTAATTCATCCGTATTACCTGGATATGGCAGTTCGTTTTCTAAGATATTACCTTCTTTATCTACCAAACAATAGCGAGGAACTCCAATACCTTTTCCTTCAAATAAGGTGTTATTAATATACATGTCCAATTCTTTATTAGATCTTAAGTGATAGCCATTCAGATTGAAGGCTTTTATTGCCTCTCTCCAATGTGTATCATTTGCATCATCATCTAAAGAGATATAAACTGGAATGATATTTTTATAATTTAATAGTAGTTCATGGACTTTATCAGTATGTTTAAATTGACCAATGCAAGGGCCGCACCATGTTGCCCATATATCGATATAAAGAATTTTTTGACTCAGGTCGTCCACTTTACTGAAATCTTCAAATGTATTGATTGTATCTTCAATATATTTTATCCCACTGTTATTTGCTGTTCTTAATACCTCCAATAGTTCGTCGTGTTTCTCTATAAGGTAAGGAAGAATGGGGTTTTGAGGTCTAATCTTTGATATGTATGCCAACATTTCAGAGTTGCCTCTTGGGTCGCGATTTTCAATATTTGACAATACCTCTGAGGCCAAAAGCTTACACTGGTATTCTTCAGGCGCAACTACAAAACCAATTTCGCTGGGTTTTAGAAAATTTACCCATGTGTTTTCTGAGAGTAATTCTTCTTTCGATTTCTCATCTAACTTTTGGTATATAGTTGTAAAATAATTACTCAATAGTACACTAAATGTTGTGTATTTAAATATCTCTCCCGAGTCTATCAAGGGGCGTACTCTATCAAATAGTTCTTCTATCTTATGTTCTATCTTTATCGAATCTGCCTTATTTGCCTCTGCTAGAAATTTACTTCTATAATAGCGAGGAGCTATAGCGGCAACAAAAATATTAAAATCATTTCTTGTAATTTCTGTAAACTTCGGTGATATCATATTTACGGCTGCAAGGCTGTCTATACTATTTGACAATATAGAGAATTGGTTATCAATAAAAAGTGAATACTCTTCGTAGCCCGATTCAACAGGAAAAAAGTATGATGAGTTTAAAAAATCGTAATTAAAACCTTTTCGATAATTGTGAAATTCATAATCCTGTTTATCAATGCCGTCGTAGTCGTATTTCCATTCTCCTTTGTGGGTAATTGTAACACGACGACCTTGTAATATCGGAAAATTAATACTACCGCCATCGTAAAAAGAGCAACTCACAAACTGGTAATCATTCACATCCCAACTGTATGTACAAGTTCCGGCAGAGTCGGTGTAAACTGTATCTGTGAGTATGTGAATGTAGGTATTATCTATTTCTTTCGCTATGTGAATAGAAGTGTTAGGTTTAGCTTTGAACACAATCGTAGTGTTTTGGCTTACAGCGCTTGTCATGCCAACAAAGAGCCAACAAAAACTAAAAATAGTTGATAATTTATGGTGTCTGCTACCAGTACGCTTGGTTGAGTGTGTTGTAATCATCTTTTTTTTTAGTTTGATTTATATTTATACAATAATTGAAATATTAGGCAGTATGGTTATTGCAACCATACTGCTTAAAGTTAGATTTTAATTGTCTCTTTATTGTTTACAGACAGCGGCAGCTAACGTCGAACACGCTACGTCGCAAGATACATAGTATTTTTTACCATCAGGACATGCACACGCCTGCAAGCAATGAGTTGTAGCAGCGCCTGTACCGCCGAGAATGTGTTTCATTTCCGAATTACTAAGAACTTTAGCATCGTTTAGTTGAAGTTTTTTTAATTAAATCTGCTGTCCAACCATTTTTCTAAACTGTCTCCTTGAAAGTTTATCAGTAGAATATATCCATCCTTATTTATTAAAAAAGTAGATGGAACTCCGTTCAAGTAATATTTTTTGTAAAGAGTATCTTTTTCATTACCATTTTTAAGTACTAACTGTTCCCAAGGCATATTTTCTTTCTGCAAAGCATTTTTCCAACTGTTTTTATCAGCATCAATGGATATACTTAACACCGTTAATCCTTTATCTTTATATTTTTCATACGTTTTTTTTACATTCGGTATATCTGCCCTGCAAGGAGAACACCAACTCGCCCAAATATCAACAAACAGAAAAGTTGTCTTACCAATATAATCGGACAACTTTCGATTGTTCCCATCTATATCCGCAAATTCATAATCAGGAATTCTCTGACCAATTAGTTTCCCTGATTGAATGCTGATTTCATTTGCTGATTTCAAATATTTTATTCTTGGCATTTGTTTTAATCGTTCGGACATCAAATCATAGTATTCAAAAAAATAGGGATAGTTTGTAGGAGAATTGGAAAAAATCTGATAACCCGCAATATCATCATGGTGTTTTGCTAAAAATCTTTTTCGGAACTCCTTAAACCTAAGTGATGCTGATGTATCATTTTTATTTTTAAAAATAGCCTGAGCGCTATCAAGATAATGCGCGATCTCATCATTGAAATAAGTCCCTTTGACTCTGGAGTTCAAACTATTAGAGTTATTAATATCCACATAAATATCTCCTGATTCTAAAATCGGCACTAAAAAGAATCTGAAATTTCGAGGAGAGTTAGTTTCAAAAAATAAATTCGAAAGAATATCTGGATATGCTTTTCCGTGGAAATAAAAACTTCCATTTTTAATGGTATCTCTTAAAGTTATTCTCGAAGTGTCATTTACTAAAATTTGTAAATAAACACATTGTCCATTAAAATCAGGACTTATTGTGCCCTTCATCCGAAATTCTTCATTTTTTGAATAGCTGTTTTGCAGCAACAGCAGAGTTAATACAAGTAATAAGTTTCTTTTTAACATTGTTGTAAGTTTTATGACAATTTTATTAAACTATGAAAATAATACATATTTGAAAGTATTCAAATATGTATTATTTAAAATATTAACGACAATAACAATACCAACCTGTTATTTTTTGTACAACACTACCAGAACTTTCATATTTAGGAGCTATATCACAAATTTGTTGATATTCACCAATTTTAGGGCAAGTTCCTCCACAATATAAACTTGAAGCATCTTCCCCTCCGACACTCCCATTACAAGTAGATTTTGTTCCGGAACCACCGCCTGTTGTAGCAGCGCCTGTACCGACGAGAGTGTGTTTCATTTCCGAATTACTAAGAACCTTAGCATCGTTAAGCTGAATTTTTTAAATGATTTCATAATCGAAAATTTTAATCGTTTGTAAAATTAATTATTTTGAGGTTATTTACTTTCAAGTGAGTAGCTAATTCACTCGCTTCACTCTGTAACCATCCAAGGTAAAGAGATTTGGATATCCAAAATATATTGAATAATACTATCTTCAATCTTAAATATAAGAACTAGTAAATTTTACAAGTTATAGGTAAACAATGAATTATTCTCGTCATTCAATAATAATATTTGTTTTTTTAATTAAATCTGCTATCCAACCATTTTTCTAAACTGTCTCCTTGAAAGTTTATCAGTATAACATATCCATCTTTATTTATTAAAAAAGTAGATGGAACTCCGTTCAAGTGATATTTTTTGAAAAGAGTATTTTTTTCATTACCATTTTTTAGTACTAACTGTTCCCAAGGCATATTTTCTTTTTGCAAAGCATTTTTCCATCTGTCGCAGACATCTGGAGGTGCTTTACAACTTAAGATTAAAGATACATTGTTTTTGACAGAACAAGTCACAAGTAAATACTTGAGAAGGTGTGAACTTGAGCCATCTGAAGATATTACCCGAAAAATCAATAGACCTCACAAGCTACTTATTTATGTACTTTTCTAATATGGAACTTAAACCTGTAGCTAATAATATTGTCTTCTTTCCATCCAGTAATATGGTTGTATCTATGCCATCTTCAATAATATTCCCCTTATTATCTACCAAAAGAAAAACGGGAACTGCGTTAATACCAAAAACATCACTTACTTTAGTGTTGGATTCCGAAAAACCTGCTAAATTATTCCATTCAATTGGATATTTATTTAAAGCTTTTTCCCAATCTTTTTTATTTGTATCTACAGATAAACTAACAAAAGAAACATTACTTCCGTATTTCTTATACAACTCTTTTAACAATGGAATTTCTCGAATACAAGGAGCACACCAACTTGCCCAAAATATAATTAACCCCAATTTTTTATTACCAATAAACTTATCAAAAGTATATTTTTCGCCTTTTATGTCATAAAAAACAAACTTAGAGGCAATGCCTTCGTTGGTAAATATCTTTTTGTTTTGAATATAATTTTCTATTTGTGCCCAACTTGTATATTTACTTAACGAAGTGTCAAATAAATGCATGGCAAGTACTAAAGAATCAATAGGATAATTTGGCTTACTCTCATTTATTATTTGGAGCAAACGCGGATTGGATGGGTGCTGCCTGATAATATCAAAATTTATAATTTCACCACTACTATTTGTAAACTTATGATTTTGACTGAAATCAGCTAACCGCATCATCTCACAATCAGTAGCAGGGGAATTTTGTATCTTTCCAGGTATAACATCCTTCAGTTCAGAGGAATACAAAGTATTAATATCTATGGTAGTATTACTATTGTCTAACCAAACTGTACCATAAAAGATTGGTGGATTGTAATAACTATTAACGAAAGAAATACTCTTTTCTATACTATCTTTTATAGTTGCAAATAAATACCCCATAGTTATCTCCGGAATTTGATCATAGACGTATTTATATTTATCCTTTACAATAGCAGATGAATCTAAAAGTACTAATTTATTTCTTCCATCTTCCATCTTTTTCCAAGCTTTAAGGGTAACTGTACCCATTGTAGATTCGGGAAACTGTATTTCAATAGAGCAAGTATTGTTTTGCGAAAATAAAGTGCTTGAGATAAGCAATATTAATCCGAAAATAAAAACATTTTTTTTCATATTTGTATTTTTTTTGATTAAATAGTTCAAGATTGTCCTCATATTATTAATATAAAACAATCTTAAACCAAATAAAACTATAAGATTATGCTTCTTTTGTACAATGACTTACGCCATTTACATTGCCATCATATCCACCAGCAGAACAGTAACATGTAATTGACCCATTTTGCATAGTTCCTTCACAAGTACCGGAAATTTCGCGTTTCTTAATTCCATACTCATTCAATTCTACAACTGAACATTGAACGCCAAGTTTACAGTGAGCATCTAAAAGCGATGCACTTGTACCTGTACCACTTCCAGTTCCTGTTCCCCCCAAGATATTTTTCATCTGAGAGTTACTCAATACTCGAGCATCGTTTAACTCGATTTTTTTTAATGATTTCATTTCTTTTATTTTGATGATTAATAATTATTTTGAATGATATTTTTCAAGCAGTTAGCTACTCCACTTGCGTTGCTTCCTCATTCGCAGTTGCAATGTATGTTTTTGACCAGAAACTTTCTATTGTATAATACTTACATCGATACTTACGATATCCTCAATTCTGTAACTCTCGGGTAATTTGTAACCATTGATGAATATGGTAGGAGTTGCAAGTATTTTATTTTTTTGAGTAAATTCATCATGTTTAAAAATTTCTTCTTCAACAAGTTTTGCATGTACATTATAATTGTAGTTTTCAATAAACTCGGATTCATTATTATAAATTCCACTATACCATTCATCATATATTTTACGGGCAGTATTAACATCATTGTTTTTATAGGCAGCAATCATTCGTTGAACACCTTGTCGTTTATCATCGCCTTGAAAGTGAGCGAATATATATTGGATACAAATAGTATCGGCATATTGTGTCAGCAAGTTTTCAATTCTTGCATGTAGTCGGGCACAAGGTCCACACAACGGGTTCGTTACAATGCTTATCAATAAATCCGCATTTCTGTTTCCAAAGATAACCTGAGAGGTAGAATGATCCAATTCATATTTTTTTTCGCTTTTAATTAGAGCACCCATTACTTCATCTTTCATTTTCAAACTATTGAAACTTTGTGTTAAAAACGTAGCTTGTCTGGCTCTAGTTAATATTGGGAGTAACAACGAAACTATAATTAGGGGCAGGGAATAATTGGCAAACAACAATAATATACTTGTAACATTTAAGCTATCTATATGGAAAACATTTTTGAATAATATATTTACCATAAATATAAGCCATAACAATAATTGAACAATTAAGCATAAGGGGCACCATTGTTTTACTTTGAATTTTTGATACCACACACTCCAAAAGCTATAGGGTAAAGTGAAAATATTTATAATAGCATAATAAGATATTAATGAGGGAATAAATAAAAGTATAAGGATGTTTGAAACAAAATACCCCAATCCTATCTCACTCCATCCGATCAATCCTAAAAATTTTGCATCTTTGGATTCCAAAATATTATTGCAACTACTTTGCTTAAATAAAGAACATATTCTATCTGCTTGCTTACTATGTATATGCAATGATTTTTTAGTTAATAAAAAACCGACATAGATGCCTGCGAAATTTATTAATAAGGCAAATTGCTCCCAAAGATTTACATACAAATGATTATAAATATATATACCTGCAATAAGAGCTATAATGGAGACTGATAAAGCAACTCGTAAAGTTATATTAAACCGTTCTTTTTGTTGATTTTTTCCATAATCAGGTTCAATAGTATTATCGGTTTTTTCTGCTTTAAGCACAATACCCGTAAATTGTTCATAAAATAAGTCAAGTGAAATATTAATATCATACTCTGCAGTTTTATAATAAACTTTATCTCGCGTAATCTTATAAACCAATACAAAATCATTCTGAAAACAAGCGACAAAAGGCATATCCAACAAATGGATATCTTCTTTTTTGTTTAATTCTATCGCGGTATTTTCAATATTATATACAAATAACATTTGAGAAATACCAAATAAACTATTGTAATACGGGTGTTCATAATATAGTTTAGATGCATAATGTGATGTGTATTGAACTTGTAATAAGTTCAAAAATAAAGATAAAAAATTATCCGTTTTTTTTGCAAATTGGAGCATATTATATTATCTATGTAGTTTGATTATGAATTGATTTAGTCATTTAAAGAAACTCGGTAAATTTGATAAAAAATATTCTGTAAAGTATTATATTGTATTTTATCATTGTTATGTAATTCAATGGTTTCATTTAATAGATTCTCATAGACTTTGTCTTGTTTTACTATGAATTCTCCTGTAAATTCGACAAATTCTGATGAAATTTTATAACTGCATACCATCATTTCATTCTGTTTTTGAGAGCTTACCTGATTTTTGCTTGTACGGTATTTAAGTATTACATTAGGAATATTGGCAAATTGGTATCCTTTCGTAGCAAGTTCAGTCCAAAGTTTATAATCTTCAGCATACTTGTATTCCGGATTATAGCATTGATATATATCATCACTTTTGGGGAATATAGAAACAATCTGTTTTTTTAACATCACAGTAGGATGCACCATCGTGTTATATAAAATAAAACCTGAAATGATGTCTTTATGAGAAGTTGCTACACTTATTAGTTGGTTAGACTCTCCAAAGCATTGAGCAAATCCACCGCAAACATCCACTTCTGGATGAGCCTCCATATACTCATACTGTAATTGCAATCTTTCGGGCAACATAATATCATCGCTATCCATTCGTGCAATGTATTTCCCTTTTGCAGCAGTCATTCCCATATTTAATGATTGAATGTAGTCGTGTTCGTTTCTTATCAGTTTAATTCTTGCATCTTGATAAGATTGTATTATCGCTACACTATTATCCGTAGAACCATCATCCACTACAATCACCTCAAAATCTTGATAGGTTTGATTCAATACGCTATCCATACATTCGCGAAGATAGCGAGCCGAGTTATATGTCGGTATAACAATGCTTATCATTCTATTTTATCAGTCATTCGAGATGAATTAATTTATAAAAACCAAATTATACCGTTGTGTCTTCGTGCCATTCCGTTGTGTCTTCGAGGCATTGTGTTGTGTCTTCGAGCCATTTGGTTATGTCTTCGTGCCATTGTGTTATGTCTTCGAGGCATTCCGTTGTGTCATGGCGCCATTGTGTTATGCCTTTTTACCATTCGGTTATATCTTCGTGCCATTGTGTTGTGTCTTCGAGGCATTCCGTTGTGTCATGGCGCCATTGTGTTATGTCTTTTTACCATTCGGTTATGTCTTCGCGCCAGTCCGTTGTGTCTTCGTGCCATTCGGTTATGTCCACCGGACATAACCGAATGGTTAAGAAGGTTCAGGAATGCTTCAGCTTTTTCTTCGACCGCGCTTGAAGAAATCTGCCATGTCGGTGTAGATCACGCTAAGTCCGGGCACTTTGTCTTTGTGTTGTCTAACGGCGGCATATACTTCCAGCGCCGCGTCGATGGTATCGCTCCCCGAGGCGATTATCGATTTTTTAGCGCCTTCATTAAGCTGGGCTATCTCATTGGCAAGTGGCTGCAATGCGCGGTAGAGCCGGTAGTCGTTGGCAAATTCCTCTTTGTTGAAAACAGCGGGGAGTATGTGCGGATGCGATTCAACAACTTGTTTTGCCAAGTCGAGAAAGGGCTGGTAGTTGGTACCAACCTTGAACACGCTGCTTACATCGGCATTTTGCATCGATGTAAAAAACGGCAATTTGCTTTTTAATGTCGCGAGAGCTTCGCGAACAGCTTGCTCATCTTCCGGCGAGAGCGTAGCGGAAATTAAATTCAGATCCATAATTTTTTTTTGTGTTTTATGCCTTTGGGGCGTGTTAATAACTGTGGGTATATGAGTTGCAAGTACACTAATAAATAGCTTGAAGTCTTCTATTTATTTTATCTTTCATCTTTGACGAGACAGTTTTATTTCAAAATCATTTAAGTTCGTGGCATTTTTCAAAGTATAAAGTTCCCAATAAAAACACCTTTACCCTCGGTGATAACTCTTATTTGATAATCGCCGTCAGCTAAAAGCGCGTCAAGCCCATAAATATTAAATGCAAAAGCGGATCCAATGATTGTAAGAACCGGAATTACAAAAACCAAACAACTATTTATAAAGTTTTCTTTTTTTTCTTTTTTTAGTTTACGCTTATAGTCCTTTTCACCGGCATCAGAGTCTATCTCATACAATTGCACATAGCCCGTAAAGTAAGTAAGGAAACTTTCAAAAGTAATTGTTTCTTTTTTACGAGTTTCGGGGTTAAGCCAAGTGGTTTTATTTTCACGAACAGCGTAAATGACTGCAAAAAATTGATTGTAAGTTTTATCGTTCCTGATTTGAGCAATAAAGGGACAGGCTAATTCTTTCAGTTTTTCATGTTCTACAACACGTAATGATAAATTATCTATTCCATAAATTTTTAACACATCGCCTATCGAAAGCAGACTTGGATAATCCGGATGCTCAAGTATTGAATATACCAAAGATGTTTTAGTAACAGGTACATTCAGCGCCTTGCAAAGCTGAAAAGCGGCGTATTCGCAATTCCGCAACGGATTGATTATGCTTTCCGGGATATTCATGTTTTCAACGGGGGAATGTGCTGGTTTTAGATTTTTTATTTTTTCTCTCAAAGCTAACGCGACAAAGATACATCTATATTTCTTTTTTTTACCCCCCTGTCTGTTAAATACATGTAAAATACGTTGATTTATTTCGATATTTGGTTTCTGCTGATTTTGAGTATTGAAAGCTGAGAATAGAAGAAAGAATTGCTTTGTTGCGGGCATATACCCCCACACTTTATGCTGCGGCGGAGTGGGTTGCAGAGCGACATGACAATGTAAAGCTACAGAATTATTACTTGTCAAGTTTCACAAGGTTGTTGATGAAAGTTGAGATTATTTCGGTTCAAATTTAATATTTTATTTTTGAATTCTTGTGGATTAACATTAAATATCTCTGGCTTCAAGAGGAACCACTTCTCAGTTGCTTGAAATGGTGTTTTTTGGGGGCAGCTGCATCGTTTTTGTCCTGGTTTCATTGTGAGCATCCCCGAAATTGCATATCGCTTATTGTAAGCGAGATACGGAATAAGGCGAAGAAACGTGATGAAGTAAAGTGGCGTTCTAACGCAAAAAAACGTTCCGATATGTCGGAACGTTTTTTTTGTAATTTATTCTTTCAAATAGTTTATAGTTTCAGCAGTTTGTCGGTAAAGACTGTCTCTTTTTTACCATCAATTTTGATGAAATAAAATCCGGCATTCAGCTTGCTTATATCCAATGTTAATGAGTTTGCAGATTGAGCAACCGGTGTTGATTGCAGTAGTTTGCCATTAAGGTCGTAGATATTTACCGTTGAAATTGCGTTGAGTTCTCCTTCTATGTTTAATTGGTTTTTGGCAGGCATTGGATAAATTCTGAAATCAGCCTTTTTCGAATTTGGTCTGAAAATTGAGTTTTGGGTATCTGAGATATCCACATTGATGTCGTAAGCCACACCTTCGTAGATATTGGTCATGCAGGGCGATACCGATGATTTGGGTTGCCAAGCGTTTTGATAAATCACACGAATGATGCCTTTACCCGTGCCGGCATTTGCCGGAACATCAATGGTGTGGTTTATTGTCAACACATCATCGTAGTTTGCTATTTTCCCATCCAATCCTTCGGCCGACGCTTTGCCTATAACTGCAAGTTGAGTCATTTGCCCATCCAAATCCCAATCGGAGTAGATAGTGGCGTAGTTGTAGCGCAAATCCTGATGAACCTCGCCGCGTGGTCCGGCGTTGTTGGCGGTAAGTTTCAGTGTGAAGGTGCTGCCGGGTTTCACCACTGCGGTTTGATTTGGTCGCACGTAAACGCTTCCAGGGAAACTATCGCTTGTGTAGAGGTAGTCGCTTTGTGCTCCGGTAGTTTCAATTTTTGAGAGGAATGCTTTCTCATCTTTGTGAAACGTACCGCCCGGAGTGCAGTAAGTTGTAGGTTTGATGATAACATCTAAGTCATAAACTGCTCCGTTGACGATTGTACCACAGGCTTTGTTGACTATGGAGCCGGTGTAAGTGGCATCGTCAAAAATGATTCGAAGTCGGTACTCCGTGTTTTCGGCAGCTTCGGGCAGGTTGATGTCGAACGAGAAATCAAGCACATCCATGTTGCCACCAGCCGGTTTTTGCGAGCCACGAAGGCCAACTGTTTTGATTAATTCATCTTCGGTAAATTTGAGGTCATTGTTTTTGTCCATAAATACAGCCGCATAATTCTGGCGGAAGTCGTTCAGTTGTGCCGATTCGGTGTATGCGCCTAAATTATTTGAAACAAGCTGGAAATTAAGTTTGGCGCCGGGCAAAGCTTCGATTTTTGAAGCAAGGTGATTATAAAGGTTTCCTCCCGAAGTGGTGGAGTAGTTGAACGCGTTTTTACTGCCGTTAGTTTTTATTTCTTTTACATAAGCTTCCGTTTTAGTGTTTCCGGCGGGAGTGCAATAGTCGGGCATGGCAACACCCGAAGCCGGAGTGATGCGTAGTTTGTATCCTACCGCTTCGCTTGTGATTTTATACTTCTCAATCGTTCCGGTGTTCTGTCCGCAACTTCCATTCCCAATTCCTTTTTGCATGTAGTCGAGGTGTACGGTAGTGCCGACGCTTTTGCTTGGCACCAAATCATAGAAGTGCATTGAGTTGACCAAATCGATGTCCGAATAGCGCAATGCGGAGAAGTTAACTTTACCTTCGGTTTCGATAGTTATACCTTTGCCCTGTGTGTCGGTGAATGTTACGCGACGTAAATCTTCGCGGTTACCCATGGTTTGCGGGCGCACATAATTTTGAACCATATCGTCGATGTTGGTAGTGTAGTTGCCGAGGAAGGAGCCGGTTTTCCGGTCAACGTAATTTTCCATAGGGCCACGTGCGTAATAATTTACGTTCGACAGGTTTTTGTTCATCATAAATGAAAGCCCTAAACGTAGTAGGTTCGCTTTCAGTGGTGTGAAGCGGGTGTCGATATCAATCGCGCCATTGGCATAGAACGTATAGTTCATCTGATATTCGCACTCGCCGGTGGCTTTGCGCGTGGTGGACACCGTAACACTTTTATTGTCTTCGCCGATAGAAAAGCTGAGCGGCGTGTTTTCGAATGTAGAGGTTTTGACGGATGGAATGCTCACATCGTTTTCCACATAACGGAAATTGTCGAACTCGAATCCTTTGGTGTTGTATATTACCGACACTCCATCCATTTGTAAAGCGATAATCTTTCCGTTGGTTTTGTTGAATGTCGCGTTGAAATTACTACCGTTAATTTTCAGTTGCGACCCGGTTTCTTCCACAGCGACCGTTCCTTGTAGGGCAGAAGCTGTGATTTTTTGAAGCGTACTCGCTTTTGAGATGCCGAATTGTTCCGACGCGAAGCTTTGACCTGCTACAGCCCATTCATTCCAGAAATTATTTTCGGTAAGCGTCAATTCCAGATTGATAAGATATTCTTTGTTCGCTTTGAATGCGGATGAATTAAATGGGATATTCACGGTAATATCTTCGCCGGGGGCTACCGATGGTAGTGTGGTAGCATAGCCGGTTTCGATACTTATGCCATCTTCGAGAACGGTGTATTTCAATCTGAAGCCATTCAGATTGGTGAACGCGTAGCGGTTTTTGAGTTTCACCGTTTTGTTATTGCTGTCAAAGTCGGTGAGTTTTATGTATTGATATACTTTTTTCACCTCCACCAGTTTGGGTGTAACCTCTCTTGCGGGCGAAATGATTCCGTTGCTACAGAAGTTGCCCTGATGCGGTCCTCCAAAGTCATATCCTGTCGAATAAGCTCTTTTGATGCCCGATTTTAATAATGTAGGGTCGTAGATGGCTTGGTCAATCCAATCCCACACACAAGCGCCAATGGTGCGTTTGCTATCCTCAATCTCGTCCCAATATTCCTGGAAATTACCAAGCGCGTTGCCCATCGAATGTGCAAACTCGCAAATGAAAAGTGGTCGGTTCGAACTGCTTTTGTCTTCAGCGATTACCCAATCTACTGAGGGATACATTTTCGATTGCATGTCGGTGAAGTTGGTATATTTTGAATCTCCGCCTTCGTAGTGAAGTGGTCGGGTAGTGTCAATAGCCTTTGCCGCGTCATAAGCTGCTTTGAAATTGCTACCACCGCCACATTCGTTGCCAAGTGACCAGAATACCACCGAAGGGTGATTCCTGTCGCGGTAAATCATGCGGGTAACACGGTTGTTGAATGCCGGAATCCAGGAAGCTTCGCCGCTGAGTTGTTGCGCGCCGTGGCATTCCAGGTCAGCCTCGTCCATCACCCAAAGTCCGTAATGGTCGAACATCGCATACATTTTACTTTGGTTGGGGTAGTGGGCTGTACGGATGATATTCAGGTTGTTTTGCTTAAATAGTAATACATCTTTAAGCATCATCTCGGTAGTTACCGCGCGTCCTGCCTCCGGGTCTGCGTCGTGTCGGTTTGCTCCTTTGAACACGATGCGTTTGCCATTGATATAAACTAAGGATTTTTTTATTTCAACCGTACGGAATCCATATTTGGTAGCGAATGCTTCAGTTTCATTTCCACTCACATCTTTAAGTTTTACCAACACCGTGTACAGGTTAGGCGCTTCGGCGCTCCATAGTTTAATGTCGGAAACGTTGGTTGTCAAAGTTAATTTCTTTTCTTCGCCGGCGGCGAGTGTGAATGATTGTGTGCCAACTTGTTTGATAACTGTGCCGTCAGCTGTTAAAAAATCTACTTCTACCGAACCGCCGGTAGAGCTTTCTTTGCGATTTTGGATGCTGAGTTCCACATTTAGTGTGCCGGTTGTGGATGTGGACGAAGTCATTACCGAAGAAATGTTGTGGTCGCGTACAAAGGTTTTGGGTAGCGCAATCAGATTCACGTCACGATAAATTCCACTCATACGAAACATATCTTGGTTTTCAAGGTAGCTTCCATCCGACCAGCGAACTACTTTTACCGCTATCGAGTTCTCTCCTACATTTGTGAAGTGGGTGATGTCAAACTGATGGTCGGTGTTTGCGGCTTCGGTGTAGCCAACGTATTTGCCATTCACATAAATGTAAGCGGCGCTATAGATACCTTCGAAGTTTACAAAAATCTGTTTGTTGCTCCAGTTCGCAGGGATGGTGAAGTTGCGGCGATAAGAGCCGATGGAATTATTGTCCCAGTTGGCTACGCTACTCAAAACCTTTACGTAAGGTGGCTTGTTTTCAAAAGGCATTGCCTCGTTCATGTAGAATGGGCGCCCAAATCCCTGCATTTCCCAGCTGGATGGTACAGTGATGTTTTCCCAGGCGCTAACGTCGAAATCGGTTTGGTAGAATCCGGGAATTGAGTCGGCCGGTTGTTTTACCCACTTGAATTTCCAATTTCCATTGAGCGATTGTACGAGCGTCGATTTTGTAGTGTTCCAGGGGTGTAGGAAGTATTCTGTGTCTGCCATCAATTCCGCTTTATTGTTGTATGGGAAATAGCTTGCGTGCGCTTTTTCTTTGTTTTCTTCAAAGATGGCTTCGTTTTCCCAATGTTCTTGTTTGGGATACACCACTGCTACAGTGGTTTTAATTATTTTGAATTGCTGATTTTCACTGTTCGCATCCGGTGTTGCCGCATTTAATGCTCCGGAGCTGTTGTACGCGATGTTTTGTGCGAAATTTGAACGACAGCTCAAGGTGTAGGTGGCTTCTTTTCCGCTTACAGGTGTCAGTTTCCAATGTTGATTTTGGTTGGATGGGGTGGTGCTCCACTGAAGCAGCTGTTTGTTGCCACTCTTGTTGTTGTCGATGCTTAGTTTGTTGATGACGTTGGTAAACATGACATAGCCGTTGCCGATATCATCTATTTTCCAATACTGACCTTGGCGTGTGCTGTTTGCAGTTTCTATTACAAGGTATGCTCCGGCATTCGCGTTTTCGTTGTTTCCTACTACTCTGCCATCGGCTGTTTGGAGTTGATAATAAAAGTTTGGATCATAAGATTGTGCGAATGTGAAAAACGCGATTAAAAGGAATGAAAGACATGTTGTGATTTTTGTTTTGATCATAGCATGAAAAAATAAAAGGTAAATGGGTGAAGTTCGTAAAAATATTATTTAATTAAGTTGCAAAAATAAACATTTGTCTATAATTTTGCAAGACTTGCGTAAGTAATGTGCTGATTTGAACTGAAATTGAAAAATAATTATATGTGAAACCTCACTTCTTTGAATCAAAATGAAAGACAATACTTCTCAAGTAAGGACTTTAATTTACTCAATCCGTTCTCCTCGAAAGATGATTGTTTAAACATTAAATTTGATATTTAGATGTGATAGTCATGCTCGTGTCGTTAGTTTCGCAAAATAAAAATCAAAGAATTTATAGCAAACAGCTTATGACAATAAGTTCAGATTTGAGATTAATGTCGAAGCTGTTTGAACCGAAAAAATAAATATTTTGTAAGTGGCAGAGAGTCAGGCATCATGGTGGATGAATAGATATAATTTTTTTTAATTTTTTTTTTTAGAAAAGCTTTATTGCTATCTTTGAAAAAAATATAGCTTTTTGTGTGAATGTTAATTTAATATTGGATGATAGAAAAATTAAAAAATAAATTTAAAGAGGTTCCTTAAATCTAAAGATAATTGAGTAATTGACTTTTTTAGCATTCATTAATGATACATACATCAATATGAAACCTTCAATTAAAAAAACAACTATGATAAAAAAAAGTAAAACTATTTTAGTTCTTGGAGTTATTTTATTAATAGCTCAATCAACTTATTCTCAAAGTGTTCCCGCAAAATTTGCCCCAACACCCAACGAGCGGCAAATGAAATATCTGCAAGAGCCAATGGCAGCATTTATTCACTTTGGGATGAATACCTTTGCCGGTGCCGATGGTATCGAATGGGGTAATGATGTGAAAAGACCCGCATCGACTTTTAATCCGACGCAAGGGAAAGTCGATACCGATCAATGGGTGCGTCTGTTGAAAAAAGCAGGATTTAAACGGGTAATTATTACCTTAAAACATCACGACGGATTTTGTACCTGGCCTACCAAACAAACCGATTATAATATTGCTAACAGCCCGTACATGAATGGGAAAGGCGATTTGGCAAAAGAGCTTTCATTGTCATGCGATAAGTACGGCATGGATATGGGCATTTATCTTTCGCCTTGGGATGCTTGGGAGCCTTCTTATGGCGATGCTTCTGCGGGAGATTATAATGATTTTTATGATAACCAGCTTCGCGAACTCTTAGGCGGTGAATATGGACGCCTGAACATTGAAACCGGAAAACGCGAGATTGTGGAAATATGGCTCGATGGAGCTACCGGCGCCGGTGTGGCACATCAAACTTACGATTTTGCACGATATGTAGCCACTGTTCGCCAACTTCAACCCAAATGTTTGACATGGATGACTTTGGCTGCTGCCAAAAACTACAGTGGTAGCGAAACTAACTTCCCTGTCGATGCTTTCTGGGTGGGCAATGAAGCGGGATATGTCAACGACCCTGTGTGGATGAAAGTTGATGTGAGCAGCGGGACACCAAAACAGTACGCAGCCAATGGAGCTTATATGAGTATTCCCGAAGCCGATGTGTCTATTCGTCCGGGATGGTTTTTTCACAATTCTCAAAACAACAGCGTTAAGACTTTAGACTACTTGGTTCACAATATTTATTTCCGCTCCGTGGGTATGGGCATTCCTCTTTTGCTAAATATACCACCCGACCGCAGCGGAAAATTTCATGCTACTGACTCTGTTCGCTTAATGGAATTTGGCAATGCCATCAACAATACTTTTGAAACGAATTTGTTGAAAAACACCATGACCGCCACCGCATCAAATGTGCGTGGAGCAGGATTTGAAGCCGGTAAGGTGTTGGACGAAAACTATGATACGTACTGGACTTTGCCCGACAATCAAAAATCGGGTTCGATAACCATTGATTTAGGGATAGATACCGAAATGGATGTAATACGCATTCAGGAATACTTACCTTTAGGGCAGCGAATTTCGGCATGGAAATTAGAACTTGAAGTTTATGGTTCGTGGGTTGAATATGGAAGTGGACAAACTATTGGATTTCAGCGCATGGTGAAAGGCGCTTTACTACCTGTTCGGAAAATCCGATTTACAATCAACTCTTCATTGGATGTACCTATTATCAACGGTATTCAAGCTTATCGTTCCGATGCGTCTATCACAAAAGCAAGCGCAATACCGGCAGGTGTTCAAAACTTAGGCGCAAACTCTTTACAATCTCTTTCAACAAAGAAAATATCTAAGCTGAAATTTGAAATTACCGAAATACCTTCGGGTAAATGGCCTACATTGGCCGAAATGAATTTCTTTACATCCTCTAATGGCACGAGAACTTTGATTGATCGCAACGGATTCACCGCCACTGCTACTTCCGAAGCCAAACAAGCCGTCAATGGCGAACCTGACTGTCTCGCCTCCCTTACTCTGGATGGAAATAACAACACCATTTGGCAGCCTGAGTGGAAACCTAAAGTAGCTATGCCACAGTCATTGACCTATAATTTTGGAAAGCAAATTGATCTGACCGAAATAAGCTATCTCCCCCGCCAAAGCTCCGATCAGGATTTAGCCAGGAAATTCAATATCTATATTGCCGAAAACGATGCCGATCCATTTACACTCTCACTTACGGGTGGTACTTTCAACACCAATTTGAAAACCGCTCAATTTACTCCTATTGCGGCATCCGACTGGAATTTGTTGTCAGCGTATAGTGCCAATGGCGATGCAATTGAGTCGAAAACCAATAAAGCTACGGCAGAATTTACGGTTCAAAATGCCTGGTTCAGGCTTCTTGGCGCAAAATCGCCCGATACAGGTATCCTGGAGGTTTGGATAGATGGCGTTGTGGCAGCTACAATTGATACGTATGCTGCAACTTTGACTAAAGATGCTGTTTTGTTTGAACAAAACTTACCCAAAGGAATCCACTCAATTCAGGTGAAAGCCACTGGAACAAAAAACACACTCTCATCAAACTCGAAAATCATTTTGCAAAATCTGTTGAAACTTGAGAATGAAGCCAAGGGAATGTTTGAATTGGAAAAATCATTTGCCGAGTCGCGCGAAGATGCCGGTCATTTCACTTTCAAAGTTAGGAGACTTGGCGATTCGAGTGAAGCCGCTTCGGTTACCTACATCACCTCGCCCGGAACCGGAGTGCACGGAAAAACATACATCGATAAAACAGAAGTTTTGCAATTTGCTGTAGGCGAAGCGGAGAAAACAGTTACTGTTGAGATTGTAGATAATGATTTGGCCGAAGGTAACAAAGATTTTTATATTGAACTCAACACGCCTACTAACAAACATATTATTGGCTTCAACAAAGAATTGCGCGTGTTGGTCTATGACAACGATGGCAACTCGTCGAATCAAAATATCGAAGGCTATTGCCAGCCGGGTGGAAATCAACATGTGCAAAAAAAAGCATTTTTGAAAAATGCAAGTACAACGGGCGCTGTGAAAAACTTAAACTATTCCGTAAGCAACTCGCCTGATAATGTTTATGTTAAATATCTGGACAGCTTCATTGAAGCAGAACGAGGAACTTCATTTACACTGAACCTGGAAGCTAACAAAGCCGGTGAATCTACGACGGTTGTTTTGCAGGATTTTAGATACAATATCGCTTATATCTATGCCGACTGGGATGCTAATTTGAAATTCTCTGAAAATGAATTATTGGCTACTGTCGGACTGAAAAGCAGTGAATTTGCCGTCAATGGAACTAATAACACAAAGGCAAACTATGATTATACTTTGAATATTAGCAAAGAAATTACCGTGCCGACGTATGCCATTTTGCAAAATATCCCTATTCGGGTGATGTATCACAATGCTTGGCAATCTCTTGACAATGGAGCTTGCTCGAGTGTTGCCGATGGAATGGTGTATGACTTCAAACTAAATATTGTTGACAGCAAATCTGCCACAAAACAAACAGCAAGCCCCAATTATCGAGTTTTTGTACAAGGAAATTCGATTGTTTGTAAAGGAGATTTTCCCAAAAACAGCAAAGTTACGATACTTGACTTATCCGGTAAACTTATCTCTGAAGCAAAAATTTCGCTCAATAACGACTCCGGAATCTACTCAAGCGCTGCTTTCCAAAATGGAGTGTATTTCGTGTTGATAAACGACCAAAAACGAAGTGAAACGCACAAAGTAGTTTTATAATTGGCATTGCTCTGACAAATTACCAAAGGACACTCCCTGCTGAGAGATAGTCTAAAAACCTCTTTCTGTTGCCTAAATATCATCTCGGGTGGCATCCTATTGGTCCTTTCTGTGGTAGCTCCGAAGCTAAACTTGTCGCAAATAAAAAAAGAAGGCCTCCGATTTTTTGGAAGTAGCCTTCTTTTTTTAAAGTCCGATACACAATCTATTCCGAGTGTTTACTTCATTACTAATTTGTAAATGAACAAGGATGTAATGTCAACTTACAATTCTATTATTGTAGTAGTACAAAATAGTTTTGTAAGTTTACATTTTCATTTCTACAAAAATCAGAATAGTTTTGTATCGAAACATTTCTATTTCAAACAAAGTTAGAATAGTTTTGT
>CAZMQV010000030.1:0-37726 GCA_964568675.1 uncultured Paludibacter sp.
ACCAACGGTAGAGACCAAATTTTGTCCGTAAAATTTGCAAACTACCAACGGTAGAGACCAAATTTTGTCCGTAAAATTTGCAAACTACCAACGGTAGATACCAAATTTTGTCCATAAAATTTGCAAATTACCAACGGTAGATACCCATTTTTGTCCATAAAATTGCAAACTACCAACGGTAGAGACCTTTTTTTGTCCATAAAATTTGCAAACTACCAACGGTAGAGACCTATTTTTGTCCGTAAAATTTGCAAACTACCAACGGTAGAAACCATATTTTGTCCGTAAAATTTGTTGACTATTTCTTCCTTAATTCATCCCAATAGCACCGACAACTCATCGCCTGACTTGGAGTCAGGCGATGAGTGGGACTATAGGTGGCATGTATTTGGGATATTGAAGTGCTTCTATGTACCGCGCTCATGTTCGGGGGAGACAATCTGATTACACGCATGATACATCTTGCGGGTTAACAAGCCGGAAAGCATTGTTTTTTTTCGTCGTGAAGTATTTGGTGAATAGCCAAGCTATATCCTACTTCAGCCTGATGGACACATTAGTTTTAAATCAAACTAAAAGCGGCATTATCCACATACAGTTCAGCGTCGCACGTTTTCAGGATGTGATAAGCCGGGTAAGAAGCATAGTTACTCTTCTCATTCACAATGTGTTCCAGCACAACGGCTTTACTTAGTCCGGTAATAACAAAAGCAAGTTCACAGGCGTTGCAAATAATGTTTCCGGTGAGGCTGACGCGGATTTGTCCCGACTGTGGATGCGCCGCCACAGCTACCGTATCATCGGCGTGAAGCAGTTTTAGGTTATTCGGAAAAATAGATGCAGTGTGGCCATCGTCGCCCATACCAAGCAAAATCAAATCAAACTGAGGCAGTCCGTTGGATTTATCAAGTGTTTCGTCCAGTATCATCCGATATCGCAACGCCTCATCTTCCGGCTTGCTTTCACCTTGCATTCGATATATATTTTGGGCAGGAATGGGCACTTTCGAAAGCAACAGTTTATCTACCACTCCATAGTTGCTCTCTTTGTCAGTAGGAGGTACGCAACGCTCATCTACCCAAAACAAGCGCAGTCTATCCCAATCAATTTGCGTGCGCATCTCATCGGCAAGTATGGCAAAAAGCAGATTTGGGGTGTTGCCACCCGAAAGCGCAAGATTGAAATAACGGGATTCAGCGCTTTTGACTTTAACTCTCTCCACGATTAAACTTGCCACCCGGCGCGCCACTAATTGCGCGTCGGGCAATAGATGGATTTTATTATTCAGCATTTTCCAAGTTTCTAATCAATTATATTTCGCAGGAGAATTTATCGCATTGGTCCTGCCATTTCACTTTTTTATCGCCAAATAGGCTATCTGCTTCTGCCGGTCCCCAGGTATTTGCACCATAGAAGTACAAAGGTATGTCCGGATTCTCCTTCCATGCGGTGAGAATTGGGTCAACAAATTTCCAACTGGCTTTCACCGCATCCGCGCGGGCATAGAGTGTAGAGTCGCCTATCATGCAGTCGAGCAACAAGCGCTCATAAGCTTCGGGGATTTTCGATTCCAACAAATCGGAATAGTGAAAATCCATGTTAACATTCTGCACTTTGTATCCTCCTCCGGGAATTTTCATACCAAAATCAATGGCAATACCCGCATCGGGATGAATGCGCAGAATAATCATATTGGTGGGCTGGCTCACACAGCGCTGTTTGAAAAGCTGCAACGGAGCCGGTTTCAGATGAATCACAACTTCCGTTACCCGCACAGGCAGGTTTTTTCCAGTACGGATATAAAAGGGGACATCGCTCCAACGCCAGTTGTCAACAAACAACTTCATGGCTACATACGTTTCTGTCATCGACTCGGCGCTCACCCCTTTCTCCTGACGATAAGCCGGCGCATGCTCACCTCGACGCATACCTTCGCCATATTGGCCGCGCACCACATATTTCGCCACATCTTTTGGTTCGATGGGTCGAAGCGCTTGTAACACTTTCACGGTTTCGTTTCGGATGGAGTCTGAATCAAAAACAGCCGGTGGCTCCATTGCTACCACAGCAAGCACTTGCAGAAGATGATTTTGAATCATATCGCGCATAGCGCCTGCAGTGTCATAAAACCCGCCGCGACTGCCTACTCCAATTTTCTCGGAAGCGGTAATCTCCACACGCTCCACGTAGTTTCGTTTCCAGAGCGGTTCGAAGAAACCATTCGCAAAGCGGGTAACCATAATATTCTGTACCGTTTCTTTGCCAAGATAGTGGTCAATGCGGTAAATTTGATGCTCCTCAAATCCGTTGTGTAGATTTTGGTCAAGCTCCAATGCCGTCTGATAGCTATATCCAAACGGTTTTTCCACTATCAAACGTTTCCAACCTTCGTGCTCCACGTTGAGATGATGACTCACCAAATGATTGGTAACAACATCATACATGAATGGAGGAATGGAATAGTAATAAATAAAATTTCGAGGAATGCCCAATAAGCTGGTCAATGAATAGGCATAGTTTGCCAAGCCTTCAAAATCCTCGCTTACTCTGTTGTTTACTGTTTTGTAGTAGAGCAATTCGATAAACTTATTCAGCTCTTCGGGATATTTCGCCACATTATCATTTGCAAAATCCGACATGCTTTGTCGCACATCATCCCGAAACTGAGTTTCATCTTTTTGGTCGCTACCGCAACCTACTACCGCAAATTTTGCCGGAAGAAGTCCGTCAATGTGCAATCGGAACAAGGCGGGCAGTAACTTCCGTTTGGATAAATCGCCATTTGCGCCAAAAATAAATAAGACCTGACCTTCGGGTTGCCCCGAACCATTTTTTGTTAAATTCTCGCTATTCATCTTTTCGTTTATACTTGTTGATAATTTTATAACACAATAAATCTCTTAATGTTTTTCCATTTCCATCAAAAACCAAACCAGTCAGACCTGACATTTTGTCAGTCGTGGCAGAATGGCATTTAATTTGTAAAAAAGAAACGCGACGCATGACCGGCGCAAAACGAAAAAAAACAAAAAAACTAACAATAATAAACACTGACAGCGACAAAAAACGCATGTCAGAAAAACATTTTTAAAGTATGACAAAAGGAAACATTGGGGTAACGAGTGATAACATATTCCCCGTAATCAAGAAATTTTTGTACAGCGACCACGAAATTTTTCTTCGTGAATTGGTTTCAAATGCAGTAGATGCTACTCAGAAGCTCAAAACATTGGCTTCGGTAGGCGAGTTTAAGGGCGAAATGGGCGAATTAAAAGTGAGCATCAGCATCGACCCCGTAAAAAAGACATTAACCGTGTCCGACAATGGAATTGGTATGGATGCCGATGAAATAGATCGTTACATCAATCAGATAGCGCTTTCGAGCGCCGAAGAGTTTGTAGAAAAATACAAAAACGACGCGCAAGCTATCATTGGTCATTTTGGTCTTGGGTTTTACTCGGCTTTCATGGTGTCGAAGAAAGTGGAGATATTCACTCTATCGCACAAAGAAGGCGCTGTGGCTCAACATTGGTCGTGCAAAGGCGACCCGGAATATACGCTCGAAGATACCATCAAAGCAGAACGCGGAACCGACATTGTGCTTCATATCGACGACGACACCAATGAGTTTTTAGAAGAAAGCCGCATCACCGCTTTGCTCAACAAGTATTGCAAATTCTTACCCATACCGGTAGTTTTCGGGAAGAAGAAGGATTGGAAAGAGGGCAAACAAGTGGATACCGATGAGGATAATGTAATCAACGACACAAATCCGGCTTGGGTGCGCACACCCGCTGAGTTGACCGAAGAAGACTACACCAAATTTTATCACGACCTTTACCCGATGCAGATGGATGAACCGCTGTTTCACATCCACCTCAATGTAGATTATCCGTTCAATCTTACCGGCATTCTCTATTTCCCAAAAATTAAAAACAACATTGATATCCAACGCAATAAAATTCAGCTTTACAGCAATCAGGTATATGTTACCGATCACGTCGAAAACATTGTGCCGGAATACCTCACCCTGCTTCATGGTGTGATTGACTCGCCGGACATCCCGCTCAACGTATCGAGAAGTTACCTTCAAGCCGATGGCAATGTTAAAAAAATATCGGGACATATCACCAAAAAAGTTGCCGACCGCCTGAATGAAATTTTCAAAACCGACCGCAATCAGTTTGAAGAAAAATGGGACGATGTGAAGCTATTCATCCAATACGGAATGCTTAGCGATGAAAAATTCTACGAACGCACAGAGAAAATAGCGTTGTTCAAAAACATTGATGGCAAATACTTCACATTTGAGGAATATAAAGAACTGACAAAAGGTGAACAAACTGACAAAAACGGCGACCTGATTTACCTTTACACCAATGCGCGAGACGAGCAATTCACCTACATTGAAGCTGCGCGCGCCAAAGGATATGACGTATTGCTCATGGATGGACAGCTGGACGCACACGTTGTAAGCCAATTGGAACAGAAATTTGAAAAGACCCGCTTTGTGCGCGTGGATTCGGACGTGGTGGACAAATTGATAGTTAAAAACGACATTGAGAACGTAAAACTAAACAACACACAACGCAATGCCATCACCAACATCTTCAGCAGCCAATTGCCTACGATAGAAAAAACCAACTTCATCGTCAATCTGGAACAACTGTCGCCCGAAAGCAATCCGGTATTTATCACTCAAAATGAGTTTATGCGACGCATGAAAGAGATGTCGGCAATGCAAGGAGGCGGTGGCATGATGAGTTTCTACGGCGAAATGCCCGATAGCTACAACCTGGTGGTAAACACTGCCCACCCTCTTATCGAAAAATTGCTTAAAGAGGAAGAAACTGCCACATTGGCAGAAATCACTCCGCTGCGCGCTCAATATGACGAACTCAGCAAACGGAGCGACGCACTTCACAACGCCCACACCGGCAAAAAGGATGAAGAGATACCAACTACCGAAAAAGACGAACTGAATGAATTGAGCAAACAAATGGACGCGATAAGCGAACAAGAAAAAGCAATCTACAGCAACTATGCCGCCGGCAACAAATTGGTAAGCCAGCTCATTGACTTGGCGCTGCTCGCCAACAACATGCTGAAAGGAGAACCTCTTGCACGATTCGTAAAACGAAGTGTGGAATTGATGTAATACACAGAGGAAATCTAAATAAGTGTAGAAGAACAAAAAAAGTAGCGATAACTCACGGTAGTTATTCGCTACTTTTTTTTATTGCGGACAGACTGCAAACCAGAGCGCGACAAACGAAATCCGGCATAACACACGCATATCGGCACTAAATCATAATCATCACATTTTCAACACCTTGCATCACTCATGCGAAATATGCGGACTTCGCCATCAAAATAATCTAAAAAAAATCAGCTACCACATTCTATCAAGATAGAAAACAACGACAGATTTGAGATGTTTACTTTTCAACACGATGATTTTTGCCATTGCACACCGACAAACGACATATTAACGAATAGATACCAGCCATTATTTCTATCGGGCGTAGAACAAAAAAATAGATTATGAAAACAGGAAAGCTTACAACTAAATCTTTCTCGTTGTTCAATCGCAGTTCAGTTTACTATTGAACAACAGTCTGATTTTCAGCTTTTACTTCATTTAACCATCCTGCTATTACCAAAACTATTAAATTTTAATTACTTTTGTAGTTTCAATCGGCTGTAATCAACCGTATTTATTGATGAATTTATCATCACTACAAATAAAAAATATATTATCGCATGAAACCATTTGACGTATATCCATTGTTCGACATTGAAATTAGTCGAGGCGTGGGCTGCTACACTTATGATAAACAAGGAGTTGAATATTTGGATTTGTATGGTGGACATGCTGTTATCAGCATTGGGCATACGCATCCATATTATGTTCAAAAAATGGGTGAGCAGATGGAAAAACTGATGTTTTACTCCAACTCCATTCAAAATCCACTTCAAAATGAATTAGCTGAAAAGCTCGGAAAACTGTCGGGATACGAAGATTATTCACTTTTTTTAATCAACTCGGGCGCGGAAGCAAATGAGAACGCACTGAAATTAGCATCATTTCACACCGGACGCAAAAAAGTATTGGCAATAAGCAAGGCTTTTCATGGGAGAACATCTGCCGCGGTGCGCATCACCGACAATCCATCCATACTTTCGCCTGCCAACGCGGGGCTTGAAGTGGAGTTCATCACACTAAACGACATAGAAGCGGCACGCATAGCATTGGAAAAGAAAGACGCCTGCGCTTTTTTCATCGAAGGCATACAAGGTGTCGGCGGTATTCAAGTGCCCGACGTGGCATATATGCAAGAGATTCGCAAACTATGCACAGCCAACGGAGTAGTACTTGTTTTGGATGAAATCCAATCGGGCTACGGACGAAGCGGAAAGTTCTTCGCACATCAACATGCCGGAATCCGACCAGATATCATAACCGTAGCAAAAGGCATGGGCAATGGTTTCCCGATAGCAGGTGTGCTTATTAGTCCCATGTTTGAGGCAAAACACGGGATGCTCGGCACCACCTTTGGTGGCAGTCATTTGGCCTGTACTGCCGGAATAGCCGTGCTGGATGTGATGAAAAATGAAAATCTGATAGAAAACGCCGAAAAAACAGGAGCTTATCTGATGGAAGAGCTTAAAAAAATTGAAGGAATAAAAGAAATCAGAGGCGAAGGATTGATGATTGGGATTGAAATGAAAGAACCAGCAGCCGCACTCCGTAAAAAATTGCTATTTGAACAGAAAGTATTTACCGGAGCAAGCGGAACGCACGTAATTCGCTTACTTCCGCCACTTTGTATCTCTAAAAACGAAGCCAATCTTTTTCTGGAAAGATTTCGCAAAGCGATAATCGGCTAATTGCGAATCAATTCATTCACCCGAATAACATCAGCACATTTTATTGATGCACAACCAATACATAATGCGTAAAATCATCCTTATCACAATCGTACTATTTCTCACACTGACAAAAAGTCAGGCACAAGAAAGTCGTGCGATGGAAGTAATCGTATTGAAAAATGGAGAGAAAATTGAAGGAAGAATAGCAAACAGAACTACCAATTCACTCACAATCGACACCTACGACAACAAAAGATTTCAATTCCAACTGTCAGAAATAGAACGCATTGACACAACAACGCCAAAGATAAAACAGCCCTCAGACGCACGTTCGGAACGTAAAACCGACTTTGCCGGCTTAGCCGAAATTAACGGAGGCGTCAGCAAATCAGCATCCGCCAATTTGTCAGTTTCGCCGACAATTTCTGTTTCTCTCGCATTTGGCACACTTCATGCAATAGGCTCTAAAAGCTTTTTAGGAATTGGCGCCGGATATGAAACAGTGTTCAGAAGCGAACGCAACCACACACTTGGTTCTGTACCGATATTTCTTGTGGCACAAATTCCTTTCACCGGGAGTAAAATAAGTCCGTTTGTCAGAGGCAAAGCGGGCTACGCGCTTCGAACAGAAGGCAACTATGATGGAGGATTTTTTGTGGGTCTTACTACAGGCGCAATTCTACCACTAAGCAGTAAAACGGCTTTAAGCGTAGGAATTTTCGGCAAAACAGAACAAATAGTGGGAACAGTTGTTGAGAGTAATGAGTTCGGAAATTATATAACGCAAGGCAAAACACAACTTCCGAGCTGGGGATTGAGTTTCGGTCTCATATTTTAGAAAAAAAATAATTAATATAAATGATAGAAAACAAAGAAATTGTAGAAAAAATTGTAGAAGGCGCTCAAGAAAAAAAAGCGAAGAAGATAGTGGTCGTTGATATGAATAAGCTGAAAGATTCTCCTTGTAGCTATTTTGTAATTTGTGAGGGCGACTCAAATGTACACGCGAACGCCATTGCCTATTCCATAAAAGATTATGTTCAAGAAAAAGCTGACACAAAACCTTACGCTTCCGACGGCTTTGAAAACTGCCAATGGATAGCACTCGACTACGGACAAATCATTGTTCACGTGTTTCAACGCCCTTATCGGGAGTTTTACGATCTGGAACATCTCTGGCTCGATGCCGATCTAAATTACATCCCGGATCTGGACTAAACGTCAAGGATAAAACAAGAACATACAGAAAAAAACAATAACTTCGAATCAAGTGTTAAACTAATGTAGAAGTTTATCTTACACCAAAATCTGCGGTGTAACGATTTCTTATTAAATCAGAATAGACTGTAATTTTCGAAACAAATAATTTCCCAATGGAAAAAAAAGATAACAACAATAGTAACCCGAAACAACCAGGAAAACCGGCAAAGCCAAAATTCAATCTAAACTGGCTCTATTTTTTAATTTTGTTTGGCATGTTCAGTGGATTTCTGTTTCGAGGAGGTTCTCCTGCAAAAGAAACTCCATGGTCGGAATTTGAAAGATATTTGGATAGTGGCTACATCGAAAAAGTAGAGGTATTCTCCAACAAGAAGATAGCTAACGGTGTAGTCATCAAAGACTCCATGCATCGTGTGTATGGCAAAGACACCGTCGCGTATAAAAAAGATCGGCTTATAACGACTAATATAACTTCGGAAGATGCGGTATTGCGAAGTATCAAAGAGGCGCAAGAGTTGACAGGGAAAGTTATCGAGTTCAAAGTGAACAACGAAAGCGACTACATGAATACGTTTATCGTGTTTTTCTTACCAATAATAATTATGGTGCTACTTTTTTGGTTTCTCAATCGTCGCATGATGGGTGGCGGAGGCGGAGGTGGCGCTGGAGGCATCTTCAATGTTGGGAAATCCAAAGCACAGTTATTTGACAAAGGCGACACCAAAAATCGAATTACATTTAAGGATGTTGCCGGATTGCAAGGTGCGAAACAAGAGATCGAAGAAATAGTCGCTTTTCTTAAAAACCCTTCGAAATACACCGAGTTGGGAGGTAAAATACCGAAAGGCGCCTTGCTTGTAGGCCCTCCGGGAACAGGTAAAACTCTGCTTGCCAAAGCCGTGGCAGGCGAAGCCGATGTTCCGTTTTTCTCCATGTCCGGTTCCGATTTTGTGGAAATGTTTGTGGGAGTAGGCGCCTCGCGTGTCCGCGATTTATTTCGTCAAGCAAAAGAAAAAGCGCCAAGCATTATTTTCATTGATGAAATTGATGCGGTAGGACGCGCACGTGGTAAAAATGCAAATTTCGGAGGTAACGATGAGCGTGAAAACACATTGAACCAGTTGCTTACCGAAATGGATGGTTTCGGATCGAACTCCGGTGTTATCATTCTTGCCGCGACCAATCGTGCCGATATTCTCGACAAAGCGTTGTTGCGTGCCGGACGTTTTGACCGACAAATTCATGTTGATCTGCCCGACGTACACGAACGCAAAGAGATATTCAAAGTACACCTGCGTCCAATTAAAATAGACGAATCAGTTGATATTGATTTTCTGGCACGTCAAACACCCGGATTCTCCGGCGCCGACATTGCTAATGTGTGTAACGAAGCGGCGCTGATTGCCGCCCGCCACAACAAATCGTTTGTTGAAAAACAAGACTTCCTCGATTCGGTGGACAGAATTATTGGCGGATTGGAAAAGAAAAATAAGATTACAACACTTCACGAAAAAAAATCCATTGCTTATCACGAAGCCGGACATGCCACTATCAGTTGGAAGCTGGAACATGCCAATCCGTTGGTGAAAGTAACCATCGTGCCACGCGGAATGGCACTTGGAGCCGCGTGGTATCTTCCCGAAGAACGTCAATTGACCATCAAAGAGCACATGCTCGATGAAATGTGCTCCACATTGGGTGGTCGTGCAGCCGAAGAAGTATTCTTAAAACAAACTTCAACGGGCGCGCTGAACGATTTGGAACGTGTTACAAAACGCGCCTATGCCATGGTTGCCTATTTCGGGATGAGCGAAAAACTGCCCAATCTGAGCTTCTACGATTCATCCGGCAATGAATCTGTATTCACGAAACCATACAGCGAAGCCACTGCCGAAATGATAGACTCGGAAACCAAGGAAATAGTAGCCGAACAATACGAAAGAGCTAAAAAAATTCTGGAGGAAAACGCCGAGGGACACAACAAATTGGCTGAATTGCTTCTGGAACGCGAAGTGATATTTGCCGAAGATTTGGAAAAAATATTTGGCAAACGACCCTGGGAGTCTCGAAGCGATGAATTGATGCGGCTTAATGAAGCTGCCAATGAGCAAAATGCCGTAGAATCAAGCGAAGACACAAGCTCTACGACAACTTCATTGCCCGAAGCGACCGTAGAATCAAATGAAAATACAAATGAGATAGCTGAGTCTTGACAATTCTCAAACTCTTAGGTTAATTACATATAAAGCACCAACGCGAGAACCCAATCGTGTCGGTGCTTTTTATTTTGCAGAGTCTTTCCCACCAAAAATCGTTTTTAATGAAAAAGAGATATCAATTTCCTTTTTTATGAGAAATCTTTTCATAACTTTGTAACAAGATTAACGCATTATTTATTCAAATAATATAAAACACACTGAAACTGCGGCTTAGCGATGCAATCTATTCCGTAATAACCAAACTGTTAACGAAATTGACCAACACACTATGGACAAATACAAGAATCTAATCCAGCGAAGCTTTAGCGGACTAATTTTCATCCTTGTAATCATCGCTTCAGTACTCTGGAATCCCTACTCTTTCGCTGTATTATTTCTTATTATCACAGTTTTCGGGCTTCACGAGTTCTATAAATTGGTTTATCGAAAAGAGATTGTGGAAGTAAATAGCTATATCGGCATGGGTGGCGGACTGGTGCTTTTTGTTTGCACTTTTCTACACGCGTATATGGAAATTCCAACCTTGATATATGCTTTATACGCCATTTATATCATCCTTGTTTTTATTTGGGAATTATTTCGGAACAAATCGAACCCAATTAACAACTGGGCATATTTTTTCCTGGGACAGTTATATGTCGCGCTCCCCTTTTCGCTCCTCAACTATATCATCTTCATTAATGGATTTCAGCCGTTACTACTTCTGGCACTTTTTGTTACACTTTGGTTTAACGACACCGGAGCATACCTCACCGGCATGACTATGGGAAAACATAAGCTATTTGAGCGCATTTCACCTAAAAAGACTTGGGAAGGATTTTTTGGAGGAGTAGCATTCGCGATGATTGCCGGCTATCTACTTTCGCTTTTCATTCCAGACATAATGCTTTGGCAGTGGCTTGTTTTTGCAGTTTTAGTTTCCGTATTCGGCACAATTGGCGATTTAAGCGAGTCGCTACTAAAGCGAACGGCTCAAGTAAAGGATGCCGGAAACATCATACCGGGACATGGAGGTATTTTGGACCGCTTTGACAGTATGCTGCTCATCACGCCAATCATTCTCATTTATTATATGCTTATTTTAGGATAAGATAAATACTCACAAACAAAACAAACAACAAACATAAAACAATTGCCATGGACTATAATTTTGATGAAATCCGCTCGTATAATCCGGATGAAGTGCCTGCCGCCATGCAACGCCTTACCGACGAAAAAGCATTCATGAAAGTGGTCAGCACCTTATTCCCTTTGATGCCAAAAGACCAACTAAAACAAAAACTACTTAGCTTTAAGAACGCCGATGACCTACAGAAACAGATGATTTATCCGTTCCTGCAATATCTGGAAGCAAACATGACTTCCGGGATTTCGCTTACAGGACTTGAAAACATCAATTTAAGTAGAAATTACATTTACATTTCCAACCATCGCGACATCATCTTGGACTCCGCGCTTTTATGCTCAAAATTTATTGAAAGAAATATCAATACAGTAGAAATTGCCATTGGCGACAACCTGCTCATAATGCCGTGGATTGAAGATTTAGTGCGCGTAAACAAAAGTTTCATCGTGCAACGCGGAATTTCAGCACGCATGATTTTGGAAAGTTCCAAAAGGATGTCGGCATATCTTCGACATGTTCTCAACGAAAAGAAAACTTCTATCTGGCTCGCGCAACGCGAAGGGCGCGCCAAAGATTCGGACGACAGAACACAAGAGAGTCTGCTTAAAATGCTTAATCTGGGGGGTGTTTCGGGCAATCTGATTGAGAACCTCAAAGAACTAAACATTGCGCCACTAAGCATCACGTATGAATATGACCCTTGCGATTATCTGAAAGCAAAAGAATTTCAGCTCAAACGCGACAATCCGGAATACAAAAAATCGCCACAAGACGACCTTATCAATATGCAAACCGGCGTAATGGGCTTCAAAGGAAAGGTGAAATATCATATAAGCGAATGCATCAACAACGAATTGGACAAAATTGCCGAGAAAACCAGCAATAAAAACGAACAAATCACGCTTATCGCGGCGCTGATTGATCATCACATTCATAAAAACTTCGACATTTTACCCAACAACTATATCGCATACGACGAACTGTGGGGCGGCAATCACTTCAACGGTAAATACACTGAGAAAGACAAAGAGAAATTTGAAGATTATTTGGACAAACAAATCCGAAAAATAGAGATTGAAAATAAAGATCGCGCATACCTACGTTTGAAAATTCTGGAAATGTATGCCAATCCGCTAAAAAATTATTTAGCTGCGAATAGCTGATTCAAGCAATAAAACACGAAACTCAACAAGGTGAAATGCTTCGCAAACATCACTCCTTGTTGAGTTTTTTTTACAAAATAAAGAAAGAAGGAGAAAAATGTTTATTGTAATTGGCTTGATGTTGGCAGGAGTGTTTGTAGGTTTTATTTTTCGAGGCAAGAAAATGCTCCGAATAAGTCATATAATCATGACCTTAATCTGCTTGCTACTATTTCTTCTGGGCACGGAAGTTGGAGGGAACCAACAGCTAATCAAATCATTGCACACCATCGGGATCGAAGCTATCATCACCACCATTGCAGCATTGCTTGGAAGTGTTGTAGGCGCAAAAGCATTGTGGCAATGGGTCAATAAAAAAGAGTAAGGAATGTGAAAGGGAGTATTATTATAGTTACGTTTTTTGCGATTGGCGTCGCTGCAGGCTACCATCATCTGTTGCCCGAGTTTTTCACAGAAGGAAATCTTAGTTTCTACGCCCTTGGCGCTCTGATGTTTTGCGTAGGCGTTAGCATAGGCAACGACTCCCAAACACTGAAAAGTTTCCGTAAGCTCAACCCTCGCTTAGTACTTCTACCGGCTTTCACCATCCTTGGCACCCTGGCAGGTGTCGCGCTCGCTAGTTTGATTTTATCAACACGCTCACTCACAGACTGTCTGGCTGTTGGCTCCGGTTTTGGATACTATTCGCTTTCCAGCATTTTCATCACCGAATACAAAGGCGCTGAATTGGGTACATTAGCCCTGCTTTCCAACATCGCACGAGAAATAATCACCTTAATTTTCGCCCCTCTATTGGTTCGTTATTTTGGGAAACTGGCTCCCATTTCGGCAGGAGGTGCCACTACCATGGACACTACATTGCCAATCATTGCAAGGGTTTCCGGTCAAAACTTTGTAATCCTTTCAATTTTTCACGGTTTTGTGGTCGATTTCACCGTACCGTTCTTAGTGATGCTTTTCTGTTCGATTTAAGAATTACATTTACACTCTGAATCCGCATTTCTTGCAAAAGTCTTCAACCGCTTTATTTCGGTCAAAACCTTCACGGATTTTCACAGCCCTTTCCGTCCGGATGATTGTTGTCAAATCGTCCACAAACACATTGCCGAGATAGAGATTTGCTTCCGCATCAATGCAACATGGCACCACATCGCCATTTGCCAACACAGCAACCTGGTCTTTCAGCGCATAGCAGCTTTTGTCCTCGCGACTCACAGCCTGTTGCCATTCAAATCGAGGCGCATTTTGGAGGTAAATGCCGGGGGCAAGCGTCAAACTTCTTGTTTCGTTGTTTTTAAAATCAAAATTTGGTGCCAATGCAAATGCCTCGGACAACAAGCGGTAACAAAGAGTATTAAACACATCACTCGAAGCATTCGTCTGATTCCAAAGACGAAAATTAATGTAGGACTGCCCCGAAAGCTCTTTGGCAAGCTCCACCATTCGGCTGATAAAATCTGCCCATTCGGGCTGAGGGATATTCTCCTCCGCATCGTGAAGCGAAATATTGATCTGACGAACCGAGCGCTTTGTCAGAATTTCCTTTTTCTTTTCCAGCAAGCTCCCATTTGTGGTGATATTTACATACAATCCGGTTTCCTCGCAAATACCAAGTATTTCATCCAATTGAGGATGCAAAAGAGGCTCGCCAAGCACATGCAAGTAAACATAATCGGTGAGAATTTTTACCGCTTTCGCCACAATCCGAAAATCGTCGGGCGACATAAACCGCTTTCCACGCGACGCGGGAAAGCAGAAAGAACAATTGAAATTACACACATTAGTAATTTCGACGTATATTTTTTTGAATTTCATTTTGCCACATTTACTACTGTTTCCTGCGTAAAGGTAATTCTTTTCCTATTCATGAGCTAAAGCTTGAAATATTTTTTTATTTTTGTAGAAAATATCAACTATTCCAATTCCATCACGAGAAGTAAAGTATGAAAAAAATAGCTGTTATAACCATGGCACGCAACGACGAGTTTTTCCTCAATCGCTGGATTGACTACTACGGCGAGCAATTGGGAGAAGAAAACTTGTATATTTATCTTGATGGCGAAGACCAGCCCATTCCCTTAAAGGCTAAAACGGCTAAAGTATTTCATGAAAAAAGAGTTGCCGAGCACGTGGTGAAGGCAGAAAAAAGGCGTTTAGGCTTTCTTTCGGACAAAGCGGCACAGTTGCTTGAAGAATACGACATGGTGATAGGCGTGGATGCTGACGAGTTTTTGGTGGTTGACCCCAATTGCGGACAATCACTTCGAGAATATTTAAGTGCAACCACATACACTACTTCCGTATCCGGCTTGGGTGTGGATGTAGGGCAGCATCTTGATTTGGAAAAAACCTTGGACACGAGTCTCCTTTTTTTGCAACAAAGAGAATATGCCTTGCTGTCGTCGCGCTATACCAAACCATCGGTTATGTACAAACCGCTCCGTTGGGGTTCAGGATTTCACCGCATCAAAGGCGAAAACTTCAGAATAGACCCCAATTTATATCTTTTCCACTTTGGATCAGTCGATTTCGAGATGATACAAGACAGATTTAAAGACAAAGACAGAATGGCTACCGGACGAAAAAAACACATTATGAAACGTGCGAAAACAATCATGATGGTTACTAAAAAGCGTGCGAAAGCAGGGGAAACTTACATGCCTATCGCTCGCAAGATTCAAACCTGCTTTAGGCCGATATTCGCATGGAACAAGCCATCAATGGGTCCATGGAAACTAATTGTAAAGATTCCGGAAAGATTTAAGGAAATTAAGCTTTAGATAAAAATGAAACTTCAAATCGTTCGCTTCTTCAACGGATATGGGCTACAGGAGTTTGCAATGCGGATTAAATACCACAAATGCAAATCTGAATCCGGCAAAACCGCCATGCTTATTTCCACGATTGACACAAGGCGCAAAACACAAGGACTGGCCGACAGACTGAAAGGTATTGTTAGCATATACGCCCTGTCTAAAGCGACAAATACACCATTCAGATGCTTATTCACTCACCCGTTCCAACTAAATGATTTCTTAAAACCTAACAAAGTGAACTGGCTCCCCACTAACGAAGAATTAAGTAATTCAATATCGGGAGTAAGATATAAAATACTACGCAAACAGCCAAAGATGAACCGCTTGCTAAAACTTTTACCACTTAAACATCAGGTACGAGTTTACGCTAACTTGGATTATCTCGACGAAATAAATGCCCTTTACAAGCAAAGCTACCGATGGGATGAACTTTTTCACGAACTTTTCAAACCCTCCGCACAATTGAGTGAGCAGATAGAACAACACAAGAATACGATAGGCACCAATTTTATAGCCTGCGCGTTCCGATTTCAGTCTCTACTCGGCGATTTCAACGAATACAACCAGCCGGCACTTACAGATGACGAACAAAACGAACTGATTTGGGCAAACATAAAAGCATTGGAAGCAGTAATAGAAAAAGAGAAAATGCCTGCTTTGATAACTTCTGATAGTAAGAGATTTTTGAAAATCGCCAAAAAATTAGACAATGTATTTACTCTTCCCGGAAAAATCATTCATCTTGATTGCAACAGCGAGGAGGCTGATGACACCTATCTGAAAGTATTTGTCGATTTCTTTATGATTTCGGAAGCTCAAAAGGTATTTAGCATTGGCACAAAGCGGATGTATCCTTCGGAATATCCGTTGTATGCTTCAAAAATCAACAACAAACCGTTCGAACGAATTTTAGCGGAATAATAGGATGAAAACAACTGACACTGTGATTGATATTGTTATTTCGTGGGTAAATGGGCGAGATCCGCGACACCGGCTTAAAATGGCGCCTTACCTGGACAGGTCATTAGTCATCCACGACGATATCAACGGCGACACACGCTTCAACTCCGAAGGTGAGATATTTCTTTGCATAGCCTCAATCCTGCGATTCGCTCCTTTTGCAAACCGTATTTTCATCATCACCGATGAGCAGAACCCCAATGTGGACGAGTTTGTCGCCCGGCATTTTCCCGAAAACAACATCCCGATTATCGTAGTTGATCATAAAGTTATTTTCAGAGGCTATGAAGACATTCTTCCGGTATTCAACAGTTTGTCAATCGAGACAGCAATGTATCGAATACCCGATTTAAGTGAAAATTTTGTTTATCTGAACGACGATTTTTTTCTGATGCGCCCAATAGCGCCAAGCGATTGGTTTCGCAACAATGTACCTGTGGCTTACGGCAGTTGGCGCAATGTGTGGCTCGACATTTTGGTGCAGAAGATTAAACCTAAAAAAAATGGACACAAACCATTCGGGTTCAAAGATTCGATGCTCAACGCGGCAAAAGCGCTCAATGTAGATTCACGTTATTTCTGCATTGAACACACGCCTCTTCCCCTCAAAAAAAGTTTCTTCGAACAATACTTTGATGAACATCAGGATAAGTTCAGAGAAAATATCAACTGCAAATTCAGAGAAGACACGCAATTCAACCCTCAGGCGCTCTTTTATCTACTTGCATTCGAGGCGGGACAATGCGTACACGAGAAGAAGAAAAAATTTATTTTTATCAAACCGGAAAGAAGAACGATGAAATACGCGACACGCAAAATAAACGAATTTCACCACAATAAAGATATACTTTTCGGTTGCATTAGCTCGGCCGACCAAGCCACACCGGAAGTGAGAGAAAAATTATTTAACTGGTCGGAATCGCTACTTGGAATAAGATAAAAAACTTCGTTCAAATTCGAAATGCAATAGCCCTATGATTAGCAACCTGACACGATGAATTATCGAAGTCAACTTGAATTACAAAAGAAACGACACTAATTTCAGAAAAACAAAAAAGACATGAAACAAACTTTAATTTTCATTATCGGCATGGTCATAGGGGCATTAATTTCTTATTACATACTCAAAGGCAACAATAACCTGGCAGAGAAATCGGACGCAAAACAGCTGAGACAAGAAATGCTTCAAAGCATTTCGAACTCACTTTCAGACCTAAACAAAGATCCGGAAGTTCAACATGTAGAAATAAAGGGGAAAAAGGGTAACGTTACTATTCACACAGGCATGACGAAAGATTCGGTACGATTAATTGTAGGGAAACCCGATGAAGTCAATTTGCGAACATCTGGCAATTCTACTTACGAAACTTGGGGATATTACATAAGAGCCAGAAGAGATATAAAAATTACAGATCTAAAAATTGAATTTGTAAATGGAAAATTGAAAGGTATCGATCAGGATTAGAAAAATCTACACGAAACGCACAATAGAACTTAATTCACTAAAATCAGTTCACGTCAAATCACATTGAGTCTGAAATCAAATCATCAATCGGTATGCTTTTAAAATAGAGCGAACCAGCATGACTGAAAGATACCAGAGCAGCCAAAAAAAAATAAAGAAGATGAAAATACACTTTCTAATAAAATCGTTGAGTACATCGGGAGGGATGGAGCGCATGACCTCAATCATAGCGAATCAACTCTCAATGAGAGGCTATGAAACAGCTATTATTTGCTTGGCAAACGAGGGCAAACCGTTTTTCGAACTTCTTCCGACGGTGAAAGTCATTTACCTCCATCACGAAAAAGATAAAAGAATGTCGTTGATGCGTGACGTTTCACGACGCAAAAAACTAAAACAAATATACCGTGAAGACACACCCGACGTTATCGTTTTTGTTGGTTCCGGACGTTCCATGCTCAACATTCCTTCTGCCAAAGGATTTAAAACCGTAACCTGGGAACATTTCAACGCCAACGTAAACTGGCATTTGATGCATCCGATTTCGAAATGGATGGCTGCGAAATACTGCGACAAAGTAGTTACGCTGACCGAACGCGACGTGATAAACTACAAACGAAAATTTGGCGCGAAAAATGCGACTTGCATCCCCAACCCCACAACAATCAACATCACTCAACACTCGGAATTAAGCCAAAAACGCGTGCTTGCAATAGGCAGACTCATGCCACAAAAAGGCTTCGACCTACTTTTGGAAGCTTGGAGCAGGGTTGAAAATAGAAAAAATGGCTGGCAACTTCGCATTGTAGGTTCAGGAAAAATGGAGAAAGCGTTGAAAGAGATTATCAAACATCATCAACTACAAGACTCCGTGGAGATAGTGCCACCTTCAAATAATATTATAGCACAATATCTTGACGCGTCGATATTTGCATTATCATCGCGCTACGAGGGTTTGCCTTTGGTAATGATTGAAGCCATGTCGGCCGGACTGCCCATTGTCAGCTTTGATTGTGAAACCGGACCTGCGGACATTATCATTCATAATGAAAACGGTATTTTAGTTCCTAAAGAAGACACCGACACGTTCGCACGCGAACTCGACAGCCTGATAAACGATGAAAATAAAAGAAAACAATTTGCCGAAAACGGTATTAATCGCTCTCAACTTTTCTCAGTTGAAATGATTATGCCAAAGTGGGAAGCTCTGTTTTCAGAATTATCCAACAAAAAATCGAAATAAGAAATGACGCAAAAGCACCCATTAGTTTCAATAATTATTCCTTGCTACAACCGCGAACAATACATCGCCGAAACACTTTCTTGTGTTCAAAAAATCAACTATCCGGTGTGGGAATGTATTGTAGTTGACAACAACTCCACGGACAAAAGCACGAAAATAATTCAGGAAATGGCACATGCCGACACAAGAATACATTTTCTATCTCAGCACGACAATAACATCTCTACGGCAAGAAATATGGCGGTGGCTCACTCCTCCGGCAAATACATCCTACCGCTCGACTCGGATGATTTAATACACGCCGACTATGTGAAAGAAGCGGTAGAAATACTTGAAAACGACCCGGAGATAGCCGTTGTAAGCTGCGATGGTAGTTATTTCGGCACAAAAAGGGGAAAATGGGGATTTGAACTTTATAAAAATTTTGATGAATTTCTGATTACAAACTGCTTGCACAACACTTCCATGTATCGGCGTACTGACTTCGATCGAACCGATGGCTACGACTCCTCTTTGAGGGTAGCTGAAGACTGGGATTTCTGGATATCCATTTTGCAGCATGGAGGCAAAGTGGTGAAGATTGAAAAAAACTTTTTCTTTTACCGCCGCCACAACGACTCAACCTACCTTCGATTCAGACGTTCGGAAGAATTGGAAGATGCGTATCGGTATATATATCTGAAGCACAAGGAGCTTTACAGCAAGTTATTAAACAATCCAATACTACTACTCAAACAGCGCGACAAATATAAAAAAGGCTATAACCAACTTCGCAAACTAACATTTCGCAAACCACTTCCCTGACAAGCTATGAGATTCATTTACTGACAAGTCCGATTGACTTAAAAATAGCATCCCATTGCAATAACACATGATTCATATCAAACTTCTCCGACATTTTTCTTGCCTTAGCCGACATTGACTTAAGTTTTTGCTCATCGCGCATCAACGAAGTGAGTCTCGTTTCAAACTGCTTCAATTTGTAGGGCGGAATCACTACCCCTGTTTCATCGTCAATAATTATATCCGAAATAGCGGCATAAGTATCAAACGTAAAAGGCACAACACCATATTGTTGCGCTTCGACAATGGACATTCCAAAACCTTCAAAATCACTTGGAACAAGCAGTATCTTTGCCTTTTCGTAATACTTCGCGGGGTCTTGATAACCTTCGAGGGTGAAGCGTTCCAATCGCATTTTCTCCTGCAAAAACAGCAAATCATTCATCAGTACGCCATCTCCTAATATTTTCATACTCCAATCCGGGAATTTTGATTGGATATTTTGCCAAAGGCGCATTGCTTTTTCAGGTCTTTTTTCAGAAGAAAGCCTACCTACAAAAAGCAGGATATTATCTTTCTCAAATACCCACTGTCTGTCTTCCGTTCGGAATGTATTCGGGTTTGCGGCTGCGAAAAGCTTTTCGTCCGAACTTATCCCAGCCATTTTCATTGCCATCGGAATGTATTTCTCAGAAAGGAAAACCACTCCATCGCCAAGGTCATGTATTAGCTTTATCTGCACGCCCATTTTCCGATTGCGCGATAGTTGTTTTTGTTTTTTCAACAATGCACGCGTAAGACGTTTGTAATGCTTAAAAAAAGTTTTTTGACTTGGAAGAATTGGCCAGGAAGTTTCGGCAATGTAGCGAGCCTTGAAATCGGGTGTAGTATGAAACGCGTAAAGTAGCTTTGCGCCGGTGCGGTTTTTCACTACACTTACAAAACTCGAAAAATCTTTGAAATAAGAATGTTGACAAATGATAAGTTCTACCTCGTGTTGTTCTACAAAACGTACAAAAGTTTCCGTATTCAGCTCGGTGTCAATCTGATGCTGATCCGGAAGAATAATTTTATCATCAGTAGGCGTTTCAAATTCATACGGACGCCAGGACACAAAAAACACATGGTCGCCTCGTTCGCGAAATGCCCGTGCCAGGTTGTTGGAAACGCGCTCAATCCCACCATGATTGGGATTAAAACCATCGTAAGCGTAAAACAGTATGTTCATTCTTTATTCTTTATTCTTCGTAATGGATATTGACTTTCGCTCTCTGCCAGACAGTCCTACAGCTAAAAAAACACAAAAGAACAGCATGAAGCGCATAATGCCTTCTTGAATATAAAATGGCTCCTCTATCATCATTATCAACGTGTATAGCAATAGCAATTGCTGCAAAAGGAAATTTCGCTTTTGAATCGAAAAGTAAATCAAGCCGGAAAGTAGAATCAACAACATCAGCGGACCCCAGATGCCAAATTGCACCATATCGCCCAAAAACTGATTGTGTGAATAGAGATAGGGAGGTAAGCCGAAAGGACGAACTACTCCGGGCATTTTATTTTGCTGTTCAAGCAGTGCGATTTGCTGCTCACCAGTGCCACTACCCCACCACAAATGATTTTTCGCATATCCGGCGGCAATATGATAACTCACTTGTCGAGGTTTGTCGTTCGACATGGATATCATCCCGGAATCTAAAATTAAAAAAGCAAGAATTACAGCGACAAGTGAACCTACATAAAGAACAATCCTAAAATACTTAGTCTTAATTTTCACATAATACAAAAGGCTTACTCCGCTAACAACCAGAAATGCGACTTGCCCTACTCGGCTCTCCATCGCCAGAGTCGTAGCAAACAGCAATATTCCATAAACTATCAGTTCAAAAATACCAACAACTGCTTTCATTGGCTTTTTGTAATTCAAATAGAGTCCGGAAATCAGACCGGATAGCAGCACCAACGATATATAAGTAGGATGAGTATAGTTTATTCGCTCACCCAACATCGGGAAGTTAGCCCATTGGATTACGAAGCGGTATGCCTCACGGTTAAAATAATAAAGTTTTGTACTTATCCACTGAAGCGACGACACATCGGAATAAGATAAATTATATTGCCAAAAAAACAGAGAAATAGCCATATACACGAAAGCTACTCTAAAAAACAGTCGTAAAAGTCGCATCAGCGTGTTTCGCTCAAGATTGAACAAACTGAAAGCGAGAGGTAAAATAAAGAAAGCATATAGTTTTTCAGGGAAATGAAATCCTTTTGGCGTGGTAATAGTACCCATCAAGTGCAAAAGCGCATAAGCAAACACAAGGTAATATACTTTGTCGAAAGCGAATAACCTTCGATTAACAGCAAAATAAAGCAAGGCGGACGCCACAAAGAAACCGAGCGAATAGGCTCCAAAACGCCAGGAAAAGAGCGAACATACAAGAGCGAAAAATAAAGCAATTATCAACAAGTTTCGTACATTAAACACTGCTTTTACACTACGATTTGAGCGTGTAAGCTCATAGATGCCCAACATGAATGTAACGGCAATAAAAGCATAAGTTAATATCATCCCAAACAAATCCAAATGCTCGAAAGACTTAAATGGCATGTTATCGGGCAACAAACGCAGCACGACTACAAGAAAAATAAGTAAACCAAGTACCAAAACCGAAAATATATTCCTTTTGAGTATTTCTGCCATAGAAATGAAGTTCATTTACATTATTTTTTGAGAATCAAAATACCTGTCATTCAACACTACATGCACCAATTCGGGAGCTAACACCTGCTCGGCACTACTAATTTCAATATCTTTGACACCGGGTTCATTAAATTTATAGACTTTATCAGCTAAAACTTCACCCCGAATACTAAATATCTTCACGGTTAACGTACCTTTTTCAACAACATTTACACGCACAATGAGCAAGTCTTTTCCACTCCCCTTCTCCCTCTCAATACCTGAAAGTAGCGGCAAGCGAGTAATACCCGAGTAATCAACAAGCTGCGATGACGTACCCGCCGGATAACGATACACGCGACTATAATCCATTGACAACCAAGAACGATGCAGCGCATCAAAAACGAACGGAAAAGCTTTGCTCGATAGTGTATGACAATATACAGCAAATACGGCAACGGCATTCTCATATTCCGAGTTTGTGAGATTACTCTTTTTCTTGTTGGAGGCATAGCTCATCCACTCCACCACTCCCACCCAAGGCATGTTTTTCACAGCATCCAGCGCAGCCTCCGACGCGCCATTGTGGTCTTTATGACTTTGCGAATTATACTTAGGGTCAGTGCTGTCCAGATACATCCAAGCATGCTCATGGTTTGCCGATTCAGTTTTCACAATCTGCCCGATCGTTCGCACCAAATCATCCCAGCCATTGTAATGAGCCGAGTTGTCCACTGCGGTTATGCTATGTATATCACCTCTACGCAGCTTCATCAAACTCTCTCCATTTGTTTCGGCAAAACCCTTGCCATCCCGATTGCCATCGGGCAAACGAAGAAAATAATTCACCGTGTTTTTATACACGTATTTTTTTATTTGATGCTTCGTTTCCACGCCATTATTCACATAACTTACTTCTACAAATTCCGGTGAAGATAATACTTCGGGTTTTCCGAAAAGGTCGGCAACAAATTTCGAAGAAAAAACGGAAGCCTTTTCGCGATAAATATAATATATTTCCTGATTTTCATCTCCTTTCTGACCGATATTGCCTGCCGTAACTGTAATAAAAACAATCTTGGTATCACGTGAAATGTCGTTGATAATATTTTTTGAATTAAAAAGCTGCCAATCGTCTTCATGAGCCTGCACACAGAAGGAAACACCATCGGCCCGGGCAATTAAAAACACGAAAAAGAATGAAAGCAGAAACGATATCAACCTCTTTTTGGAGCGATTCATAAACAATCTATATTAAAGCAAAACACAATTATAAGACGGAACTACTCTAACATCTAATCTCTCACCTCAAAAGCTTTAATCCACTCCACTTCCATCCTACCGCTCTCGGGTTTCATTTTGGATGGGATAAAGGAATTTACTCCAAAATAGAGCGGTTCTTGCGGAATGTTTTCATTGGTTCGGTGCACTTCCACATTATTTACATACCAAATAAGCTCACGCGGCGTCCATTCAAGTGTGTAAATATAAAACTGTTCGGGAGAAATACCCGAAATCTTCACTTCGTTCATCCGATGCATTCCGGCGTTTCCCATCGTGATATCATTGCCATCGAAATGAAAAAGATTCAGATGAGGCAATTTTCGGTCGCCGCTAAGCCAAAGAGCATGATGGATTGCCCCTCTACATTTTATTTTGGCACTAAAAATGCCATATTTTTGCCGAAAGCTTGCCGAGGTTTGAATCACATCGGATGTAAAGCTAAAATCACGCTCCACAAATGCTTTCTGAACATCCCATGCCAAAGCGCGCATTGGCAATTGGACGGTGTGAATGTTTAGCACACCGTTTGAAACACTCACATTGCGTCCTCCGCTGTTTGCCTGAAGTTCGTTGGTAAACGAGTAATTACCTACTAAACGTGGAATTGCCGAGTGATAACCAGCCATCCAGCGCGTCTCCTCCAGTCGCTCCCAATCAAAGTGTTCGTTGAACCTGAGCTGCACTTGGCTATATTTTCTAAAAATTGATGTTTTGTTTCTTTTGCTTCCTACCGATGCAGTTGTACCAATAAGTTCCTGGTAGCGTAGCTCCATCCGATATTCGTAGGTAGTTTCCCAGCGGTCGGGGTTTGCCCAGAAAGCATTTGCCTGCTGAAAATCGGGGTCTGAAATTTTCTTTCGCAACTCCTCAAATTCACGAACAGCAAGCGAATCGTGATATTGGGTGAAGTTTTTATAAGCTTTCGACTGTTCAAATTGCTTCAAATCTTCGATGCGTGCCGACACCTCCACGATTGACAAATCCTTGAGATTGAGCGATTCGGGATTTGACTTAAAATCGAGGTACTGCCGTAGTTGTTCAGAGTTCTTGGTTTCATAATACAATTTCAGATTAACATCATTGAGCAGTTTTTCATACCGGCGAATTATCCGACATTCATCCGTATCCTTGTATTTCTTTCCGGTAAAAAGCTCTTTTTTTTGTTTAAAATCAGTCGATTGCACCAATGCTTCCAATCGCGCCTTATCCATCATCTCATTGGCTGCGATTTCCGCTCCATCAATAGCAGTTGTAGTATGCAAAGTCATTATCTTCCGTTCGAAGACAGAAGTTGGTTGCATCAGCCTAAAAAGTTTTTTCCAGAATAGATTCATACGAAACGCACTCTATTATTATTTTTTTATATCACAGCAATTTAGCTAATGTTCAAGCAGTGTTATATTTTTTCAATCCACTCAAAACATTCGTCTATGGAATTAACAAAAACCGGTTTATAGACCAATTCTTTAGGGAGTAAGCCCAACGAGCGCATCTCGTCAACGAGCGCAATCAATTTGTCGTAAAAACCATTCAGATTGATGCATATAAGCGGCTTACGATGCTCGCCAACCGAACCGGACGCCACTACGTCAAACATTTCATCGAGTGTGCCATAAGATCCGGGCAAAACCAGAAACAAGTCCGCCTCTTGTCTCATTCTCTTTTTTCGTTCACTCATATCGGTTGTAGCGATAAGCTGTGTTGGCAACAAGCTCAAGCGATTCGAATGAATAATAATTTCGGGAATTACCCCCACTATTTCACCCTTCATTTCGGAAGCTCCACCGGCTACCGCATCCATCAAACCACCCGTAGCGCCACCATACACCAAGGTATGCCCCTTTGAAGCAATGGTTTGTCCCAGCAGGGTTGCTTGTTTCCTCAAGTCATCAGCCACTGCGTTGCTCGACGAGCAGAACACACAAATTTTCTTCTTCATCACAACTAAAACGTTATAATAGAGGATGTAGTATATTTTTTTATTCGCAATAACAAAAAATTGAATATCCGAAAGACTCAGATATTCAATTTTTCAATTTTTTCTCTTATTCGATTGCCGGAAATGTTTTATCGTGATGATACGCAACGATGTTACGCGTCAATGTTGGCATAAGTTGCATTTTGTTCGATAAACTGACGTCGTGGCGCCACATCGTCGCCCATCAACATGGAGAAAACGTGATCGGCTGTTGCGGCATTTTCAATTGTTACTTGGCGCAAGGTCCGGTTTTCGGGATTCATCGTTGTATCCCAAAGCTGTGTTTCGTTCATCTCTCCAAGACCTTTGTAACGCTGGATACTGATACCGGCTTCGCTTCCGCCACCATATTTATCGATAAATGCCTGACGCTGCATGTCATTCCAGCAATATTCTTCCACTTTACCTTTTTTGAGCAGGTAGAGTGGCGGTGTAGCAATGTAGAGGTAACCATTTTCGACAATCTCTTTCATGTGGCGGAAGAAGAATGTCATTAGCAATGTAGCAATGTGGCTACCATCCACGTCGGCATCGGTCATAATTACAATTTTCTTATACCGAAGTTTATTAAGATTCAATGCCTTGCTATCATCCTCAGTGCCAATGGAAACACCAAGCGCGGTATAAATATTTTTAATTTCTTCACTTTCGAGTACTTTGTGGTGCATCGCTTTTTCCACATTCAATATTTTACCACGCAGAGGTAAAATTGCTTGAAACTCGCGACTTCGACCTTGTTTGGCTGTTCCGCCGGCAGAGTCTCCTTCGACAAGGAAAAGTTCGCATTTATCCGGGTCCTTACTTGAGCAGTCGGCAAGTTTTCCGGGCAATCCACCTCCGGATAGAGGCGATTTGCGCTGCACCATTTCGCGCGCTTTGCGGGCAGCATGGCGAGCTGTAGCGGCAAGCACCACTTTGTCCACAATGGTGCGGGCATCTTTGGGATTTTCTTCCAAATAATTCCCAAGCGCCTCGCTTACAGCCATTTCCACAGAGCCCATCACTTCCGTATTTCCAAGTTTGGTTTTTGTTTGTCCTTCAAATTGTGGCTCGGCTACTTTGATAGAAATTACCGCGGTAAGTCCTTCACGGAAGTCATCGCCACTAATTTCAATTTTCGCTTTCTCCATTTTCTCAAGCAACTTATTGTCCTCGGCATATTTTTTCAGCGTACGAGTCAATCCCCGGCGAAATCCTGCCAAGTGTGTTCCGCCTTCAATGGTGTTGATATTATTTACATAGGAGTGAATATTCTCATTGTAGGAGGTATTGTAGGTCATCGCGATTTCTACCGGAACATTATTTTTCTCGGTTGCGATGTGAATCACATTTTCAATCAAATCTTCACGGCTTTCATCGATATACTCAACAAATTCTTTTAAGCCTTCTTTTGAGAAAAAAGTTTCCTTTTTGAAATTGCCATCCTCATCTTGCTCGCGCTTGTCTGTAAGCACCAGCGTAATACCAGCGTTTAGGAAAGCCAATTCGCGAAGACGGTTGGCAAGTACTTCGTATTTGTAAACCGACTCGATGAATATGGAGGTATCGGGCAAGAACGTAACTTGCGTTCCTTGCCGATCCGTATCACCTATCTTTTTTACATCAAATTGTGGCTTGCCGCATGAGTATTCCTGTACATACAATTCCTTGTTGCGCGCTACCTCCACGCGCATGAATGTTGAAAGCGCGTTGACACACGACACACCTACTCCGTGTAACCCCCCTGAAACTTTGTAGCTCCCTTTATCAAATTTACCTCCGGCATGAAGCACGGTCATCACCACTTCAAGTGCCGACTTTCCTTCTTTTTCATGTAAATCAACCGGAATACCACGACCGTTGTCCGAAACGGTAATGGAATTATCTTCATTGATTGCTACGTTTATCGTATCACAGTAGCCTGCAAGCGCCTCGTCGATGGAGTTGTCCACCACTTCGTACACCAAATGATGCAAACCTTTCACACCCACGTCGCCAATGTACATCGCAGGACGTTTTCTTACTGCTTCCAAGCCTTCGAGCACTTGAATACTGCTTGCGCCATATTGTTCGCCCGATGTCGCCATTTGTTCTTCCGTCATCTTAATCTTCTTATTTTCAGAGTAATATATTAAATTCTTCTATTCAATGCTTTCTGGCTGATTTCGCACCCAAAAAACATACAAATTTACGAAATTAATATGGATTTACGAAATCATTCTCTTCTGTTTTCACAAAAAAATAGATAACAACGTGTTATCTATTTTTTCTCACTTCCAAACCTAAGGGTGATAAAGTCTTGGTTCAAGGCTTATCAGAAAAAATATATTTCCGTCGGGCATCAAGAATCATCGCGGCTGTCATTTCAATTCCAAAAAGCGAACTCTCTATCGTCAACTCATAGTCTTTCAAGTCAGCCCACTCCCTTCTCGTAAAATATTTATTATAATTCATCCGCTCGCGGTCTTTTATTTCCAATTCTTCTTTTGCCATTTCAGGCAACACCCCATAATCCGAAATCACACGATTTATTCGGAACGCCTCGTTAGCATGAACAAACACATTAAAGGCATTGGGATGCCCTTTGAGAATATAATCGGCACAACGCCCCACAATGACACATGATTCACGCGCGGCGATGTCGCGTATCACTTGTGTTTGCACCAGAAATAGCGCGTCTTGGGGTGGAATTTCGCGATTCACATAAGCATAATTCTGTTTGTAAAATTTATAAAGCAGGCCACTTGCTAATTTCTGCTCATTCTTCTTTACAAATTCGCGTGTGAAACCACCGGCTTCAGCGGTCAGGTCAATCAAGCTACTGTCGTAAAAGTTCACACCTAATCGTTTGGCAACCAATTCGCCTACTTCGTGCCCACCACTGCCATACTGCCGCGCAATGGTAATTACAAACTTATCCGTTGTCATATATGGTTCCGGAGTGAAGGCTTCTTTACCCGGCTTTTCACCAATCCAGTTATCAAACACTGTAATTTTACTTTGATAAAACTGAACAATAAAACCGATAAGCAGCGCTGCCACGACTGTACCTTCGCGCACACCTTCGAAATGATCCATAAACACAAAGATACTAATGACTGCAAACAAAACCAGTGAGCTGTCAACAACGATTTTCACGCTTCCGAAAGTCTTATTCAATTTTCCGGACAACGCCATTACAAATCCTTCGGCCGGCAGAAGCGTAAGATCTGCCTTCACTTGCATAAAAATGCCAAATGCAATGACTACGCAGCCGGAAAGTGAAAGCAACCATTTTGCTAAATAATTGCCCGGATGCACCCCCTCAAGCAAATAGAGATGCAAATCGACAAAGCTACCAAAAAGCACCAAAGCCACAATCTGCCAGAAATAATGTTTATTAAAATCATGTTTCAGCAGCAAGGCCTGAAACACAAACAAAATAAGATTTAACAAAACAGAATAAGTACCAACAGTAATACCCGGGATAATGAGATGATACACAAAAGGTACCGAAGAAATGGGCGTAGTGCCCAAATCGGAACGTATGGAAAGCGCAATTCCAAGCGCCATTACAAACAGCCCGACAACCAACAATATGAGGCGAATGGATAGATTTTCTTTTTTCATCAGCTCACTATTTATTTATTTATCTTATGGAATATCCGGTTTTAACTTCAAACTTACAATTTTTTTCAACTCTTCCACAAATCGCCTTCCTTCACATCGCCACCTACTTACGAATATAAAAATTTCAATTTGCAAAGCTAATAAAAACTTTAATAATTTCGAACATTAAAGGACTACAATATCCTGATTTCAAGCAAGCTCAAAGCAAAAAAACAGGGCGAGTAAAGACAAAAGCAACTTGACACCACATATCTATCGCGTATCATGCGTTATTTGAATAAATATGCGACAGAAACCAATCAGAATTTTGCGATAACGATGAATACCTCAAAGGTTTTTGGTGTTTGAAAAAATTACATATTATTTCGCCCGACACCTATCGCTGTTTTTTAGAATGATAATTGATACATTATTTTTCACCGTCTATTCCTGAAATAGATTTACAAAAAGGCAAACAAGATTCAGAATGGCACATTTTAACTCAACCGACACAACACCTTCTACCAAAAAATCAACCCTTCGTGTTCCAATTTGCTGATGCTTGTAATAAATGGGCATTTCATGTTCACGACTAAAAGCAATGCCTTCATCTGTCATTTCAATTTCTAATGCCCGCTGATAAATGACTTCCTGAAAACCATTGCCCAAAGCGGAATGAACTCGCATTGCACAGCCAATTATCTTTCCTGTTAATTCCGAATATTTGTAAGTCGTCTGAACCACTGATTTATGTGATTCGTATGGCGGTAATGATTTATTTTTTTCTTCGTTTATCATAATCAATAATCATGGTTTATCATTTCATCAAAATAATCAGAGGTTCAGACATTTATTTTGGCATTTTAATTTTCTTCAAATTCTCCTAATTTATACTCTTTCCACTCACTCATTTGTCTGAACCTTTGATTTATTTGATTATTTGATTTCTATGATATGTTCAAAATCATTATTTATTTGATTTCAGAATTTCCCTGATTTTTTTGGTTAAACTTTCTATTTACAATTCGTTTGTGTTGCATGCTTTTTGAGCCAAAGTTGATGAGCAAACCCACTTCCAAATCGTATGCTTCCAAATAGTTAATGGCTTGTGCCAAATGCACATCTTCTAATGTTGTAATTGCTTTTAACTCAACCGACACAACACCTTCTACCAAAAAATCAACCCTTCGTGTTCCAATTTGCTGATGCTTGTAATAAATGGGCATTTCATGTTCACGACTAAAAGCAATGCCTTCATCTGTCATTTCAATTTCTAATGCCCGCTGATAAATGACTTCCTGAAAACCATTGCCCAAAGCGGAATGAACTCGCATTGCACAGCCAATTATCTTTCCTGTTAATTCCGAATATTTGTAAGTCGTCTGAACCACTGATTTATGTGATTCGTATGGCGGTAATGATTTATTTTTTTCTTCGTTTATCATAATCAATAATCATGGTTTATCATTTCATCAAAATAATCAGTGGTTCAGACATTTATTTTGGCGAGGTTATTTTGGAGAATTACTCACGGCATATTTATTTTCAAAGGTGTTCGTGATTGCTTCGTAGTTCATTATATTTTGTGCGGTGGCAAAAAAATTAAAACACAGAAAGGTCGGTCCCGAAAGTATTCGGGATCGGCTTACTCGTTGTCCGTTTGTTATATCTTCCGTATGTTGTTCCCCTGTCAAAATGGTTTACAATTTGTTTCTGTTTTGATTGTCTTGTCAATGTTCGGAGTGTTGTTTTACCATTGGATATAACTTCCATATATCCACCATTCAATCCGTGTATGCGCCATATTATCCGCAAATATACAAAATGTTTTTAAGCGCCAGATTTTTTTTTATTCTAAAAGTACCAACTTTGAAATTCTGCGGGTATAATCCATGTCGCTATCCCAGCGATGAGGCGCCTGCGCATTGCAATCGGAGGCGGAAGTCGGCTTTACATCCTATCGCAACATGCAATACGCGGCTTCACAAAGCGAGCATCGCCAAAGTCAAGTGATTTTGCAGTCGTAAATCCCATCGAGTTGCCAATGTTGATCTACAAAGCCACATCCAACTCATTGCTACATGCCAATGTCAATCTACAAAGCCACTTGCAACTCAGCAATACATGCAATTGTTATTTAGCAAAACCTTCCGTGCAGTTGCTCGCTTAGTTTTGTAAGATTACAAAACCATCCGTGCAGTTGCTCGCTTAGTTTTGTAAAGTTGCAAAACCGTCCGTGCAGTTGCTCGCTTAGTTTTGTAATCTTACAAAACCATCCGTGCAGTTGCTCGCATGGTTTTGTAAGATAAGATTTTTATCTAAGAGTCGCTGATACGATGAATTGCAAGTTGCAATGGGAGGTATCGCCGATTACTCACAAGGATTGCTGGCTGCAATATGAAGTGTAGGCTTGTGTGGGCGTGGATTGTGAGTTTGCAACGCGGGGTGAAAATCATTTGCGGCTTTCAAGGATGAATGATTTTTTCATGCCGGAGCGAGTTGCGGCTCGCTTTGTTGTGTAGCAATACTCCTATCAAACCGTCCGGATAGGTCATTGCGCGCATACCTGGAAACTTAGCGCGATAATGCAGGCATTGCATTGCCTGACATAATAATTACTCTTTTTTTTCAGGTAAAGCACGGCGCAAGTCCGATTAAAGTTCAAACGTATTTAGCGATACAAAAAATCATTCTTTTTTGAGAGAAAGCGAATGAGTAGTTACAAAACTTTTTCAAACTCGGCAATACATTGAGACAACACGCTTAGCCTTTCGATTCAATCAACTTCTCAGTTTCATCCCACAGCCATCGGTTCAATGCGTGTCGGGTATATTTTCCTGAGATTGGCTTTCTGATTTTTCCCTTATACTGCATTCCGGTTTGGGCTGAAAACAGGGCGTTGACAATTGGTATTGCACCTTTTGCCGGTTTCTTAATAAAAGGGCGAAACAGTACATCGACAAAAGGATCAAACCATCTATCGAGACGAATTATATCTGTATTCACAATTCCGGGATCGGCAACATTTACCCGGATTTTTCCATTCATTTTATCGGCAAGCGAGGAAGAAAATACCGTAAGCGCAGTCTTGGAGCGCAGATACACACCTATTTGTGAATAATCATTGGGATTAATGCCAAAAAACTGAAGGGTTAATTTACGTGGATGCTTTGCGGCAGAAATCACATTCACAATAGCCGCATTGGGTTCAAACAACGGCAACAGAAGCTGAACAAGCAAAAAAGGGGCTATATAATTAATCTGAACGGCAGACTCGAGCCCATCGGGCGTTAGTCCAAAACGACGCGGCAGAACCCCGGCATTATTAATTAACCCGTCGATGAGCAGTCGGGCATCGGAAAGCGCACCCACAAAGCGTCGCACCGAATCAAACGAAGCTAAATCAAGCTCCATCAGCTTCACCCGGGTCTCTCCGTCGCCCGATGTTCCCACAATTGTATCGGCCACGCGTTTCCCTTTCTCCAGGTTACGACAAGCCATGATCACGTAATGTCCGCGCTGAAACAACAGGCGAACCACTTCGGCGCCAATACAGCCACTCGCCCCGGTTACTATAAATATTTTCCTTTCCATAGCAAATGCAAAAATACGATTTTCAATACAAATTTCTTTCATTTCGAATCAAAAATAAAAATGAACGCAAACGCTATCGCCCAAAACAGTCTGCTTCGCAAGGATGAATCCGTGTGAAGATTTCATCGACAAAACCATTGAAAGCACTTGATATTCGACCGAAAATTTTGTAATTTTGCATTGCGCAACTATACGAAACAGAACTATTTTCAAAAAATTGTAGTGCTCAAGCATCAAACCATTTTTAGATGAAAAATCCGAAACCAATAATCAGCACTCCGAAGTTCGACATATACAAAGCCGACACCGCCACAGAGCTACTTCTACCCTACATCGGCACACTCCGCGCAGGATTTCCTTCGCCAGCCGACGACTTCACCGGCGAGCGAATAGATCTTAACCGGCTCTGCATCAACCACCCGGAAGCCACCTATTTTGCCCGCGCAAAAGGAAATTCGATGAGTGGCGACTTTCGTGAGGACGACCTGCTGGTGATTGACTCAAGTTTAGAATACAGCAACAACAACATCGCCATGATTTTTCTGGACGGCGACTTCACCACCAAGCGGGTGCGCAGAGCACGAAGTCGCTGCTATTTAGAATCGTCGAACAGCGATTTTCCGCCAATTGAAATCACCGAAGATTCTAAGAATCTGATATTTGGAATTATAACCTGGAGTTTCAGAAAACATTTTTAATCGAATAAAACCCGTGCCACTTTACGCCCACATCGACTGCAATAATTTTTACGCCTCCTGCGAACGCGCATTCAACCCCGCGCTTGAGGGCAAGCCCATCATTGTGCTTAGCAACAACGACGGATGTGCCATCGCGCGAAGCAATGAAGCGAAAGCACTGGGGATACAAATGGGTGTGCCGGCATTCAAAATCAAAGAAATAATAGAAAAAAACGATGTGAAAGTTTTTTCGGCCAATTTCGAACTCTATGGCGACATGAGCAACCGGGTAATGTCAATTTTAGCCGGATACTCGCCTTTGCAAGAGATTTACAGCATTGACGAGTGCTTTCTCGACCTCAGCGGCATGAATTTCGACCTGCGCGCTTATGGGATGGAGATGAAACAAAAAGTTGAGAAATGGACTCACATCCCCATCAGTATCGGCATCGGGCAAACGAAGGCTCTGGCAAAAACCGCGACGCGAATAGCCAAAAAATTTCCGACACAAACCGGAGGCGTACATTATATCGACAGCGAAGAAAAGCGCATAAAAGCGTTACGATGGCTGCCGGTGGAGGATGTGTGGGGCATAGGCCGCCAACACGGCAAACGACTGAAAGCCCGAAATATCACTAACGCATATCAATTTACATTGCTGCCCGACGAATGGGTAAAAACAAATCTATCAATCGTGGGACTTCGGCTCAAACACGACTTGCAAGGAATACCCACCTTGCTACTCGACGAGGTGAAGGATAAAAAAAGTATCGCCACCACTCGCACATTCGACCATCCACTCGCTAACCAAGCCGACATAAAAGAGCGAATCGTTACTTTTGCCACAAAATGCTCCGAGAAACTGCGCCACCAACACGCTTGCTGTCGCGCGGTGCAGGTATTTATCATCACCAACTATTTCAGGGAAGACGAACCACAATACAGCAATTCGACAACAATACGGCTACCCTACGCCACCAACTCCGCCATCGAGCTGGCGCAAGCGGCAAGCATCGGATTGGAGAAAATATACCGCCCCGGCTATAAATACAAAAAAGCAGGTGTAATTGTCCTCGATTTCTTACCCGAAGAGAACCAGCAAATGAATCTGTTTGAGAACCGCGATGTGCGCCACATACCGCTAATGAAAGTGATGGATCAGCTCAATCGTCGCTATAGCAAAGATTTGATACGCCTCGGCACGCAAGCACCCGGGCGCACCTGGCGAATGCGACAAGAAAAACTATCCAAACGATACACAACAGACATCGACGACATCATCGCGGTAAATGTAGCTGAACCCGAAAACAACCGGTCTTACTCCGAAAAGAATAGTGAAGCCGACACGCATCAACCATAAAACCGACAAGCGCCATGTGTTTCTTCTACAAACCACCAAAGGAGATTGAAGTGATCGAGCAGCGATTTAACGCCCGGATTAGCCATAAAACTCCAATAGATTTCACAAATCCGTTACCCGACATCTACAACGGATTCGCGCATCCACAGCTGCCGGTCATCACCGCGCAATCGCCGGAGAAAATACAATTCTACGAATGGGGTTTGCTTCCAAGCTGGGCAAAAGATAAAAAGTTTCAGGCTAACACTCTGAATGCACGCTTTGAAAGCTTACACGAAAAGCCAAGTTTCAGAAATATCCTCAACAATCGCTGCATTATTCCCGCCGAAGCTTTCGTGGAGTGGCAATGGGTGGATCCGAAAGGAAAAGAAAAAATAAAATACTTGCTCAAAATTGATAAAAATCCTATATTTGCATTTGCAGGATTGTGGAGCGAATGGAGCGAACCTACTACCGGCAAGCTCTTTCCTACATTCACCATTATCACTACCGAAGCCAACGAGTTGATGGCTCGTATTCACAACACAAAAAAGCGAATGCCCATCATACTCCTGCCCGAAAGCGAACAGGATTGGCTCAAACATGGCTCAATAAATATGTGGAACGATAAATTAACAGCAACAGCAATATGAAAAAAATAGAAGAATACAACGAATTAAAAGGTTTTGAATTAAAAGACTCTGTGATAGTAGCATGGAAAGCCGCAGGTAGCGACCGCCGCGAGTTTATCGGGCTTTATCTTGCCGATGCGGGCGAAACCATCGAAGAACTGCTCGAAGAGAACAAGCTTAAAGAAAACACCATCAAACACAATATTTTAGTACCGGCATTTCGGCTCGAAAATCTCAACAGAGAAGAGAAAAAAGCCTTGACACTCAAAAATCTGAAAAATGAGATTTGGAGTTGGAACAAAGCTTATAATTTTGACGAAGCAACCGAAGATTTATTTTAGCCAACAGCCATATCTTTTATATTACGACTTTTTACACTGACGCATTGTCAGGCGATGATGTGTCTGCTTGTTTCAACACTCCATTTCCCCTATGCGCCACATAAGCAATGACTTCCGGCATAAACAGATGAAAATTCTGCCGGAGCGCGTCTTCATTTTCTTTCAGAAAAGCAATGCTTAAATCAGGATTAATAGCATCAGACTTTACACGCGACATAATGGAGAGCGATTCGTGCAAGCCATCGTAGCTTGCGTATTTCGCCAGCCGGTTTGTGCCTACAAAGTGGAAAATAAAAGATTTGACCCGTCGGGGGAGCCAAGGATAGTTAAGCAAAGCTGACAAATAAAAATCCGTCGCAAAACACGACAGCGAAGCTCCCTCACTGTATTTCTCAAAATCGGACGCGAGAAAATAATCAAAATACATGTCGGTCATAATGCCCGAATAGCAATCAAAAACAGGACGCAAAATCTGCACAGTATCCAAAAACACCGGATGGGAATCGGTAAAACTATCAATATCGCGATGAAGCAGAATGCCCTGCTGAATTTTTCCGGGATACGCTTCATGGCGACTGCCTTTCACAAAGTCGCCAACAAAATTACCAACCTGCAAACGGCGGTCGGAACCCGAAAGAAAGATGTGTGCAAGATAATTCAACTGTTATTTGGTTCTTTTTTCGATTAAACACTCCAATTACAACACATCAAAACCTTGAAAGTTTTGGCTGTAATCGCGTTTATAGTATTTCGTAGAAAAATGCAACCGGTCAGCGCGAACCTAAATCGTAGAAAAAACGAAAAAGATTCGCGCCAACCGCTCACATTAATTTTGGACTAAAGAACGAAAGAGTTTTTAACCCATCCAATTCACTTCTTGCCCCATAGTTTCGTCATATCCTCCAAGGTTTTACCTTTGGTTTCGGGCACCATTTTCCAAACGAAAATTGCCGATAAAATGGACATAACGCCATACAATAAATATGTAAACGTAATGCTAAAGGCTTCGAGCGTGGGAAATGTGGATGATACCACAAAATTTGCAATCCACTGCGATGCCACCGCAATAGCAACAGCCTTACCGCGAATGGTATTGGGGAAAATTTCTGAAATCAGCCTTGATGTATTCTCAATAGGTGTCTAACGACCGTTTCGGAACACTTATGCTCAATGAATCTATTAGGCTATCACGCATTTGATTCAATCGGGTCTTTGCTTCAGTCCCTCCAACAGCATTTTCCATATCAAATATTTTTTCACTACTTTTGCATCGGATGTACATGATAAAGAAAAGCAGAAAATGATTCAAATAAGAGTATCGCCGACACTTCGACAGGCTTGCCCTCATTTTGCGTTAGCAGCCATCGAGTGTGAGATTCAAAACAGCAGTTGCAACACCGAAATCTGGCAAATGTTGGAAGAAGCTGCTGAAAACCTACGCAACAACACATCACTCGACCAAGTGAACAAACTCCCAAACATCGCCGAAACACGTCTTGTTTACAAAAAATTAGGCAAAGACCCCAACCGTTACCGTCCTTCGGCAGAAGCGCTCTGCCGAAGAATTGTGAAAGGTATGCCACTTTATCAGATTGACATGGCAGTAGATCTCATCAACTTAGTTTCCATTCGAACGGGCTATTCCATCGGGGGCTTTGATGCCGACAAAATCGAGGGTGAACTCACTCTCGGTGTTGGCGAAGCGGGTGTGCCGTCCTGAAATTTGTTTACAGTTTTTTGTTTATAATCCTACAATTGTTTT
>CAZMQV010000031.1:0-36531 GCA_964568675.1 uncultured Paludibacter sp.
GGGGGTCGTGGGTTCGAATCCCGCTACCCCGACGAAAGAAAAAAAAGAATGTAAAACCACTTACATTCTTTTTTTGTTTTTTATTTATGCTTGATAAATGTCCCCTTATCCAATTCTTCAAAAGCCAGATTGAGTTCTTCACGACTATTCATCACTATTGGACCACCCCAAGCCACCGGTTCGAATAATGGTTTGGCAGCAAGTAAAATAAATCGAGCTCCTTTTTCACCCGATTTCAATTCAACGATTTCTTTTTCAATAGGATTTTTATCACTTGATTTGAAAAGAAGTGCACACGGACTTTGCTCATACTGTGTAAAGAAATCGTCCGAAGCAACTGTACCTTCAAGAACATACAGAAACAAAGTTTCATCATTTGGAGTATCCGCGTATTCCCAACCAACGTTTGGCTTCAACTCCACATCTAAGTATTGAACTTTCACAAATTCACCACTAAATGCGCCACTCACACCATTGTAATGCCCAGAAATGATTCTTATCGTCGCATTTTCTTCTTCTATCACAGGCACATCTTTTTGCTGAATATCTTTGTATGCCGGTTTGGTCATTTTATCTTTCGCCGGTAGATTAACCCACAACTGACAACCTAACATTCTGGGAGATGCTTTAGGCATCTCGTGGTGTATTATTCCGGAACCCGCTGTCATCCACTGACATTGTAAATCCCGAATCGTTCCTTTGTTACCAAGACTATCAGCATGTTCTATCTCGCCCTGAATCAAATAAGTTACAGTTTCAATGCCACGATGCGGATGCCATGGAAAACCTTTAATGTAGTCGGCAGGATTGACCGAATCGAAACCATCGAGCATTAAAAACGGATCAAACTCCTGAATGTTTTTAATATTTAGAACACGTCTTAAATGTACTCCGGCACCATCAATACCATTTTGTCCTCGAACCACCTGAATCAGTTTTCTTTTATTCATATTTAATTTTAAGTTTTAATTGTCTCTTTTTCATTTAACTGTTTATTCAACAAATGTATCACCCAAATAGATTTGAAAATGATATGTTTTTATATAGTTTTGCAAAACTCGAGTTCTAATTGTAATTTTGTATAAATTATCTATCAATATAAAATTGTATCAGAAATGCCCGGAATTTACATACATATACCCTTTTGCAAAACGAAATGCACTTATTGTGATTTCTATAAAATTACCGATTTATCGAAGAAGAGTGCTTTATTGCTTGCACTTCAAAAAGAAATCGGTTTGCGACGAAACTACCTTAATTCTGAATTAGTTTCAACTATCTATTTTGGTGGAGGTACGCCATCTACAATGTCGGCTAACGAAATTGGAAAAGTTCTAAATACGATTTATTCAAACTTTCAAATTGAAGAAAATTGTGAAATCACACTGGAAGCCAATCCGGATGATCTATCTGCTACCTACTTATCCGAAATAAGAAAATGGGGTGTGAACCGACTGAGCATGGGAATACAAAGTTTTGACGATAAACAACTTAAATTTATCAATAGAAGACATAGCACAAGCGTAGCACTCGAAGCTATAAAGAACGCACAACTTGCGGGTTTTGACAATATTAGCATAGACTTGATATATGGATTGCCTGAACAAAATTTTGATTCGTGGAGAGCACAAGTTCATCAAGCCCTCGAATTGGACGTCCAACACATTTCGGCTTATGGGCTCACCTATGAAGAAGGAACATTGCTTTGGAGGCAAATGAAGAAAGGAATAATCAAACCAATAGATGATGAAACCATGATTGAGATGTATAAGTATTTAGTAGATGAATGTGTTAAAAGCGGATTTGAACAATATGAAATTTCAAACTTTGCAAAAAATGGCTTACGCTCGAAACACAATTCATCATATTGGAAAGAGCAGACATATTTGGGTATTGGACCGGCAGCTCACTCATACAATGGCAATTCACGTCAATGGAATATCGCTTCGGTAAGCAAATACTGCGAAATGCTTGACAAGAATGAGATATTTTTTGAAAAAGAAATACTTTCTACACAAGAAAAATACAACGATTTTGTAATGGTTTCGCTTCGCACTATGGAAGGAATAAATTTGGATTTACTTAAAAGCAAATTTGGGAGTGAATATTTCGATCATTGTATGAGGTCTGCCCAAGCAGCATTGACAAACAAAAAGCTTAAAATTGAGAATAATTATTTACGGCTTACTTCCGAAGGCGTTGTTGTGTCCGATTCCATTCTTGTGGAATTATTTCGAGTATAAATGAGATTATGCAAAATGTAAGTGATTTACTCCATCTATTATTTTGATATTCAGCTTGTTTTGGTTTACGATGATTATTCAATAGATGAAACGGCTTGTCATTAATAAAAATTGAAGTATTCGTTAGTTTTATTAATTAAACCCAAAAGAGAAGAAAAATAACTGAAATTAATCGTATTTTTGTATGTAGAACAAAGGGTGAACATAATGTTTGCGCTCGTACTACCATTAAAGAAAAATAGATTATTGTATTTTTATGGCAATCGTAACACAGAAAAAGAAGTTTATTCGAAAAATTATATGGTCGTTATTCTCGCTTGTAGTAGTCGGCTTTATTTTTATTTTTTCATTAATCAACGTAGGTTGGATTGGTTATCTTCCTGAGATAGAAGAACTTCAAAATCCAATTAACAAATCGGCTACAGAGATATTTTCGGCTGACATGCAGCTTCTTGGGCGTTATTATCGTGGAAAAGACAATCGAGTTCCCATAAACTTCAATGAGATTGATTCAAGTGTAGTTAAGGCGTTAATAGCTACCGAAGACATTCGGTTCTATAACCATTCAGGAATTGATCTAAAGGCGTTATTTCGTGCAGTTGCAGGCGTGGTAACCAGCTCGACAAGCTCGGGTGGTGGCAGTACAATCACACAGCAATTGGCAAAGCTGCTTTACTCTCCTTCTGCCGCCAACATTATTGAGCGTGCGCTACAGAAACCGATAGAATGGGTAATTGCCGTGAAACTGGAAAGGATGTACTCAAAAGAGGAAATTCTTGCCATGTACCTCAATCAATTCGATTTTCTGAACAATGCGGTGGGTATCAAATCGGCATCCAATGTATATTTTAATACCACTGCCAACAATCTGAAAATCGAGCAGGCAGCAACCCTTGTAGGGATGTGTAAAAACCCGTCCTACTTCAATCCTTTGAGGCACAACGAACGCACAAAGAGCCGAAGAAACGTCGTTTTGGATCAAATGCGTAAAGCAAAGTTTATTTCGCAAACCGAAGCAGACTCTCTTAAAAATTTACCTCTTACACTGAATTACAAAAAAGTGGATCACAAGGAAGGATTAGCGCCTTATTTGCGTGAATTTCTTCGCAAAATACTGACGGCAAAAAAACCAAGCAGAGGCGATTATGCCGATTGGCAAACACAACTTTATGAAGACAACAAATGGTCGTGGGAAAACGATCCGCTTTATGGCTTCTTTGAAAAAAACAGAAAACCAGATGGATCAAAATACGACATTTATAGTGATGGATTAAAAATTTACACAACGATAGATTCTCGAATGCAACGATATGCCGAAGATGCAGTAAATGAGCATATTCGTTCGTTGCAAAAACAGTTTTTTCGTGAGAAAAAAGGACGCTCCTACTCTCCATTTTCAAAAGATTTGACATCGAAAGAGATTTCTTCGATAATGAAAGCGGCAATGGGACAAACCGAGCGCTTTCGGAAATTGAAAAACGAAGGTGCAAGCAGTTCTGAAATTGAAAAATCCTTTAATACCAAAACTGAAATGCGTGTTTTTAGTTACGATGGATGGGTTGACACGGTGATGACACCGATGGATTCAATCCGTTATCATAAATTTTTCCTTCGCTGTGGATTTATGTCCATGTCGCCTGAAAATGGACACGTAAAGGCGTATGTTGGCGGTCCGGATTATACTGCTTTTCAATATGATATGGCCACATTGGGGCGTCGTCAGGTAGGTTCAACTATCAAACCCTATCTTTATACCTTGGCTATGGAAGAAGGAATGGAACCTTGCGATCTTATATTGAATGCGCCAATTACTCTTCAAACGTCTTCGGGACCTTGGTCGCCCCGAAATGCGTCGAATGAGCGTTCCGGCGAAATGGTTACGTTGCGCTGGGGATTAAAGAAATCGAGTAACTGGGTTTCAGCACGCCTCATGACGCATTATTCGCCCGAAGCTTTAGTAAAACTCATTCACTCATTCGGTGTAAAAGGGAAAATTGACCCTGTAATGTCGCTTGCGCTTGGGCCGGCAGAAATATCAGTAGCCGAAATGGTAGATGCTTATACCGCATTTTCGCAAAAAGGGATTCGTGTAGATCCACTATATGTTACGCGTATTGATGATGCCAATGGCAACACAATCGGGACTTTCATACCTCAAATGCACGAAATATTTAGCGCAAATACCGCTTATAAAATGATTTATATGCTTCGAAGCGTGATAGATGAAGGAACCGGAGGACGCATTCGCAGGGTTTATGGACTAAATATGCCAATGGGAGGTAAAACCGGAACAACCAATAACAACTCCGACGGATGGTTCATGGGATTTACTCCCAAGTTGGTATCGGGCGTTTGGGTTGGAGGCGAAGAGCGCTCCATTCGTTTTGACCACATAGCACAAGGTCAGGGCGCAGCAATGGCACTACCAATTTGGGCTTTGTATATGAAAAAAGTTTTAGCAAACAAAGAATTGGGATATAGTGAAAATGACAATTTCGATGTACCAACCGAATGGAACGCTGAAATAGATTGTGAATAAATAAATTATCTGAAATTGAGAAAGATACTGATAGCCCTATTTGCGATGGTAGCTGCGATACAGTTTACCTACGGACAGTGGAATACCGATCGTATATTAAGCATTGGCCGTAATGCCTATTATTACGAAGATTACGTGCTTTCCATCCAGTATTTCAATCAGGCAATTAAAATAAAACCCTATCTACCAGAACCTTATATGTTTCGGGGGATGGCAAAAATAAGCCTTGGCGACTATATTGGAGCCGAGCAAGATGGCAATGAAGCTATCAGATTGAATCCTTTTGTGCCATACGCCTATTATACTCGAGGATTTGCAAGAAAAAATCTCAAGAAATATGATGAGTCCATCCAGGACTTCACCAAAGCACTCGAATTTGATCCTGACAATTCCAACTATTTGGCAAACCGGATAGAGGCTAAGGAACAAAAAAAGGATTTTGAAGGTGCTATAAGCGATTTAAGGTATTTCAAAAAAGTAAATCCAAAAGCAAAAGGCATTGAATATGAAATCGGGCGAATAATGCTTGCCAACAACGATACTTTAGGAGCAGAGGAAATGGTGAAGCGTAATATTGAAATTGATAGCACAATGGAACTTGCTTACAAGCTTCTGGCGCACATCAAAGAACAAAAAAATGACATTCAGGGCGCTATCGAAAGCATGAAAGTGCTAAAAAAAATCAATCCAAAGTCTGAAAATCTTGATTTGGAGTTAGGAAGACTTTATCTGGCAAATAAAGATACGTCCGCTGCAATAGTAGCATTTGACTTGGCAATACTCAACGACCCACGCAAACCTCACGCCTTTGGTGCCCGCGCCTTCCTTGCGATGATAAAAAATGCCGAAGATGACGCACACAAGGATTATAGCAAGGCAATTGAAAATGGTTCGGAATTTGCGGGTGATTATATCAATCGAGGCATTTTAAATGTGAAAAGATATAAATTTAATCAAGCGCTCAATGATTATAATTTTGCCATCCTGCTCGACCGCAACAATAGTCTTGCATACTACAACAGAGCATTGTTGCGAAATAATTTAGGAGATAAGAATAACGCATTATCAGATCTTCAACGGGTTTTAGAGCTTAACCCCGATAATTATGAAGCGATTTTACAACAAGCTAATTTGCAACTTGAACTCGGTTTGCTGGACGAAGCAATCGAGAATTTTGAAATCATTCTAAAAAGATACAAGTATTTTGCAAATGCTTATTACTCCATTGCAGAAGCATACAATAAGAAAGGTAATAAAAGCGCATCAAACAACTACCGTTCACTTGCATTTGAAATTATTAACAATAAAGATTATTATAAGAGGAAACAGAGCATTGAGCCTAAAAATCAGATTGTTAGAAATGTAGCATCACAAAAAGAAGTTAGTACTAACCAAGCTTTAGTGGATAAACTCGCATCGAACCCGGAAGATAAACTGAAAAAATCGGCATATAACGATAATGTACGAGGGAATATTCAGGATAATTTTACTGAATTAACTTACGCCGGAAATGCTGAATGTAGTTTTGAAGATACCGACTCCATACTTTCTGCCACAAATCGATATCATAGTCTGATCCATCTTTTCAATCAGACATATAAGGGGGGGAAGAAGATTAGAATCGCCATTTATAATCGAATGATTAATCCAGGGAGCGTTCAGCCGCATTTCGAACATATTGAATTGCTAAATAAAGAGATTACTTCGAATAGCAATAACGCAAATTTATACTTTTCACGTGCTATTGAATTTGCTACAGTTCAGGACTTTAGTAGTGCTCTCGAGGATATCAATAAATCAATAGAGTTTGAAGATAAATATGCTTTAGCCTATTTCATCCGAGCAAATATCCGTGTAAAACTTGATGATATTGAAAGAAACACAAAAGATTTGGGTGGAAATAGCGACAAAATTGAGATATCAAAAGCAAATGAAGAACTCAGCAGAATAAACAATCAGAAGATTTTAGCTGATTATGACAAAGCAATAGCAATGGCACCCAATTTTTCATTTGCATATTACAATAAGGCTAATTTTCTGGCAAAAATAAAGGATTTTCGTTCAGCAAATTTGAATTATTCCAAAGCGATTGAACTGGATCCAAATTTTGCGGAAGCATATTTTGGTCGTGGATTATCAAGTATTTTTCTCAATGAAGAAGAACCTGCAAAATATGATTTAAGCAAAGCAGGTGAATTAGGAGTTTACAGAGCATACAATTTATTAAACCGATTGCTTAAAACAAAGTATAAATAATCAAATCATTCGATATTAATTTTATTTATTAATTAAACCCTTTTTGTTTTTTTTGATATTTTTATATAAGACTATAGAGTTAACATCAATTTTACACTTAAATGCAGAAACTGTACTATAAAACAGATTATATCTTTGTTTATTACAAATAAAATTACTATTTTTGCATCAAAATAATATATATACTTGTGTGAATGGATTTCGGTGTAATATATTTCTTTTTATAAAAATATCATTAACCAAAATCTTATTTGTATTCATAACCAATAAATAAATCATTTAGAACAATTAATGTATAGCTGAATGCTTATTCGTTGAAATTTTCTAAAAAATGGTGAGGAGTTGCCAATACTGATTTAATTAAGATGTATTCTAATTGAATTTTTTAATTTGTCAAACAATTTTTCTGTTGAAAAAGGGTTAAAGAAGAAATTCTATTTTTTTTCGACACTCTAAATAATTAAAAAACCAATCTATTTAACTATAATAACTAATCTAAGAAAGATCATTGGTAGATGGTTTTCTTTTTTTTATTGAACATCAACTACCCTACTTTCTCATCAAGTTTTGCTCTGTGAAGAACTGACTTGGGAAGGAAGTTAAAGAATTAATCCGGTGTTAAGTCCGGTAAAAAAACCGATAATTCAAATTATCGGTTTTTTTTATAAATATCTTGCTATCCAGGCACATGCTTCGGCATCGGCAAGTGCATGATGATGTCTTGTGAGCTTAAATCCTAAATACCTGGAAACAGTATTTAGTTTATAATCCGGAAGTTGACCTTTGAGTTTTGATTTTGCCATCTGCAAGGTACAAAGAAAATCGTATTCGGGATAATCCAGCTGATACATTCGGAACGAGGCCTTGAGGCACGACTCGTCAAAGGATTTGTTGTGGGCAATCAGGGGCAAATCACCTATCATCGTTTCAATTTTATTCCAAATTATTGGGAAGATAGCTGCATGAGCCGTATCTGCATAGCTTATTCCATGGATTTGAGTATTGATAGGAGAATAAAATTCAGGCTCAGGCTTAATCAGACTATAATACTTGTCGGTAATTTCTCCCTCCCTTACTATCACAATTCCTACACTACACACACTGCTTCGATGTTGATTGGCTGTTTCGAAATCGATAGCTACAAAATCTTGCATAGTTTTATTTTTAAAGAGATATAATAAAAATCTAAATTACAAAAAAATATCCGATAAAAATAAATTTACCGGATATTTTGAATTATAAGATAAGTTTTATTTTACTTTATCCATTACTGCGATAAGGTCAAGCACTTTGTTGGAATAACCCCATTCGTTGTCATACCAGCTCACTACTTTCACAAATTTGTCAGTCAAAGCGATACCAGCTTTTGCATCGAAAATTGAAGTACGAGAATCGCCAATGAAATCAGCAGAAACTACTTCATCTTCAGTATATCCAAGGATACCTTTCAAATAAGTTTCTGAAGCTTCTTTCATTGCGGCACAAATTTCAGCATAAGTAGCTGGTTTTGCCAAAGTACAAGTAAGGTCAACTACAGAAACATCCAATGTAGGTACACGGAATGCCATTCCTGTAAGTTTTTTGTTCAATTCAGGGATTACCACACCTACAGCTTTAGCTGCACCGGTAGAAGATGGAATGATGTTGCCTGCTGCTGCACGTCCACCTCTCCAGTCTTTTACTGAAGGTCCATCTACTGTTTTTTGAGTTGCTGTAGTAGCGTGTACTGTAGTCATTAAGCCTTCAACCATGCCAAACTTATCATTGATAACTTTAGCGATAGGCGCCAAACAGTTAGTAGTACAAGAAGCGTTTGATACGATAGTCTCACCTTTGTAAGTATTGGTATTCACACCAACTACAAACATAGGAGTATCATCTTTAGAAGGAGCTGACATAACAACACGTTTTGCACCCGCATCGATGTGAGCTTGAGCAGTTTCTTTAGTTAAGAACAAACCTGTAGATTCAACTACGTATTCTGCCTCTACTTCATTCCATTTCAAGTCAGAAGGATTTCTTTCAGCAGTTACACGGATTGTGTTTCCATTAACAACCAAGTTGCCATCTTTAATCTCAACTGTTCCATTGAATTTACCATGGATAGTGTCATAACGAAGCATGTAAGACATGTATTCAACACTAATCAAGTCGTTGATACCTACAATCTGGATGTCATTTCTTCCTTGAGCAGCACGGAAAACCAAACGTCCGATGCGTCCAAAACCATTAATACCTACTTTAATCATTTTATTTTTATTTTAAAAATTAAGTTTCATAATTGCGGTGCAAAATTACATATTTTTCTTCTTTTGTCAAAAATATTTGACCAATAATTTAGTAGTCAGACTGATAAAAAAGTGTAAAAGTGGAATTATTCGCCTCTGTATCTTCATACGCAGCTGCTACTCTCCCCAAAAAACATGTATGCTATTAGCTTTACTGCTTTTTTAGAACAACATAAATCTATTTGAGACATTATAGCTATCGTCAAATCTGGATAAGTTTCTCGCACGTTTATAATATATTTAGAGAACTCTTGACATGCTATTGATATGTCGAATTATGCTGCCTTTGCCATTATTTCTCATAGATTGATTTTTAAAAGGTGTGTAGTTACGATATAATTATTGACTCTCCGCTTGTAAACTCTAAGATGATGTTCCTGAAAAACTTGAAATCAGAAAGAACGACTCTGTCGGTGTACCTGAATAACTTGGTGTTTTTTTTTATTGCAAATTACAAACTCCAAGACTATGAAATCCTGCTTGTCATATATCTATTTGAATTTTCAAAATCCATAAGTATTTAAATGTCAATAATTCAAGATTTGAGATTTACACAAATCCATAATGACTTTTCAAATCAGATTCAGATACACAAAATTATGTTTAAAGCCATTTTTTAACAGGCATTCTTGTGAAACAGTTGGCAGTTTTTCCCTATCAACCTCTCGATTGTTGTTTTATATCTATATAAATATGTTGGAATAATTCATTTAAATGCTGATTTTCAATTGATAAATATCATTTTTTTATTCGATAGTATTAGTGATTCCCTGTGATTAATATTTTTTGTCATAAAGCGAAATATTTCCCATTAAATATATATCTTTGCACGATTTTTTTAAAATAAAAAAATATATGAGTAAAGAACACAAAGTGCCATTCGGCATGATGGGAATTTTTCTTGCTATCGGCATTGTATATGGCGATATTGGTACATCACCTCTTTATGTAATGAAAGCCATTGTAGGTAGCCTACCCGATGGCAACAAAGCCAATCCCGATTACATACTCGGAGCCATTTCCTGTATAATTTGGACACTCACGCTACAAACAACAGTCAAATATGTTATCATCACGCTTCGTGCCGACAACCATGGCGAAGGTGGAATCCTTTCGCTTTTCGCGCTAATACGTAAAAAATACCGTTGGACATATATCATAGCCGCTATTGGTGCATCCACACTGCTGGCAGATGGGATAATCACACCTGCGATTACGGTAACTTCGGCAATTGAGGGGCTAAATGCGCTGAATCCCTCAATTCCGGTTCTTCCCATTACGATAGGCATTCTTATTTTTCTATTTTTAATCCAACCACTTGGCGCAGCGCGCTTAGGCAAATCATTTGGAGGAATCATGTTCTTCTGGTTTACCATGCTTGGGGTTTTGGGTTTTTTCAATATGATTGAACAGCCACAAGTATTAGCCGCATTCAACCCCATGTATGCCATACGGTTTTTGATTGACGCTCCCAATGTTTTAATTATTCTTGGAGCCGTTTTTCTGTGTACAACCGGTGCAGAGGCACTCTATTCAGATTTAGGACATTGTGGATTGGAAAACATCCGAACCTCGTGGGTGTTTGTAAAAATCACACTAATACTCAACTACTTGGGGCAAGGCGCTTGGATTATTTCACACCCTGGCAATCTTTACGATGGTATTAATCCATTCTTTAGCATAATGCCTTCTTGGTTCTCGATTATCGGAGTTGTAATGGCTACATTAGCAGCTATCATAGCCAGTCAGGCGCTTATAAGTGGTTCATTCACAATTATTAGTGAAGCAATATCACTTGATTTATGGCCTAATATACATATCAAATACCCCACTACAATTAAAGGGCAAATGTACATACCTTTGATTAACCACACGCTATTGATACTTTGTATCATTGTAGTAGCGCTATTTGGCAGCTCATCAAACATGGAAGCTGCTTACGGACTTGCCATCACCATCACCATGATAATGACCACCCTATTGCTCTATGTTTATCTGACAAGCACAAACAAACCGGTGTGGTTTAAAGTTCCCATCACGCTTTTCTTTCTAATAATTGAAGGAAGTTTCTTCTACGCCAATGTCATGAAGTTTATGCATGGTGGATACGTAACCATTCTGATTGCCGGATTAATTTTCTTTGTAATCTACGTTTGGTACAATGGTCGGCGCATCAAAAACCGAAGTATTCGTTACGAGCCGATAGCCAAGCACATTCCACTTATCGAGAGCATCAGCAACGATACCGAAATACCGAAATACTCCACACATTTGGTGTATGTAACTCGGGCAAAATACAAAGATGAGATTGAGAATAAAGTGATACAGTCATTGATAGCCAAATCGCCAAAACGCGCCGACACCTATTGGTTTGTGTATCTGCAGAAAAGTGATGAGCCATATCGTTTCAACTATGAAGTTACCACGTTTGTTCCGGGCAAAATATTTCGAATTGACATAGAAGCCGGGTTCAAAATGGGTGTTCACATCGACACTTATTTCCAACGGGTATGTAAAGATATGGAAAAGAACGGGTTAGTTGATTTGAAAAGTCGTTACCCTTCGCTTCGCGAACATCAAAAAACCGGCGATTTCCGTTTTGTGGTTGTCGAGCGTATAATCCGAAGCATCGAACTGTCGGTTTATCAGAAAGCAATTCTGAATGCCTATTATGCTATCAAGAAATTCACGACTTCCGATACAGAGATTCTAGACCTTGACCCCTCGGTGGTAACGGTAGAGTATCTACCAATCAAGAATTTGAGAAAAGAGCCGAAGAAAAACCAGCCCTATTACAGCTTTGAAGAAGAAGAGTAAATCAGACTCAATAACCTACCCCATAGGCATATTGTTTCCACCATTCATTCTGACTTATTGCTGTATGATACAACTTTTTTGATAAAATAAAGGGCTGTTCCCATTTGTAGGATTCAGCCCTTTATGGTTATTTTCTGTAAGTGAGCTAAACAAACAAAGTAACCATGTGCAAATGTACACATTTTATCGGACAGTCCTCTTTGCAGTTTGGCAAACAAAGCAGAGATATAACAAATGAACGGTCGACTATCTTCTCCGTATAGAAATTATACTATTGCTGTTAGAAACGTTAGTGTAAGTTGTTATTCGTTTACCAAAAAATAATTAGCTTTGGAGCACTAAGCAAGTAAACCAGTATTATAATTGGCAACTATCCTATCAGACAGTATGGTTCCGATGTCTGTGAACAAAACAATTTGATCGTCAGAGATCTTATAGAAGCTTATCATGTCAGAGACATTGGGCTTGGATTTATACTCTAAAACTACTTATTATGGCCAAATTAGCTAAAAAAGCAAGAGACCAACAAAGGTTTAAGATTTGAAGTTGTAAATCCTAATGCTGCAGGCATAGATATTTCTCCCAAGGAGATGCAAGTATGTGTTCCTGCAGACAGAGACGGTGACTGCAATCGACATTCGATGTATGCACCGAGGATTTACATTCTATTGACGAATGGCTTATGGCTTGCCATATAGATACTGTTGCAATGGAATCTACAGGTATTTATTGGCTTACCATATTTCGAGTATTGAAAGATACAGGATTTGATGTCATTTTAGTCAATGCAAGTGACGTAAAGAACTATCCCAGCCGCAAAACTGATGCATCCGATGCAGGGTGGCTAATGATGCTTCACATTTACGGTATTCTTAAGCCATGTTTCCAACCTGAGTATATAGCCCGAACAATGCGCAACCTAATTCGTCATAGTAACAATCTCATTCGTTCTGCTAGTCGAGAGGTCTTACACCTATGTCGCTACAAAAACCTTTGAGAAATTTCAGGACTTATCCTTATTGGACTTTACACAATCATTAAAGGTAAAAAAATCTTATTCAACTTTCGAGAGCAAGCTAATTTGTTGATTTTGAATTATCGCTGTCCGGCAAACAAATCCATACGCTCATTTATCCAATTGTTATTCTATTTGTAGCATCGTTCGAACAACAAATTAAAAAAGCAAGCCACTGTTATTCGAATTGTGTGAGTAAAGGAGAAGATAAATTGTCAATTGACAAAATGGGTGGTAACGACTTACAAAGTAAGATTGTTACACGACAAAATGGGTAGTAACAGCTTGCAGAGTAAGATTGTTACACGACAAAATAGGTGGTAACAGCTTGCAGAGTAGGATTGTTACATGACAAAATAGGTGGTAACAGCTTGCAGAGTAGGATTGTTACACGACAAAATGGGTGAAAATGATTTACCACTAAAATTGTCAATTGACAAAACAGGTGAAAATGATTTACAAATGAAATTGTTACATGACAAAACAGGTGAAAATGATTTACAAATGAGATTGACAATTGACAAAACGGGTGAAAATGAGTTACAAATGAAATTGTTACACGACAAAACGGGTGAAAATGATTTACCACTAAAATTGTCAATTGACAAAACGGGGGAAAATGATTTACAAATGAGATTGTCAATTAACAAAACGGGTGAAAATGAGTTACAAATGAGATTGTTACACGACAAAACTATACACAACATTTGCCCGATTACAATGTAGTTGCCTTAAAATATGCAATCCATCAATGAACTCTTGATGTTTTGCCACCCTTAGAGGGCGAAATCTCTTAAAGGATTTATTGTTTTTGTAAACAACGTTCTGATACGGCAAATACGCCTTAGAATGCAAACAAACTTGTGATATGCAGCAATTATCCGTAAGCCATTAGCCTTCGGATAAGCCGTGATTTTCGAATTGGCTTTACTTGTCAGCAGGAGCTACCAAGCGAGGATTTGTAATTAAGCGTAGAAGTGAAATGCAGATACCGAATACAACAAACTTTATTAGCATATTAAAACGAAAGCAGTAAGTAATAATCTTTATACACATTGGGTTTTCACCACTCATTGCATCGTTTACCTTTGATAGCCGAGCAAGTATTTTGCATAAAGCAGATAAATAATAAAAAATTGCTTTAAAATAAAGGTATAAAAAACAGGCTTGCTCCCAAAATACTGACAATGGCTCCAATCACCTGACGTAGTGTGATTTTTTCTTTGAACATCAGTGCCGACGGTAAAATGATAAAAATAGGAACTAATCCCATCAGCATAGATGCTACTCCGGTTTGAGTGTGTTGAATAGCAAACAAAGAAAGCGAGACACCAATAACCGGCCCGGCTAAGGTACCGATATTCACAGCCTGCATTCCTTGTTTATCTTTCAATGCCGCCAACACCCTACTCCAACTTCCAAAGAAACTAATAAACGCAGTAAAACAAATAAGCCCGAAGATGGCGCGAATTTGCGTAGCTGCTACCGGGTCAAAGTTACCCATCCCCTTTTTGCTTAATATCAACCCTACTGCCTGCCCTAAAGCGCCTCCAAATGCAAGCAGAAAACCTTTCAAGGAAATATTAAACTTCATATCCCGATTGGAGATGGCGATAAAGATACCGCTAATGCTTACAAAAATTGCAACAATGCTTTTCGGAGATAAAATTTCGGATAGGAAGAACCAGCTTATTATCGCCGTAAGCATCGGATGAAGACTCATTATCAAAGCGGCTGTGCGCGAGCCAATCACCGAATAAGATTTGAACAACATCAAATCGCCCACAAAAAAACCAATTATCCCCGAAATACCCAGCCAAAACCAGTTATGACGCGTAGCATCGAACGGGAAAAACATACCACGGGTAAAAAGCGTGATAATCCCCAACATCAAAATAGAGAGGAAAAGTCGGATAATATTTGTAGGCAATGAGCCTATACGTCGTCCGGATTTTTCAAAAAAAAGCGCGCTTATTGTCCAGAAAACGGAGACTGACAAAGCGGCAAGTTCACCTGAATAGGATTGGATATAATTCATTCTTAATTATCGTTGTTAACTAAATCCGGCAAAAAAATCTCTTTTCAAATAAAAAATTAAATGCCTCCGGGTTATACCTTTCGTTTTTTTGTTGAAGCTGCGAATAAGTATAATCTCGAAAAAGACACTGATACATCTTATCGTCCAATAATTCACATTATATACCCCTCACTTAGTCTTGAACGCAACAAGACAAAAGAGAGGGGTATTCATGCAATAAAAAAAAATAATTAAACTTTTATCCAACAAGTAAATTGTTCTTTTCCCTTTGAAAAAAAGAATTAGAATGGATGTATGCAATAATTATATTGCCGCGGTTTTCTTCTTCAAAAATACAATTTCTTCCTCGGAAAGATGTGGCGCAATCGAATTAAATACAGTTTGGTGATAATCGTTAAGCCAATTACGTTCTTGCTCGGTGAGCATCGTCGCATTTACCAATCGCGTGTCGATGTAGCAATGAGTTAGCGTTTCGAACTTAAGAAACTGTCCAAATTCGGTTTTTTCGGCCGGGATTACTTGTACTAAATTCTCAATTCGGATACCGTATTGGTTGGTGCGATAAAGTCCGGGTTCATTACTCAATATCATTCCGGGCTGTAAAGTTACCGGATTTTCATCCATACGAATATTCTGCGGTCCTTCATGAACATTCAGAAAATGTCCGATTCCATGTCCGGTGCCGTGTCCGTAATTTATCGCTTCGTCCCACATGGCTTTACGCGCCAGAATATCCAACTGCGAACCACGGGTGTTAACCGGAAATTTAGCCATAGCCAACTGAATATGTCCTTTAAGCACCAAAGTATTATCTATTTTAGCTTGGTCTGATGGTTCGCTTAAAGCCACCGTACGGGTAATATCGGTTGTTCCATCCAGGTATTGACCACCTGAGTCGAGCAGAAGAATACCATTCGCGCTTATTTCGGCATCACTTTCGGGGGTTGCTTTGTAATGAACAATCGCGCCATGTCCATTGCATCCGGCAATTGTACCAAAACTTTCGCCTTTGAAACCTTGTTGTTCGGCTCTGAATCCTCGAAGTTTTTCTGTAATTGATATTTCAGTCAGTTTTTCACTGCCAAGCTTATCCTCAAACCACCTAAAAAAGCGTGTCATGGCAACTCCGTCTTTCACCATCGCGCGTCGCACTCCTTCCATTTCCACACTGTTTTTCACTGCCTTCAATCGGAATACCGGCGACATGGCGATACGCTTCGTGCAAGCAGCCGGAATAGCTTCAAAAAGCGATTGGTTAAATTTACCACCATCCACAAGCACCGACTTATCGGTAGGTATTTTAGCCAGTTCCTCCCTGATGGCAAAATAGTCTTTTACCTCAACAGCGTTGTCCGATAAGTATTTTTGAGTTTCTGCGGTAATTTTTTCAGAAGAGATGTATAAGCTTGTATTGTTGGCACACACGGTAGCATAAGCAATCACCACCGGATTGTAATCCACATCATTGCCACGTATATTATACAGCCATGCAATATCATCGAGCGCAGAAAGCACATACACGTCGGCATGAAGTTTTTTCATTTCGGCGCGCACATCTGCCAGCTTCTCAGCTATCGTTTTACCGGTGTATTTTGCATCAAATACAAAGAATGGATTTTGAGGCAATGATGGACGATCAGTCCACGCTATTTTAATCAAATCGATGTTCACCAATTCGATTCCACTCAGCGCCAACTCAGTGCGCATGGACGAAAAAGCATTCACCGAAAACATTTCGGCGTTTACCCCTACTTTATCACCCGGTTTTAGTTCGGTTGCCAACCAAGGCACAATTTCCAATGTTTCCGTTAGCCCTTGCTTCATCAGCTCAATATCAGTACCTGCAAGTTGTTCGGAGCCTTGGAGAAAATAGCGGCTGTCCGTCCATAGTCCGGCTTTCTCCAATGTAAGCGCCGCTGTTCCGGCAGAGCCGTCAAATCCGCTTATCCATTCACGTTCTTTCCAATAATCCGCGATGTATTCGCTTGCATGAGGATCGGTTCCGGGCACGATGTATGCCGAAACACCCGTTTGCTTCATTGCCTGACGCAACGCAGCTAATTTTTCTTTAATTAATTTCATTTCTATATTTGAGATTAAATTTGTTTTTGATTTAAAAAGAACACATTACATGCAAAGGTAAAAAATATTTTTCGGGATACAAGGCTAATTGAAAACAGAAAACGGTAAAAAACCGTTCGTGTAATCCAATTCATGTAAAAAAGCCGGATAGAACATACTATCCGGCTTCGTCATTATATCAATAACACAAAAGAAGAAGATTATAATTTCAGGGCAACACCTAAATTCAAATAAGCGATACCATAACCTAATTCAGCCATTGCGGCAAATTTTTCGTTGAAATAATAACGTCCGCCAAGAAACCACGACCAAGCTACTCCACCACTTGCCGCTGAGTAATTCAGACCTCCATAAGGTGTTCCAAAAGATTTCGAACTTACAACATTATATCCGAGCAAAACACCCGTGTATGTATCTAATTTGCTTACAAGCTGATAATGCAAAGCTCCACGCACGCCAAGAATTATACTTGAATATTTCCATCCATAAGAGCTACCCGAAGATGCCGCATTTAAGGACGACATAGAAGCTAAGTAATCAAAACCATAATCATATTCCCATTTTGCCGATGTGTATCCTACATACCCGCCAATTCCCAATGAGCTTTTTTCGTCAAAAAGATTGTCTTTCACGCCTACTTCAAATGAAGCGGAAACTGGAGGAATGGAGCTTTTGTAATAACCACCGGAATAAAGTGTACTTCCGATTCCAACACCAAGATTAAGAACTTTGTCTCCTTTATTAAATGTGTTTTCTTGAGAAAATCCTACCATTGCAAAAACCAGCAACAGTGATGTAAAAATAATCTTTTTCATACTTGTAATTTTTTGTGGTTAAGTAAATATTTATTTTATTTGAGAAAATTTATTCGTCCATTTCCGATTGTTTTATCGTATCATTTAAGCAAAGTTATATGATTTTAAATTAACAACAAAATAAAAAGCAAAAAAGTTCTAAAAAATATAAGAAATTTCATCAAATCACTCTTTTTTTTCATCGCATAGTTACAGACTACAACTACAAGCACTCACAATGCCAATAAATATTCGGATTTTATTCTACTTAAATCTCAAACAATTCGGATAGGAATCTTGCCAAAAATCATGGTTTTCGCTAACTTTGCAAATTATACTATTCGGTTGACAAATTGGAAACTACAAATAAAAACATACATCTCCCCGACACCGATGAAACAGTTGAGGTGATCGGCGCGCGCGTGCATAACCTAAAAAACATCGATGTAACCATTCCGCGCGACGCGCTTACGGTCATTACAGGTTTGAGTGGCAGTGGCAAATCATCTTTGGCTTTCGATACTATCTTTGCGGAAGGTCAACGACGCTACATCGAAACATTTTCGGCTTATGCCCGGAGTTTTTTGGGAAATATGGAACGCCCTGATGTGGATAAAATATCCGGATTAAGCCCAGTAATTTCCATCGAACAGAAAACAACCAATAAAAACCCACGCTCCACTGTAGGCACTACAACTGAAATCTATGATTTTCTGCGTTTGCTCTATGCCCGAGCTGGCACAGCCTATTCCTACCTAAGCGGTGAGAAAATGGTAAAATACACCGATGAGCAAATCGTGGATTTAATCATGAACGATTACGAGGGGAAGAAAACATATTTATTGGCGCCATTGGTGCGCGGACGGAAAGGGCATTATCGCGAACTTTTTGAACAAATACGCAAGAAAGGTTACCTACATGTGCGTGTAGATGGTGAGATGCGCGAAATTGCGCACAACATGAAAGTGGATCGCTACAAAGTGCACAACATAGAGGTGGTGATTGACAAATTGCTGGTGAGCGAAAAAGACCGGAAACGCTTACTTAATTCCATGCAAAAAGCAATGGAGCAAGGCAGTGGTGTAATCATGATACTGGACTCTGTAAATGAAAAAGCACGCTATTTCAGCCGAAAACTGATGTGTCCCACCACCGGAATTTCTTATGACGAGCCGGCACCACACCATTTTTCATTCAATTCGCCACACGGCTATTGCCCTCAATGCAAAGGGCTTGGCTTTGTCAACGAGATTGATATGGAGAAAATAATCCCCGACAAAACGCTAAGCATTCACAATGGCGCTATCGCTCCGCTTGGTAAGCACAAAAACAGCATGATTTTTTGGCAGATTGAAGCAATCCTTGAGAAATACGAATGTAACCTGAAAACTGCTGTTTGCGACATTCCGGAGGAAGCGATTGACGAAATAATGAATGGCACCGATGAGCGGCTTAACATCAAAAACCAATCGCTCGGCAATTCAAATTACTTTCTCACCTACGAAGGTATTTTGAAATACATCGAAATGCAGCAGGACAATTCAGCCTCCGCAACCGAACAAAAATGGGCAAACCAATACTCCAAAACCGTGAGATGTCCCGAATGCTCGGGGCAACGACTGCGGAAAGAATCGCTCTATTTTCGTATTCACGATAAGAACATAGCCGATTTGGCGGAGATGGATATTTCTGATTTAAAACAATGGCTAAACGCGGTGGAACCACATCTGGATAACAAACAAAAAACGATTGCGACTGAAATTCTCAAAGAATTGAATAGCCGGCTGCAATTTTTACTTGATGTGGGACTTAATTATCTGGCAATGAATCGCCCCTCCATGTCGCTTTCGGGTGGCGAAAGCCAGCGTATCCGACTTGCCACGCAAATTGGCTCTCAATTGGTAAACGTACTTTACATTTTAGATGAACCAAGCATTGGGCTACATCAGCGCGATAACCTTCGATTAATCGATTCGCTAAAAAAACTACGCGACACGGGAAACTCAGTGATTGTCGTTGAGCATGACAAAGACATGATGCTCGCGTCTGATTATATCGTGGATCTTGGACCACGCGCGGGCAGACTTGGAGGCGAATTGGTTTTTGCCGGCAACGCCTCAGAGTTGCTTCAAGCAGACACACTCACAGCCGATTACATTACAGGTAAGAAAAAAATTGAAGTGCCCGAGAAAAGAAGAGAGGGAAATGGCAAATCACTGATTATCAAAGGCGCAAAAGGAAACAACCTAAAGGACATTGAGGTGAGCTTTCCGCTCGGAAAAATGATTTGTGTTACCGGAGTTTCGGGAAGCGGTAAGTCAACGCTTATCAATGAAACACTACAGCCTATCCTAAGCCAGCATTTCTATCGATCGTTGAAAGAGCCGCTACCTTACAGTGAAATAATCGGGATAGAAAATATCGACAAAGTAGTGCAAGTAGATCAGTCGCCAATCGGGCGGACTCCACGCTCCAATCCGGCTACTTACAGCGGAGTTTTCACCGACATCCGAAATCTGTTTGCAACATTGCCCGAAGCCAAAATTCGAGGATTTAAATCGGGAAGATTTTCATTCAACACAGCTGGAGGACGTTGCGAAACCTGCAGTGGCAACGGTTACAAAACGATTGAAATGAATTTTCTACCCGATGTGTATGTGCCTTGCGAAACCTGCAACGGGAAAAGATACAACCGCGAAACACTCGAAGTGCGGTTCAAAGGAAAATCCATTGCAGGCGTGCTCAATATGACCATCAATCAGGCTGTCGAGTTTTTTGAGAATCAAAATCAAATTCTAAAGAAAATCAAAACGCTACAAGATGTTGGGCTGGGATATATAAAATTGGGTCAAAGCAGTACAACGCTTTCAGGCGGCGAAAGCCAGCGTGTAAAATTAGCGGCGGAATTAGCCAAGAAAGACACAGGAAAAACCCTTTATATTCTTGACGAACCCACTACCGGACTACATTTTGAAGACATTCGTGTACTTTTAAAGGTATTGAACCGTTTGACTGATAAAGGAAATACGGTAATCATCATCGAACACAACTTGGACGTTATAAAAATAGCTGATTACATCATTGACATTGGGCCTGAAGGTGGTAGCAGGGGCGGATATGTGTTGGCTACAGGCACTCCGCAAGAGATAGCCAACAATCCGAAAAGTGAAACCGGGAAGTTTTTGAAAGTTGAACTTGAATAAAAAAACTTACGAATTGCCCATAACAGATTTTGCAAAGATGAGAATTACCGCAGGTATCCAGCATCAAACATCAATTCATTTCAAAATATATTAAAGAAACATGAAATCAAAACTCCACATCGTTATATACGCCTTCAGCGCGTTTGTTGTTTTTCTCTTAATCTCATGGCTGCTACGTCTTGCCGGCGGCAAATTGCCCGTTGAAAACGGAGTATGGGGTGTATTCAAAGAAAGTGACTTTCTACTTGCGCTTATCGTATCTGTAATGATAACATTTTCGCACATCCAAAAAAGAAAACTTAAAAAATAGGCAATGAGTGGCGACTGGAAGGAAATAAGCAGACACATCATCGGTATTTTGCTTGGAAAGGAAAACACACAACATCTTGACTCGGTTGGCTACACTGCCGATAAAAGCTGTTTTGCAAATTACAAACTCGTTATCATACCTTCCAATTTCACCGACGACGATGTTTATTTAACTCCACAGTCGCTCCCTTCACTTCCTTTGCCCAAATGGGAGGGCATTCCATTAGTTTTTGGCGAATCCAAAATCGAAAAATTTGGAGATACAGTAGTGTTGCATGCCGATATAGTTGCAAGCAGCTTTTTTCTGATAAGCCGATACGAAGAAATTGTCAGAAAAGATGAGCGCGACATTCATGGACGATTCCCCGGTAAAAGCTCACTTCCTTTTCGCGGTGGATTTCTCGAAAGACCCATAATTGATGAATATGGGAAAGCGTTGAGAAATTTGCTACGCAACAATAGATTGACCATTTCAGAACCTCCCGCCCAATTCGAAAAAATAAATTTGACACACGATGCTGATCAGTTGGCGCATTATCGCAATCTTCGAGGAATGGCAGGAGCTATTTCACGTGTTTTCAGAAATCCAAGTCAAGCTTTTATCGCGATAAAAAGCTATTTTGGTGGCATAAAACATGATCCTTGGTACACTTTCTCATGGTTATTCGCTCAGGCTGATTTTTTAAGAAAACAGCTTCCAAACACGGCAATTAAATCAATCGTGTTTGTCAAAAGCGGTGGAGGCGAGCTAAATGCTGACAAGCCATTGCATGATGTGAGTGACAATGATTTCAAAAAACTCTTTCGGCTCTGTGCTGAGAATGAAGTGAGAATCGGGCTGCATCCTTCTTATCAAGCCGGCATAGAACCAAACTTGATTTTTCACGAAAAAGACATTTTAGATAAAGCGCTACACCAACTCACAACCGATAGCCGCAACCATTTCCTTTGCAGTCGCGAGCCGCAGGATATGCAGGCGCTTGTTGATGCAGGATTAAGCGACGACTTTACCATGGCTTATGCCGACGTTGCAGGGTTCAGAATTGGCACTTGCAAGCCAACTAACTGGGTAAACCCGAATACATTAAAAATTTCATCCCTAATTCTACATCCTCTCACGGTCATGGACAGCACGTTGAGCGACAAACGATATATGAATTTAACAGCGGAGGAGGCATTTCTGTTGACAAAAAAATTGATTGACAGCGTGAAGGTAAACAATGGCGAATTGACACTTCTTTGGCACAACACATCGGTAGAAAAAAAATCAGAACTGTATCATCGCGAGCTTTATGCAAAAATAATAATTTACCTGAAAACAATCTGTTTGAAATGAGAATTAAAAGAGCAATTGTATGTGTTACGAACGACCTCACCACCGATCAGCGTGTGAGGAAAACCTGTATGGCACTTATGAATCGTGGATTTGAAGTTACTGAAACCGGACGGTTGCTCCCCGACAGTTTGGCGTTCACACCTCCCTACTCCATCCGGCGTCCAAAACTTTTCTTTACTCATGGCGCCGCTTTTTACGCAGAATACAACATCCAATTGTTTTTTTATCTGCTTTTTTCAAGAGTCGATTTGATATTCAGCAATGATTTGGACACACTACCCGCTGCTTTTTTAGCTTCAAAAATTAGAAAGAAAACAATCATCTACGATACGCACGAGTATTTTACTGAAATGCCCGAATTGGTAAACCGAAGAAGAACTCAATCTGTCTGGAAATTTTTTGAGCGAATTATTTTTCCAAAATTATCACACATCATTACTGTTAATCAATCGATTGCCGATCTATACACCAACGAATACAAGAAAAAAATTCACATCATCAGGAACATTCCGGTTAATTTTCCTTCAGAAGAGACAAAAACGAGAGAAGAACTGGGCTTGCCAACAAATAAAAAGATTTTAATCCTTCAAGGCTCAGGAATCAACATCGATCGGGGAGCCGAAGAAGCGGTGTTTGCCATGCAGTATCTTGATCATGCCGTATTGCTCATAGTGGGCAGTGGCGATGTAATCCCCAAATTGAAAGAAATTGTTCGTGAAAAAGATTTAAGCGAAAAAGTAATTTTCAAATCTAAAATGCCCTCATCGGAATTACGACAACATACGCGTAATGCGGATCTCGGATTAGCTCTTGACAAGGACACTAACTTAAATTACAGATTTTCACTTCCAAACAAACTTTTCGATTACATTCATTCCGGTGTGCCTGTATTGGCTTCTGATTTACCTGAAATTAAGAAAATGATCGACAAATATCAAGTCGGTTATTTTATTCCAAACCATACTCCGGCAACAATAGCTACAAAAATTAAACAGATTTTTGAAAACGCGAACGAGTACGAAAGAAAAAAAATCAATACTGCCATAGCCTGCGCAGAGCTAAATTGGGAAATAGAAGAAAAAGTACTCCTCGAAGTAATTGACAATGTAGGTTGTTAAAAATCAATTCATGAAATTCATCTTAAACTGAGGATAAATTCAAAATTTAAACCCTGAATTTCATTTTATTTCAAGAGAATAGACTATATTTGCCTTTCTCTCTATCACCTTATGTTTTTCACTATAATAAAACAAGATCATGACACACAAAGAATTTATGATCGAAGCCTGCAACGAAGCCATCGCAGGCATGAGAAACAATCATGGTGGACCATTTGGCGCAATAATTGTAAAGAATGATAAAATTATTGGACGTGGACACAACATGGTAACATCGACCAACGACCCCACCGCACATGCTGAAATTGTGGCTATTCGCGATGCTTGCAAAAGAACAGAACAATTTCATTTGGAGGATGCCGTAATCTACACCTCATGCGAGCCGTGCCCCATGTGTTTAGCGGCTATTTATTGGGCAAACATCAAAACAGTATTTTATTCATCCGATCGGGTTGACGCGGAAAAAATCGGTTTTGACGACAAATTTATTTATGATGAATTAAATTTACCTATTGAGAAAAGAAGCTTGATTATGAACAAATTACCGATATCATTAGCCAAAATTATTTTTGACGAATGGATGATGAAACAAGATAAAAAAGAATATTGAGAAAAAGTGTCAACCGGAATAACATAAAATACTGATGAAACAAAAAACAAAACTAATTATCCTCATTACCGGAGTGCTTTTAATCGGCATATATCTTTTCGGCATACATCGAACACAGAATCAGTCGACGCCTCAAGCCATCACATCAATCAGAAGCGACAACTCCACGTCAACAGTATCCGAATCGAAAAATCTAAGTATCGACCAGCTGACTGCCGAAAAAACAGTGCTAAGTTTTGTCAGGATTAACGGGAAATTACCTCACTACTATATTACCAAAAGTGAAGCCCGGAAAAAAGGCTGGATTGCTTCCGAATCCAATTTATGCGACGTATTGCCCGGACGAGCCATAGGAGGAGATAAATTTTCGAATCGCGAAAACAGACTCCCTTCAAAAAAAGGCAGAACTTGGTTCGAAGCCGACTTGAATTATCGCTGCGGAAGAAGAAATGCACACCGCTTACTCTACTCAAGCGATGGACTATTGTTTGTAAGTTATGACCATTATAAAACCTTTATTAAACGATGAAAGAAATTTATTTTGACTTCGACCGGATATACACCATGGATGATTTTCACGAAATGGCAATAAAGGAAATGTCGTTGCCGGCATACTACGGCAGAAATCTTGACGCGCTTTGGGATTGCATCACATCCTTCATCCCCCTACCTGTAAAAATTAAATTCATCAATTTTGATGAAACCAGATTAAACATTTTCTATAATCTAATTTTGCTTTTTGAAGATGCCACCGAAGAACTGGAAGATGAACTTTACTTCGAATGCGACTATAAAATTCAAGACCAAGATACTGATACGGAATTTTATTATTAGATCATCCCTGAAAAAACTAAAAACTCAGCGTTCTTATTTGTTTGTGAATTTTTACGAAAAACCGTATCTTTGTAGTCTTGTAATATAAACAGCATTAGATTTAGCATCAATTATCATGGCAAAAATTGAAATAAAAGAACTTACTTCGCGCGATGTGGACTACTCGCAATGGTACAATGAATTAGTAATAAAAGCAGACTTAGCCGAATCGTCGCCTGTGCGCGGATGCATGGTGATTAAACCTTATGGCTACGCGATTTGGGAAAAAATACAACGACAACTCGATGACATGTTCAAAGAAACCGGTCACCAAAATGCCTATTTCCCACTTTTTATCCCTAAATCATTCCTTAGCAAAGAAGCCGATCACGTAGAAGGATTTGCCAAAGAGTGTGCGGTAGTAACCCACTATCGACTTAAAAACGCACCCGATGGAAGTGGTGTAGTGGTTGACCCGGAAGCAAAATTAGAAGAAGAACTAATTGTTAGACCCACTTCCGAAACCATAATATGGAATACCTACCGCAATTGGATTCAATCTTATCGCGACCTCCCTATTCTCGTAAACCAATGGGCAAATGTGGTTCGTTGGGAAATGCGTACACGTTTATTTCTTCGCACTGCCGAGTTTCTTTGGCAAGAAGGACATACAGCCCATGCTACCAAAGAAGAAGCCATTGAGGAAACCGAGAAAATGATAAATGTATATGCCGAATTTGCTGAAAAATTCATGGCAATGCCGGTAATTAAAGGTGTGAAATCGGCTTCCGAACGTTTTGCGGGTGCTTTGGACACCTACACCATCGAGGCTTTGATGCAGGATGGTAAAGCCTTGCAATCGGGCACATCGCATTTTCTTGGACAAAATTTCGCCAAAGCCTTTGACGTAACATTCGTAAGCAAGGAAAACAAACAAGAATACGTTTGGGCAAGCTCTTGGGGAGTTTCAACTCGCCTGATGGGCGCGCTCATCATGACTCACTCCGACGACAACGGACTTGTATTGCCTCCAAATCTGGCGCCTTATCAAGTAGTTATTGTTCCAATTTACAAAAACGCGGAACAATTAGAAACTATCAGCGCAAAGGTAAATGAAATAATTGCGAAGCTGAAAGCACTTGGGGTAAGCGTGAAATATGACAACAACGACCAGAAAAAACCAGGATGGAAATTTGCTGAATATGAATTGAAAGGTGTGCCTGTGCGCTTGGCTATCGGTGCGCGCGACCTGGAAAACGGAACTGTGGAAGTGGCACGCCGCGACACGCTAACCAAAGAAACAGTAAGTATTGAAGGCATCGAACAGCATGTAAAAAACCTTTTAGAGGAGATTCAGAATAATATTTTCAAAAAAGCTTATGATTATCGCACCTCGATGACGCGCGAAGTAAACAGCTACGATGAATTTAAGGTAGAGATTGAAAAAGGCGGATTCTTGCTTTGCCATTGGGATGGAACACCGGAAACCGAAGAAAAAATTAAAGACGAAACAAAAGCAACCATCCGCTGCATTCCGATCGAAGGCGATAAAACTCCGGGACAATGCATGGTAACGGGCAAACCATCTTCGCAACGCGTAATCTTCGCAAGAGCATACTAAAAACGATAAAACAACAAAGAAATACTTACACGCGTTATGTGGAAAGACTTCTTTTACTTTAATAAAAGCCAGCGAATAGGAATAATTATTTTATTGTTCCTTATTTTGCTGGTTTTTTCGGCTACACTCCTAATGCCCTGTTTCGTTGCCCCTCCCGAAAACAGTAAAAATGACGAAAAGTTTCTATCTGAAGCAAGAGCATTTATAGCTAACCTGAAAGAAAAGGAAAAATTTAGAAAAAAAGAGTTCGTTCCTTTTGAAAACAGAAATTACACAAAGAAAAAGAAAACGGAGCAGGTTTACCAACTTTTTGCTTTCGACCCCAACAGCGCCGATTCCGTTAGCTTCGTACGTTTGGGACTAAAGCCATACATTGCTAAGAATATATTAAAATACAGAGCTAAAGGAGGTAAATTTCGCTCTCCGGAAGACTTTGGGAAAGTGTATGGCATTACCGAAAATAAATTTGAAGAGTTAAAGCCCTACATTCAAATTGCGAAATTGGAACAAACAAAGGAGCTACACCAAAAAACAACTGAAAAACAATCGGAAGAAAAAACTGTGAAAGAAGAGCTTGCTGTCGCGCTCGAAATCAATGTCGCCGACACTGCTGCACTCGTAAAAGTGCGGGGCATTGGCAAGACTTATGCTAAGCGAATAGTAGGCTATCGCAATGTGCTTGGAGGATATTACAGCGTGGAGCAACTCCGTGAAGTTTACGGCATGAGAGATGAAAATTTCGAAAAAATAAAACATTCGCTCACAGCCGACGGCACGCTAATACGAAAAATAAAAATAAACAACGCCGGCGTTGACTACCTAAAATCGCACCCATACATCGGCTCTTTTCAACGCGCCAAAGCCATATATGAATACCGGCGCAAATTAGGAAAGCTCAAAAACATCGAACAATTAAATGTTTTGGATGAATTTTCGTCCGACGATTTGATAAAGCTTACACCTTATCTCGACTTCAATTGACTTGACGATTAAATAACTTACGAAATGAAAATTCTTGAAAACGAAAGAATAAAACTCCGCGCTATTGAGCCGGAAGATTTGGACTTGCTTTTTGTTTGGGAAAACGACACCGCGTTCTGGACAGCCGGAAACACGCGTGTGCCCTACTCTCGCTTCCAATTGAAGCAATATGTGGCTAACCCAAGTTACGACATTTACGAGAATGGAAATCTGCGACTAATGATTGAAGACAAAGTAAGCGGGAAAACTGTGGGAACGGTTGATCTTTTTGATTTCGACATGCACCACAGTCGGATTGCTTTGGGACTATTTGTTACTGATGAAAGTCGTGGAAAAGGATTTGCCAAACTGGCACTCCTTTTAACCGAGCAATATATATTTGATTTTCTGAAAATTAACCAACTATATGTTCAAATTGCCGAAAGCAACAGCGCTAGTCGGCATCTATTCGACAACTATTTTGAACTTCACGGAATGCTGAAAGACTGGGTAAAAACAGAGGAAGGTTTTGAAAATATTCTCACATACCAACGTTTTCTGTCCAGCTATTCAAAAAAAAATGTGTAGATTTGCATTCGAAACATAAATCACCACATGCTGATATTTGACAACTTCTTATTTGCCAGTTTTATCCCACAAATTCTGATGTTTTTGGGGGTGATTTCTTGCTTCACTGCTCCATACCTATCATCGGGCAATGCCTCCGAAGTAGAATATGACAGTAAGAATGATACAATAACTATCAACTCAAACACGTCAGCATCTGAAAAAGTATATTATTTATCAGAATATCATAAACAAACCGATGTCCAAATCGACGATAAGCATTCGGTAAACTTCCTTTATACATATCAATTAAAGATTGATTTGCCGCATCCGTTTTTTTCTTATTTCCACATTTCATATTCCGCACTATTCAACCGGCCACCTCCATCTATTGATTTGGCTTAATTTAGTTTTTCCTTTTATTTTTTTCAGTAAGCATGGATTTTTCTTTTCGAAAATCATCTACGTGCTTTTCGGCTTTTCCTGCAAATGAATGGGCAAAAGCCATATTAATCTATTTTTAAAAACTACAAAACAGAATCAACAAATGAAGAAATTAATTCTTTTTTCAATAATAACATTACTTTCAGGAAGCCTCTTTGCTGAAGAAACAGAACGCGACACGGTGCGCAACATTTCACTTGGCGAGGTGAAAATTATTAGTACCAAAGAGACCAACTTACAAAACGCACCCGTTTCAGCATCGGTGCTGAATGAGGAGAAAATCAACCAATCACAAATTCTGTCGATAAAAGATATCAGCGGAAAATCACCTAATTTTTTCATTCCGGATTATGGATCAGCAATGTCAAATTCGCCCTATGTGCGTGGTGTAGGCTCTCGCTACAGTGGTCAGTCCATCGCGCTTTATGTGGACAATGTGCCTTACATTGAGAAAACAGCTTTCGACTTTGAACTCTATGATATGGCGCAACTCGAAATTCTACGCGGACCTCAAGGCACACTCTATGGACGAAACAGCATTGGAGGCATTGTGAATATTTTCACTCTTTCACCACTCGATTATCAAGGAGCAAGATTGGCGCTCACTGCCGGAAACTACGGCTTGGCACATGCAAAAGGAAGCTATTACACCAAAATCAACAATAAACTCGGAGCTTCACTTAGCGGATACTACGGGCGACACGATGGCTTTTATCAAAACCAATTCACAGCAAAAAGCGTGGACAAAGAACAAACTGCCGGTGGTAGAGCTCGTCTGTCGTGGATAGTAAACCCACGTCTCAAACTTGATTACATCGCTGATTACGACTATGTAAAACAAGGCGCATTTCCCTACGGACTTCTAAATCCAACGAGTGGCTTGGTCGAAAAACCGAGCTTCAATGATGCAAGCAGCTATTACCGCCAAACACTTAACAACAGCATATCCGCACGATATATTCTTAACAACGCATTGATTAATGTTTCGCTTTCGCATCAGTATTTTGACGATCGCATGGATATCGATCAGGATTTTACTCCAAAATCCATTTTCACACTTACGCAGAATCAAAAACAGAATTTGCTAAACTTAGAAGCGATTATTAAATCAACTTCTATCTCCAACTACAAATGGATGTTTGGTGTCAATGGATTCGGACAGCAATTGGACATGGATGTGCCGGTAACATTCAAAGAAGATGGTATAAAGATGATTTTTGAACCGATTTTCAGTAAACAGGGAATCACCGTGAAGAATAAAACCTACGAAATACCCGGAATTTACGACAATGAACGAAAAGGTGGCGCGATATTTCATCAATCCACTTTCGACAACTTGCTGCTTGACGGTCTGTCGGCAACTATCGGGATAAGGCTCGATGTGGATAATCTCAAACTGAATTACAATACTAGTTCATCGATGGATTTAGAGATGAAAAAAGGACCACAAGTGATACCTATGACAGTGAAAGCCGACTTAATCGGAGAAGCTGACACCACCTTTGTTGAAGTTTTGCCAAAATTTGCATTGAAATATGAATGGGGAAAAAACAATTTCGTGTATGGAAGTGTAGCAAAAGGCTATAAAAGTGGAGGCTTCAACATTCAAATGATCTCAGACCTGGTAAGCGAAAAACTTCGAAATCCAAAAGTAGAACCCAATGTAAAGCAACGCACCATGTTTCAGCCCGAGCAAAGTTGGAATTATGAAATCGGACTAAGCAACACCATGTTGAACAATAGATTAAGAACATCTGTAACGCTCTTTTATATGAAAATAAACGGATTGCAACTCACTGAGTTTCTTGCCAGTGGAGCAGGACGAAAATTGACAAACGCGGGCAAATCAGTGAGCAAAGGCGTTGAACTTTCTGCCGATATGATTCTTGGCGCCGGCTTCAGCTTCGGATTAAACTACGGCTACGCCCATGCCAGCTTCAAGCACTACACGAATATCGAGAAAATAAACGGAGTGGACACGGAAGTAGATTATGCCGGCAAAATTGTGCCCTACGCGCCTCAACACACCCTAAATGGCAACTTAAATTACGAACACAATTTCAGCAACGCATTTATTTCAAAACTCTACGGTACAGTTGCTTTCAATGGCTTTGGAAAAATTTACTGGCATGAAAAAAATGACTTGTACGAAGACTTCTACGGACTAATGGATGCGCGACTTGGAGCTAAAAAGAACAACATCGCCCTTGAACTTTGGGGCAAAAACTTGCTCAATACCAGCTACAACGCGTTCTATTTTGAATCGTTTGGAAATAAATTTTTCCAACAAGGCAAACCACTTCAATTCGGAGCAAGGATTCTGATGGAAATTTAAACTAACGAAGTGCAACATTAATTGAAAACGGGAATCATATAAAATATCGATTCCCGTTTTTTTTTATTCAATCTTTTCTTCCGAAAACTTACTCAAATTCGAGTAAGATTTAATAACTTTGCTCCTCTATCATAATCTTGAAAAATTCCGAAGCTATTAATCCATTAAAACAGACCAATTCTTATGTTGTTAAATCAAAATATCAAAGCTAAAAATCTCAACTCCATCTATTTTTTCATCTTAGGACTTATTTTTTTGGGAATGACCGCTTGGGTGTTGTATTCCGGTGATAAACAACCACAAGGCATCAATCAGTTCGACTGGGTATATGCGGCAGTTTTTGGCATTGTAGGGCTTGGATTGCTGATAAAAGGATTGAACACCATGTTACGGAAAGCTTATATTCGAGTGGATGAAGAAAAAATAGCTGTAAAACCGGACGAAACCACCCCTTCCGAAACTATCTTGTGGCGCGATATTCTCAGCATGAAACTAACGAAAATAAATCTTGAAATTATGAAAACAGATAAATCAATCGCCACAATCCATTTCACATATTTCGAAGATATTCATGCTATTACACTCAAAGATAGTATTCTGGAAATGGCTGCCAGGAAAGGTATAAAAGTAGAAATTGAAGAAATTACTTCCAGCAAATATTCAAATTGAATAGCTGTTTAATACAAAGCCTCAATCATCCAAATCATAACCCGCCCGACATGTGAGGCATTGCAAGCCGTAGGCGTCATACTCATCGTAAGCCGGGCCGGGCTTCAAATTATATGAAATAATGCGATCAATCCGCACCGAATCGCCATTTTCAAACAACATAAAACACTCAAAGTTATTTCTTCGTTCCAATCCGGTTACTTTTCCGGTGATTTCTTTCAATTCCGTGCCACTACCAAAATAAATCACTCGGGTAAATTGATTGTTTTTTTCAGCCTCCAGATATTCCATCACGGTAGGGTCAACAGGACTATATGCCAAATCTTCCATAATTTTCATTTTTTGTATGAGAAACATGCGCTACCGCAACAAAGTTTGAACCATTAACGTCATTTATCGGTAAATAATTTATATGCTTATCTTTCACAAAAAGCATTTTAAAAGAAAATGACATTTTTACATTACCAATTGACGTATCTGTCCGAAAGCATGACAAGTTGTCAGTCTTGAGTTTTATCTTTTTTAATCAAACTCAATTCATTGCGTTAAAGCCCGTTAAGCAATATTTTAACACTGTTAAATTTGACCAATCCCGCTTGAATTATGTTTATTCGGGCATAGCATTTGTTATCTTTGTTTGAAAATAAATTTCATACAAATGCAAAATCAATAAATTAAACTCATGTTACTATGAATGTAAGTAAAAAAACGAAGTCAATCATTGCGTTGACATTACTTGTAATCGGAGTAAGTGCGGCAACAAGCTGGACTACTAATTATTTCAACAATAAAAACAAAGGTGTTGACTTCACCGAAACAAACGGCGATTCAACTCAGGACATTCGAGCACGTTTCGCGAATGCGTCGAAAGCTTTTGATACGGACTTTACCGTAGCAGCAGACCTCACAGTGCACGCGGTGGTTCACGTAAAAACAAAAGCATTGCGCCAGCAAAGTCAGGGAGATTATTTCAGCGATCCATTTTTCGAGTTCTTCTTTGGCCCACAACAACGAGGTCAGCAACGTCAGCAGCAATCGCCTCAAGAAGCGATACCTTCAGGTTCAGGCTCTGGTGTAATTATCAGCCAGGATGGCTATATCGTTACCAACAATCACGTAATTGATAAAGCCTCAGAAATAGAAGTAACGCTCAACGATAAACGAACTTTCAAAGCAAAACTTATCGGTACCGATACTTCCACAGACATCGCACTGCTTAAAATTGACGAAAAAAATCTTCCGAATATCAATTTTGGAAATTCGGACAATATCAAAGTAGGCGAATGGGTATTGGCTGTTGGCAATCCTTTTGATCTGACATCGACCGTTACCGCTGGAATTGTAAGTGCCAAAGCACGCAACATTGGAATCATCGGCACAGATCGAATGGGACGTCGCACCGAAAAACTCTCCATCGAATCCTTTATTCAGACAGATGCTGCCATCAACCCGGGCAACAGCGGTGGCGCATTGGTAAACACCAAAGGTGAACTTGTAGGAATCAATACGGCAATCGCCTCGCAAACAGGAGCATACAATGGTTATGGGTTTGCAGTGCCATCAAGTATTGTTCAAAAGGTAGTTACTGACTTACGCAAACATGGTGTGGTACAACGCGCACTGCTTGGAGTTAGCATCAGTGACATTTCGGATGAAATGGCAAAAGAAAAGAACTTGAAATCAATGAATGGCGCACTTGTAGGCGATGTGGTGAAAGATGGCGCTGCTGAAAAAGCTGGTGTGAAAGCAGGCGACATCATCAACAATATTAATGGTGTGAAGGTAAATTCGACTTCCGAACTTCAAGAACAAGTAAGCCGCTACAGCCCGGGAGATAAAATCACCGTAGGTGTGGTTCGCGACAACAAACAGCTGACACTAAACGCAAATCTGAAAAATGCCGATGGCACTACCGAATTGATTAAAAACATCGAATTTACAAGTGAATTGGGCGCTAAACTCAAACCAATTGATAGCACCATCAAAGAGGCATTAGGAATTGAATCCGGGCTTGAAGTGGTATCGGTAGGTCCTGGCAAATTTTCAGAACAAAAAATAACGTCAGGCTATATTATTCTGAAAATCAACAATAAAGCGATGAGTAGCGTCAATGATTTTGAAACTCTATACGAAAGTGTAAAGAAAGCCAAAGGTTCGCTCAGCATTGCGGGCGTATATCCGGCTACCGGAAAAATCGTTTATTACAAAATTGATTTAAGCAAATAATTATTTCCTTAAACGCATTATAAATTCCATTACCCACAGTTAGAAACTCTGCCAAGTCATGCCACTTGGCAGAGTTTTTGTTGCTTCATACTACTTATTTCTTATAGCTAAAAAAAAATACACATACAATTTGAAACAAAAAAGGGCTTTCACTCGTTAAGTAATAAGATATTCTTAAAAAATCAAACATGTAGCATCCGAATACTACTAATTCTAAGACAAAACGGGAAACGAAGCAGGAAAAACAGAGAAAAATCTATCTATTAATAAACATAACGAACCAACACAAATAGTTTTCAGGTCAAAATCAAAATTTTGTCGGAAAATATTTGTATCTTTGCAAGTTAATTTTTCCATCTAAATATGAGACAATTAAAGATTACAAAATCAATTACCAATCGCGAAAGCGCATCGCTCGACAAGTATCTACAAGAAATCGGTCGCGAAGACCTGATTACAGTTGAAGAAGAAGTGGAGCTGGCGCAGCGCATCCGGAATGGCGACCGTATAGCATTGGAAAAACTTACCCGCGCAAATCTTCGATTTGTAGTGTCAGTAGCCAAACAGTATCAAAATCAAGGATTAAGCCTCCCCGACCTCATCAACGAAGGCAACTTAGGACTGATTAAGGCAGCTGAAAAATTTGACGAAACACGCGGATTTAAGTTTATCTCTTACGCTGTGTGGTGGATACGCCAATCCATTTTGCAGGCTCTGGCCGAGCAGTCGCGTATTGTGCGTTTGCCTCTAAACCAAGTTGGGTCGCTTAACAAAATCAACAAAGCTTTTTCTAAATTCGAACAGGAAAACGAACGCCGCCCTTCGGCCGAAGAGCTTGCCGACAAACTGGAAATACCGGTGGACAAAATCACCGATACGATGAAGGTTTCAGGCAGACACGTATCTGTTGACGCGCCTTTCGTAGAAGGTGAAGACAACAGCCTGCTCGATGTAATGATTAACGACGATTCGCCAAATGCTGACAGAAAGCTCATTAACGAGTCGCTCGCCAAAGAAATTGACCGCGCGCTATCCACACTAAGTGAGCGCGAACACGAAATCGTAAAAAAATTCTTTGGTATTGGAGTGGCTGAAATGACATTGGAAGAGATTGGTGATGAGTTTGGACTTACCCGCGAACGCGTAAGACAAATCAAGGAAAAAGCCATCAGACGATTGCGAACCAGCTCAAAAAGCAAACTGCTAAAAGGCTATTTAGGCTAATTTTTTCAACATCTCAAAAAAATATTGTGGACTAACTCCCTTGACAACAAATCAAGGGAGTTTTTTATGTGCGCCGATTCATGTTTCTCAATTATTTTCTATTGGATGCCACAATCGGACAATAAAAGCAGAAAGGTTTCCTGGTATTTACCAGAAAACCTCTCCTAAAAAAACACTATCGAAAAAAAAACAAATTAATTATTTCCTTGTCTATTGGGACGATTTTCCCTGTTTTTCTGCATACGTTCTTCGCGATTTTTCTTTAACTGCGCCATCTTATCTTTACCGATAATTGTTTCTAATTCTGCATCGTGCTCTTTCTGAATTTTTTCGCGTTCTGCTCTGAATTTCTCACGCTCCGCTTTGTTCTCTTCGTGCACATCCGCTTTTTTCTTTTGAAATTCCTCACGTTCTTTCTTTCTTACATCTTGCTGTTTTGTATAAAACTCGGCAACTTGTTTCTTCTGCGCGTCGGTCAGATTTAATTCTTTCGCCAATCGCTCGGCATGTTGTTCCGGTGAAAATTGCCGATCACCACCACCCATGCGTGCTTTGTCGCCATTTTGAGCTGACAATGACAGATTGAACACAAACAATCCTGCTAACAATGAATACATTAACTTTTTCATAAATTTTCTATTTTTTCAATGAATAATAAATTTCTAACATCCAAATTACGGACATATACAAGCGATAGAATTGACTTCCGGAAATTGCATATCTTTTTTATCTGTCTGTATTCGCCTCTTTCATTTGGTTTTGTTCTTTTGACATGCATGAAATGAAAAGGTTTAAATGTCTTGTGGAAATTACAAATTAAATGATTACATCACACGAAAGTTAAGACTGCTTCAAAATACGGGTAATAGCATTTACCGAGAATCAATGATCAAAAATTTCATTCTAATGTTTCATCAAAATGTATATGATAGCTGATTTGAGATGTTTACTAATAACTTCCAATGTTTGTCAACCACACCGACTTTGTCGGGCTACCTGATCACCAAGTTTTCAGCCACACCGA
>CAZMQV010000032.1:0-35909 GCA_964568675.1 uncultured Paludibacter sp.
TTCTATTTCAAACTAAGTTAGAATAGTTTTGTATCGAAACATTTCTATTTCAAACAAAGTCAGAATAGTTTTGTATCGAAACATTTGGCCATTTCGAAGATTCCGGTTTATCGGAAAGCCATTAGCTTTTGGCTGTTAGAACTAAGAACTAAGAACTAAAAACTAACGACTAACGACTAACGACTAACGACCAGCGACTAACAGCAACCAGTTCCCTCACTCCGTTCGGGATGACAGGATGATTATTTATTATTGTCCGTCGGCAACCTACACCGGTTTGAAGGAGTTCATTTCACCGACGGGTGCGGAAGTCGTGCTCACCGACGGTGATGCGATGTTGAATTAATTAAGAGGTCTGCCCGTCGGCATTAATAAAAGAAACCTTGTCATTCCGAACAAGAAAAACGGAAAGCATTGAAGTTTTTCGCAGTGAGGAAACTCTATTTGGCTGTTAGCTTTTGGCTATTAGAACTAAAAACTAATCACTAAAAACTAACAACCAGTGTAAATCGGTCAAATCAGTCAAATCAGTGTGCTATTTATTCACCCCCGCAGAAGCGAAAAAACCTATTAGGTTTATCGCATCTAATCGGAATTGCAGAATTGAAAATAATTAGGAACATCTAATAGAAACCGCTGAAACCTAATAGGTTTGGTTGGCTCTTTTTTGACAGAACAGACGCGGCGCACCGCGTCTCTACGGGTTTTCCCGACACATCCTCGCTGGCGCGGGTTTCCCCGACACATCGGGGCGTGCTACCATTAAAGAATGCGGATTGCAAATCCGCGCCAGCAGCCCGCAACTAACCACCAGCGACTAACAACTAAGAACCAACGACTAGCGACCAGAGACCAGAGACCAGCGACCAGAGACCAGCGACCAGAGACCAGCGACCAGCGACTAATGTCCAACATACAAAAAAAGGATATCAACTGATCATTGACATCCTTTTTTTTTGTTTTATACCGATGTGAGCATCAAAGCTCTAAATCCACATCTTGCATCTCTTTCCAAGGCAATCCTTGCACATTCAACTGTTTCATAAACGGATCGGGGTTGAACTGCTCAACATTTAGCACACCATGCGTTGTCCATTCGCCTTTGAGAAACATCATTGCGCCAATCATAGCCGGCACACCGGTAGTATAACTCACTGCTTGAGTTCCGGTTTCCTTATACGCCTCTTCATGGCTACAGTTATTGTAAATGTAGTAAGTTTTCACTTTGCCTTCTTTAAAGCCTTTGATGCGACAACCAATTGAGGTTTTGCCTTTGTAGTTTTCACCCAAATCTTTCGGATTGGGTAATACCGCTTTCAGGAATTGGATTGGCACAATTTTTTGACCATTATATTCCACTTCATCAATGCGAGCCATACCGATATTCTGAATTACCCGAAGGTGAGTAAGATACTCTTCACTGAAAGTCATCCAGAAACGCGCACGTTTGATAGTCGGTATGTTTTTCACCAACGACTCCAACTCTTCATGATAAATCAGATACGATTCTTTCGCGCCAATTTCAGGGTAATTTAGCGCTTTATGCACAGCATGTGGCTCTGTTTCCACCCATTTTCCGTTATCATAGAATTTTCCTTTCTGAGTTACCTCACGGATATTGATTTCGGGGTTAAAGTTTGTCGCAAAAGCCTGTCCGTGACTTCCGGCATTACAATCCACGATATCTAAATAATGAATTTCATCAAAATGGTGTTTTGCGGCATGTGCGGTAAAGACACCCGTTACTCCCGGGTCAAAGCCACAACCAAGAATCGCGGTCAAACCTGCTTTTTTGAAACGCTCATGATATGCCCACTGCCATTTATATTCAAATTTCGCCTCATCCAGTGGTTCGTAATTAGCTGTATCAAGATAATTAACTCCACATTCCAGACATGCGTCCATGATGGTCAAATCCTGATATGGAAGTGCTACATTCACCAAGATTTCCGGCTTGTGAGTCTTCATCAACGTTACCAAATCAGTAACATCATCGGCATCCACCTGTGCAGTAAGCACATTAACATTGTATCGGGCTTTCACATCTTCCGCTATCGCGTCACATTTGGATTTGGTGCGGCTTGCCAATACAATTTCGGTAAAAACATCCGGATTCTGCGCCATTTTATTAACCACAACGGTACCTACTCCACCAGCGCCAATTACTAATACTTTTCCCATTCGTTAAAGATTTTATAATTAATGTTTGCTCTCAGAAAAGAGAATACAAAATTAGCTCAAAAAATTGAATTTTCAAATTTTATTTTCTACCTATTTAGTTACCAAACAGATATTCAGGACTATAAACTGATTTAACCAATGAAACACTATCTTCAATTTCAGGACATTCTCCCTTTGAAGTCGTCATATCCAAATCTACGAACTATTTTAAATGTATCATCAGCCTTCCAGATGCCGATAGATGGATGCGACACCCCGTTGAACATGGTGGTTTTCACCATCGTATAATGTATCATATCTTCAAAAACGATTCTATCGTCTATCTTAATCTCCTCGTCAAAGCTCCAATCGCCATAATAATCGCCCGCGAGACAACTGCTGCCACCCATTCGGTAGCTTGGTTTTCCGGCTTCGGCTTCAACTGCGCTTGTTATGGTAGGCTTATAGGGCATTTCCAGGCAGTCGGGCATGTGACAAGCAAAAGAAACATCGAGCATGGCAGTTTTAACTCCCGCATTCTCCACCACATCCAACACGGTAGAAACAAGCACACCGGTCTGCCATGCAAAAGCACTTCCAGGCTCCAAAATAACATGCAGATACGGATATTTTGCTTTAAATCGTTTCAAAACCGCTATCAGATGCTCCACATCATAGTCTTTATGGGTCATCAAATGTCCGCCACCAAGATTCAGCCATTTCACCTGAATGAGGTATTTGCCAAAACGGGTATCAATGACCTCAAGCAAGCGCTCTAAATCGTAAGAGTTATTTTCACAAAGTGTGTGTACATGCAATCCTTCGACACCCTCGGGCAGCGCTTCACCCAGTAAATCGGCAACAACACCCAGTCGCGAACCAGGCACGCTTGGATTGTACAAATCTGTCGCCACCACCGAAAACTCCGGATTAATCCGAAGCCCACAAGAGATTCCCTGACTTTTGGTTTGTGGATAGAAACGCTCGAATTGTGAGAGTGAATTAAATGTGATGTGGCTACTCAGACGCATTATTTCGGCAAATTCACGTTCAGAGTAAGCCGGCCCGTAGGTATGTGCGGGATTTCCCATCTCCTCGAAAGCTAAGCGCGCTTCGGCAAGCGAACTTGCCGTGCTGCATTTCACATACTCACGCACAATGGGGAAAACCGACCACATTGCAAAAGCCTTAAACGCAAGGATTATTTCAACATCCGCCCTGTCTGCCACCGACTTTATCAGCGCTAAGTTGCGCCTGAAAGCTTTTTCGTCCAACACATAGCATGGCGACGGGATGCTTGCAATTTTATTTTTATCTTCCCAGAAAGGGAAAGTTTTATCGTCATTCATCGTTATAATTGTTAATTTTTTTTGACGAAAAAGAAATTTAGCGACATTAAAAAAATACTTCACCCGGATAATAGCTGCTGGTGTGTATGCCTATTTTGCGCTTAATAAATTGTCATAAGAGGCTACAGATGCAAGAACACCTACCGCAACTCCCAAATCTTTATCGTCTTTCATCATGTAGCGTACTTGCCCTTTTTGAAAATAGTAGCGCTGAATGATTTCAACAGCGAGCAATTCTTCCACTTCTTTTCGGTTTTCACGCACATTGCGTTCCACATTCGGCACAAGTTTCAATTTCAATGCGTCCAATTCAGTTTTTGCCTTTTCGTCGAAGCCTTCATACTTTGCCACTTCCAACATCTGATTGTAATACTTTTCGGTTTGCGACACGTAGTTGTATTTTTTTTCTTCGATAAGATATTTGACAAACATGTCGAAATCGGTATCGGAAAGTTTAAAGTTTTCTGGTTCAGCAATGGTTTTGTGCTGCTGCGCGTAGCGTGTCGCGAAGTCGAAATAGTGGTTTTGTAGCATGATATCGTAAGCGATGTTGAATTTTCGCGAATCTTTGGTTACGCTATCGGGCAACACGCCGCCACCATCGCGCACAATTCGTCCTTTCACAGTTTTGAACGCGGTAGTCAGACTATCCGGCACACGCCCCACACTGCCATCTTCGTTGCGATGACTATAATCCATCGCTTGCACACAACGCCCACTCGGGGTGTAATACTTCGCAATCGTCATTTTCAAATGCCCTCCATAACCTACCGAACGGATATTCTGCACCAATCCTTTACCAAAAGTACGCTCACCCACTACCACACCACGATCCAAATCCTGCATCGCGCCAGCCATAATCTCGGATGCCGAAGCAGAGCCTCTATCCACCATCACCGCGACTTTCATGTCGGGGAAAATTGGGTCAATAGCTGTTTTATAATCTCGCTCGGCATCACTCGTGCGCCCTTTAGTCGAAACAATACTTGTACCTTTTGGAACAAAATATCCCATAATTTTCACGGCTTCATCTACCAATCCTCCCGGATTGCCTCTCAAATCAATAATTAGCGACTTTATTTGATTTTTCTTGACCATTTCAGCCACCGAAAGCTTAAACTCCTGTGCTGCTTTATCCGTAAAATCACTGAGCATTACATATCCTACGCCACTGGTAAGCACGGCCGAGTAAGTTACGGGATTAATTTGAATGTTTTCACGCAGAAACTTCTTCACAAGAGGTTTCTTTTCATTCAACCTTTCGATTTTCAGAGTGATATCGGTGCCGTTTTTGCCTTTAAGCATCGCGCTCACCTGCGCCGATGACTTTCCCACCGCGTTCACACCATCAACCTCCAGAATTTTATCGCCCGCACGCAAATCATTTTTCTGCGCCGGCATTCCTTCATACGGCTCGGATATGATCACATATTGTCCTTGCTGCATTATCATTGAGCCTATGCCGGCATATTCACCGGTAGTCATCATTTTTATATCGTCGTTCATCTCCTCGGGCATATACACCGTGTAGGGGTCGAGCGACGACAACATACTACCTACACCGGTTTCGAAAAGTTTGGTATAATTAAGTGTATCCACATAGTTGGCATTCAGCTCCCGCAACACCGCGTTGAATACACTCAAATTTTTATTGATTGAAAAATATTTTTCCTCTTTAACTTGCGCATTCACACTTAGCACAACGACAAGAAGAAATAGTGTTATGATGTTTGTTTTTTTCATTTAGTTTTTATTTAATTGCGAAAGGTGATTTACAAATTTAATTTCATATTTGGCGGTAAAAACGGAGTTACATCCTTACCAAAACTAATCAAATCGCGTACCACGGTGGATGAGATATAAGAATGTTCAATTTCGGTAAATATCATCACTGTTTCCACCCCCGTCAGCCGGCGATTGGCAGCAGCAATGGTATGCTCGTATTCATAATCGGCAACCGTGCGCAATCCGCGAAGAATAAATCCGGCATCATACTTTGCAGCGAAATCAACAGTTAAAACATCGTAGGCTTTCACTGTTACGCGCACTTCATTCTCAAATACCGATTGAATCATCGCAATCCGCTGCTCGGTATCAAACAGTGTTTTCTTATTAATATTATTACCTACACCGATTATTATTTCATCAAAAATATCCAATCCTCGCTTCACTATATTGAAATGACCAATGGTAAAGGGGTCAAAAGTTCCGGGGAATATTGCTCGTTTCATCTTGATTATCACATTTGTTTTTGATAAATACGACACAAAGATACTGCTTTTTTTAGTTGAACCCTTTTACCGGAGTTTTGTTTTATTTTTATTAACGCCACAAAGCGCGCCAAACTTCATTTACCAGCGACAACACTGCCTTTTTTTGTCTATTATGCCGAAAAGCAGTATTTTTGCAAATGAAAAACAATGACAAATAATGCAAAAACATTTACAAGATAAGATTTTTCAACTTATTTCGCAGACAGCCGACGAACTCGGACTGGAGACCTACGTAATCGGAGGATTTGTCCGCGATCTTTTTCTGCAACGCCCCTCAAAAGACATTGATGTGGTAACTGTGGGCAGTGGCATCGCGCTTGCCGAAGCGGTTCATCGCAAGCTGGGAAAGAAATCAAAATTCTCTTTTTTTAAAACTTATGGTACTGCGCAGGTAAAAACCCGCGAATGGGAAATTGAGTTTGTTGGCGCACGCAAAGAATCGTACAGCCACGACTCGCGCAACCCGGTAGTAGAAGAAGGCACATTGGAAGATGACCAAAACCGACGCGACTTCACAATTAACGCCCTCGCTCTCTGCCTCAACAAAGCTCGTTTTGGCGAATTGGTAGATCCATTCAACGGACTGAACGACCTGAAAAACTTCGTGATCCGCACACCTCTCAATCCGGACATCACCTTCTCCGACGATCCCCTACGCATGATGCGCGGCATTCGATTTGCGTCGCAACTGCGGTTTTTTCTCGAAGAAAACACCTTTAACGCCATTGAACGAAACAAAGAGCGGATAAACATCATCACGCGCGAACGAATTGCCGACGAACTGAACAAAATAATCCTTTCGCCCAAACCATCTATCGGGTTTATTTTATTAGACAAAACGGGATTACTGGAACTTATTTTCCCTGAATTTGTGGCACTCAAAGGTGCAGAAACAAAAGACGGTGTAGGACACAAAGATAATTTCTATCACACTTTGGCAGTGCTCGATGAACTCGCCACAAAAACCGACAATCTTTGGCTACGCTGGTCGGCAATTCTCCACGACATCGGGAAACCGCGCTCCAAGCGCTTCGACCCAAAACTGGGATGGACATTTCACAACCACAATTTCATCGGCGAAAGAATGATTCCCGGCATTTTCAAGAAAATGAAATTGCCTACCAACGAAAAGATGAAATATGTGCAGAAAATGGTTGGTCTGCACATGCGCCCCATTGTGCTGAGCGAAGATGAGGTGAGCGACTCGGCTGTGAGAAGACTCCTATTTGAAGCAGGCAATGACATTGACGACCTGATGTTGCTCTGCAACGCCGACATCACCTCCAAAAATCCCGAAAAGGTGAAACGCTTCAGAGCCAATTTTCAGATAGTCAATGAAAAATTGAAACAAATAGAAGAGAAAGACCGTGTACGCAACTTCCAGCCTCCGGTGAAAGGCGATGAAATAATACGTACATTTAATCTTCCGGCCTGCAACGCGGTTGGTGAAATCAAAACACGTATCAAAGATGCGATTCTCGACGGCATTATCCCGAACGAATACGAAGCGGCCTACAATTACATGCTTGAAATAGGGAAAGAAATGGGCTTAAAAGCAGTGGATTAGCTCTATGTGTGATACGGAAGTTGTGATTTTTTCAGAAAAAGAGTTCCTTTTATTTTGCAGTTTCGGATTATTACCCTATCTTTGCACTCGCAAAACGAAACGGGGCATAATGCAAAACAAACCCCTATCAATGGCGAGATAGCTCAGATGGTTAGAGCGCATGATTCATAATCATGAGGTCGCGAGTTCAATTCTCGCTCTCGCTACAAGCAATAGCAGTTAAGCAAGAATGTTTAACTGCTATTTTTTTTTCTCCAAAACTTTTCGAATCGTAAAATTCCGGATTATTCGATAAGAATCAGATCCATATACGAATTATTAGCCTCAGAAGGTGAATTAGTTTTTACCGAACCTTACCTTCCCCGAATCATCTTCACTACTTTTCTCCCAAAATTTTACACCACAGTTATTAAAATCCAATAGCTTTATCAAATGTTTGCTTACAATATGTTAAACCAACACACTTTTCAAACAAAACACAACAACATACTAAATTTTTTAGTAATTTTGCGCCAAATTAAACAAAGCTTTAAATCTCAATTACAATTTATGGAAATAACGCATAGATTCGCGCGTCATTATTTGAGGCGATTTTTCTTCTTATTAATTCTACCATTTTTAGCATTTTCCTGCATTTCGGAAGAAGGAGAAGGTGGAAAATCAACAGTACAAGGCTATATTCAGAAAATCACCTACAATGATGGTGAATTTCAATTGAAGGCAGACACATTCCCGGCGACAAAAACCGACGTTTATATCATCTACGGCGATAACCTAACGCACAGCGACAAGATGGAAACTACATACGATGGTTTTTACCAGTTTAAATACCTCACAAAGGGAACTTATAAGGTTTTCGCATACAATACTTACCCCGATGGACGAAAAATTGCGGTTATTGACACGGTTTTAGTAGGGCGAAACGCAACTAAAAATGCGAAAACGCTTTTTATCCGAGAAGGAAAGATGTTGGACAAATCATACATCAAAGGCAAAGTATTAGCAAGTTATTACCGAAAAGAAACGCAGCTCACCAAAGACACTCCCGCGCCCGACATCCGCGTGTTTATCCGCCGGAAAGGAGCAGCCTTCCACTTTGACGACACCCGAAGCAGCGCCGACGGAACATTTATGTTTGAAAAACTAACTATCGGCGATTATGAGGTATTTGCCATTACTGAAAACGAAAATGAAGTAGCAAGCGCGGTAATTCAAGAGGTAAAAATAACTGCTTTAGGCACGATAGTAGAAATGTCCAAGCCATTACAAATCAGAATAAACACCTAATTCATTCAATCATATCAAATCAACTTACAAAAGAAAATGAAAAGCATAAAAAATAGCTTTGCCCAATCAGCTCGTTTGCTTATCTGGAGCTTGCTGCTACTGAACTTCACATCGGCATTTGCACAACACCCATCACCCGAATCACTGAATGACGCGCGAAGAGAACAGAAAAAAAATCTTATAATTCGGGAATACAATACCGATGCAAAGGGACAGAAAAACTGGCTCGACCACATCACCATTTACAACGAAAATGGGTATAAAATTCAAGAAGCCGAGTATGCGGTATATGGACTACGCACAAAAACCATGTATGAATACAATGCGAACAATCAATGTGTGAAAGAAGTGGAATACGACAGCAAAAACAAAGTTACTCAAATAAAAAAGTTTACATACAATGCTGACGGCACCCGAAAAACACAGTACAACTATCTGCCTAACGGACGTTTACATTCCACAAAACAATATGAATATGCTACAAGCAACAGCAATTCAAAAACCAAATAAAGCGGCATCAACACCGGAATATCCAATGAATAATCTGTTAAACATGTTCGAGCCTATTACGCTCGAACAAATGGACAACGTGAAATTGATGAACCGGGTTGACTCGAAATACATGCTCACACTTGATCTGCTTCCGCAATTGCTTCTGAAAGCCGTTGGACATTTCAAAGTGCTGGAAATAAACAACTTGAAAGCAAGCCGATATTCGAGCATTTACTTCGACACCGACGACATGCACATGTATCGGATGCACCATAATGGCAAATTGAACCGATTTAAAATTCGTATGCGCACTTACGTCGAATCAGGCGACACATTTCTTGAAGTTAAGCGGAAAACGAATAAAGGTAGAACATCAAAAAAGAGAATTGGGATTGATCCGTCGCACTTCAACTCCATGTCGTTTCATGACGAAGAAGAAAATTTTATTCATGAAATCACACCTTATTTGGCTAAAGGACTGACCCCACAGCTTCAAAATCAATTTACGAGAATCACCTTGGTTGATAATAATGAAACAGAAAGAATAACTATCGACACGGGAATAAAATTCAAAACGGCTGATAGTAACACCTATTCTTCTATCGAACAATTGGTTATTGTCGAGATTAAACAAGATGGCTCAGTACGCTCCAAATTTCACGACATACTGGAAGAATTGTCAGTTTCATCGCAAAGAATTAGCAAATACTGCTTAGGAGTAATCCTGACACAGCCGCAAATAAAACACAATCGTTTCAACACTAAAATCAGACAAATAAATAAATTAACCAACAATGATCCAATCAGAACTACCTGATTTTGACCCGGCAATCGCCAAAGAGTTTGGCGAGCAAGGCTTATCTGCCTCCAACTTATTAAACTTCAATCTTTTTGACGCATCATCACTAGCACAACTGCTTATCAGCTTTTTGTTCAACATCCTGGTGTGTTTCGTCATTATTAAATATTTTTACTATAGAAAAGGAGGAAGACGCGATTTCTACTTCACCTTTATTCTTTTTGCTGTTACCGTCTTTCTACTTATTTTCCACTTAGATTCCGTAAGCTTAGAAATAGGCATGGCTTTGGGGCTTTTTGCCATATTTGGCATTATTCGCTACCGAACCGAGCAGGTTTCTGTTCGCGAAATGACCTATCTTTTTGTAATCATCGCCATTTCTGTGATTAATGGACTTTCGAAAGCAATGACCGTAACGTCGCTGGTGGTGTCGAATGTGCTTTTCATTGTAGCCATAGCATTTATGGAAAGCAGCAAATTGGTGAAACATGTGGAAACAAAGGTTATTTTGTACGAGAAAATTGATTTGATTACACCGGATAAATACGAGTTACTAAAACAGGATTTGGAAACAAGAACCGGCATTCCAATCATCAAACTTGAAGTTGGACACATTGATTTGTTGCGCGACGTAGCTTATATCAAAATTTACTACAACTCCACCTCGAATGAATCAAATTCTGTAGAGTATTTTCGGAATTTTAACAAGTATTTTTAATGAAAAAACTGTTACTACTCATTGCAATAATCGCCATTCCTGGTTTTCTGCTTAGCCATGCGCAAGCACAAATCGGGGATTTTGGCGCTATTGGTGAGGTGAAATTTTCTAAAGAACTAAGCCGGGTAGTCGAAATATCGGTTGGACAGGAGTTGCGTTTCAACCAATTTGCCACTTCGCTAAGCCGTTCGGCTACTTCGCTCGAAAGCGACATTACAATCATTGACAAAGTACTTCGCGCAAATTTTGAGTACAAGTTATTATTCAACCGGGAAAACGGAATTTTCGAAACACGACATCGAACTTCGGCAGGTTTGCTGATGCTCTACAACTACAATCAATTTAAGTTCAGACTCAAAACCCGTCTGCAATCCACCTATCGCGACGTGGCAACTGGTGAATTCAAATTCAATCCACGCTACGTATGGCGCAATAACCTTGAATTGCGCTATGATATTTTCGGTTCCCGATTCACACCATTTGCTTATGCCGAAAGCTTCTGCCGCCTCAACAGCATTAACGGTTTCTATCTCAACTCTTTTCGCTTGGGAGCTGGCACCAAATACAGGCTATCGCAATTCAACACTCTTAACCTGGAGTTACGGTTTGACCAAGATATCCAAGTGCCCAACCCGGACAACATCGTGAATCTGAATATAGGCTGGAGTCATAAATTGTGATAATTTATAACATTGGAAGTATCCTGATAAATCAGAAACACCACTTCGTATCATCAAATGATAATACAAAGTGGTGTTTCTGATTTTTAACTTGGTAAAGATACGCTTTCCAAGCCAAATTTTCTACGAAAAAAAAATCAGTTTATATTTCGTAATCTACGCACGCACGATCAGTTTTCACCTTTCCGATATATGCTCCCACTTTCTTATGCTCGGGGTGCTCCTGATAGATATTCAGGTCATCTACCGAATCGAACTCGCTATAAAGAACAATATCCCAATTAGTCAGTGGAGTATCGGGATGATTTATCCCTACTTCAATTTTTCGCAACTGTGGCACCACGCCCATCAGTTTTTCAAGACCTTCTTTGATTATAAGGGCATTTTCAGCTTTAGTTTTACCTTCTGCCTGATTTGCCAGATTAAAAAACACAATATGCTTAATCATAATGCAACTATTTAGTTAATTATTAAATTTTGAACCAATTTCCATTTTCTTCGGATAATCAATCGTGTAATGCAGTCCTCTGCTCTCTTTTCGAGCCAAAGCCTGCTTAATGATTAGGTACGAAACGCTTATCACATTGCGCAATTCGCAAATCTCGCGCGAAACCACCGAGCGATCAAACAAATTTTCTGTTTCACGATAGAGTATTTCAAGCCTTGTGAGCGCACGTTGCAAGCGTAGATTGGAGCGAACAATGCCTACATAGTTGCTCATTATTTGCTCCACTTCTTTGAAACTTTGGGTTATCAATACCATCTCTTCGGTAAGCGAAGTTCCCTCATCGTTCCATTCCGGTAGATTTTCTTTGTATGTTAGCGTATGAATACGCGCTGCGGCATGTTTCACCGCTTTGTCGGCATACACAATAGCTTCAAGTAGCGAATTGGAAGCCAAACGATTAGCGCCATGCAATCCTGTGCATGAACATTCGCCTATGGCATACAGGCGGTTGATGGACGACTCACCATTCAAATCCACATAAATACCGCCACAGATGTAGTGCTGAGTAGGACAAATGGGAATATAATCTTTGGTGATATCGATGCCGTGTTTCAAACACTTTTCATAAATCATCGGATACTCACGCCGCGTTTCTTCCGCGTTTTTGTGCGTAACATCCAAATATTCAAAATCATCGCCTCTTACTTTCATTTCATTATCAATGGCTCGCGCCACAATGTCGCGTGGCGCTAACGATCCACGGCTGTCATAGCGATGCATAAATTCTTTGCCATCCTGCGTGCGAAGCACCGCGCCATAACCACGAATGGCTTCGGTGATTAAAAAAACCGGTTTATCACCCGGATGATAAAAACCGGTGGGATGAAACTGCACAAACTCCATATCTTTGATTGCGCCACGCGCACGATGCACCATCGCTATTCCATCGCCGGTAGCAATGGTAGGATTGGTTGAAGCGAGATACGAGCTACCTATGCCACCGGTAGCAAGCACGGTAACTTTACCCAGAAAGGTGTGGATGTGATTCGACTTTTGATTCAACGCATACACTCCATAACATTCAATATCGGGTGTCAAGCGAGTAACGATTTGCCCAAGGTGGTGTTGTGTGAGTATTTCTATCGCAAAATAGTGTTCAAAAATATCTATATTCGGGTTATTCCGTATCTGTTCATTCAATCCGCGTTGAATCTCAAAGCCGGTATTATCCTTATGGTGAAGTATTCGAAACTCTGAGTGCCCGCCCTCTTTATGCAAATCAAACTTATCATTTTCTTCATCTTTATCAAAACTCACTCCCCAATCGAGCAATTGCCTAATTTGCTCCGGCGCATTCTTCACCACCTGCTCCACAGCCGGTGTCCAGCAATGTCCATCGCCGGCAACGAGCGTATCATCGATATGCTTCTCAAAATTATCCGGTTCATACATCACCGACGCGATACCTCCTTGTGCAAAACTTGTATTGCTATCGTTGAGCGTAGTTTTGGCCAAAAGTGCCACCGTGCCATATTTCGAAGCTTTCAGAGCAAAGCTGATTCCGGCAATACCACCTCCAACAATCAGAAAATCGTATTTCTTCATACTACATATAAAATTAGTTGAACTTTACCATTTAATTTTTAGAAACAAGAATTAAAATCCAATTTTGAACTTCGTTCACTTCGTTCTTTGTTACTCCATCATAGCTATTACTCAAACATTATCAGCCGGCAAGAAACTATCTTCTTTCGAGTAAAACCACATTCTCAACGTGGTGTGTGTGAGGAAACATATCTACAGCCTGCACACGAGTCACACGATATTTTTCATCCAACAAATTGAGGTCGCGCGCTTGCGTAGCCGAATTGCAACTTACATATACAATTCGCTTCGGGTCAGCGACAAGCATGGTTTTCACTACATCCTCGTGCATACCCGCGCGCGGTGGGTCGGTGATTATCACGTCGGGTTTCCCATGAAATTTCAAGAACTCTTCGTTGAGAACATTTTTCATATCTCCTGCAAAGAAAAGCGTGTTTTCAATACCATTTATTGCTGAATTGACCTTCGCGTCTTCAATTGCTTCCGGCACATACTCAATGCCAATTACTTTCCGAACCGAACGTGCCACAAAATTGGCAATCGTACCGGTGCCTGTGTAAAGATCATAAACCAGCTCGTCACCAGATAATTGAGCAAATTCACGTGCAATTTTATACAGATTGTATGCCTGTTCGGAATTAGTTTGATAAAATGATTTCGCACCAATCTTAAAGCGCAAGCCTTCCATATTCTCGTAAATACAATCGGTACCTTTAAATATGTGAATTTCCTGATCAGTAATCGTGTCGTTCGCTTTGGAATTGATGACATAGAGCAACGATGTGATTTGCGGAAACATATCAGCTAAATGTCTTAATAGACGCTCACGATTTGCTTCATCTTCATGATAAAACACCACAATGAGCATCAGCTCGCCGGTAGATGTGGTGCGCACCAACATGGTACGTAAAAAGCCTTCCTGCGCGCGCAAATCAAAAAAACTAAGTTCATTCTCAATTGCATAACGTCGGATTTCGTTTCGTATCTGATTTTGAATATCATCTTGCAACCAACATTTTTCGATATCGAGAACTTTATCAAACATCCCAGGTAGATGAAAACCTACCGCATTCATTGAATCAAATTTCTTTTCGGAGTTCATCTCTTCGTAAGTCATCCAACGCTTATTGGAGAATGTAAATTCCAATTTATTCCGATAAAACTGTGTCTTCGCACTACCAAGAATAGGAGTAAATTCAGGCAATTCCACTTTCCCAATCCGACGAAGGTTGTTCTCCACCTCCATTTGTTTGTGTCTGAGTTGCTCGTCATAGGGAAGAATCTGCCACTTACAGCCACCACACACTCCATAATGCGAACAAAAAGCCTCGGCGCGATTTTCGGACAACTTCACCACTTCCAGCACGCGAGCTTCCATATAGCTACTTTTCTTTTTCGTAACTTGCAGGTTCACCACATCACCGGGCACTGCAAATGGCACAAACACCACTACATCATCTACCTTAGCGATAGCCTTTCCTTCGGCAGCAACAGCTGTAATCAACACATTTTCCAAGCGCGGAAGTACTTTTTTCTTTCTTACCATATTTTTAATAAAAAAACGTTTCAACTACAAAGGTAGAGATTTTTTTTCAAAAAATATTATACGAAAGCGCATCATCATGTCAGCACTATATTTTTATAAACATTTATAACCCCGGTACTTTACGGGAAATTATTTTAATCGTATCTTTGTGACCTAAAAACCTATTTTGATTTATCGTACAAGCTTTTTTATGAAACTTACAGCCTTAGCGTCCATTTTACTAATCACTTTTCTAATTTGCATTTTTTCGTGCAAAAACTTCTCAACAAATTTTGTCGGGTTTCTTGTGGACAATGACAGCACAATCACCTCACTGCCGGCACCGCTTGGCACAATAAGCGACTACGAAAAACTGCTTACTGTTGAAGAAATTCGCTCACTCGACAGCATAATCCTACAATTTGAAGAAAAATCGAAAACCAACATTAATATTGTAACCACAAGTAGCGCGACGCCTCTTGACGATTTAATGGATTATGCCATCAATCTAAAAAACAATTGGGAAAACAACTCTTCCGAAGAGATGATTTTGATTATCTACTCGGAAAAATTAAAAGACACCCAGGTTGTTGCGAACAACAAACTCAAACGGAAACTTACGAAGCAAAAGTGTAAAAAAATCAATCGCATAGCGCTAAAAGAGATGAAAAAAGGAAATAATTATCGCGCTATAAAAAAAGCGCTATATCTCACAATTGAAGCATTCGAATAAGCCGAGAATACACGAAGCATAAACACTTGACCTTCTATCACTTACACACACATCTTCTACACTAACAAACGGCCCTAATTATTTAACTATTTTTTAACTACAATATATTTGCTTTTTCAGAAAAGGAATATTATATTTGCCACAAGAGGTTTCACTCTATAAAACAACAAATACGCTCTTTGAAACATTGACACATCAATAAAAATTTCCGAATTGCATTAAGTCAACCACAATAAATATACTCAAATTTGAAGAAGATGAGACTTCTGAATTTATAAAAGATTGCGCGAGCAATCCACTAAGTATTCTTTTGATATCGCATTAATTTCTTGACCGTTTTTATACTGTTTCATATTTTTACCATTCAAAAGAATTTTCAACAGAAAGAACATTTGAATTAAGAAATTGAAGGTTTACTACATTACAATTCAGGCAAATTACATTCAACAGAAAGGATAGAATATCTGAAAATGATTGTGAAGATCAGACGAATTTAGTCTGAAAGCATAAATCTATTCGACGAGATTGCTTCAGCAATTTCAAAAAAAGCCACAAGTAGTTGAATAACGGAAATTCCAATAACACTGATTTCTGAAACAAGAAAATTCGGTCTATTCTAATTAGGAAACGACCATCTATACAGAAATGAGAACATAACCAACTTTGCACAACGAAAGATCTTAACAAATCTGACAAACATCTTCGACCGAAGAATTACAGCAGCAAAGGGAAATAAAGAATTTAGAACAAGTGCAGGTTTCATCACAGCATAAGAATGAAAAAAAAACGAAAGCGTTTAAGTAAACTAAGCTGAGAGTTTAATGACATAAAAACCTCACACATATCAGTTACATATAAAAAATCGTATTCAACCCAATAGAATTTCAAAATCTCTGTCTGAGATATGAATTTCCAGTCTTATGGCTTACCTCTTATCCTGAATGAAGAAAATTGGTTTTCGAAATTTTTGAATTTCAACCTGAAAAAGACAAAAGAAAAATTGCAAGATACACAAATCAAATCGAAAAGTTTAGCATTTTTTTTAATTTTCAATTTGAGACAAAGTCCAAAATCTAACAAATCAGTTCGAAAGATGATTTCCAAAAAAAGTAGCTTTGGAAAAAAGTTATGCGGAAACATTCATTTAACAGCTAAACGAATCGGGGTTGAGAAACATAAATAAGGATTTACACTCCTTCACCAATCAGATGAGAAAAGAATACACATATAGCGTATGTTATGAATTCAGAATCGGAACAAGAAGAGGAGCATTGAAGAGAGGGTTACAAACAAACTTCAACTTTTCAAAAAAATTCAAATCCGAACCAAACTAAAAGATGTGATGTCAATGTAATGAGAGAGTAAGCATTTTCAAAAACTTATTAAAAGAGGGGGCGACCGTAAGTGGCGTCCCCTTTCATTTTAAAAAACATATAACCACCTATTTTTCATTCATTAATTTCAGCTTATCAAACATCCAAAATAGCAACGACATCGCAATACCGGCAATCGCGGCAAATGCCATTCCTTTTAGTTGAACTGTACCGATATAAATCGTCGCTTGACTGACGCCCACCACAAATGTTACCGCGCCAAGTACCATATTCCTGTTTTTGCTAAAATCTACCTTTTGCTCCACAAACATGCGGAAACCCTGCACAGCAATCACGCCGTAGAGTAGCATAGTAATACCACCCATTACCGCAACCGGAATAGTGGAAATGGCAGCCGAGACTTTACCGATGAATGAAAAAAGGATAGCTAACACCGCGGCTCCACGAATAACCCAGACCGAAAACACACGCGTAATCGCCATCACTCCGATATTTTCGCCATAAGTTGTATTGGGTGGCGAACCTGTAAAGCCCGAAATAACATTGCTAATACCATCACCAAGTAACGAACGATGCAAGCCGGGATTTTTCATCAAATCAGAATTTGTAACTTTGGATGTTACAATCAGATGGCTGATATGCTCGGCCAACACCACCAAACAAGCCGGAGCGATAATCAGTATTGCCTGCGGGTCATACACAGGTGCCTGAAAATGTGGCAGCGCGATCCAATCGGCATCGGCAATCGCGGCTGTATCTACCATACCCATTGCCAAAGCAAGCAAATAGCCTATAACCACTGCAAAAAGAATGGGAATTATCTGCAAAAAACCACGAAAAACTACTGAGCCTACTATCCCTACTATCAAAGTACTCATTGACACAATAACAGTAGGGCTATCAAGTTTGAATGGTTTGACCACTTCGCCAACGTTAGTAGCCCATGGAGCCAAACCAGCCTGACTTGCCGCCACAGGAGCCAACTCCAATCCAATAATTGCCACTACAGCTCCCATTACCGCTGGTGGCATCACCACATCAATCCACTTCACACCCCATTTGTAAACGACATAAGAAACTACGATAAAAAACAATCCGAAAAAGATAAATCCGGATTGGGCATGTGCAAAGCCACCATAATTAGTAGCTATCAACATTACCGGCGCGATGAAAGCAAAACTAGAACCAAGATAAGCAGGAATTCCTCCTTTGGTTATCAATGAATACAAAATAGTACCGATACCATTCATCAGCAACGCAATAGCAGGATCGATTCCTAAAAGAATAGGTACTAAAATGGTGGCGCCAAACATGGCTGTAAGATGCTGAAGACTTAACGGAAGACTTTGAAGCAAGGGTAATCGCTCGTAAATCCCAATAGTGCGTTTTTCCATAAATATTTTTTAATTTTTCACAAAAATACAATTTATCAATCATTCACACACAAGATTCTTCTCACTTTTTTGGGATAGCGGCTATAAAAAAGGAAGAGCCCGTGCGTTCCCTTCCTTTTCTCGATTAAAAACCTTTATTAAAAAAATTTATTGCATAATCAATTTCATTGTCTTTTCGTTTTTCCCGGCTTTTACAATTACGAAATAAACGCCCTTGTTTAAGTTTCCAAGTGGAAGAGTTTTTAGAAATGAACCACTTTCAAATCTATCTCTATAGAAACTTTGTCCGTTCATGTTGCATACGTCAATTACTACATTTTCATTTCTAAGCAAATCAACCTTCAATGAAATATCCGAACTGGAAGGATTGGGATAAATCTCCACACCCAAACCTCCTTGTGGTTTGTTTACTCCAGTAATATCTTTAACAACATCCGAAAGTTTCCATCGTTGCGACTCGCAAGCGGCAAGCATCAAGCCAGGAACCGCGTGCACGCCCGTTGCGTTATCGCTATTTTTCAACGAAGCTTTAGCGCCACTCACTACATCAAATAAATTGACACCAATCACATTATTCATCGGATAATATAGTTTCAGGCTTGCATCGTATGCAGCCAACGCAAACATATTATTTTTAACCTCGTCATTCGAACGGGCTGAATTCCAGAAACGAACATCAGCAAAATTCACACTTGGCTCTTGAGTAGGATGCCCCAAGCGCAATGGATTGCTCGGTGATGGTGTTGAATTCTGAATCGTTCCGGTGAATGTCAAAGTTTTTTGTTCGCCATTTATGTAGAGTTTCAGGCGATTGGCATTTCCGGTTTTAGTCCCATCAAAGACAACTGCTACATGAGTCCAAGTGTTCAAATTAAGCACGCCACTCACTTGACCGTATGCACTTCCACCTTTGCTCACATGACAGTAGAGTTCACCTTGCTTGCCAAGCTCCACTACAACACGGTTAGCGTTTTCAGTGAATTTACTAAACAACACGTCCCACTCTCGCCAACTTCTTACAAAAACCCACGATTCGAATGTAAACTTCTGCGTATTATTCATAAAATTACCCGCTTCGAACTCCAACAAGTCATTCGCTCCATCCAACTGCAAACTGCTCAAGTTGGACTTATACTGCAAGCCACTGACATAGTAATTGCTTAGATCGGCATCTGATGGATATGAATTTTTCTTCCCAGTAGAAGTTGGATATGCTGCCATGTTGTCTGAATACCAATTATAGGTATCATAAGCTCCTTTTGCCTCCAACTCTACTGTCGATTGAAGTTTATTTTTTTCGATTTCGACTGATTCGTTTTTTTTTTCAATAACTACATCATAAGTTGTTTCAACCACCTCACCAAGGTATTTTACATAAGATTTATACACACCGCTTTTATTCACGGTAATTTCCTGAGTTGTGGAGCGATCATCGTCTGTCCAATAATACGAAATTCCATTTAAATCTGGCTTCAACACAACCGGTTCGCAACTCACAATTGATTTGGTGCTGCTTTGTGGAACTGGTAATTTTCTCGAATTAAAATTAAGGTACTCGAAACGCTCGAAATGGCTTACCAGCCTCGATTTGAAATCTTCAAAATTAACCAAACTATTCGGAGTCCAAGCTCGCTCTACCATTGCCTGCATGCGTGGCACCAACATATACTCTACCACTTCCGAAGTTTGAAGCTCTTCGGTCCAAATACACGCTTCCGAACCCAAAACCCGCGCCTGTTGCGACGTAGTCAAGCCCGAAGGCATCGGGTCGTAATTATAAACAACATCCAATGTATTGTAACCCATCCACGTAGCGCCAGGTTCTCCCACTTCTGTTGACTGCTTGGAGTCCAAATACAGCTTCGTGTAATTTGACATGATCACATCGTGTCCGGCCGAAGTTATTTGGCCTACATTCACACCTACATTCCAAGCTTGAATGGTGGCACCTGTTGGGATTCCTCCATGCGTTACTTCATCCCATCCAATTACCGTTTTCCCCTTAGGTGCAAGAAATTGTGCCATTTCCTCCACCAATTCTTTCTGCAAGGTATTGGATTTCGCAGTTTGATCCGCTCCGGTGATACCCTTGCTTACTATACGTGCTTTGCAATCGTCACACGTATTCCAATTATTCTTTGGAGCTTCATCGCCTCCGATATGGATGTATTTTCCTGGAAATAGTTCGGCCACTTCCTCAAGCACATCCTTCAGAAAAGTTCTTACACTTTCTTTGCCTCCACAAAGTATATCGGTAGAAATTCCCCATGCGCAACGTACCGAGAATGGAGTTGTTGCACTGGTACAAGCAAATTCCGGATAGGCAGCAAGCACCGACACACTATGTCCCGGCATCTCTATTTCGGGAATAATCGTAATGTTTTTTGAAGTTGCATAAGCCACTATGTCTTTTACTTCATCTTGAGTATAATAACCGCCATATTTGGTACCAGAACAGGTTCGCCAAGCTGAAATAGTTTGTAACTTTGGGTATTTTTTTATTTCGATTCGCCATCCTTGATCTTCGGTAAGATGCCAGTGGAAATGATTGATCTTGTACATTGCCAACATATCAATATATTTCTTCACAAAAGCAGGTGAGAAGAAATGGCGCGCCACATCCAAGTGCATCGAGCGGAAACGGAATCGGGGTACATCCGTAATACTCACTTGTGGCATTGTCCATTGCTGCCCACTTTTCACCGTCGCGCTTTCGATAAGCGCGGGTAGCAGCTGGCGGAGCGATTGAATACCCCAGAAAGCACCTACTGCCGTCTGAGATTTAATCACTACCCTATCGGAGGTAACATCCAATTTATAACCCTCTTGCCCTAATGTGGCATCGGTAATTATTTCAAGAGAAATTGCATTCGGCTCTGCATTTCCGGCAGAAGCTACAATTGAAAAACCGGTAGCTTTGTTGAGAAAAACAGCTAAACTATCCGCCTGCGGTGCAAGACCTTCGCCCTGGTATTTAATTTTAAACTGATTGGTCAAAGTTAAATTACCTCCGGTAACACTCATATTACTCGGCTTGGGAATGATATTTGCTACGCCTAATGAATTAATTACCTCTTCTGCAACGGTTCTATTTCCTGCAGGAGACCCAACAACCGGAGATACATTCGCGCCATTGATGGTTGCCGACACACATCGCGCATCAAAAACACTTGCGTTAGGAGCTGTGGATGCAATATCATAAACCGCCCAAAAATAATTCTTTCCGGGTCGAAGAATAATGTTACCGGCAAAAGTAATATCACCGCTTACAGGGTTCACTTTTGCACCAAGCAAATTTGTGCTTGCAAACGCAGAACTACTTCCTGTTGAAGACACAGCCACCTTCGACACATCTGCAAGATTGCTTGTTCCACTCATATTAATCACGAGTGATGTCAGCGAAAGAGGCGAAGTTACACCGGTCGTATTCACTTGAATACAAAGTATTTCTTGATTGACAGCGCCCGCTTTCAAAAGATATTCGTTTTTATGCAAACAGGTAACACTCTCCAACTGCATAGCAGCATGTGATGTTACAAACGCGTTATTATCATTTACAACATAGGTACATCCACTATTTGTGCCAAACAAACCGCTCGAAGAAAGATCAGTAATTTTTGTAGCTTTATCATCAAAATACCAATATGCAACAAGATTTGCGCTATTTACCTCAACAGATTTATTCATATTTTCCTGAATTTCAGTTTTTGTACGCGCCACTTTCCAATAACGTACTTCATCGATAGTAGCAAGCGCACTTTCGTTGGGATTTCCAAGCAAGCCAAATCCTTTCATGGGTAGATCAATTGTCTGCGTGATTGCTCCTTTAAGCTCTCCGTTCGCATAGAGCGATACGGTGGTACCATTACTTACATAGGCCAAATGCGTCCATGTGTTCAGTGGCATCACATAATTGAACGTTTGGTCGCCCGAACCTTTTTTTGACAAACCAACTTTGTAAGTCCACGCATTGCCAGACGCCCAAGTTTCAAGTGTAAATTTTGATGTAGCGCCATCAATCAACGTAGAGAAATTACTTTGTGTGTTGCGTTTCACCCACATTTCGGCAGTCCAAATCGTACCGGGTGATAACGCGACATTGTCAAAAAGCACCGCATCGGAGGCTTTGCTCATTTTGAGCGCATAGTTGGTTTGCGCATTTATGAGGCTGAATGAAGTGAGTGAAAGCATGACTACCATAGTTAATAGTCGCAGGTGTGATTTAATTTTCATTTTTCAGACTAATTTTTAAATGTATTTGGTTTAAAGAATTTTTTTACAAAACGTAATGATTTAACACTCTATCAATCAAAAGTATGGCAAAGATACATATTCAATTTTAAAAAATAAAAATTAATGTGTAATTCCCTTGTTAAATCGTGATGTTAAATCAAGATTAACGCATTAATCCATTGAGGCATTTTTAGTTTTCATTCGAAACCACGATAGTAAAAATTGAATTTCTCTATCATCGAAATGAACGCGAAGCGTGGAATAGAGCGAGCTACCGGTTGCGATATTTTCTGCATGCTTCGCAGCTTCATTGAGTTTCTCATCCGAAATGAATTGATGAATATCCAATTCGCCAATTTCAACAAAGTGTGCCAGGTGTCCACTTATTGTTCCATAAGTAAGATTTCGCTCTTGAGCTATTTGTTCAATTGTTTTTCCTGACATAAACTGTTCAAATGAAATACGTTTGGTATCGGTTTTTTTAGGTTTATTTTCTTTAGGCGATTTCGATTTTTTATCCGTCGTTCGCATTTCCGTGAGTTTGTCTATGCGCGATTTTAGCCCATTTACCTTACAGTATTCTATAATAATATCCAAAAACAATTTGCCAAACTGATGTGCTTTAGCTTCGCCAAATCCTTGTATTTTAACCAAATCGGATTTTGACGTTGGTAAGAACTCTGCCATTTCCTGAATTGATTTCGAATTTGCAACTCGGTAGATAGGCAGACTATATTCATCTACAATGTGATCGCGCACTTCATAAAGCATTTCAAGTAATTCTACATGTTCAATTCCCTGATTCCGTCTTTTCTGTCCACGCGAATAAGAGGTAAATGTTGACTCCGGCAAATTAAAGGATTTGCGTAATTCAAAATATTTTTCAACCGAAAATCCTTCTTTTATACCCTTTATCCAATGTCTTTTCCTTTCCAAAAGAGCAAAAAAATCATTCCAGCTTCGGTCGAAATCTCTGGCGTATTCTTTGCTATCGGTACTTACCCGCACACCTTGAAGCCAATGGAACAATTCATCAATTTTACCTAAGAAATAAACTGACGCCGCATCCAGCCGTTGCACCAACTCATCTTCCGACGAAGGCGTGCGGGATAGGATTTGCACTATTTGAGTAGCAAATCGTTTTCCTACATCATCCAATGCATCAACAGCGCGGATAACGTCATTTAACAGCGGAATAGTCCCTTCGGAAAAAGAGCTTGCCACTTCATCTGTATCTTTGAGCCAACGACGTACGATTAAAAGCATCGGATGAAAATTAAAAATATCAATCAAAAGTGAAACATGATAATCGCGCTGCGAATGGTCATAAATAGTGCCCAACTGCTCCACCGACTGCTGATGGGATGAAAATTGCAATATCTCATTATCATTGCGAATAGCGTTTGAGTCGATATGACTGAACAACACCAAGCCTTGCAAACTTCGACAACGGCTCAACGCCACATACACTTGTCCGGGTGCAAACGCTGCACCCGCATCAATAATGGCTTTGTCGAATGTTAAACCCTGGCTTTTGTGAATGGTGATAGCCCAAGCTAAACGCAGTGGATATTGCGTGAATGTCCCTAGTACTTCTTCGTTTACCTGGAGGGTGGTTTCGTCCGCTTTGTATTGAATATTCTCCCACGACATCGGCGACACCAGAATTTCGCTATCATCTTCAGGCGATTTCACAAAGATTCCGTCAATATTCCAGCTACTTACCACACCTATTTTTCCATTGTAGAAACGCCGGGGATTTTCGCTATCGTTTTTTACAAACATCACTTTAGCGCCAATTTTCAATTCCAGATTTTCTTCTACCGGATAATTACGCTCCGGAAATAGATTTTTCACCGTTGCTTTGAAAAATTTAGATTTCGAATCTAATTTATCCAATTCTTCGCGATTAATCTTATCTGCTTTATAATTATGTGTTGTAAGTGTAATGTAGGTATCTTCTTCCGGTGGCACGAAAGTAGGATTGTAGCGACTATTCAGCGCCGCGCGCCCTTCTGCCGATAGTTTATTATTACGCACTTCATTCAGAAGCCGGATAAAATCAATATCTTTTTGACGAAATATTTTATCAAATTCGATGTGAACAAAGGGTTTTTCCTGAATTACATGGCTGTTGAAGAAATAAAGTCCCTGATAGAAATTGGAAAGTATTTGCATCTCTTCTGCTTGCGCCACAGGTGAAAGCTGAAACATATCGCCAATAAAAATCATCTGAACGCCTCCAAAAGGCTCGTTATGACGATAACGAATGTGGCGAAGCACGGCATCAATGGCATCGAGCACATCGGCACGCACCATGCTAATTTCGTCAATTACAAGCAATTCAAGTTCCCGTAACACTTTTCGACGATTCGACTGTATATGCTGCTTGCTTATCAACTCTTTTCGACCGAACTCAGTAGGGATAAAAGGTGTCAATGGTAATTGAAAAAATGAATGAATGGTAGTACCACCGGCATTAATGGCAGCAACGCCTGTGGGCGCTACTACCGCCATTTGCTTCGGGCTGTTTTCTTTCAATTTACGCAGGAATGTTGTTTTACCTGTACCCGCTTTGCCGGTCAGAAACACATTTTTATTGGTAAGTGTGGCAAAAAGCCGTGCATATTCATGTACTGTAATGGGTTCGTTCATGGTGTCTCTAATTTTTCATCAATGAGGTGGAGCAAAAATACGAATAAAAATTCAAAAATAAGCCTACCTTCTGGTTTGAATTTCTTTTTTAGGTGAGCATAAAAGACAAAAGGTGGAAAAGCCATTGCCTCACCACCTTCTGATATCATTTAATTTTTTTATTTTAAAAAGCTATTGTTTTAAGCTGCTTATCAACAAGCATTCCGTGTTTCGGTTTCAAGTTGAATTTCACAGCGCGTTTGGCTTTTAGCTGAATGACAAATAGTTCTCCATCTCCCATCAACGCTTCTTTTTCTCCAATATTTATAAAAGCGGGATAAAGCACTTTCTCGCCGTTGGTATGAAGCCTATCATTGGTAAAGTTTTGCATCGATTTCATTTTCAACTGTTTCACAGCTACAAAATCATAATCTTTCACATCATAAGGCAAAGCAAAACTAAGTGCATTGACCGCTTTCAGTCCTTTGGCTTTCACAATCACATCAACGGTTTCTCCCTGTTTGTAATTCAGTTTTACAGTTTCGAGGGTTATCATACCCGCCAGCGTGTCATTTTTTTCAACGTTAACTCCACCTTCCAAACGAATAGCTACATTTGAAATATCGTATGCGTCAATCAAATTATTTTTATTCACATCACCTCGGCTCACATAACCTTCAAAATCTCCATCTCCAAACCGAAGACCGGTGTAGTTCAAGTAAGAGGTCAGGTCATTGCTATCCACCAGTTTATCGTTATTAATATCACCAGGCAAATAGGATTCGCTTCCTGGTACTTTAAAGATATAGAGTTCGCGACCAGAGCCATAATCTCCTACTGCTTTTTCCACACTTATTTTCACGTAGCGAGCTACGGGTTGTGCAGTAAAAGTAAATGTTTTGTTCTCAAAATCAGTTTTCCAGTCGTATGTTCCGGCTTCAGTCCAGTTCGATTTGTCGTTGCTAAAATAGACTTTCCCTTTTTCTAACATTCCATTTTTACCGCTGAGTCGAGGCAAATAAACCAGTTTATCCAATTGGTTGATAGAGTTCAGATCGAAAATCATATCAAAAGGAACAGCTTTTTCGCCGTATTTCGAGTGCATCATATTGCCTTCGTCAAAGTCAAGCAAGCGTCTCACGGCTTCTCCACCTTGCATTGCGGCGCTACTTTCTCCGGTGATTCCTCTGATTGCAAACTGCAATGGGTCAGCTTTGGTTGTAGCGGCAATATTAGTCCACTCCGATTTTCCATCGTTGTTTACGGCGCGCACTTTAAATTCGTAACGCGTTTCGGGAGTAAGGTTTTCAAAGAGCAATGAATTGTCTTTCACTGTAGAATAAAGCATTCCATCGAGTTCCAATTCGTAAAAGTCTGCATTCGCAAGTTTACTCCAACTTGGTTTCAGCGTATAAGCAGTAGCATTACTATCAAGTATTGCTAAATTTTGAAGTTTTGCCAACACTCCTCCATTTCTTAGCAATTCACATGCGGGCTTAAACTCAAATCCTTTCACTGACACAGAAACACCTTTTTTAGAAATGTCAGTTTTTCCAACTTTCACCAAAACCTGCGGATTTTTCACCATTTTAACCGAAGCAAAACTACTATCTTTCGTTGCAAAGCGGTTCAGATTTGGCGATGCGTCATAAAAATAGACATTTACTCCCACTTCGAAGTCTTTCAAAGTTTTTACCTCTTTCAGTTTTACCGATTTATTGCCTACTTTAGCACTCACTTTCGTTGGTTTACGACTCACATTTATTTTGATTTCGGTTGACTTTTCGTTCACAAAACCTTTGAAACTTCCTTTCGTGGGCATTACATTCACTGTCGCAATATTACCATTTGACACCGAGGAGTTTACAACCGTTTGGGCAGACTCACCTTCAAGATAAGACATGGTAACGCCATCATCGTCATATTCCGTAAAACTTGAATTACCAAAAGGATACACTTCGTAGATACGGTGATTTTTGTCAATTTCGCTCAAATTATTGTTGGGATTTACCATTGGAATGATGGCGCCATTTTTTACAAAAACGGGGATTTTCCATATCGGACATTCCTGATTATTGATTATACGTCCACCTTCATACAACTGACCGGAAAAATAATCAACCCAAGAGCCTTTGGGAAGATATATTCCGTTGCGCACATCATTACCATGTTTATCGGCGTTGGTATTCTGATAAATTGGCGCCACGAGAAAACTTGGTCCATACATGTATTGATATTGTGTGTTTTTGCCCAAAGTATAAGAATTTTCTTCTTCCAAAAACATGGCACGAATGCTTGGCAAACCTGCAACAGACTCGTGTGCCACACTATACGCATAAGGCAAAAGCTCCGACTTGAGTTTCAGATAATGGCGATTGATGGAAGTTGCCGGTTCTCCTAAAGCGTGCGGATACTTTTCGTTGCTACCCCAACCATCCATGTTGAGTTGCATCAAAGTAAATGTTTTCCACTGAAAATCGCGAACATTAACCGGTACATTTTTCCCACCGAAAATACCGTCCATGTCCGAACAGATATTAGGCTGACCTGATAAGCCCGAGCCAATATACGTGGGGATATGAAAGCGAATGTACTCCCATTGGCCTCCGGTTTGGTCGCCACTCCAGATAGTAGCATAATGCTGCGTACCTGCCCAGCCATCGAGCGAGATAATGAAAGGACGTGCCTGATTGCCATATTTAGGCATAATAGTAGCCACATCTTGCACTCCGTTAAGTCCAAAAGAGTATCCTGCACCTACCCAAGCCACATCGGTTTTGAGCACACGCACTCCCGCAACACCCACTTCGTTAATAATGTCGCGTTGTAAAAGTGGTTCGATACCATCTTTCGGATGGAGATCGGACTGTGTCCAAAGTCCAATTTCCACACCATTTTTTCGTGCATAATCACCAAATTCTTTCAAATTCTGAATATTTCCTTCGAGTGTCGAGGTTTGTCCGTAGCCAGCGCCATAGCCATCATTGGGCAGAATCCATCCAAGTGGCATGTCGTGGTTTTTATAGCGGTCGACCACTGCGCGCGCTGAAAACATATAGTTGTTTTTCTCTCCATTGAGCGACTCTTTAGTGCCACCATTGTCTTTCTGACTCTCTTTGTATCGTTTTCCGTCTTCAAACAAAACTCCCGCAGCATCCTCTTTCCAATAGTCGCGATTATACGCGTTGAGATGTCCCTGATAAAACCCAAATTTAGGAATAAGCACTGGTTTTCCGGTAAGTTGGTAAAAGTCATTGAGTAGCGACACCACTCCATCATTTACCATAAAAAACACATCCAAATAATCGGTGTCGTGCGTAAGTTTAACACTGTTTTTTTCTTTCGTACCAAAGTCATAAACTCCTTTTTTAAACGTGTGCCACATAAAAGCATAACCACCTGTTGACCAATAAAATGGAGTTGGAGATGCTACGCCACCATCAGTCCAGCTATTTTGATTTTCGATAGCGATGCTTTTTCCTTTATGCGAAAATCGGCCATTCTGCACGCCACCGCCATAGAAATATTCTGTGAAATTTTCATTTAAAATTATTTGTACTTTATTTTTATCAAAAGTGATAGGCGCTTTTGTTTGAATAATTTGTTTACCCGTCTGGAGGTTTGTAACCGTAAATCTTGTTGTTTTTTTATCAAAATTCACCAAAATTTTCGATGTACTGATAAGCACCTCACTCGATTTGTCCGAAACAGTTATTCCGTCAACAGCTTTGCGTGGATTATCAAGTAAGATTTTTGCGTGAGGTTCTGCTTTAGGATCTCGCATTGGCTCACCGCTGTTGTCCTGAAACAAACGAAAGATATTGTCTCCATAAAAGTCGAGCAGCAGCTTTTTATTGTTGGAAAATTGCAATTCCACCTTAGTGTTGTCTATTGCTTTGGCTTTCGTTATCGGAATTACACTATCCTCAGCCTGCGCAATGGCAGATGAAAAGGAAATACTTAACAAGAAAACTGCCATTAGCGGCAATTTGAATCTGGATTTTTTCATTGTTTATTATATTGTTAAATTTATTTTTTTGTAGTTTATTTTTTTTTGTAAATACCCCAACAAATTGAGGTAAAAAACACTTTGACCTTAGCCTTCAACACTTATATTTGCACCTTCATGTCCATTCAATCCACTTTTCATCGATAGATAAGTATCTTCAAGCGCATCTTCATCATCGGTAATTACTAAAATTTTATCCCCAACCATCAGTTCGGTATTTCCACGTGGTATAAAAAATTGCCCTTCGCGCTTCACCATGACTATCAATGTTTTATCCGGCACATTCAAATCCATAAGCCGAGCTCCATTGGCTAGAAATTCTTGTTTAATACTGATTTCGGACATATATGATTTAATTTCGTCGGCTATTTCCACATCAAAACTTTTATGTTTTCGCTTTTTAGGCACCAATTCAGATAGTTTCAGCCACTTAGCCATGCTTCCAACGGTAGTACCTTGTATCAACAAAGATACAATTGTTATAAAAAACACGATATTAAATATTGACTTAGCATGCTCTATGCCCGATATCAGAGGATAAGTAGCAAAAATAATGGGTACGGCACCACGTAGCCCAACCCATGAGACATAATTTCGCGCTTTTAACGATAATTTACGAAATGGGAGTAAACAAGCATGAACGGTTACTGGGCGTGACACAAAAATCATAAATAAACCGATTACAATTCCTACGCCTGCGATAGGCAACAATTCTGAAGGATTTACTAATAGTCCGAGCGTCAAAAACATCAGAATCTGAACCAACCAAGTCATTCCATCGAAAAACTTAAGTGAGCTTCGTTTGTGTACAAACCGACTGTTTCCGATAAACAGTCCACCTACATAGACAGCAAGAAAACCATTACCACCAATGAAGGAGGTCATTCCAAAGATAAACAACATCTGAGTAATGAGCAGTACCGAATAAAGCGCATCGTTGTCCATATTGATTTTATTAATAATACGTACTGAGATTTTTCCCAGCACATATCCGGCAAGTCCACCTAGTACCAACTGCTTTACAAACATCCATAAGGCGGATCCAAAGTCAAGTTCAGGTTGCTGGAGCAATTGAATCAATACGATAGTAAGCATAAAAGCCATCGGGTCATTACTTCCACTTTCAAACTCGAGAAGCGGACGCAAATTTTCTTTCAACGAAAGTCTTTTCGATCTTAGGATAGAAAACACCGAGGCCGAGTCGGTTGACGCCATAACACTCGCAAGCAATAACGACTCTAAAAATGTGAAAGTAACTGCATGGAAGAAATTATTGGTGAGCCAATAGATAAAAGCGCCTGTTATGAGCGCTGTGAGCATTACACCAAAGGTTGCGAGTAACAAACCAGGCACGACAATGGGTTTAATCTCTGAAAGACGGGTATCCATACCACCCGAAAACAGTATAATATTAAGGGCAACTACACCTATATATTGTGTTGCTTTCGGTGAATCGAACTGCAAGCCTAAACCTTCGCTCCCAAACATAACCCCAATCAGAAGGAAAAGCAACAAGGTCGGTACTCCAAACCGACTACTCATTTTTCCTACTAACAGACTTACAAAAAGCAAAATAGAAACAATTAACAAAAAAAACTCAATAGAAAATTTCATATCTAAATAAATATTTATTGACTAATCAGATAGCATAATATCAAAGATTACGACACATAATTAACCAGATTTTATTCCTTTAATCTTAAAAGAAATCACAACTTGCACTCAAAACCTAAGTTTGAGCACGTTAAAGAAATCACATTCCACCTAAGATTGAAAACGTCGCATTCGCGGATAGGATAATATTTATACCAAGTTATTGTAAAAAGCTAATTTACAAATCAGCGACATTATACCAACACAACTAAAAGATGTTAGTTTCATCACATTTTTTCTATTCGACATTTCAGATCGAATAAACTGCAAACATTGGCTAAATGGATTAATAGGAAAAAGTATGATTTTTTGCAAAGTTACATTTTTAAGGCAAAACTATAAAATTGTCGTCTAAAAAAAAGCCTAAAATGAACAAAAACGAGATGATCACGAAGAATTTCTGCATTTTTTTAATTTTTTTCTCCGAATATTTTGGTAGTTCAAAAATAAGCAGTACATTTGCACTCGCAAACAGCAAGAAGGTACCATAGCTCAGTTGGTAGAGCAAAGGACTGAAAATCCTTGTGTCCCCGGTTCGATTCCTGGTGGTACCACACAAACAAACGCTAACAATGATTTAATCAGATTGTTAGCGTTTTTTTTTGCGAGTCATAATAGAGATTTATCTCAAAAGCCACTACTACCAGATTATTTCAGATTGATTTAGTCAACACACAACAGATATCTTCCAATCCCATTCACTATATTCATGCTATAAAACACATTTTCTATCGTCATTAACACTGTTTTTCGCTGTTTTTCACTACCTTTGCACCCAAAATTAAAGACATAACAGATGCAGAACATCAGAAACATCGCTATCATCGCCCACGTTGACCACGGCAAAACCACCTTAGTAGATAAAATGCTTTTTGCAGGACACCTGTTCCGGGAAACCGAAAACACCGGCGACCTCATTATGGATAACAACGACCTGGAACGAGAACGTGGCATTACCATCTTAGCTAAAAACGTTTCAATCAATTATAAGGGTACAAAAATAAATATCATTGACACTCCGGGACACGCCGACTTTGGAGGCGAAGTGGAACGGGTACTCAATATGGCCGACGGAGTGCTACTCCTCGTTGACGCATTTGAAGGACCAATGCCACAAACACGATTCGTATTGCAAAAAGCTCTTAATCTGGGATTGAAACCTATTGTGGTGGTAAACAAAGTTGACAAACCAAATTGTCGCCCGGACGAAGTAAACGAGATGGTTTTTGATCTGATGTTTAACTTAAATGCCACGGAAGATCAACTTGATTTCAAAACAATATACGGTTCGGCAAAACAAAATTGGATGTCCGACGACTGGAAAAACCCATCTGACAGCATCGCACCACTTCTGGACGCTATTATCGACCACATCCCCGCTCCTACTCAATTAGAAGGAACTCCTCAAATGTTAATTACTTCGTTGGATTTTTCATCCTACGTGGGGCGAATCGCCGTTGGGCGCATTCACCGTGGCATTCTCACAGAAGGGATGCAAGTAAGTCTTTGCAAACGCGACGGAAGCATTGTTAAATCGCGCATTAAAGAGCTGAATACATTTACCGGACTTGGACGCACAAAAACAGACAAAGTAGAATCGGGTGATATTTGCGCGTTGGTAGGCATTGATGGTTTTGAAATTGGTGACACCATCGCCGACATCACAAACCCAGAACCATTGGCACCCATTGCCATTGACGAACCGACTATGAGTATGGTCTTCACCATCAATGACTCGCCATTTTTCGGAAAAGAAGGCAAATATGTAACTTCGCGCCACATCGACGAACGGCTTGCCCGCGAATTGGACAAAAACCTGGCGCTACGTGTGCAACGGGCACCCGATGCTGATGCTTGGCATGTATTCGGGCGTGGCGTTCTCCACCTTTCGGTGCTGATTGAAACCATGCGTCGCGAAGGCTATGAACTACAAGTGGGGCAGCCACAAGTTATTATCAAAGACATTGACGGAGTAAAGTCTGAACCGATAGAGCAACTCACCATTAATTTGCCCGAGGAATATGCCGGAAAAGTAATTGAAATGGTAGCAATACGTAAAGGTGAAATGCTAAGTATGGATGTAGTGGGCGACAGAATGCAATTGGAATTTCTTATCCCTTCACGTGGCATCATTGGGCTACGAAACAGTGTGTTGACAGCATCGGCCGGCGAAGCCATCATGTCTCACCGTTACTTGGAATATCAACCCTACAAAGGAGAAATCGAACGACGCACGAACGGATCCATCATTTCGATGGAAACAGGCACAGCTTTTGCGTATGCTATTGATAAGTTGCAAGACAGAGGAAAATTCTTTATTCATCCCCAAGACGCGGTATATGAAGGCGAAGTTATCGGCGAGCATTCCAAAGACAATGACATTGTAGTGAATATAACTAAATCAAAAAAGCTAACAAATATGCGAGCTTCCGGCTCGGACGACAAAGTTAGAATTGCTCCACCTATCATTTTCAGCCTTGAAGAAGCGTTGGAATACATTAAAGAAGATGAATATGTAGAAGTTACGCCTGAAAGCATTCGATTAAGAAAAATATATCTGAACGAAAACGACCGAAAACGATTTGGGAAAAACAATTAATATTCAGAAATGGTTATAGATAAAGAGTAACGTAAATTGCTCTTTATCTAAAGCCTTCTCTAAAAAAAAAACGAACAGCAAACAAACGCCATGAAAGTTAAATATTTCGTTTTGACAATGATGTTAATCTCCGTTACAAACACTTTTGCACAGATTGGCATACGCGCCGGAGTAAACACGGCTAATGAACTGCACTCGTTTAATCGCGAAGAATTATCCGCTTTTTATCACAACAACAAGCTTACCGGCTACCAAATTGGTTTAGTTTATCAAGCTAATCCCCAAAAATCGGGCTTAGGATTTGAAGTTGGCGCGCTTTTATCACAAAAAGGGGGTATATTCGAATTCGACAAGGGCAATCTTTCAGGCTCTATCGTTAAAGGCTATCATGAAATTAACTACTTAGAAGTTCCGGTTAATTTACGATTAAAACTTGGATTTGGAGGGATAGTAGGCGTATTTGGCACGGGCGGTATTTACGGCGCTTATGCTCTGAAAGGTAAAACTGTTTTCGAAAGTGATTTGGGTGAGCTTGTTCATGCCGACAATTTCGATTCGTTTATAGATAAAATAGACTACGGCTACAGTTTCGGTTGTGGCATTGAGTTACTCCGAAAAATTCAGGTTGCCGCTTCGTGGAATAGAGGCTTAGAAAAGAAAGCTGCCGATAAAAATCTGCTTGATAAAATTGAGGATGAAAGTGGGATTCCAAGTCCAAATCTCACTGCAAAGAAAAGCATGAATACTTTCACAGTAAGCCTGACTTATCAATTCTAAAGAATCTCAGACATTTTTCAAAATCATAAAAGCTCAGTTCTACCAAACAATATTCCATCACAAAGAAAAACGTGGAGACAATATTGCTAATGCCCTACGAAATTGAACTGCAAGAAACACCCAAAACAGATGAAAAAAATTGTATTTGCCACGAACAACAAACATAAATTAGACGAAGTACGGGCTATCCTATCGGGTAAAGTTGCAGTTTTGAGCCTCAGCGATATAAACTGCCACGACGAGATACCCGAAACTGCCGATACCTTAGAAGGGAATGCTGCACTGAAAGCGCGCTATATTTATGAAAAATATGGCGTAGATTGCTTTGCTGACGACACCGGACTGGAAATTGAAGCGTTGGAATGGCGCCCGGGTGTATATTCAGCCCGTTATGCCGGCGAACCTTCAAACTCAGAACATAACATGCAAAAAGTGCTGCAGGAGATGTCAGGTCAAAACAATCGCAATGCCCGGTTTCGCACAGTTATTTCGTATGTAGAGAAAGGAGAATATCACCTTTTCGAAGGAACAATAGAAGGCGAAATCAGCCGAATACCCCAAGGAAAAAGAGGTTTTGGATACGACCCGATTTTCATCCCCACAGGGTACACAAAAAGTTTTGCGGAATTAAGCAGTGAAGAAAAAAACAAGATTAGCCACCGCGCAAGAGCTACGCGTAGTTTCGCAGACTATTTTGGCATCTAAAGAAAAACGATTGTTCGGAAAAAACCTTTCACAATAAAAACCGAAAAAATCAGTTAATTTATTAATCGTTCTTTCAACACTACACTCCTTAAACAAAAGCATGATTAAGAAAATCCTCACTCTCATCAGCATCGTATTTTTTGCTCTTTCGGCGCAATCTCAGGTAGCAATGGGAAAATGGCGCACACATTTTGCATTCAACACAATCAATCAACTTGCCCAATCCGAAAATAAAGTTTTCGCGGTAAGCGATGGCAAACTATTTTCCATCGATAAAAGAGATAAAAGCATTGAGTATTATAGCAAACTGACCGGCCTCTCCGGCACATCAATTTCAAATCTGGCATACGACACCAGCATGAAAAGTTTGTTGATAATCTACAACGATGGCAATATCGATTTCATGACGGCAAGCGGGGTGAAAAATCTTCCCGACTTCTACAACAAGCAAATGAGCGCCGACAAATCCATCAACCACATAAATATTGACCAGGGAAAAGCCTATTTATCTGCAAAATTTGGCATTTTAGTTCTCAACATGGCTAAGATGGAAATCAAAGACACATACTATATCGGCAATAACGCTTCCGAACTCAACATACAGAGCACCTGTGTACATAAAAACATTATTTACGCCGTTACTGCCGGCGATGTCTATGCCGCACTTGCAAACGACCCGCAGCTTATTAACTACGAACTCTGGTCAAAAATGAGCAACTTGCCCGGTAGTGGCAACTTCCAATCGGTTCTTTCTTTTGGAAATTGGCTGATTTTACAAAGAGGAAACAAACTATTCAAACAAGACACCGCGGGTAACTGGTCGGGAATAGATGCTGACGAAGCACTTAAAATAAATGTAAGTAACAACCGACTTATCTGTTTCACATCAAGCCAAGCTTACGTTTTTGACGAGCAATTCAACAGAAGCGCAATTG
>CAZMQV010000033.1:0-35593 GCA_964568675.1 uncultured Paludibacter sp.
GTATTTGTACAATCGCTTGCAGTATAACTCTATCAACAACAGTTGGAATTCCTAATTGTCGTTTCTTCCATCCTTCTTTTTAGGTACTATGGCTTCTGTTCACTTCTCACGGCAACTGTTGTTCATGCTTCTGATTTATAATCACATCCACACGTCCGTGAGACCTCCCGAGGTAAGACGAGTAAGCTCCATTCCAAATATCGGCATTATTTACACACTTTGTATCTGTTCAGTTTATTGGGTTTTATTTTGTATTGCAAAATCGTCCTACAACTTGTGCCTGATAATGTTCGTGTTCCTCCGGCCGAAACTTTGCCGCCGGCTTCCTTCAGATTCCACCTCACGATGGACGCACTTGCCTTTAGTTAATGGTTGGCAGCGTTCGACTGAGCTCACGCCGAAGTCTGAAAACCCCCATAACGGACTTGAACCGTCAAATTTACTCGCCATGCTCGGCGCAAAAAAAAAACAAAAGAGGCTACTTCAAATTTTATTTTGAAACAGCCTCTTTGTTTATAAAGTTTGAATCTAAACTTCGATTTCTATTCTTCAGCTATCACACCAAACTCGGCGCCGGTAGCAAAATCCTGACCATTTTGTTCGCTCAATGCGCTAAAGCGAATGTAACGCGCTTTTACCGGTTTGTCGAGCATCACTTTTTGTTCCGCTTTGTTGCGTGGGAATGTTCCTTTTGCAACCGGGTCGCTCCATACTTTACCATCCGTGCTCACTTGCAACGAATAATCTTTCACATCGCCATTGCTTCCTGACGAACGAGGCAAATATGTAAAACCTTTGATGTTTTTAACCACACCCGCGTCAAAATCCACCCAATGCGGGTGTTTGGCTACGGTAACCGAATACATGGAATGCCAAATAGTATTGGGGTCGCCATCGGTCAGATTAGAAGCATTGCCATCGCCTACTTCTTCGCTACTTGCAAATACAACAACCATCGGCACGCGTTCTATCTTATTCAACTTCGATGTAAATTTCAGTTCTTTATTGTCGGCATACCATGCGGTAATTGTACCGCCATTGCGTAGCGCGAAAGCGGAAGTATATGTTTTCGCCTTTTCTTTATCTACTTGATAGATTATTTTTGCGTCTTTCTTCAGCGAAGAGATTGTAACATCACCTGCAACACTTCGTGTAATCGCGATAGGCATTTCACCTGCGGTTTTCACCGCCGCAATTTTTGTCAAATCCTTATTCACCGCGGGGCGAATAATAAAGCCCATGGAATTGTTGCCTGCTTTCACGCGGTCTTGTTCCAGCGGACCACCCTGTCCGCAACTATTACCACCTAATCCGGTAACACCTAAATCGAGATTGAGATACGTGTCGCCTCCTTTTGGCAATTCATAAGGATGAGCAGCCGCTACCAATTCATTGGCGGTGTATTGCAAAGCTGACACGGAAAGTTGGTTTGCCGCTACAAAAACAGCGCCACTTCCAGCTTTGTCGGTCAAAGCACACCAACGAACTTCTTCGTGATTTCCAACATTCTGAGGACGAGCAATCCAGGCATACTCATCTTTGACAGTGCTTTTGTAGAGCTGGATAAACTGACTTGTTTTACGGTCGTTGTAGTTATCGATAGGCCCGCGTCCGTAATAGGTAAATTCGGAGTATTTTTGAGGAACTTTAATCACATAACCTAAACGTGGCAAATTCAAACCCGGTTGACTGGAGTTGATATTAGCCTGCAATTCGATGGAGCCATCCGGATAGATAGTAAAAATCTGATTGGTAGTAAACTTGAAGTCATTTTCACCAAACTTACGGTCGGTAAGTTCTACCAATTTATTACGGGTAGCGGTGGAGCCACCTTCCAGGCGAGCCGCATTGGGCGCTTGCGATTCCACGGTAAACGAAGCTACAACCGTTCCATCGGCTTTTTTCAGGATACTACCGCCGAGAGCTTTGTGTTGCAAATTGTGAAGGCCATTTTCGTACCATTTGTCCATTGCCCAGTTATCGTTGTTGGTATAAGCGCGAAACGCGTCTAATTTCGGGCCATTGCCTGCGGCGATTATGGTTTCCGCGCCATATACCAAGCTATAAATGGTACCGGTGTTGGTGTCAAACTCAACGACAAAGTCATTTCCTTTAACAGTTTTAATATTGGAAGTAGAAGGAAGTATTTCAAGTTTAGTATTTGTAGCCGACTTAGTTACCTCAGCTATTGTAGGAGTTACTGTGGCATTTTTCACCAAGTGTTGTTCATCGGCTTGAACATATCCTTTTTTATTCCATGGCATATCGTTGTTCAATTGGAACTCAAACTTCACGAAGTATTCACTTTCCGCTTTCAATTGATTGTACTGATATGGGACGGTGATTTTCGCTTTACCACGTGGCGCCACGTTAATGGCGATATTTCCGTTATTAATTTCTTTACCATCTTCATAAAGCGACCAACGGAGCGTGTAGCCAGAGAGGTCGGTAAAGTAATTCTTATTAAACACTTCATACACGCCACCCTCAACACTAACGGCGTTGACAGCCACATATTGATACACTTTTTTCACTTCGTAATAATGTGGTTTGGGCGAAAGGTCGGCAGCGACAACACCTTTGAAAATAAATTGTCCATCGTTGGGCATATCGCCAAAATCACCACCATAAGTAAAGAATGGTTGTCCCGATTTCTTATCGTAATAAAGCATGCTTTGATCAATCCACTCCCAAATGGCGGCGCCACAGAAGAAGTTTGTCGATTCGATTGCATCCCAATAGTCCACCAAATTACCACAGGCATTGCCCATCGCATGTGCATACTCCGATATATGGAACGGATATTTAATATTGTATTTACCTTTAACCGCTTCGCGCATCCAAGCGATGGATGGATATTGGTTCGATCCCATATCCACGATGCTGTTGTTGCGTTCGTATTGCACAGGGCGCGACTCGTCAAATGCTTTCAGAGCGTTGTAAGCTTCCACAAAGTTTTTTCCGGGTCCGGCTTCATTGCCCAATGACCATATTACGATGGACGGATTGTTTACATTGCTATGCGTCATTTCCATCACGCGAGCTACGTGCGCGTCGCGCCACTCCACCGGGTGAGAAAGCGAAGCATCTCCATAATAATATTGGTGCGATTCGATATTGGCTTCATCTTCCAGATAAATACCATATTTGTCACACAAAAAGTACCAATATGGATCATCGGGATAGTGTGAGTTACGAACGTGATTGATATTGGCGCGCTTCATTATCATGATTTCATCTGTCATTCTTTGTCTGCTTATGGCATGTCCGTTTTTCGGATCACTCTCGTGGCGATTCACGCCTTTGAGTTTTACGGTTTTTCCATTCACATAATAATACCGACCAGCCAAGCCAAACTCGTCATCTTCAGCTTTGGTATCTTTAATTTCCACTTTGCGGAAGCCAACAATGGTAGAAATGGTTTCGATGGTTCTGTTTTTCGCGTCTTTCAATTCGGCAATCAGCGTGTATCGATAAGGCTCTTCAGCCGACCATTTTTTAGGATTTGGAACATTCATCACCACCTGTTGCGCTTCTACAGTTTGACCGGAGGTAACCAGACCTACCGAAGCAACAGTTTCGACACCGGCAACAGGCGTTGTTTCATCCGAATAAAGTTTATTGGCATAAAGTGAATACACCATTTTATATCCTTTGGCTTTTGATTTACCCAAGTTGAGGATATCCGCGTTGATTTTCAGCGAGCCATTGGTGTAATTGTTTTCCAAATCAGGAATCACCACAAAGTCGCGCACATGTGTTTTGGGGGTTGAATATACAGCGACAGTTCTGAAGATACCCGGCAGGCGATACATATCTTGCGATTCGAGGAATGAAGCATCGGAGTTGCGATACACTTCGGCGGCAACAATATTTACACCTTTTTGCAGATACTTGGTGATATTGAAACGTGCGGCATTACGTGAGTTTTTCGAGAATCCAACGTATTGACCATTTATCCACAAGTAGAAAAACGAATCCACTCCATCGAAGCTAATAAATACTTCTCGTCCATCCCAATTTTGAGGCACTTCAAATTCGCGACGATAGGAGCCTACTTCGTTCGGGTATTTGGCGGTAGTCCAATTGGCGGGTGCAGGGCGCATCACGCCTTTACGCCAGTCGTCCACCTTCACTTCGTGTTTGAATATCACTTGTTGATTCACATAAATAGGCACCCCATATTTCAAGTCGCCATTTTTCTGGATACCCACAATGTTCCAGTTGGAAGGTACATTAATATTATCCCAAGCAGAGGCATCGAAAGAAGTTTCGAAGAAGTTTTTCGGACGCAAATCAGGCGATTTCACCCAATTAAATTTCCACTGTCCATTGAGCGATTTCCAATAAGAAGAGTTTTCGGGAAGCACTTTCAAAGCTTTCTCCACCGATTCGAAAGGGAAGAAATAAGCGCGCGGTTGCTCTTTGTTGAGCGCAAGCCTTTCGGGCGATTGCCACTCGTTTCCATCGGGCGCCAACTCCGCGGCATATTTAAAGCCATTCAATGCCGGCTGGGTGGCAAAACTCACAGTTGCGACCAATGCTGTGAGCATGAGAGATAATTTAACTAGTTTCATCGATAGTTATTTGTTGAAGATTAATAATTTATCAAAAAGAATGATTGTAAAAACAGGGAGCGGAAGTGCCGCAATTTGAATCTATGAAAATCAGATGTGTATTCTTTCACAGTTCATCCACACATTCGAATAACTTCAAACGACACGCATCCCAAAGCATTCACAAAAAAAAAGGCAAACAAAGAAGCTTTTTAAAAGCGTCAAGACAAGGAAAAAGCATGCTTTATCCTTGTCTTATTATTATTCGCATCACTTAATCGCTACTTTCAAGGTTTCGTTCAACTTATCGGTATAAGAAACCGTAAGAAGATACAAACCCGATTTCAGCCCATCGGTGGAGATCTCTTTCACTTTCGTCGCATACTTCTGCAACATGCCATTGAGTGAAAAAAGTTTCAAACAATCTACATCCGATTCGCAATTCAATTGCAGTTTGTTTTTCAACACGACAAGATTTGCGCGACTTGCTGTGAGAGCATGTGTAGAGGAAAAGACTCTTGCCGGCATTATTTCAATCGTATAGCTATCGGCAAAAGCCGCGTTCGACTTTCCCAGGCGTAGCGCGGATGCCTCTTCGTAAGCACCCCAATAATTGGTTCCGGCTTCACCCGCGTTGCGTATGGAGTATCGTCCACCAATTTCGGAAATCAAATAGGTATTCCAAGTGGAATAAAAGCTATTCGTTCCAAATACACCGTTTTCGCTGACATAACGATTATCAGCCGCGCTTAAAAACTTAAAGCGATTCACGGTCTTATCGACTGGGAAAGACCATTCTTGCGAAAAGCTTTTATCATTTTCTTTAAACTCCTCGAATGTCGGCGTGCCACCACTCCCTTTTATATTTTTGTTAGTGAGGTATTTGTTGTTCGATTTCACATAAAATGTATTTTCCTGGTCGAAGTTAGGATATAGGATTGCTTCGTTGGAAGTTGGCACAATTTCGAAGACAAAGGTGTCGGACGTAGGTTCTACTACAGTTCCTTTACTGATTCGGGTGCCATTGCCAGTCCAGAAATTATTACCCGCAGATCCGGAATTTTGAATCGCGAACTTTCCATTCAACCGATAGATACGGTAGGTATGCCAAGCGGCTTCGTAAGGATTTATCGAGAAATTTCCAAGTTCATTAACAACGCGCGAATCTTCGGCGCTCATGATATTGTAGCGTCCCGTTTCGGGGTCAATTGCAATTTTCCATTCTTGACGTTGTGGGTTCGCGTCATCGCGTGTGGCAACGAAAGTAGGATTCGTACTGTTACGAACATTAGTCAGGTATTTTCCATTTTGTTTGATATAATACACACCATTTTCGAGCACTTGAGCCGGGAAAACATCAAGGCGATAATTGAATTTCGATTTATAATCCAACACCATAGTATTGAGCAATTTGGCCAAAGCCGGCACCATTACCTCATTGGCAGGCTTTGGATACGGACTTTTGATTGATCCGGTGAAATCGCGCGAACGTATTTTGTTTTTCACCTTATCTATCGAATCCAATTTAAGGTAATTCTTCACAAATAATTCCGGCTCACTGGCTACAAGGTTTTTATACATTTCCACCATCACCTCGCCTTTATGAGCTATCAGGTCGAGCACTCGAATCCATGGTTTGATTTCGTTAATCAAAGCAGGACTTTCGGCGGTGGCAAGCAATTCGGCTGATGAATTTCTAATTTTTTTAAACTCCGCATCGAGCGCGTCAGCTTGTTCCGCCGTTGCGTTAGCTTTGCTATAGGCAGTCATGAATGGGTTAAAAGCTGCTTTAAAAGGAGCTGATTCGTTGTCGCGACGCATTCCGTGAGCCGTGGTACCTAAATCGACGTTATTTTCACAAAAGACTTTGAACGAATTGAAGTTATCGGACATTAAGAAACGTAAAGCGCGAAGCCATGATTCGTTGGCGTTGTATTTCTTCATATTCCAAGCATATTCAGCAATACTGAACAGCGCTACTTTGGATGCTTCGGCATATTCCATTGGGTTTGCTACGAAACCACCGAGTTGTTGGTCGATGTTGTTGTCATTGCCATAAAATGGTCCCATCAGCAAGTGGTCGATGCAATAATCGGTTACTGGATAATTGAGCCAAATGTAGGCTTTGCGTTTAATGCGGGAGTTGATCCAGGTCATGGTTTCCATATCAATCATTCGCACTACGCTTTTTCCGGTCCACATCACCCGCACACTTGCATCCATCTCAGTACCGAGCAAAGTCAGGTAATCGCCTCCGGCGTAAGCCTGATTGTATTGTGTAGGACAAAGTATCAGTGGATCCACATCCGGTTTTTTATTAACAAACTCTTTTGTGAGGTAGTTCATCATTTTAGCCTGATTGCGCGCATCGGTACCAATTCCTCCAATATCATCAAAGAAAACCGCATAGGAACGAACCCCCAGCTGATACATCTTCTCAAACTTGTTTTTACATGCCACAAAGTCGTCGATAATTCCATCACTATTTTTGTCATCCCATTTAATATCATTACCGGGATGCACCGCCCACACAAATTTCACTTTGTTTTCGTGAGCTTTCTGTATCAACTCTTTCATTTGATTTGCTTGCGTGGTAGGATACGGATCGCGCCATTTGTTGCCAAATCCATGATACGGGTCATCTTTAGGACCGTAAATATAGGTATTCATCTTCGTTTTGCCATAGAACTCAAATTGGCTGATGCGATCTTGTTGGCTGAATGTGTTTCCGTAAAACCCTTCGACAAGCCCACGTTCGGCAACAAGTGGATAGTCGGAAATGATTACTTGCATTACTTCGGGCGAAGCGAGGATTTGCAGCAAGGACTGAACACCATAATACGTACCTGCGCTATCTGCACCCGCTACGTAAATTTGGGTTGGCTTTATTTCAAGATAATAGCCTTCCGGTTTATTTGGGATTTTACTATCAACATCTTGTATGGCAGCATCGCCTTTTTTCCCGATTAAGATTTGAATCTGTCCGGCAGTACTTGTAGTGATATTGGATTTTAGAAGTTTTACCGCGTCTTTGTCGGCGGTAGATTCGCCATTGATGGTGAATGTTGTCGTGTTGTCAAATGCTTTGGCGCCCCACACGATTGACTGGGGAACGGGCGACACGACAACAGTCTGCGCATTCACTCCAAATGAAAGCACGATGATAATTAATAAAGATAGTAGGCGATTTAAATTCATAGTTAATTATTATTTCTGGTTAGTTATTTTTTTTACAAAATGAGCACAAAGATAGACATTCTATTAGTAATAACCTATCATAGTGGACATTAAAGTTCTTAATTAACTCTAAAAGTCAATTTACTTTGAATTAATATCGTCAAACTTCGGATTAGACGCGTACCGGAAATTTCAATAAAAAAAGGCCAAAACGATTAATAAAAAAGCAAACCTGCAATCGCTGCCAAAAGAATAATCAGCATCGGGTTTAACTTAAATTTAAAGGAGAGAAAAAAAGCAGTTGCAAAAATAATAAGACTTTTATAATCCGAAAAATTCTCACTATTCATAAGCATCACGGCGGCTGAACCGATAAGTCCCACTACCACCGGGCGCAATCCCAAAAAAGCATACGTCATGTAGCGATTGCCCTGCAGACGAAAGAAGAAGCGAACCAATGTGAGCATAATGAGAAACGAGGGCAACACAATGGCAAAAGTAGCTACCACAGAGCCAAACACGGTGCCGGAAGCGGTGTAACCCACAAAAGTAGCGCTATTGATACCAATGGGACCCGGAGTCATTTGCGAGATAGCAATTATATCGGTAAATTCGCTTTGAGTCATCCAACCGTGATATTCTATTTCGTGCTGAATAAGCGAGATGATTGCATACCCACCTCCAAAACCAAAAAGACCGATTTTGAAAAATGACACAAATAGTTGGATGTAAATTTCAATGTTCATCTTTCCGCTCTTTAATATATTTTGATTGAAGCAAACCATAGGTTATGCCACCAACAATAGCCGCCAATACTATCCATGCGGGTGATATTGAAGCGAACCAAATTAGCAACACTACCGCAACAGGTATTACGATAGTTTTCCGGTTTATCCCCGCCGCTTTGCTCATATTGTAGAGTGGCGCGGCTATGAGTGCCACAACTGCTGGACGAATACCTTTGAACACTCGCGCTACCACTGCATTGTCGCGAAAGTCGGTGAATACAATGGCTATAAGCAAAATAATGAAAAAAGAAGGTAACGCGCTACCAAGCGTAGTTACCAGGCTGCCCTTAAATCCCTTCACTTTATATCCTACAAAAATGGCGGTATTGATTGCAATCACTCCGGGCGCCGACTGCGCCATTGCGAGCATATCGATAAATTCGCGCTCCTCGAGCCAACGCTTATTATCCACTACCTCTTTCTGAATGAGTGGAATCATGGCATAGCCTCCGCCAATGGTAAATGCGCCAATCCGGAAGAAAGCCGAAAAAAGTTGCCAATATACTTTCAAACTTTCAAGCATCATTTGTTTCTTGTTTTTCGACCATATCACTTGTGCTGCGTGAAGCAACAAATACAAGGTTTTGCTTTAACTTTTCAAAACCAGCCCGTTGAATAGCGGAGTGGCGAAACATTTGTTTAAAAAGCGGTTTATCCATCTTTTCCCATTCATTGGAGGTCCAGGTCAAAACCCCATCTACCGGCTCAAAATCACGACAAAGCGTTGGTTTGGCTTTAGTTTTATTCCAAGGACAGACATCATTACAAATATCGCAACCGCAAAACCATCCGTTGAGTTTTGGGCGAATAGTATCATCAACTGCCGTTTTTTTCTCAATAGTCTGATACGAAATACAGCGGCGCGCATCCAGTCCTCGCTTCTCCGTCAACGCTTGCGTGGGGCAAGTGTCCAGGCATCTTCTACAATTTCCACATCTATCGGGCATAGGCGTGTCATACTCCAGTTCCACATTTATCATCAACACACCGATAAAACAAAACGAGCCTAAACGGGGATTAATAAGCATTTTGTTTTTGCCTATCCAACCCAAACCGGCTCGCTGCGCCCAACGACGTTCAAGCACCGGCGCCGAATCCACAAAACGGTGTTGCTGCGAAGCATTAAAGCAGGCTTCGCCATAGCGTTCAACGATTCGCGCCTCCAATTGCATAAGCTTTTCTTTGATAATGGTGTGATAATCAACTTTGCTGTACGCGTATTTCGATATTTTTGGGACATCTTCGCGCTGCCTCTCATGCGGATAATAATTGAGAAGCGTTACGATTACCGATTTGCATCCTTCCACCATCGCGCGCGGGTCAACTCGTTTTTCGAAGTTTCGCTCCAGGTAACTCATTTCCCCTTGAAAACCATCGGCAAGCCATTGGGCCAAAAAGGCTTTATCCTCGTCCAGAAGTTCGGATGTGGCAATTCCACAAGCATCAAACCCAATTTCAATGGCAGTATTTTTTATAAACTCCGTCAAGTATTTCTTATTTTTAAAAATTAAAAACACGATACTTGGCATTCAGTATCGTGTTTTTGCTTTTTAGCTTATAATATTTTTGGTAAATCAGCTTCGAGGCTTTTGATATCTTTGTATTTGCCCACGATAGAGCCTTCTTTACTAATCAGATACATTGTAGGTATTTGCTCTACGTTGTACATTTGAGCCGAGTTGCCCGTTGGGTCGAAAACACAAGTCCAGGGGATATTGGATATTGCGTTTGCCCAATAGTTTTGATTCCGGTCTAACGACACCTGATAGATTAACAAGCCCTTTTCACTGAAGTTTTTGTAAATTTCGCGTAGCGAAAAAGTGTGTTCTACGCTTGCTTCGGCAGAATAGGCTGAGAAATCGAGCAGAATGGGTTTGCCGATAAATGATGATAGCTTTTGCGGATAGCCGTTGCTGTTTTTCAAATCGATGTCGATAAATCCAAGAGTTTGAGTTTGTGCCAATTTTTCCCAGTCAATTTGTTTGCGCGACATTCTGTCCTCACGAATTGCTTCAATTACAATGTTGTAGATATTTTTAGTTCGGTCATATTCGGGGATATGCGTATAAAATGCCGTAGCAACCGACTGATAATAAGGTCTGTCTTCCTTTTCGTATGGCGAGAATATAAACTGACCGCTGATTTGCTGAAACAGCGCGAAATATGACGCCATCGAAAGCGGATTATTCAAAATGAGTCCTCGAACTTCTTTTTTATGTTTCTCAAGCGAGACTTTGAATGAATCAATCAACACCGTTGCTTTCGCATTGTCATTTTCAGCAGTGAGGGCATCAAACTGTTTTTGCAAAACAATCGCTGAGTTTCTAAATTTCTGAATCTGCTCAGAAGCCATCGAATTTTTAATTATCGCCTCGTTCATATTGTTAGCCGAAGCCGACACTTCAATTTTCTTCACCGAGTCGATTCCAAGTATTATTTGCTGATTTTTCACCCGAAGGCGATACAAATCAGGGTAAACGGGGAGTGAAGTTTTCAACTTAAATTCTCCGGTTTTATTCAATTTCACCGAATCAATGATGCTATCTTTGACCAAACCGGTCTTTTCGAGATACAGCGTCGCGCTGTCGGCATCGGATATGGCACCCGAAATAGTTAATTTCCCCGGCTGATTACACGCGGTGAAAAGGAGTAAAAATGCAAAAAACAGCTGTTTAATTTTCATTTATATCGTAAGTTTAATTATTTCACTACAAGTTGAGGGCAGGGAATTGCATTTCAAATCCTGCCCACAGTAATTCTCTGATTGAAAACTCAAATAACAGAAAGGATTCAGTCAATTTACCCAATCATCAAATCCTCCTTAATTTTCATTGCCACTGCTTCTCCCTTGAGCGACGCTACAATTTTCAGTGCGAAATCGACCGCTACTCCCGGACCTTTGCCAGTAATGACATTTCCATCTTCTACAACCGATTTTTCGGAAATAGTGGCGCCCGTGAGTTTCGCTTCAAATCCGGGGTAGCAAATCGCTTCTTTTCCTTTCAAAATACCTAAGTTACCCAAAACGGAAGGAGCCGCGCAAATAGCAGCCATTTTTCTACCGGCTTTGTGTTGATTTGCGAGCAGCGCGTTTACCCCTTCATGAGCAGCCAAATTGAGCATCCCATCATATCCTCCTGGAAGAATATAATAATCATTCGCGCCAAAAATTGTTTCGTCGAAAACCTGGTCGGCAACTACCGGGATTGCGTGTGCTCCGATTACGGTTTTGTTATCACTGATCGAAACGGTTACAGTTTCAATTTCGGCTCGACGCAACACATCAATGGGTGCGATGGCTTCAATTTCCTCGAAGCCGGTTGCAAGAAAAACAAAAGCTTTAATCATGTCTGTATATGTTTTATTATTTGGTAAGAATTAATTGTTTTACGTTCAAACTTCGAGCTAACAATAAGAGTTCACGCTATTTCAAACTGAAATTGTAGGTGATAGTTCCGCTCGAAACTCCACTACCGGGAGAGAAGCGGGCATTTCGTGCCGCATTTTGAGCTGCGTTTCGTGTTTTCGCGTCAGCGATATTGGTGGGCGTTCCGATGGAAGTAGATTCAACCTTTCCACTTTCATTCACACGTATTTTTACGGTAACTTTACCCTCCACATTATCGGGATAATCCGGCGTTGCCAACGAGCCATGAAGTTCTCTGCCTGTCAATGACCATCCGTGTCCGTTTGAATTTCCTTTCCCTGCGGGATTTCCCTGCCGCGTGTCGCCCGAAGTATTTCCACTTCCTTTTCCTCCCGAGCCAAATGCGCCTCCTACAAGATTTTCTGTTCGTTTGGCATTTTCCTGCTGTTTTTTTGCTTCCGCAGCAGCCATTGCCTCTTGGCGGCTCTTTTCTTGTGCCGCGGCAATTGCTTTTTGTCGCTGTTGCTCTTTCCGCTGCTGTTCCAAATCTACTAACGGCTCTTTTTTCGTCGTAGCTTTCTCCTTTTGCTTTGGTACGGAAATGGTTTTTTCGGAAGTCTGCGTCATAAGATCTTGTTGTTTTACGGGCTTTGGCGTAGGTTCCGGCTTCACCGAAGGCTCAGAAGGTATATCCGGCGCAGAAGTTTCAGCTGAAGTTTCGCCGGCTTCCGTATCACCCAAACCCGCACCATCCCACGTGTCGCCAAAGCTTACCATTATCCCCTCTTCCTCTACCGGTTTCTGCACCATTGGCATGTATATAAACCATAGGAGAAGAAAGCAAAGCAAGCAAAAAACAAGCGAACTTATCAGACCATATAATTTTGAATTTTCCAAATCTGTCTATTTTTCTTGATTTGATTTACTCTCGTCAGCCGCAGCTGTAGCAATCACCAATTTTAGTTTGTTTTTATTCGCGATATCCAACACGCGTACCACTTCCTTGTAGGCTATCGCCTGATCGGCATAAAGCGCAAGGTAAGTTGTGGTGTCCTGCTCTACCAGCTGCATGATTTTCGATTCAAGCATTTCGGGAGTTACCTGTTCCGATTTTTCTTTGCCTTTCGCCAGATAATACTCACCCGCTTCATTTATCGTAACCCGAGCCACCACTTGTTTAGTGGCAGTTTCAGCGCCACTTTGTGGCAGATTAATTTTTATGTCGTTGGGGGAGGACATGGTGGAGGATATTACAAAGAATAGCAGCAAAAGGAATATGATATCGGTCATCGACGACATCGAAAATCCACTCTCTACATTTATTTTTCTTTTAATTGCCATTTTTCTCTTGTATTATTTTTGTTTCAAGTCTTACATCTGCGTTTATAAAAAAAACAGTCGTTGTGTAAGAATTGAGGTCGGCATTACGCGTGTCGCCATAAGTTTTCAGAACAACCACGACTTCACGACCAATTATTTTACAGGCTCATTGAGCATATCCATGAACTCAAGAGTTTTTCCCTCCAGATTGCGCACCACCGAATCGATTCTCGAAATCAGATAATTGTATCCAAAGTAAGCGAGAATACCCACGATAAGCCCACCTACGGTAGTAATCATCGCCTGATACATACCCGAAGAGAGGTCAATTAACTGCACAACGCCAGATGAATTTTGAGTCATATTAAAGAACACCAGCACCATACCGGTAACTGTGCCGAGGAAGCCAAGCATAGGCGCGCCACCGGAAATGGTAGCCATAATTACCAAACTCTTTTCTAATTTTGAGACTTCGAGATTTCCAACATTTTCGATTGCCAGCATCACATCGCCGATGGGACGACCAAGACGGTTGATGCCTTTTTCTATCATGCGGGAAGCTGGCGAATTAGTATCGCGACATAGTTTGATAGCGGAATCAATTTTCCCCTCGTGAATATAATCTTTTATCCGATTCATAAAAGAGCTGTCCTCTTTGGAAGCGTTGTTGATAGTGATAACACGCTCAACGAACAGATAGACCGCGAGCGCCAGCATAACTGCCAAAATAATCATGATTGGGCCACCATAAGTGGTCATTTTCCACAAGTTCATTTTCTCAGGAACTGCCTGTACGGCAGGCGATGCTACCGCCTCGCCAGCTGCTTGTAATAAAATCTGCAAATTCATTTATTTATAGTTTTCAAGTTTCAAAACAATCAAAAATACTTTTCAAATAAAAACACATTCATACTTAAAAGGGAAAACCCAATACTCAACGCATCGGATATTTCATGAGTTAATAACTTACAAATAGATGGCTTTAAAGTTGAATCAAACAAGTTGCTGTTTGTATCTTTTTATCGTTTCCTCTAAGCCCAAATAAAGCGCGTCGGCAATGAGGGCATGACCGATTGAAACTTCATCCATCCATGGGATATTTTGTTTCAAGTAAGCCAGGTTATCCAAATTCAGGTCATGACCAGCATTAAGTCCCAGACCCAAACGACGCGCCTCTTCTGCAGCCCGCAAAAACAATGCCACAGCCGCCGCTTTATCATTGTGAAAATTAAGCGCGTAAGGTTCCGTGTAAAGCTCCACCCGATCCGTACCCGACTTTGCCGCATATTCCATGTTTTGCAAATCGGTATCTACAAATATTGAAACACGAATGCCTTCGGATTGAAACTCCTTCACCACTTCACGTAGAAATCCAAGATTGGCGCGCGTATCCCAGCCCGCATTGGAAGTGAGCGCTTCCGGCGGATCGGGTACCAATGTTACCTGTGCCGGTTTCACCGACTTCACCAATCGTATAAAATCGTCCGAAGGATATCCTTCGATATTGAATTCGGTAGTCAGGCGCGGCTTTAGCTCCAACACGTCGGCATAACGTATGTGTCGTTCATCCGGACGAGGATGTACCGTGATGCCTTCAGCCCCAAAACGCTCGCAATCAAGCGCCACTTTCAACACATTGGGCACATCGCCGCCGCGCGAATTGCGAAGTGTCGCTATCTTATTTATATTTACACTTAACTTAGTCATTCGTAACTATCTATTTTATGGTTATACGAAACGTGAAACAAAATAAGCATCCCTAAACGAAAAAAATAACAAGAATCGCCTAATAAAGGATGTCATAAATTTGTATGATTCAATTCCATTTTGTTTCTTTGCATCGCCAATTGGAACATGAAATGCAAATTTAACGCAAAAAAACCAATCTTGTAGCATAACACCGCCTAACTTTCATTTTTTTTTAATAAAACAAGAATTGTCGTATTATCGTATCTGCATTTTTCAGACTTACTCAATTGACTGATTTTTACTGTACAAACATTTTCAAACTAACAAATCACTTCGATGTATCAACAAATCAAACTCCGCATAGCAATTTTCGGGAATCTGCACCGTACCGATTTGAAAGTACAACTTCAGATTCTAATTGATTTCTTTCGTGGGAAAGATGTGGTTATTCTTCTCGAAGAGCACATTGAGCAATACATAATATCGCAATTTAATAGCAACTTTGAACAAACGGAACTAATCACCGACGACAACTTCAAAGCCGACCTGGCTCTGAGCGTTGGCGGCGATGGCACCTTCCTCAATACTGCCGCAAGGATAGGACGCAAGGATATCCCTATTTTGGGGATTAACAGCGGACGCCTCGGATTTCTGGCAGATGTAGCAAAAGACGAGATAGTGCATGCGCTCCAAGCTGTTTTAGACAAGAAATATACAATCGAAAAAAGAAGTGTGTTGCGAGTTAGAAGCTTGGATGGCGCCCGACTCGACTCGCCTTACGCGCTGAACGATGTGGCAATATCCAAACAAGACAGCAACTCGATGATAATTGTGAACGCGTTTGCCAACAACGAACTGATTAACAGCTATCAGGCAGATGGGCTTATCATTGCTACCCCTACCGGCTCCACAGCCTATTCGATGAGTGTGGGCGGCCCCATCTTAGTGCCTCAAACCAATAGTTTTGTTATTTCACCCGTGGCATCACACAGCCTGAACGTTCGCCCACTCATTGTTCCCGACAATTGGATTATTGAATTGGAAGTTTCAAGCAGAAGCAACAGTTATTTGGTTTCGATTGATGGACGTTCAAAAATTCTGGATCACAGCACCCGTCTCCGCATCCAAAAAGCGGACTATTGTATTCAGGTTCTAAAAAGGATTGACCATCCTTTTTTCAACACCCTGCGCAACAAACTGCTTTGGGGCGTAGATGTGCGAAATTAAGCTAAGTTTGTCGTTTGGGATTTATTTTTCTTCACGGCTCATTCGATATATGCTCTCTTAGAATCCCCCTCCTCTCCAGCCGGTACTATCAACTATCTTCACCTCTTAATCAAACAAACTCTGAAGTAAATAAGCCGTCATAAACCTCAATAAAGAGCATGACGGCTATTTGTGAGGCTTAGATTTTGGTCTTTGTAAAACTAAAATTGCCTTTTCATCGCGATGTTTTGCCGTTCATAAAAATAAAATTGCCTTTTCATCGCGATGTTTTGCCGTTCATAAAAATAAAATAGGCTTTTCATCGCGATGTTTTGCCGTTCATAAAACTAAAATTGCCTTTTCATCGCGATGTTTTGTCGTTCATAAAAATAAAATTGCCTTTTCATCACGATGTTTTGCCATTCATAAAAATAAAATAGCCTTTTCATCGCGATGTTTTGCCGTTCATAAAAATAAAATAGCCTTTTCATCGCGATGTTTTGCCATTCATAAAACTAAAATTGCCTTTTCATCGTGATGTTTTGCCGTTCATAAAAATAAAATTGCCTTTTCCCCTCAGGGGATTTGTCGTTTGTAGAACTACAAAAAGCTTTTTTCAACACGTTACTTGCTCAATGAAGGATGCGAATCGGGACAAACGCGAGCCATTCTTGCGTTGATTTGAAGCAGGGAAAGTACAGCCCGAATAAATGAGCGGGAAAAGGTATGCGAATATAACAAAGAAGCAAGGCGTATCTAATATTCAAATTTTTTATTGGCGAATAAGCATAGCGCCTAATTGAGGAAGTAGGATTTGTCGGTTTTCAGGTGCAGAACTCTAAGTCTGATATTCGAACTCTATTATTGATAGCTGAAATTTCGCGCGGAAAGGCATTTTTCATTTTCCACCCATTTCAATAATACAAATCGCGCTGTCCGGCTTTCACTTTATCCAATCGTTCGCGCAAAGATTGACGCATCGCAGGTTCGAGCGACAAGATATTTTCTTCAATCACTTCCCATCCTTTTGCCGCAGTAGCAGCCGGCGCATAATCTTCAAGGTATTCGGCCAAGGTGAGAATGGCGTTAGGAGTACAAAATCGTTTGATAAAACCCGGCACGGAAAATTCCATAAAATGTTCGCCGGTGCGCCCGGTGCGGTAACACGAAGTACAAAACGAAGGCAACAAACCCTTGTCAAGCAGTCCGTCGATTATTTCATTCAACGTGCGGTCATCATTGACACGAAATTGTCCTCTTTTCAAATCGTGCTGTTCTTCCTTTTCAGAATAACTTCCCAGTTCAATTTTAGTACCTCCATCAATTTGCGAAACGCCAAATTCAATCAGTTCGTCGCGCAGCTCCGCAGTTTCACGGGCTGTAAGAATCATTCCGGTATAAGGCACAGCAAGCCGGAGAATAGCAACCAAGCGGGTAAAATCATCGTCGGATACAAAATAGCGCGTACCCATTTCGAGCATGGAAGCATCTTTGATACGTGGAAACGAGATGGTGTGTGGCCCTACATTATAACATGCTTCCAAGTGATTGGTATGGCGCACCAATCCCAACACTTCGAAACGCCAATCGTACAAGCCAAAAAGCGCGCCAATCCCCACATCGTCCAGCCCGGCTTCCTGCGCCCGGTCGAGCGAAGTGAGCCGATAATCGAAATCAGCCTTCCGTCCTCGCAAGTGATAGGTTTGATACGCTTCGCGATGATAAGTTTCCTGAAAGACCTGATAGGTGCCGATACCCGCTTCCTTCACCGTGCGGAAACCTTCAATATCGAGTGGAGCTGCATTGATATTCACCCGCCGTATTTCGCCCCTACCCTTTTTCACACCATAAGCCAGCTTTACCGATTTGGCAATAAACTCCGGGCTGTATTGCGCGTGTTCGCCATAAACGAGTATCAAACGTTTCTGTCCGCTATCTTCAAGCGCCTCTATTTCGCGCACAAGTTCTTCATCGGTCAATGTTTTGCGTATTGCCTCTTTGTTTTCGGCTTTGAAACCACAATACACACAGCTGTTGGAACACTTATTCCCCACATAGAGCGGTGCGAAGAGCACAATGCGGTTGCCATAAATTTTGTTTTTTAATTCGCGCGCGCCCTGTTTTATCTCCTCTATCAATCGCGGGTCGGTGGCATTGATGAGCACCGCTGTTTCCTCAAGCGAAAGCCTATGCTTCGCAAGCGACTTGCCAATCACTTCCCGCACGCGTTCGGGGGTTGACACGGTGTTGTTGATATACGCCCAAAGTTCATCCGAGTCGATGAAAGACTGCATGGGCACATCCGGAATTAAATATTTCTCAGGAATGAATTTCATGGCATTCTATTTAATTGTCAATCTGTATTGTTCGAAACTATTTCAATAAAAACTTTAGTCATTCATCGCGTCAACGTCCATTTTCAAAACATTTCACTCAACGGATACGAACATATTTTCGCACTCCATCACATTGCATAATCGCTATTGTGGAATTTTTTCCTTAATCATTTGTCTTAATGAATGAATTTAGGTATCTTTGCACGCTAAAGAAGCATACATATCAAAAAAAGGAAAAAGTTCATTTCTTTATTGATATTTCAGCAACCCGTTTCAAAATTAATATTTAATAACTATAATTCAAACAAAAAACAGAAAATTTATGTGGTTAATTGATTCCTCCATCGGAAGAAAACTCATTATGAGTATCTCGGGGATATTCCTCGTACTGTTTTTAACGTTCCACAGCCTGATGAATGTAACTGTGTTGTTCAGCGCAGACGCATACAATTCGGTAGCCGCGGCGTTAGGGGCAAATTGGTATGCGTTAATCGGCACCGGAGTGTTGGCAGCAGGTTTTATCGTGCATATTTTGTATGCGCTTTACCTCACACTTCAAAATCAAAAAGCGCGTGGTCTTGACAAATATGCGGTAACGCAACGTCAGGAAGGTGTTAGCTGGGCATCAAAAAACATGTTTATTCTTGGGCTCATCGTATTGGGATTTTTAGTATTACACATGATTAATTTCTGGGCAAAAATGCAGCTCGTAGAATTGGTTCATGGCCATGGATGGGAAGCCGCCGGCAAACCAGACCCAACCAATGGAGCCTATTTCATCGACCAATTATTCAGCAGTCCGGTGTATTGCCTCATCTACATTGTGTGGCTCGCAGCACTTTGGCTTCACTTGACTCACGGAGTATGGAGCTCGCTACACTCACTCGGACTGAACAATAAAACTTGGTTGCCACGCGTGAAATGCATTTCCAATGTTTATGCAACTATCATTATTCTGATTTTCATGGCTATCCCAGTTTTCTACCTTTTCGGATTCCGTGCGCTGGCATAATCGGAACTTTGTTTAACTCAAAAAAAATAAAGAAATAAAAATCATGGCAAAAGAGATAAAAAAATTAACTCCGAAGGATGCTAAAATCCCTGCAGGAGCATTAGAAGATAAATGGAGCAAATACAAAGCTACTCAGAAATTAGTGAACCCCGCCAACAAACGCCGCCTGGACGTAATCGTTGTTGGTACCGGGTTGGCAGGTGCTTCGGCAGCTGCTTCATTGGCTGAGCTTGGCTTCAATGTACTGAATTTCTGTATTCAGGATTCGCCCCGCCGCGCGCACTCAATCGCCGCGCAAGGTGGTGTGAACGCCGCAAAAAACTACCCGAACGACGGTGACTCGGTTTACCGCCTGTTCTACGACACCATCAAAGGTGGCGACTACCGCGCTCGCGAAGCCAACGTATATCGCCTGGCTGAAGTATCGAACGCTATCATCGACCAATGTGTGGCACAAGGTGTTCCTTTTGCTCGCGAATACGGTGGTTTGCTCGACAACCGCTCATTTGGAGGCGCGCAAGTATCGCGTACATTTTATGCGAAAGGTCAAACCGGGCAACAACTTCTATTGGGAGCTTATTCGGCGCTTAGTCGCCAGGTAGGTAAAGGCAGCGTAAAACTTTACGTTCGCTACGAAATGCTCGACGTGGTGGTAATTGACGGACGCGCGCGCGGTATCATTGCCCGCAACTTAGTAACAGGAAAAGTGGAACGATTCTTCGCACATGCGGTAGTAGTAGGCACCGGAGGTTATGGCAACATATTCTTCTTATCGACCAACGCGATGGGTTCGAACGGTAGCGCCGCGCTTCAAATGTACAAAAAAGGCGCTTACTTTGCAAATCCCGCATTTGCCCAAATCCACCCAACTTGTATTCCGGTTCATGGCGATTATCAATCAAAACTTACATTGATGTCCGAATCGCTTCGTAACGATGGACGCATCTGGGTTCCTAAGAAGAAAGAAGACGCGGAAGCAATTCGTACCGGCAAACTCAAACCAACAGCTCTGAAAGAAGAAGACCGCGACTATTATCTGGAGCGTCGCTACCCTGCTTTTGGCAACTTAGTGCCACGCGACGTAGCTTCGCGCGCAGCCAAAGAGCGTTGCGATGCCGGATACGGCGTAGGCAACACCGGCTTAGCTGTATATCTCGACTTCTCCGACGCGATAAACCGCTTAGGCGAAGACGTGGTTCGTGCCCGCTACGGCAACCTTTTCCAGATGTACGAAAAAATTGTTGACGACAATCCATATAAAACTCCAATGATGATTTACCCCGCAATCCACTACACGATGGGCGGCGTTTGGGTGGATTATGAATTGCAAACCTCCATCCCGGGTCTTTTCTGTATAGGTGAAGCCAACTTCTCCGACCATGGCGCAAACCGCTTGGGCGCATCCGCGTTGATGCAAGGATTAGCCGATGGATATTTCGTATTGCCATACACCATTCAGAATTACTTAGCCGACCAAATTCAGGTTCCGCGCATTAGCACCGACAAAGATGAATTTGCTCAGGCAGAAAAGGCAATCTCCGACAAAATTCAAAAAATCATGAACATTCAGGGCAAACGCTCTGTGGACAGCATCCACCGCGAACTTGGTCTTATCATGTGGGATTTTGTGGGAATGGGACGCAACGAAGCAGGCTTGAAAAAAGCGTTGGAACTTATCAAGGGCGTTCGAAAAGAATTCTGGAGCAACGTTTATGTGCCGGGCAAAGCCGACGGACTGAATATTGAGCTTGAAAAAGCACTACGCTTGGCCGACTTTATCGAAATAGGTGAACTGATGGCACGCGACGCGCTTCTCCGTGAAGAAAGTTGCGGCGGACACTTCCGCGAAGAATTCCAGACACCGGAGGGTGAAGCGCTCCGCGATGACGACAAGTTCTCTTACGTTTCGTGCTGGCAATATGCCGGAGAAGGCAACGATCCGGAATTGGTTATCGAACCGCTTGACTACGAATTCATTGTGAGACAACAACGTAACTACAAAGCGTAAAACAGTAAACAAGTTATTTTGAGTTTTGACAAAAAAACGAAATGCTGAATCGAACCGTATGCCAACGACTTCAAAGTCGATGCATCCGAAAGAAATAAGCCAATTTGTTTGAAGTTAATTACACTTGGTTCGTAAATTCGGGAATAGCGGTAAAAAAACACATTGAACCGCGTTCACGAATATAATAATCAGAAACAAAAGAATAACGGTAAGTTAAAATATATCCGAAATAAAAAGGATAACGATACAAAAAATTATTTAATAATGAATTTAATAAACCAGGTAACAATACGGTGAAGTAAATCGCGATTTTAACACCCACTTGTTTACTCGTTTACTATAAAGATATGGAAAAAACATTAAATCTCAAACTTAAAGTTTGGCGTCAAGATGGCCCGAAAGCGAAAGGCGCTTTTGAGCTTTACACAATGAATGGTATTTCTCCCGACTGTTCGTTTCTCGAAATGATGGACATTCTGAACGAACAACTGATAAGCGAACACAAAGAGCCTGTGGCATTTGACCACGACTGCCGCGAAGGAATATGCGGTATGTGTAGCCTATACATCAACGGACACCCACACGGTATGGATGGCGAAATCACCACTTGCCAGCTTCACATGCGCAATTTCAAAGATGGCGAGACCATCACCATTGAACCATGGCGCTCAGCCGCATTCCCTATCATCAAAGACTTGATGGTGGATCGTGGCGCTTTCGACAAAATCATTCAAGCCGGTGGATATGTATCAATCAACACAGGCGGAGTACCTGATGGCAACGCCATCCCAATTCCGAAAAAAGATGCCGATGAAGCAATGGACGCCGCATCGTGTATTGGCTGTGGCGCATGTGTAGCTGCTTGTAAAAACGGTTCTGCAATGCTTTTCCTTTCGGCCAAAGTGAGCCAATTGGCGCTTTTGCCACAAGGTAGAGTTGAAGGTGCGCGACGCGCGAAAGCAATGTTATCCAAAATGGATGAACTTGGATTTGGCAACTGCACAAACACCGGCGCCTGCGAAGCGGAATGTCCGAAAAACGTGTCAATTTCACACATCGCACGTCTGAATCGCGAATTTATCAAAGCTAAATTCAAAGATTAAGCATAGGCAATCATTTTCAAAATACAAATAAAAAAGAGCTTCTAATTTTTGCAAGCTCTTTTTTATTCTCAAAAAATAGAATGCAATTAAACTTTAATTTAACACAAATTATTCAAACCAAAACTGTAATCAAATGAAATTGAACCTAACTACAATCGCAATCCTTCTCACAGCAATGACACTGACTTCCTGTAGATTCCACGAAGGACTAACGAGCAACGTAAACCAACATCAAACACAACTGGTGTTGGGTGAGAAAAATTATCGGATTGTGAAATACGTTGAAGGCGACGCGAAAGCTTTGTATTATTTTGGAATTGGCGGTGGCACCAGTAAACGTGGATTGGTGGCTCGCGCAAGGGAAAACATGCTTAAAAATGCCGGATTAATAGGAAAATCACGTGCAGTAATGAACGAAACAACAGAGGTTCAATACAAACAAACTTTCTTTGTTACTGAAATACGTTACATTGTATCGGCTCATGTGGTTGAATTTTATGACCCCACGAGCGAAGCCGCTCCGGCAGCCGAAGAAAGCATCTATGTACCTGCAAAAGAGACATCGGCACCAACTATTAAAAGCCACGGAATAACAGCCGGTGTAACCCTTCAGGCGAATGAAAACCGTAATGACTATTCGTATAAACACTTGCCCGGATATCATTTGGGATATCTTATCGAGTTCTCCAAACCGAATATTAACTATCTTTTTTGGAGCACGCAGATAAACTTATCTTACCTCAACACGCAATCGGAATACATGAACAGACCATCGAATGATGAAAAAACTTTATGTGTAGAGCTTCCATTTCTGCTTGGTGTGAAGCTGCCTGTCAGCAAAAACATCCACTGGTTTGCAAAAGGTGGACCTACAATTGGCGTTTTATTCAATTCAACGAAAAACCATAACGACAGCTACAACTCAATTTACTCAGAGCCATCAATTGGTGGCGAGCTTTATTGTGGTTTCCAACTTTATAAACATTGGCAACTTAGCGCGGGGCATCGCTGGAATATCGGGAATTATGACTATGACTACTCAAAAATATCACTCACCTATCTACTTTGACAACTTCTCTCGCCAATCATTCATGTGTAGTATGAGTGGCGCGTATGGATAATTGAAATGTAGAAAAGCCCACTTCCATTGACATAATATATTTTTTTGAAAAGTCAAAAGGCATCTCGTCCTCATCGTTTTTTCCGAGGATGAGATGCTTTCATTATTTTGTTTGGATAAGAAGCTCAGCTTATTTCTACGTTTTGACGCGATCCAAGTTTCTTATTCTATTTTTTCTTCCGATATCCTCCGAGGCTAATGCTACCACCAAAAGCCAGATTCACTTTGGCGATACCCGATGGATAGTATTTGGTCTCCGACAATTTGCTGATTTGAGGTGTCAAATAATCGACTGCGGCAAAGAGGTTGATACCTGCAGGCGAAAGATTCAGCGCAAATCCAAGTACATTCATGTCTTTGCTGATAAAATTGCAAGTACCGGTCATTGCCAACCATGAAAATGGCTTATAACTCAGCGCCCCAACCAAATTGGAAGTATTGGTAAGCCTTCTTCGTTGCCCCTGATACAAAAGCCCAACAAGCAACTCATTCTTTTTGTTAAAGTTCAGTATGCTGTATTCTGCGGCAATGGATATCGTTCGTGGCAATTTATCATAGATATGTTTCGACTCCGTTTTTTTGAAATCCATCATGTTGATCGCGTTTATTTTCAAATCATCAAACTGATTAGCGATACTATCCTCGTTGATACCATTGAATCCCTCAAAAGAAAAGTTGCCGTTCAACACACCTTTTTGCATGGTCTGTTTATCCCAAATCAGTTTCCCGATGTCGTTGACAGCCGCCTCAATGGTAAGCTCCGGCATGGGTTTCACGGTGATACCCACATCCATGGCATATCCCATTCCGGAAGGAGTATAGGCATTCTCCGTATTGATTTTCATTGAGCCTAAATCGTAATTATTATCCTTATCCACAGGCAATTCAAACAAATTATTTGTCATATTCAGCTCGCCTTCAGCGGTTGCCGAAATCACATCGTTGTTGAAATTGAGGTCAAATTTATTGAAATTAATTCGCGCGGCTGATTGCCCCGACATTAATTTACCTTTCACACCCAGACGTAAGACATCCGGAATAATATCGCGCGAATATCCAAGTGCAACCTCCACGATGTTGACATGGTCAATTCCTAAATTCTTAAAGCTATAATAATTTGAGGAATTGGTCATCCCCGATTTAAGGAAAGCAAACAAGTCTTTGGGCATGGTAACCTCTACCAGCTCCTTCACATTAAAATCAATGGAAAAAAATTCATTCTTTTCGGTAAGTTGTCCTGCCGACAGCAAAGTTACCGACATGCCTCCATTCAAATAACTCAGATCTTGCAGTCCTTTGAGAAACTTAGCCGCATCGACACTCGAATGCAAAAATGTAACCGGACGCGTATCGGAAGGGTCGTTTGATTTATAGAGCAATTTGGAAACACCCAAGTTGGAGTTAACGCTCATCTGCGTGCCACCCACTACCGGAAGCGAGAAATAACTGTTATCGGCAGCTACGGCGGCGTTCACAGTGTGTTTTTTCACCCATCCCGGCAAGAAATAGAGGGAATAAGGCGCATTTTGGCCCAAAATGGTTGATGTAAAAACGGTGATTAGAATCAGGGATATGCTTAGTTTTTTCATTTGTAATAAAGATGTATGGATGATAACTATTTTACTTTTTCGAAGGATCAATTGTCAATCCTTTGGGTATTTTCACTCGCAGTTCTATTTCGAGCGTCTGATTGGAGTTCAACGGAATGAGCGAACCTCCACGATTGGCGCTGACTACATATTTAAAAGCGGTGATTCGGGCAAAAGAACCGGGTTTATTCTCCTTTATCCCAAATGATGCAAGCGTAGTGGAGGCTTCACCCGTGCTGTTGCACGAACGGATAACAAAATTTTGTTTCATCGCGATTTCCGAATCGGGTATCTGTTTGTTTTCACTATCCAGAGGCAGCAACTTCAAATTCAAATCCAATGGAATACCATTTTTCACCACCGCTTCGATATCAATTTCCTTCGCGTATTTGAGAAATTTACCAAACGAATCCGCTACATTAGCGAGCGTATCCGCATACTGAATTTTGAAATCTTCACCAAAATCCAACGGTAATTTTATCGCATAATTGATTTTAATAGCATTCACCGGTGAATACAGATCCACCCGATGTATGGTGTCTTTTACCGTAGGAATCACCTCAATAGCGATTTCATCGGGCAAGTTCTTCAACAAATCCGGTAATTGAGGAATAATTACAGCCTGATAGGATTCGTCCGGTTTGTACTTGCTCACACTGTTGGTTATCCAGTATTTACTATGAGTATAAGCGCCCGGAGTTTTGGCGCCTTGAATTGCCAATTGCGTATTGATGGTGGCGTTTGGCAATGGCATTCCACCTTTCTTTGCTACAAGCTTCAAGTTCACTGAGAGCGGCACTCCCATCGTATTGCCAACATTCAGCAAAATATACGGATTATTGAAATCGAGGTAGTTATTCTCATTTCTCAAACTTTCGGGAAAATCGATCTTTAAGGTTTCATTTACCGGATCGATTTCTGGATTTATTTTTCCGGTTACAGTGCCTATCTGTATTGGCTCTATAGTCAAACTTGGTCTGATTACCACTTTGTCAACTTCAGCGATACTCAACGATGTGGGTTTTACAAAAATCTCGCCTGCCATGCTTATCTTATTCTTAAAAACAAACCTACCATTGTTCAATTCTATCCCCTCGGCGCCAAAGTCAAACGCGGTTAAAGTTACCGACTTCGCAAAACCTTTCTTCACCGCGAAACCCCGATTCAGTATAATTTCGTTCTTCGAATTCACATCGCCCGCAGCAAAAACCAATGGTTGAGGCAATTTTATCGTATAGTTTTTGAAGAAGATGGAATCGACCGACTGCGGCAAATTATCAACATCGATTTTAAGTTCAATTTTTGCTGGTACATGCAAGCCTACTTGATAGATTTTACGCACTTCGTTCGCCACAAACTCGTTAATATCAATATCAGTTTCTTGTGATGGCACGGCGATGCTCATTTGCCCCGTTTTAAATGTAGCATCTTTCACCACCATATCCGACGCTGAAATGGCTATCTTCAAATTTGTGGTTTCATTCATCGCGTTTATCTGACTCAATGTAGTAGAACCCGCAATTTTCAGGTTCTGCAAATTATAAGAAAACGACTCGTCGAAAATAATTTGTTGATTCAACACCTTTTTATTGATTTTCAAACCGGCTACGGGTAACTTGTGTGAGTCGAACAACGAGGCAAAAGGTATGGAATAGGTATTGGTAGTAGTGTTCAAACCTTCTTTGGGTCTGAACTCGAAAATCTTTGGCAACTGAATCACACAATTGCCTTCGGTAAGCATGAAAGGAGATAGATTGGGTTCAAAAAATTTCAGATGTAGCGTTGCACCTTGCTCAAAATCCACATGATTCACTTCGCTCAAATCGGCAGGCAAACCTTCAAGAATATGCCGATAAGATGATTTATTGGCGATATTTTGTTCGAAAGCAAGATTGGTAGTTGTCAGTTTGATGTCGTCAAGTTGTGGCTTGGCATTGACTTTCAGTTTTATTTTCGCGTTAGAACCGGCAAGTTTAGCAGCCGTAACGGGGTCCACTTCTCCCGAAACAAGATACTCATACGCTATCGTTATCGGTTGTGCAAAGTGTAGTTTCCCCGATTTTATCTGCTCTTCTTTCAATGTTTCGGCTGTGAAATCGAGTGAGCTAATCACAAGCGACGCCGTGAAATTTTTATCGGCTGCGCCTTCTGCGTCTTTTACCACAAAGGAATTCGTAGCTTTATCAATCGTACCGCCGTTGGGGCTACTGAGCTGATATTCTTTAGGGAACTGAAGTTTGAGACTATTAATTTTATCTTTTACAGAGATGAGGCCAAGCGTCTTTAATTCCGACTTATCAAATTCAATCGTAACGACAGACTGCTTAAGCATAACGGCGCTGACATATTCGATGGGCATATCTTTGAAATCGAGATTGAAAACGGGGGTAAACTCACTGCTACCGCTTATCGGATTGGCATTGATAATTATATTCTCGTTGCGCACTCGTTTCACACCGGCAGGTGGAGGCAATGCGCCAAAACTGATATTCTCGGCAAAAACTTCATCTATAGCCGGAAGATCCAAATCCCCGGTATTGATTGACACTGCCGGAAGCTCCACCACACTGTCTCTTACAATTTCAGGGAGGTTGAATTTCGGGAATTTAATATCGGCAAATGTAGCGTTAACCGGCGGAATGGTGAAGGGTGCAATGGTGAAACTAACCGGCGAGATGGCGTCCAACTCTACGCGGGTAGAATCATCCAAAACGATGGTATAATCTCCTCCCGAAGTTTTGTTGAGAAAATCGCCGCCCAGACTATCAATCATTGAGCCTAACGTAATCGCTTTCATTTTTCCAAGCGGAAAGGAGAGCGAATCGCCTCCGAGGGTCATCTCAGTATTCACGCCGTTGGTGAGGTCATAGTCATTATTGACACAAGCAGTGAAGCTCAGCGCGACAATAAGCGTAAAGAAAATTAGAAAATAATTTTTAATCATCATCTTTCGTGTGGTGAAATTGTTTCTTAACAAAATAAAATCTCCCGCGAAGCATATCGAGAACCGGATAAGCAGAATTTGCGCTCGGAATAACGACAGATACTACGGGGAATTCGTCAAAGCATTTCGCGCTTTACGAAAACCAAAACATAGAATGATAAATTTTCTTTCGAATTAAGCAGTCGGCTGGTCAAAATATCCGTAAATTCACAGCGTCTCTATTTCATTGGCATCAGCCTTGTAAGCTCAGACTACAACATATAACCACACAATGTAGTTATTATTCACAGCTACTCGGTATCAAGGCATTTCTCCAAATCATTTCAGACGTCAATGAAATTCATTCCACAAAAAACATTCGTCCAACAATCTCAATCGTGAAATCAAAACAGTTCGGTTCGAATTATTGTATTGAAGAATATTCACATCAAATAATGATGCTAAAAAAATAACGGAAAACAAAATAAGATAATCTTTCTGATGAATTAAGTCAGGTGGGAATGTTTAGCGGAATGACTGTTTTCAGAGTCATTAGAAATAGCCTCTTTATATCTTACCACATTGCACACGATGATTTCTAAGCATTTACTTAAAAGATTGCACGCATCGCAAGTAGTTTTCACTAAAGCTGCACTTCAAGTTTTTCGACACAATTAATAAACGACTACATTACCGTGTTGGCGATTTACTACCAACTTCTCGATTCAGATGAAATCACAAGCAAGCTCGAATCTTGATGGATTACCTGATTTGAGCAACTGCAATCAGTATTAACTTTTATTTTTATTGGGAGCAAAGATATATATAATTATTCATATTAATCCCGGGTAAATTAAATATTTTAACCGGAAAGCAACAAAAAACCACAAATTAACAAATAGTAAATTACTTTTTGTTTACCTGTGGTTAATTTGTCTGATATGTTCTTTTCCTTCTATAGTTTCACCTGCTCCATAGCTTGGGTAAGTCCGTCGGCATTTTTGCCTCCCGCAGTAGCAAAGTGAGGCTGACCACCTCCACCGCCATTAATTAATTTTGCCGCTTCACGTGTCAGGGTTACAGCGTTGTAGCCATCTTTCACCAAGTCGTCCGACAGAAGAACGGTTAATGAGGGTTTGTCATCACACACACTTCCAATAACCACCATCAACGAAACCGTTTTATTATCTTTGCAGGCTTCAATAAACGTATTTTTAATCTGAAAAGCCAATGTTTTGATTGCGTCGGGCGCCATATCGGTGCGGAAGCGAATCACTTTCACTCCGTTTTCTTCCTTCACTTCCGAGAGCAGCTTGTCGCGCAAAGCAAGGATGCGATCGCGCATGAAGTTTTCTACTTGTTTGCGCAATTCATTGTTTTCAAAAAGTGCTTTTTGGATTGCTTTGGTCAAGTCCGGTGCATTATTCATCAGCTCTTTCATATCGTCAATTACATCCTGATGCATATCTATGAGTTTTTCGACCGAACGCCCTGTAATGGCTTCAATGCGTCTGACACCGGCAGCAATGGAGCTTTCGGAAAGGATGCGCACCATTCCAATTTCGCCGGTTGACGACACGTGTGTACCACCACAAAGCTCGGTAGAAGAGCCAAACTGAATTACGCGCACCGCTTCGCCGTATTTTTCGCCAAAGAGCGCCATTGCGCCCATCTGTTGAGCTTGCGCGATAGGCACTTCACGCATTTCGGTTTTCGAGTAATTCTGACGTATTTTGTGGTTGGCTATTTTCTCTACCGCGCGTATTTCTTCTTTACTCATTTTCTGGAAATGCGAGAAGTCGAAACGCAGAGAATCGGGACTTACATACGAACCTTTTTGTTCAACATGTGTACCCAACACTTCGCGAAGCGCCTCGTGAAGCAAGTGAGTTGCTGAGTGATTTCGCATGATGGCTCGCCTCAACTTCGTGTTGATACTTGCGGTGAAAACCGCCGACACATCTTCGGGCAATTTATTGGTCAGATGCACGGTAAGGTTATTTTCACTTTTCGTATCAAAAATATCGATGCTTTCGGTGTCGCTTGCAAGTGTGCCTTTGTCGCCTACCTGACCACCCATTTCAGCATAAAACGGAGTTTCGGCAAGTACTATCTGATAGAATGATTTATTTTTCTGCGTTACTTTGCGATAACGCAAGATTTCAGTTTCGGTTTCATCGCGGTCATAACCCACAAAACGGCTGTCGCCCTCCTTCACACTTATCCAGTCACCTGTTTCGACAGTGGCGGCATTGCGGGCGCGATCTTTCTGCTTTTGCATTTCGGCATTAAACTCGCCCACATTGAGTGTCATATCATGTTCGCGAAGTATCAGCTCGGTAAGGTCAATGGGGAATCCAAAAGTATCGTACAACGTAAACGCGTCAACACCGGACACTTCGGTTTTTCCCGCTTTCTCAGCTTCAGCAATGGTTTTTTCAAGTAGTTTAATTCCGGTTTCCAATGTTCGGAAAAACGATTCCTCTTCCTCTTTCGTCACTTTTTCAATCAATGATTTTTGCGCTATCAGTTCGGGGAATGCAGTTCCCATCACCTGGCACAACACATCAATCAACCGATACATAAAGGCATGACGTTGGTCAAGGAATGTATATCCATATCGAACCGCCCGACGCAGAATCCTACGAATAACATATCCTGCTTTGGCGTTGGAGGGTAGCTGCCCATCGGTAATAGCAAAGGCGATGGTGCGGATATGGTCGGCAATAACACGCATGGCTATATCCACCTTTTCGTTCTCGCCGTAGTTTCTATTCGCTATTTTGGCAATCTCTTGAATTATTGGTTGAAACACATCGGTATCGTAATTGGATGTTTTTCCCTGCAAAGTCATACACAGCCTTTCGAAACCCATTCCGGTATCAATCACCTTGGCGGGCAATGTAGAAAGTGAGCCATCGGCTTTGCGGTTGTATTGCATGAATACATTGTTCCAGATTTCGATTACCTGCGGATGGTCGTTATTCACGAGCGATTTTCCATCCACTTTCAGCCGGTCGCTGTCGGGGCGAATGTCCACATGAATTTCAGAACACGGACCGCATGGACCGGTGTCGCCCATTTCCCAAAAGTTATCTTTTTTATTTCCGTTGATAATGCGATCTTCGGCAATGTATTTTCTCCAGATATTGGCGGCTTCTTCATCGCGCTCAAGTCCTTCGGCAGGCGAGCCTTCAAATACCGTAACATAAAGTCGGTCTTTGTCAATTTTCACCACTTCGGTAAGATATTCCCATGCCCAAGTGATTGCCTCTTCTTTAAAATAATCGCCAAACGACCAGTTGCCGAGCATCTCGAACATGGTATGGTGATACGTATCGTGTCCCACCTCTTCCAAGTCGTTGTGTTTTCCGCTCACACGAAGGCATTTTTGCGAATTAGCCACACGCGGATACTTTATGGGGTCATTTCCCAAAATAATATTTTTGAATTGATTCATTCCCGCGTTGGTAAACATCAAAGTTGGGTCATTTTTGATAACCATTGGTGCGGATGCAACGATTTTATGATTTTTCGATGCGAAAAAGTCGAGAAAAGATTGTCTGATTTCCTGTGAGGTCATAAGTGCAAACGGTATATCTTCCTTGATGGTGGAAGTGTTAATTTATCTATTAATAATGATTAGAATGCCCTTCGCAAAAACGCGTAGTGCGTCCTTTAATGTTTTTTTTTAGTTTTAATCTGCAAAAATACATCAAATTTATTACTTTTGCATCAACATCTGTGTGAAAAGTAAATGAAGCGGACAGTTAAAGCACAAAACAATGCTTAAACACCGCCTCAAAACAGACTATGCGCGCAGAATCAAAGCGAACGATTGAAGTGATATCAATGTATCTCTTTTTCGAATTAAATCCGCTTATTACGCATTGTAATTTTTTCTTGTTTATTTGATAATAAGAAACTAAGAATGGCACGAAAGAAATTTTATTTTAATCCCGAAACCATTGATTACGAGGAGATTCAAATCACCTTCACGTATCGATTGCGGCAAATTCTGGTTCATAGTTTTTCAGGCATATTGCTTGGAGTGGCTTTTTTCTTTCTATTTGTTTCCATCATCAAATCGCCCAAAGAGAAAGAGCTTTACATGCAAAAGAGCCGCATGGAAGGACAATACAAAGCGATAAATGCCCAGATCAAGGAAATGCAAGGCGTACTGAAAGACCTGCAGGAAAGGGATGACAATCTGTATCGTGTGATTTTTCAGGCCGAACCGATACCCGACGCTTCGCGTAAAGCTACTACACGCAACATGGAATACTACGAACAGTTGATGAGGCGAACCAACTCACAAATAGTGGTGCAAACAACTCAAAAATTAGACGAAATCAGAAAACAGCTTTATGTGCAGTCGCGTTCTTTCGATGAGGTAGTGAACCTGGCTAAAGATCATGAAAAGATGTTGGACTACATGCCGTCCATTCAGCCGGTAGCCAACAAAGACCTCACCCGGGTAGCTTCGGGATGGGGATACCGCATGGATCCCATTTATCGGACACAAAAATTTCACTACGGAATGGATTTCACCGCGCCAATAGGCACCGAAGTTTTTGCTACCGGCAACGGGAAGGTGCTCTTCACCGGATGGGAACAAGGTTATGGCAACACCATTCGCGTTGACCACGGATATGGATACGCAACGCTGTATGCCCATTTGTCCGAAATAAAAGTAAACATTGGGAAGTCCGTAACTCGTGGAGAAACTATCGGCTTGGTAGGCAATACGGGCAAATCGACCGGCCCGCACCTGCACTACGAAGTGCATCAACGAGGCACTCCGGTGAACCCTCAAAACTATTACTACTTAGACCTCACCCCCGAAGAGTATGACCGAATGTTGCAACTGAGTAGCAATTACGGACAAGCTTTGGACTAAAAGCAGCCTCTCTCACTCAGTATTATTCAGATTAGTTACACGATGTTTATTTGAAAAGATATGCCTACAAACACCATTTCTGCAATGCACACGACACAACCGGGCGCAATCGGTATTTTTGATTCCGGCTACGGAGGTCTCACCATTCTGAACGAAATACGCAAACAGCTTCCGGAATACGACTACCTCTATTTGGGCGACAACGCGCGTTCGCCCTACGGCACACGCTCATTCGAAGTGGTGTATAAATTCACCCTGCAATGTGTGCAATTCCTTTTCAAGCAAGGCTGCCAATTGGTAATACTTGCCTGCAACACCGCGTCGGCTAAAGCGCTGCGCTCCATTCAGCAAAAAGATTTGATAAACATTGCCCCCGAACGCCGGGTGCTTGGCGTGATACGCCCAACGGCTGAAGCTGCCGAGAAACTTACCTCAACAAAACATATTGGACTATTTGCCACCAGTGGCACCGTCATATCCAATTCCTATCCGCTCGAAATAGCGAAACTCTCGCCCGAACTAAGCATTGTTTCAGAAGCTTGCCCCATGTGGGTGCCGCTGATTGAAAACAATGAACACAAAAGTCCGGGCGCCGACTATTTTGTGGAGCAACACGTGAAACGCCTGATGAATGCCGATAACCAGATAGATGCCATCATACTCGGATGCACCCACTACCCGCTTCTGAAAAATAAAATCAAAGCCTATCTGCCAAACAATGTCGAAATTATTTCGCAAGGTGAAATAGTGGCAAGCAGCCTTGCCGATTACCTGCTCCGACATCCCGAAATGGATGCGCGATGCACCAAAAACGGTGAAATACGATTTCTGACCACAGAAAATCCCGATAAATTTTCGGCGTCGGCATCAATCTTTCTCTCCGAAAATATTCATGCAACCCGCGTAGAAGTGGAATAAGGCAGTGTATCTTTTTTCTACAAAAGAAATAAAACACCACAACCACCAACGCATGGACTCACATCGCTAACTTCATCACACAATGCTCACTTTCAACTCCATAGCTCTACTCCTATCGTTTATCTATCTGTTTCTTATCAATCTGTTTCGAACCGGATGGAAACGTATCGCGCATTTCTCAACTTCCGAGTCGGCGCCCGACACGAAAATCGCGGTGATAATTCCGATTAAAAATGAATTGGACAAGCTCCCGGCGCTGCTCGACGCGCTAAACCGGCAAAAAGGCGTGGAGTTTCAGCTTATTGTGATTGACGATAACTCCGACGATGCCGGCTTTGACTACATCGCCAAGCGTAAGCATCAATTTAGCGACATGCTTCTGCTCCCCAACGAAGGCACCGGCAAAAAACAAGCAATCAAAACAGCGATTAACCATACGGAATGCGAGTTGATTGTAAGCCTGGATGCAGACTGCATTCCGGGCGAAAATTGGCTAAAAACGATTGCTCATTTCTACGATGCTTCAAAACCCGACTTAATCATTTGCCCCGTGAACATGACTATCGGAAGCAGTTTCGTTCAACGCTTTCAGCAATTTGAGTTTATAAGCCTCATTGGGAGCGGCGCAGGAGCCGCCGGCGCAGGAATGCCCATACTTTGCAACGGAGCCAACCTTGCTTTCACCCGCGAAGCTTGGCGGGCAAGCGAAGCGGAACTTCATTTCGACACCCCTTCAGGCGACGATATATTCCTCTTGCAGAGCATAAAGAAGCGAGGAGGTAGCATCGAATTTCTAAAATCGGAAAATGCGATGGTTGACACAAAGCCACAAACAAGCTGGAAAGCATTCATGACACAACGGAGCCGCTGGGCAGGCAAAATGTCGATATACAAAGACTTTCAACTCACCGCCACAGCTCTTATCGTAGCTTCGATGAGCGCCCTCATCCCCATAAGTTTGGCATTGAGCATTGCCGACAACAGATTTGTATTTATTCTTCTTATAGTCTTCGCGGTAAAATGGCTTGCCGACACCCTGTTTTTCAACGACATTAAATCCTTTTTCTCACTAAAAAGCATTGTTGTACCAAGCCTCGTTTTCTCGCTTATTTATCCTTTCTATATTGTTCTTACGCTTATTATCATTCCATTTCGTAGCAAAAACAGCTGGTAAGACTTAAAAAAAATAAGCATCAACAAAGCTTTTCACAGTAAATTACAGATTTTTTTCACCTGAAAATATGCAATCTACCGTTGGCAGTTCACCATTTTTCACCTGAAAATTTGGAAACTGCACGTTGCAGTAGGCAGTTCAACACCGTTTGATTTGGAAACTGCACGTTGCAGTAGGCTGTTCAACACCGTTTGATTTGGAAACTGCACGTTGCAGTAAGCTGTTCAACACCGTTTGATTTGGAAACTGCACGTTGCAGTAGGCTATTCAACACCGTTTGATTTGAAAACTGCACGTTGCAGTAAGCCATTCAACACCGTTTGATTTGGAAACTGCACGTTGCAGCAAGCCATTCAACACCGTTTGATTTGGAAACTGCACGTTGCAGTAAGCTGTTCAACACCGTT
>CAZMQV010000034.1:0-35168 GCA_964568675.1 uncultured Paludibacter sp.
TTGCAGATAATGGCAAAGGTATTGCCCACGATATCAAAGACAAGCTGTTCAACCCAAACTTTACGACTAAATCTACCGGGATGGGGCTTGGATTGGCTATAAGCCGTAACATTGTGAATTTGATTGGTGGAAATATCAGCTTTGAAACGGAATTGGGCGTAGGCACTATCTTTAAAATAACACTGCCCAGACTTAAATAAGTCCGGGCGGTGTGATGGTTTTCTCATTGTGTCAGGCTTTCTTGAGCCGAAGCATTGCCCAATTGTTTTTTGCTTTCGAATACTCAACCGTTAAGTTGTTTTCACTTGCTCTTTGGGTCAGTATGGCGATGTCCTCGGTGTAGAAACCACTTAGGTAGAGTGAACCACCGGCAGGTAGGCAATCCGCGTATTTGTCCATGTCGGCAAGTAGAATGTTCCGGTTGATGTTGGCGAAAATCATATCAAAATAGCTGCCGGGGAGCGAAGTGGCGTCGCCAAGCAACACGTCGATGTTGCTTATTCCGTTGAGGCGCGCGTTTTCTAATGAGTTCTCGATACACCAGTCGTCAATGTCGATTGCTGTGAGTTTGTTCGCGCCACGCATGGATGCGAGTATCGCAAGTACGGAAGTGCCGCAGCCCATGTCAAGTATATTTTTCCCTTCGAGGTCGGCTTCCAAAATTTCGGCTATCATCAAGCTGGTAGTTTCGTGGTGTCCTGTTCCGAATGACATTTTCGGGTCAATCACAATGTTGTATTTCAGTCGCGGCACATCCTGATGAAAGGAACTGTGAATGATGCACTGGTCGCCAATGACAATTGGTTGGAAGAAATGTTTCTCCCACTCCTCGTTCCAGTTCTTCTCATCTACTATTTCAGCCTTGTAGCCAATCGGTGTTTCGAAAGGAAACTCCGAAATGAGTTCGTCGAGTTTTCCCTTGTCGTATAGCTTTTCCTGAACGTAGGCTATCAGCCCAGGTTCAGCTTTTTCGAAACTTTCGTACCCGATTTCGCCCAATTGCGCGGCAAGCACATCGGCGGCGAAGTCATCGGGGTCGTTCAGACTAAAATGTATGACCATGTATTTCATAATTCTTCTTTGATTGAATTGTTTCTTTTCGTCCGATTGACACGGCAATCATGCTCCGGAAGGCAATAAATGATGATTAAAGCGCGTCTTTCAGTCGAAAGTTAGTTTATTATTGTTTAATTTTGCAAAATTACTAATAAATACCCGTATTTTTAGCTATTTTTGAAATGTGATTCCCGAATTGTGTTAATCATCTCAATCGGAATGATATGGCATAGATATTGTTATTGATAATTATTAGAGAGCACATTGGTTTTCAAAACTACATTTTTATTCTAATAAAATGAAAAGAATTATTTTACTGGCACATTTATTTTGTTTTTGCTTGCTTGCGGGATTTGCCCAATCAGGTGCAATCATCGATGATATCTACGTCTCCCCGAATGACGCGTCGATGGTTAAAGCAGCAAAACAAGCCAGACGACAACGAGCATCTGAAAATGCCCAATCCGCTGTTTATCGGAATGGCGCTAAGGAAATTGTGTTTATTGATCAAAACGGAAAGCGCACTACAGCCATTTCCGATACGGTTTACGTTATCACTGATTCGATTAACGCTGAAGAGCAGTATGAGGAAGAGGGCTATTATCTGAATGACTTTAATGGTTCGCAATCCGACCTGGAATATGCCGAGCGCATTCGCCGTTTCCATAATCCGCGTTTCACAATCACCATTGCCGATCCGGGCTACAACGACATCTATTTCTTAGACAATAGCTATTGGAATGTGTATGTGGACGGTATGTATGCTACTATTACCCCTACTTGGACCAACCCTTATTGGTGGAATTATCAATATTCCTCCTTTGGCTACAACAGCTGGGCATGGCGATATAACTTGGGTAATCCTTGGCATTATGGCATGGGTGGCTACTACGGTTGGAACTCACCTTTCTATGGCGGCTATTATGGAATGTACGACCCTTGGTATTCCGGTTACTACGGCTGGAGTGGTTACTATGGTTGGGATTATCCCTATTACGGCGGTTATTACGGCTGGGGCTATCCTTACTACGGTGGCGGATATGGATATGGAAGCGCTTTCACATCCAATCAGGTTTCGCGACGCAATGTAGCGGGAGGACGTACTGTTTTCGACAGTGGCAATACGTCAAGAAGAACTTCGGTGATTAATTCCGGTTCCGGTGCTACCCGAAGCGCCAATACTACCGTAAGCCGTCAGATTCCAACTACTTCCGAAAGTAGGGACGCAAGAAACGCCTCGGCAATAAACAGGGGAACTCGTGGGCTGAACTCACAGGATGTGAATACGCGCATACGAACCGGAAATGTAAGAACTTCGGACGAATGGAGCAGCGTTAGGAGTAACAACACCCGATCTTATTCCGGCGACAATGGTTCCACTATCATCAATCGCACAAGTCCTTCAAATCGCTCCTCAAACTCTGAGTCTGTGAGAAGCTCCGGAGGAACTACAAGAAGCTCGTCGTCAACACCCTCGCGCTCATACGAAAGCTCTGGTAGAAGCTCAGACTACAGCGCTCCAAGCCGCTCGTACGATTCAGGAAGTAGCCGAAGTTCGGTGTCGAGTGGCGGTGGCTCCTATGGTGGTAGCTCATCTTCGTCTGGTAGTAGTGGCGGAGGCAGTCGTTCTTCGGGCGGTGGCGGGCGTCGCTAACAAAGTGAAAACTTCAAAAAGAATTAATATCAATATATATACTTGCCGCGAAGCGAATACCTGTAAACTTACATCGCTTGTGGTAATAAAACATAATTTCAGGAATTAAATAATAAGTTGGTCTAATCATTTGATGTGATAATCCCGATGTGAAAATTGAATGTCGGCGATATTAATAATGTAGCATTATGAAAAAGAATATAATTGCTTTATTGCTTGTGGGTTTTGCCGGATTGATGTCCGCGCAAACTGAGTATGACGCGCTCCGCTTGTCGCAAACCGACCTAACCGGGACAGCTCGCTACATGAGTTTGGGAGGCGCTATGGGCGCGCTGGGCGCCGACGCGTCGGCAACAAAAGATAATCCGGCTGCGCTTGGCGTGTATCGTAGCTCCGAAATGAGCGCGACCCTCAATTTCTCTTTAAGAAAAATCAATCCGATAGAATGGCAGGGCAAAACAACCATGCAAGAGGGCACTTCGTCGGTAGGCTTCGACAACCTATCGTACATCATGGCTTTTTATCAGGGCGATAACCAAAGTGGACTGGTAAGTTCGAACCTTTCATTCTCCTATCAGAAGTTGAATAATTTCAATAAAACCTTTCAGATTAAAGGAGCGAGTTCTAGTAACTCTTTCACCGATTATCTGGCAGCTTATTCAAGTCCAAATCCTCCGATAAAGGGCGATGTGTCATACCAAAATTATGATATGCCCTGGCTCACCGTGCTTGGTTTTGATGGGTATTTAATTAATATCGACGGGCAAAATTTCGAGTCGTTGCTCAAACCGGGCGAACTGGTAGATCCGGCTTATGAGTTTAATCAAAGTGGAGAGTTGAGTGAATACTCGATTGGGTGGGGAGCAAATTATAACAACAACTTGTTCTTGGGTATCAACATGAATGTTCGAACCTTGGAATATCAACTCTCATCTACACTTACCGAAGATTTCCAGGGTGGAGGTGGTTTTGATTTGGTAAATAAACTTACTCAAACCGGCCTGGGCGCTAACGCTAAGTTTGGCGCTATTTATATGCCTACGAATAGCTTGAGATTGGGTTTGTCGGTGCATACGCCTTCCATCATGTATTTCAACGAGGAGAGTTATGCCGACTTGCATTCGACCGAAATACCTAGTAACGAAAAGAATCCGGCTACAACTCCGGTCAATTCGCAGGCTTTCAATCTTTGGAGTCCAATGCAGGTGCAAGCCAGTGCGGCTTTACTCTTTGGCAAACGTGGCTTTATCTCCGGCGAATACAATTTTATTAATTATCAGGGCGCGCGTTTCAATAAAAATGCGAATAGTGTGCAAAACTTTGGGGACATTAACTTCGCGATGAAAGATGTGCTGAATAATGTGCATGTGCTGAAAGCTGGCGCTGAGCTTCGCGTTACTCCTAATTTCGCGCTTCGCGCCGGTTATGCTACTTACACTCCGGCGGTTAATAACGCCTATAATAATGGAAAACTATTGGTGCGCAATTCGGTGAACACCAATACCGAGTTCTTTAATCAGACCTACAACACAAACTACATCACGCTTGGTCTTGGATACCGCACCTCCTCTTGGTTCTTCGATTTTGCTTATATAATGAGAAGCCAAAAGGAAGATTTCTTTACTTATCAGGATAAGGCGCTCCGCCCCGCCGTTATTGAGCATAAAACAAATAATCTGGTGTTCACAGCCGGATTGAAGATGTAAGTTTTTTTTCTCAAATAGAATTTAATAAGAAAACCAGACGCGATAGTCTGGTTTTTTTGTGTATTTATTTGAAAACGACTACCTTTGCAGGCTGAAAAAAGAAAGTGAATAATATATATGAGTTTACAAAACGAAATTAATAGACGGCGTACCTTTGCCATCATCAGTCACCCGGATGCGGGTAAAACGACACTTACCGAAAAACTCCTGTTGTTTGGTGGTGCAATACATGTTGCCGGCGCGGTAAAGTCGAATAAAATAAGAAAGACAGCCACATCGGACTGGATGGAAATTGAGAAACAACGTGGTATCTCGGTGGCAACTTCGGTGATGGGCTTTGAATACCTTGATCATAAAATCAATATCCTCGATACGCCCGGGCACCAGGATTTTGCCGAGGATACTTTCCGCACGCTGACAGCCGTAGATAGCGTAATCATTGTGGTGGACTCGGCAAAAGGGGTGGAAACACAGACACGCAAACTGATGAATGTGTGCCGGATGCGCAACACGCCGATTATTATCTTTGTAAATAAGCTCGACCGTGAAGGGCGCGATGCTTTTGAATTGCTGGATGAGCTGGAGACGGAGTTGGGGATAAATGTGCGCCCGTTGAGCTGGCCCATCAGTTCGGGCGAGTCGTTCAAAGGAGTGTATAACTTTTATGAAAATAACTTCCAGTTCTATACCCCGAACAAGCAAGTTATCAGCGAATCGGTATCGATTGATGTGGAAAGCGCCGAATTGGAAGCAAAAATAGGGGGGCGGTACGCTGAGAAACTTCGTGAGGATATCGAGTTGATCAGTGGAGTGTATGAGGATTTTGATAAAGAGCTTTATCTGGATGGTTTGTTAGCGCCGGTGTTTTTTGGTAGCGCGCTCAATAATTTTGGCATAAAGGAGTTGCTCGATTGTTTTGTGCAGATTGCGCCATCACCTCGTCCCGTGCAGGCAGAAGAGCGAATGGTGAAGCCGGAAGAAGCAAGTTTCAGCGGATTTATCTTTAAGATTCATGCGAATATGGACCCCAATCACCGCAGTTGCATCGCATTTGTGAAAGTATGCGCCGGTAAGTTTGAGCGAAATGTTAACTACAAACACGTACGCAATGGAAAGATGATGCGCTTCTCAAGTCCTACGGCTTTCATGGCGCAGAAAAAAGAAACGGTTGACGAAGCTTATGCCGGCGATATTGTAGGTTTGCCGGATACGGGAAACTTCAAAATTGGCGATACGTTGACGGGAGGTGAGGAACTTCATTTCAAAGGTTTACCAAGTTTTTCGCCGGAGATGTTCATGTATCTGGAAAACGCGGATCCGATGAAAACAAAACAGCTTGAAAAGGGAATCAACCAATTGATGGACGAAGGTGTCGCGCAGTTATTTGTCAATCAGTTTAATGGTCGGAAAATTGTGGGAACCGTGGGGCAGTTGCAATTTGAAGTGATTCAATACCGTTTGCTACATGAGTATAACGCGCAGTGCCGTTGGGAACCTATTTCTCTCTACAAAGCATGTTGGATTGAAAGTGATGACGAGGTTGAATTGGAGAATTTCAAGAAACGGAAAATGCAATACATGGCGAAAGATAAAGAGGGTAGGGATGTTTTTCTTGCCGATTCGGGCTATGTGTTGCAAATGGCACAAAATGATTTTAAGAACATCAAATTTCATTTCTCATCCGAGTTTTAGATACTGTATTTTGAATTGAAAATAATCATCGCAAACCGACCTCCTCCCCCTCGAATCTGACGTAAATATCTGTCATTCTGAACGTAGTGAAGAATCTAAAAATTTTAGTCGGTCAGTAGTGGAAAATAATAATAAAACGAATATGCAATTAAGAAAATTAAGCTTCATTTTTCTTCTTTTCTTCTCTTTCCTCCAAATTGTCGCTCAGGAGAAACGCGAGCCGGCTATTCCGTTCGAAACCTTGTTTGGAAATGAGCGTGTAAACATGGCGTTGAGTGTCAATAAAACCATTCAGGGAAAGTTTCGCTATTTAAATTCAACTTCGGTTGCGGCATTTTATGATAATAAAAAAGGCGCGACGGAGATGGTGTCAATCAACTCCATCGTCTTTCAGTTTCATAAAAACTTTGGCGTGTCCACCGGTATGCAATATCACTTTGCCAAAGGTTTCATGCCCAACTTGGGTTTGCATCTTTCGTATGTACGCCCCGATCTCTTGCTTGCTCTTACCCCTTATTACAATTTTATGCCTTGGGATGGTGTTGAAACTACTGGTGTGATAGAGTTTAAACCGCTTCTAAGCGAAACCATGCGTCTGTTTACCCGCGCGCAAGGCATGTATGGTCATAATCTGGAACTAAACGATTGGGCACGTGGTTTAGTTAATCTCCGTCTTGGACTATCATTTCAACGCTATACAATCGGGTTTGGGTCTAATCTGGATTATTACAATGGACCGAAAGGCAGTAGCCAGGTGAAAAACTTTGGAGGTTTCGTAAGGGTAGATATTTGAAAACAAGATAAACGTTTTCAATCATATAATTCAAAAGGTCGGTTTGTTTCTAACAATTCCGACCTTTTGAGTTATGCATTCATCTGGGATTCAAATGTGTCGCCATTCTTTAGTCTTGCCTGCTTTGAAGCTTATTCCATTTGCAAAATATGGCATCGGCAACATCGATAGTCAGAAATAGAAGAAAACCGATGATAGAAATGGCTACAATGCCGGCATACATCATTAGGTAGTCGAGTCGCATCCAAGCATCAACGATAAAGAAGCCAAGACCTTTGTCGGTTCCGAAAGTTTCGGTAACAAACAGCACAGAAATTGCGATGCCCACCGTAACGCGAATTGCTGAAAACAAATCGGGTAGTATTGCCGGGAAGATGACATGGAAAGTCTGTTGCATACTCGTAGCACCCAACGATGAAAGCACATAAAAGTTCTCTTTCGGAATCCTACGTATGGCGTCGCGCACTGAAATCATCAGCTGAAAGACGATAATAAGCACTATCATCACAATTTTTGTATTTTCTCCGATTCCAAATAGAATCATCACAATGGGGAGTAGCGCGAGTTTCGGAACTGGATAAGAGAGATAAAGCAAAGGTTCGAACACGCGGTTGGTAGTTCGGCTTAGGGCGGTGAGCATTCCGCCGGTTAGGCCAAGCGCCAGCGCGATGGTGGTTCCGATAATCACACGGCGAAGACTCGCCCAACTGTGTTCGCTCATACCCGCAGCAAAGGCTTTGGGGAAATTAAGATAGACATCCACCGGACTTGGCAATACCTTGTCTTGGAAAATTAGCGCGGCGATAAGCCATGCTGCGTTAAATATAATTACACCCATAAAAAGCAGTTGTATTGCTTTGGGAGGATGTTGCTTGTTGGTTTTGCTCATCGTTTTTAATGGCGTTTGTTTGTGGCGTAAAATAAAGGAGGTTTACAAATTTCCTTTTCCCCGCTCGGTCTCCATCAATTGCTGAATGTGTTGTGCGAGTTTAAAAAAGTTGTCGTCAGTTCGGTCAGCTCCTTTTTCAAAAAGTGGATTTTGAATGATACGCAAAACCCTACCAGGCGATTTACTCATTATCAAAATTTGTTTTCCTAATTTCACCGCTTCAAGCAGATTATGCGTGGTGCATATTGTTGTGATTTTCCTTTTTCTCCAAAGTTTTAGAAATAACTCACGCGATGTTTCGGCTGTAAACGTATCCAACGCGGAGAAAGGCTCGTCCATAAGCAAAATGTCGGGGTGCGAAACAAAAAGTCGTGCCAATGCTACGCGTTGACGCTGCCCGCCACTCAATTCGGATGGAAATCGCTCTAAGAACTCGGAAATACCCAACTCGTCGATGATTCCAATTGCTTCCTCCGCTTCTATTTCAATTGCTTTGTTGATTGCGTTCGCCAAGAAGATATTTTCTTTCACCCGCTTCCAGGGCAGTAAGCCCAGATTTTGGGGGATGTATCCTCTGATGATTTTATCAACAGACATCTCGCCATAGCTTATCTCGCCGCTGTATTGTTTGTTGATTCCTGCAATAATGTTGAGCAAGGTGGATTTACCACTACCCGAAGGTCCAACAATAGCCAGAATTTCGCCTGCTTGTAGCTGGAATGAAATGTCGGTTATTATCAGCGATTTGTTGATATAAGCGTTGACGCCTCGAAGTGAAAGCAGCATGGACATTTTGCTTAGAAAAATTTCTGCGTATGCACGATGTTGAAAATTTTAAAATCAGCAGGAATCAACTTTTTGCTTTTTAGCCAATTCCCTACTGCCTCTAGGTCATTCCCTTTGGGTAGTTGTGCCGGTTGGTAGGCAGGAAGCACTACCGTGGCAGCCATTGGTTCGGGAAATCCAATCTCGCTTACAAGAATATCTTTGAACGTAGCAACCGGTTTTTGCTGTAAATCGGCAATGGCGCGGTTGTAAGCGGTGTAAAAAACACGAATCGATGCTTCTTTCCGGTAAATGGCTTTTTCGGTGAATACAATGCCGGTGATGCTATAATTCATATCTTTGAGCGATGTCACCAGTTTGTTGCCTTCTGTTTTTGCAATGGTAGCAAAGGGATCGGGTAGTACTGTCATGTCAATTTTCTCGCTTCGAAGCATCTCCAAACGAATCGGAATTTTGTTGATCTCCGTTTTTGTAACCTCCGAGGGCTTAATTCCCGCGTTATTGAGTATCATGTCTGTACAAAAATCGATTACTGTATTGCGCGAAACGGCAAAATTTTTTCCTCTCAAATCGGTATTTGTGTTATACTCAACGTTTTTACCGGATATGAGTTCGAAAGTTCCATCGCATTGCGAAGTCAAACTTATTTTTACTCCACCCGCATTTTGAATTGCCGCGCCGGTATAATCGAGAATGCACGCATCCAGGTTGCCACTTTGCAAAGCAGCGTCGCGTTCGTTTGCCGAATAGAATTTCTGAATATTTACATTAATGCCTCCATCCTCAAAGTAATGATTTGCCTTGGCAACTGCTATGGGAAGATAATCCATGGAGGACATCACACCAATTGTTATGGTTTTATTTGCTAATTCTCTTTTCTTTGAGTTGCAGGCGGTTAGGGCAAGCAACGCGAACAACACGATGAAAATTTTTGATTTCATATTTATTTCGATTGAATTGTTTTTCAAAAATACAGTTTTTTTGTCAGAATATCATCAAGCTTCGTGCATTTTCAGATACAAAGATACTTGGAGATAAAAGCATAAAGAAAGTCGGAGCAAAAAAGTCCGACTTTAAATTAGTTATTTGTGTTTGAATTATACGCTTCGAAAAAAGCGATTACATTCCTTTTTCTTTCGCAATCTTGGCTGCTTGTCGAGCCGCTCTTTTTTCATTCAATTTTTGTTTTAGAAATTGAATGTACGGGTCGATGTAACGCTGACGTTTCGATTCGGTGAGGTCGTTCATTGTGAGCATGATAGCCGATTCATACGTGTTGCCGAAATGCACATCTATCATTGTACCAAACATTCTTAATGTGTCTGTAAGACCGATGTATGCGTTGAACATGGGTGGTACTGTAGTGCCGATGTGGCGGATAGTTTTTTGTAGTGCTTTGTAGTTGGCAGGCGCGCTCTTTTCCGTAAGCACTATTTCTGCTATCTTCTTACTCTCCTCACTTATCGTAATCGGAACTTTTGGTAAGATTAATTGATCCGGATCCGGGCAATGAAGATTCATGTATTCATAAAGCAATTCGCGTGCGAGTTGTGGATATTCTTTGTAGATGTTCACCTTGCCTACAAAGTATCTCGAATGTTTCTCTTTGTGTATCAACGCGCCCAATCCATCCCAAAGATTATCCAACGCGAAGAGGCTTTTCATACCCATTTTTGCTGTTTGATAATCGGGCTGCACAAACGCGCGCCCCAATTCGATGCTGTAGGGCAAGTATTCCTTAATAAATGTGTCGCTAAACGTAAACAGACTCGACATTACAAAGTTCGGTTGTCCATTTTCAAAAATCTCGACATCCCTTCCCGAAAGAAACCGGTAGCCACCTACAATTTCCTCCTTTTCCGGATCCCATACTATCAGTTGCTTGAATGGTTTTTTCAGAAAATCAAATTCGTCTGTATCTATCTCTTTCCCGGTGCCTCCGCCCCACGACCGAAACGATAACTCGCGCAATCGGCCAATCTCGCGCATGATATTGGGCGATTGGTTTGCGTCAGTAATGTAAATTTTGTTGTTTGCTTTATTCGTAGGGCGTACAAAAATATTCTCAGAAAGTTCGGCTTTCAGCACTTCCCTATCAACCGGAGGTATAATTTCAATCATTATTCTTCTTGTTCATGCATAAATAATAGGCAAATGTATAAATTATTTTCTTGAAATTCAACAGAATTTTTGAAAATTCAATATGTTCTTACAAAATCTTGCCAATTCCGTAACATATCGCACGAATGTGGTCGAAACGTGCAGGTTTATGCGTGCGATTATTGCCCCTATCATTTTGAATAGTAATTATATGTTTCGAAAAATCCGTCGTGCTTTGTGCTTTCTGAAATAATTGCTATATTTGAATCCATTTTCAATGTAACCGTGTCGGGCTAAATACGGTTTCTTTTGATTTATTGCTGTTTTTAATCCGAATAAGTTTTAATTTGTTCGTTTTGTCGTTCTTTTTCGTTTGTATGTTTGTAAAAATCACTTGTCCAAGCTCGGTCAAACATGCTGCGGAATGAAACGAGAAGTGGATTTTATCTGTCGGAGTTTCGTGTGAAAAGAAAGAGTAGAAGGAAAACTATGGTTAAATAATATTTATTTCCAATATGAAAAGAATTATTTTCAGCTTAATTAGCTTGATAGTAGCCTATTCGGCTTCTGCCGGCTCCAATGGTTTTGAAAAACGTATATTTGTGTATGAAGGCGATACGCTGCAATACAATGTGCTATTCCCCGAAAACTACGATAAAAGCCGGACTTACCCGCTGGTGCTTTTTCTGCATGGAGCCGGCGAGCGTGGCAATGATAACCAAAAGCAGCTGACGCATGGAGCAAGCTTGTTTTTAAACTCCGAAAATCTCAAAGATTATCCGTCCATTGTGATTTTTCCGCAATGCCCCGAAGCGGAATACTGGGTAAAGTTCAATAAAGTGAAATTCGATTTTGGAAAGAAACCCGAAATTTCGAAACCACTCTTTTTGGTAAAAAAACTGATGGATGGCTTTAAGAAAACGGAAGCGGTGGACAAAAAGAAAATTTATGTACTTGGACTTTCTATGGGTGGAATGGCTACATTTGACCTGATTTGCCGGTATCCGAAATACTTTGCTGCCGCCATCCCGATATGTGGAGGTGTAAACACGTCCCGGCTTAAAGCGGTAAGAAAAATGCCTATCCGTATTTTTCATGGCGGAGCCGATACGGTGGTTTCATGTGAATTTTCGCGAAACGCTTTCATAGAATTGAAAGCCGAAGGTTCGCAGCGTGTGGAGTACGTGGAGTTTCCCGGTGTGGGGCACGATAGCTGGACAAATGCTTTTAATTACCCCGATTTTATGAGCTGGCTTTATTATCAAACTCGATGAAAGTGTTAATTATGACGATAAAATTGACATTATGATAGCGCGGCGCTTGTGCAAATCGTATGTTGCTGAAAAATATATAGAAAAAAGGAATGTGAACTATGATTTTTTGTTTACATTTGCATCCGAAACTTTTAAATAAATCAGAAATAAAAAAATGGCAAAACTAAAAGGGTCAATACTCGTAGAAACCGAACGCTGCAAAGGGTGTAATTTGTGTGTAGTAGCCTGTCCGCAGGATGTGTTGTTGTTGAATAAAGAGGCGAATACCAAAGGTTATAATTACTCGTACATGGCTGAGCCTGACGCTTGTACTGGTTGTACTACCTGCGCTCTGGTGTGTCCTGACGCTTGTATTGAAGTTTATCGGATAAAAATAGGTTAGTGCATTTTACTATTAATATTTTGAAAGATTAAAGTGAAAAGTATAATCGGTAAACTTTTAATCCGAAAAAACAGTTTATTGTTTGAATTAAAAAAATGAATTAAACTTGAAGCAGCTCGCTCGAAGCGGGAGATTGAAAAGCTGAAAAAATGGAAGAAAAAGAAGTAATATTAATGAAAGGCAATGAAGCCGTAGCGCATGCCGCGGTTCGTGCCGGATGCGATGGATATTTTGGATATCCTATCACACCGCAGTCTGAAATAATGGAAACATTGATGGAGATGAAACCTTGGGAAACTACCGGCATGGTGGTTTTGCAGGCAGAAAGTGAAACTTCGTCAATAAATATGGTATATGGCGCAGCCGGTTGTGGCAAACGTGCCATGACATCTTCGTCGAGCCCCGGAGTGAGTTTGATGCTCGAAGGCTTCTCTTACATCGCAGGCGCCGAATTGCCTTGTGTGATTGTGGATGTGATGCGCGGAGGACCAGGATTAGGAACCATTCAGCCAAGTCAGGCTGATTATTATCAGATAGTAAAGGGTGGCGGACACGGCGATTATAAGGTAATTACCCTCGCGCCCTCTACGGTTCAAGAAATGGCAGACTTTACTGTGCTTGCATTTGATCTCGCATTTAAATATCGGATAATGACCGTGGTGCTTGCCGATGGTGTAATCGGACAAATGATGGAAAAGTTGGTGTTACCCCCTTTCCGACCACGCTGGACCGATGAGGAGCTAAAAGAACAAAATCCATGGGGAACTATCGGGCGTACTCCGGATCGGAAACCCAATGTGATTACTTCTCTTGCTTTGCAGGCAGAAGAGATGGAGGAAATAAATTTGCGTCTTCAAAAGAAATACAGAGAGATTGAGGCGAATGAAGTGAGATATGAAGAGGTGATGTGTGAAGATGCCGATTATTTGATAGTTGGGTTTGGTATCAGTGCGCGCATAGCTCAGAAAGCGGCTGAAGTAGCTCGTGAAGATGGACTGAAAGTTGGTATTTTGCGCCCGATAACGCTATTCCCATTCCCAACCAACGAAATCAAACGTTTGGCGGATAAAGTGAAAGGAATACTCACCGTGGAGCTAAATGCGGGACAAATGGTGGATGATGTGCGCCTGGCAGTGAATGGAAAAGTACCTGTAGAACATTACGGCAAAATGGGTGGAATCGTGTTCTCGCCGGATGAGGTGTTGCAGGCGCTTAAAGATAAAATTGTGAAATAAGAACCGGTATCTTTTTATCGGAGTATTTTGCAAATATTTTTTTATTAATTTCAAAACAGAGAAAAATGACAACTAAAATAGTAGATCCTAAAAATCTTGTTTATAAAAAACCGGCGTTGCTCAACGACCTGAATATGCACTATTGCCCGGGTTGTAGTCATGGTGTTGTTCATAAGCTTATCGCTGAAGTAATTGAGGAAATGGACATTGCCGAAAAAGCCATTGGCGTGGCTCCGGTAGGATGCGCCGTTTTTGCATACAAATACATTGATATCGACTGGCAGGAAGCTGCGCATGGGCGTGCGCCGGCAGTAGCAACCGCCATCAATCGTTTGTTGCCCAATACGATGGTGTTTACTTATCAGGGCGATGGCGACTTGGCCGCAATCGGTACTGCGGAAACAATTCATGCTTGCAACCGAGGTGAGAATATTACCATTATCTTTATCAATAACGGGATTTATGGCATGACTGGTGGACAAATGGCTCCTACAACGCTGGTGAATATGAAAACCGCTACATCGCCTTACGGGCGCGACGTGGAGTTGAATGGTTATCCTCTCAATATCACGGATTTGCTTGCCAAACTACCCGGCACTTGCTACGTAACTCGCCATGCCGTACATAATGTGGCCGGTGTGAGAAAAACAAAGAAAGCGCTACAAAAAGCCTTTGAAAATACATTGAATAAGAAAGGCACTTCTATTGTGGAGGTAGTTTCTACCTGCAACTCGGGTTGGAAAATGACACCGGAAGCCTCCAACGACTGGATGGTGGAAAGTATGTTCCCGGAATATCCTTTGGGCGATTTGAAAAATATTTAGAAAAAGGCTTGTTGAATAAAACGAAATAAAATGAAAGAAGAAATATTAATCTCAGGCTTTGGTGGACAAGGTGTGTTGTCCATGGGAAAAATTTTAGTGTATTCCGGTCTGATGCAAGGGCAGGAAGTGAGTTGGTTGCCTTCCTACGGCCCCGAACAACGTGGAGGTACTGCCAATGTAACTGTAATACTTAGTGATGATAAAATCAGTTCGCCGATTTTGAATAAATACGATACCGTAATTGTTCTTAATCAGCCTTCTTTGGATAAATTTGAAAGCCGGGTGAAACCGGGCGGTACGCTGATTTTCGATAGCAACGGTTTTAAGAAATTCCCAACACGAAAAGATATTAATATCTATAAAGTTGACGCTACGGAATATGCTTACAAAAACGATATGGTGAAAACGCTGAATATGATGATTCTGGGTGGTTTCCTGAAAATTCGTCCCGTGGTTCAAGTTGACAACGTTCTTGAGGGTTTGAAGAAATCACTGCCTGCACGACATCATCATCTTATCCCGATGAATAAAGAGTCAATTATTAAAGGGATGGATTTGATTGAAAAATTTGAAGTGAATTAAAGTATTGCCACTAAAGAAAAAAACGATTACTATCCGGTAAAACTTTTTCAAAGGGATATAAAAAAAGGGCTGAGTTCATACAATTGAATTCAGCCCTTGCGTTAACCGCCTAAGTTGTCTAATAAACAAGTGAACTGATGAACAAAAACATGGATTTTACCGGACAATAAAAAAAAGAACTTATAGATTTCAATCCATAAGTTCTTTTTTAAAAAATTCTTCTCTTTCTACTTCAAACCAACTTTCGCTCTGAATTTATTTCTTAATTTGAAAAGCGCGTTGTATTTTGGTTTGGTGTCGCCGGTAAGGATAAAATGAAGTTGGTCATTCTTTAGTCTGTCCAATAATTCCGGATTGGTAATTTCAAGCGTAATAGTTTTGTTGTTCAAATCTACGCTCTTTACTTTTGCTACCAGGTGATTCAAATCATCGAAATAGAGTTTCATTCCTTTGAATGTGTTTAAGTCGATGTTTGAGCTGGTGTATTGTCCGGGTACAAGCTCCAAGGTTGACTCCAGAAGTAGGAGCGACTTGATATTGTCGATAGAGAAATTGTTTTTTTCAAGTTCTTTAGCAATGTTGATGTTGACAGTTTTGTCCATAAGTATTACCTCGGCCGCCGGTGCGCGTTCAAGCCCTTTTACCGATGAAGGAGTTGTTTCGCCAATAATCATCACTTCAATGTCGGCGGGAGTAAAATCTACATTCGATGTTAGTTTTTCTTTAATTGCTTCGCAAGAACTTAATGTGAGCATAAATAAAGAAATAGCGGCAATTACTAAGTTTTTTGTTTTCATTGTTTTTTATTTGTTTGTTTGATTGGTTATAATGTAACATGAAAAGGGGTGAAAATGTTTTATTTAGTCAGTAAAGAACTAACAAATATTTATTTGCGTTGCAGTTTGATATGCGCTCTTTTTGACCCAATCATGAAACTTGCGTTGTATATTCCCGAAGGCAAAGCCGATAAGTCAATTAAAGTCTGTTGATTTGTATTCATTTCCAATTGATTCGTAGATAATACTAACTGTCCAGTGGAGGAATATACCGATAGATGATGAATTGCTTCGCGCGAATCGGTGAAAGATAGGTAGAATTTCCCGTCGGTTGATGGATTTGGGAAAACCCGAATCGGATTAAATGCCTGTTGTTCCACCGGTGTCATGCTTTTGAAACTGACATATTGCGGGATGGTTTGTTCGGTATTCCCCGCGTTGTCGGTTGCCACTGCATAGAATCTGTAGTTTATCTCTTTTTCTTTCGAAATCGGGTATTTAATACTGTTCGTATTGCTTTCTTCGAAAGCTACGAAAGGCGCGTCATTTTCTGAAACATAGAATAGGTATCGGTTGATTCCCGATCCATTGGGATTGTCTTGCGACGTGCAGGATAGCGTAACTTCCGATTCTCCCTGAATGTATCCAACCTGATTCATGCTTGTAGTTGGAGGCAACATGTCAATGATGTTTGTCCAGGTGTTGGTAGTAATAGGCGCATTCTTGTCGAACACGATGGTTGCTTTATTGGTAATGGGGATTCCGGAGCTAATGCCTGGTTTTAATTCAACGGAGAAACTTACGTAACCTTCGCCTTCCGGCGCGTTCACGTTTGGTGGGAGTTCAATGCCTTCGATAGTCCATTTCAGTTTGTTGCCGTCTTGTTCTTTTTTCCAATAATAATTGTTGCCTGCATGACTGGTCTCACCAAATTCCACAGTACTCAGGTCGAATAGTTCGGAAAGTGTGTCTTCTATATAAACTTCGTATGCCGGAGCGGTTGCTTCTTTTTTGTTTTCAAATAAGATGACGTAATTCATTCGTTGTGGCTTTGCGATAATGTTATTTACACCATATCCTTTGTTACCAATTTTTTCATTCGGATCCCACGATGCCACGATTTTGTCTGCTGCCAGTTTGCCGTCGGCTACAGCTGTTTTCTTATCAATCAATCCGGTTTCGGTGTAGAACCAATAAAATAATCTCCGACGCAAAGATTGGCTTACCGAAGCTGCTGTTTCTACCGCGTTACCTACTTTAAATACTAAGTTGGTAACCGGATTAAGACTTGCCGCCTTCTCTACGGTTTGTTTAATTACCGATTTTGTAGCAAATACCCCGATCCCGTCTTTCTCTTTTTTCATACCCAAATCCTCTACCGTCAGGTTCATCGCTCGCGCATATTCTTGTGCTTCGGCAGGCGTAAGGTCTATTTTTTCATTCACCTTCTCGACAACCCAGTCCTGCATCTTATCTACAACAATTCCGGTGCCGTAGCTCACTATCGCGCCTACAACAAATGCGGGTAGAATATCTGTTTGTGCAGGAGCGAGTTGGCATTTTACTGATGTTTTGGCGTTTGCCGCTCCTTCTACGGATACAGTAAAGCTATATGTTTCATGAGGATCGAGATACGGAACAAAGAAACTCTGAGCGGTTGCAGTGGCTCCTTCCAAATCGTTGTTGAGGTTTAGTTTTATGTTCCCGTTTTTACCTGGAACTTCCGCTCCAAGAAAATGAATGTCTTCGGTAACTGATAGCGAAAGCATAAACGGAGCTGTTCGTTCGCCACTTGAATTGATCAACTTAATTGTATAAGGATTTGGAGCGCCTTTTCTTATCGCGTTGCGCCCAATTACATCTATACGTATGGGTGAGCCTTGAAGAGGCACGGCTTGTCCGAAAGTTAACGTGTAAGCGCCATGACCAGTTTCTCGCAAGACTTTTAGAACGTATTCGCCCGGTTCATCCAAATTGACCGCAAGTTCTTTTTCCTCTCGATATACATATACCCATGATTTGCTGGTGGTGCCGGTTGGTGTAGTCTTAAACAACTCGATATACCTGATGCTGATTGAGAAAGTTGTGTCTGGTTTTATCTTAAACCGCGCGACTCCTTTTTCGGAGAAGTTCACCTTATACCAATCTTCGGTGTCAACGAAAGCGTTATTATATGAATAGCCTAAATGCCCGGTAATAGTCTCATCAGCTTTAATTGAAACCGCTTCTTTATACGTGTTGTTTGGTTCGATGTCGTTTTTAAATCTGTTTTCGGAGAATGTGTATTTGAGGGTGTATCCTCCATATCCTACGGATCTTTTTATGTAAATATAATACGTGCCAGGCGCTACATCCGATACGGTAAGGGTTTTGGTGTCGTATCCTACATACACATAAGTTCTTTCGTAAGGAGTGCCATTTTTATCAAGAGGTTTGAAGGAGATGTAATTGATGTTCAATGTGCTTGAAGGAGTAATGGTAAGCGATACCGCTCCATCTTTTGGCACTTCTATTTTGAACCAATCTTCATGGTCGGTATAGCTGCTATTATAGGCATAACCCTGATGTCCTTGTATCGTTTGTCCGTTTGCAATCGATGACGCTTTTTCAAATGTGTCATTCGGCTCATTATCGTTGGCATATTCGTTGGCGGAGAATGCGTATTTCAGCGAATAACTGCCATTACCTCCGGATCTTTTTATGTAAATATAATACGTGCCAGGCGCTACATCCGATACGGTAAGGGTTTTGGTGTCGTATCCTACATACACATAAGTTCTTTCGTAAGGAGTGCCATTTTTATCAAGAGGTTTGAAGGAGATGTAATTGATGTTCAATGTGCTTGAAGGAGTAATGGTAAGCGATACCGTTCCATCTTTTGGCACTTCTATTTTGAACCAATCTTCATTGTCGGTATAGCTGTTGTTGTAGGCATATCCCTGATGTCCTTGTATCGTTTGTCCGTTTGCAATCGATGACGCTTTGTCAAATGTGTCATTTGGCTCATTATCGTTGGCATATTCGTTGGCGGCGAATGCGTATTTCAGCGAATAACTGCCATTACCACCGGATCTTTTTATGTAAATATAATACGTGCCAGGCGCTACATCCGATACGGTAAGGGTTTTGGTGTCGTATCCTACATACACATAAGTTCTTTCGTAAGGAGTGCCATTTTTATCAAGAGGTTTGAAGGAGATGTAATTGATGTTCAATGTGCTTGAAGGAGTAATGGTAAGCGATACCGCTCCATCTTTTGGCACTTCAATTTTGAACCAATTTTCTCCCTGACCGGTTTCGCCGGACATGGAGCCGGATTTCGTTTCATTGTTGGCAATTGGCACCGCGGTTTGCCATGTGTTATTTGCCCACAGATGTATGGGGGAAAGGGCAAATAGAAAGATAATGAGTAAATTTTTTGTTTTCATGCGTGTTGGAATTAGATGGTTGATGTGTTCGATTGGTAGATGCAAATCTATGAAATTTAAAGCAGTATGTTTTCCTGATTCGTAAAAATTTATTCCTGATTCGTAAAAATCTTCAGAAAAAAGATAGTTTGTATCAAAATATAATTTAAAAAACGTATTTTTGTAGTATAAACCGAAAATCCATGTTGACACATTCTATCTTTTCGCTTTTGCCCATGTTTGTCAGTTTGTTTGGGGTGTTACTTTTGCTGGTTAGCGCGCAAAAAAATCTATCCAAGCGTTTTCTGACTTTTTTTCTGGTAATTGTTTCTGTCAATTATTTTGCTCATGCTGTTTATTTCAGCAATGAATATAAGTTGTTCGCTTTTGTAGATAATATTTGGATTTTCACATCTTTGTCGGTATATCCGCTTTACTATTATTATATCCGACTTCTTACTGTGGATGAGCGCGTTAATTGGCGTCGAATTTGGATTATTACTCCGGCTGTGCTGATGTCAGTTTTTTCATTTATTCTTTATTTCGCGATGTCCCCCTCCGATTTTGAAATTTTCACACAAGGTATGATGTATCATGTCGGTGGATTTTCGAAGCCTTATCCTCCATTGGTACAATTGCAAGAGCTGAAGTTCCTGCTTTACAAAGCCGTTTTCTTAACTCAACTATTGGTATATCTGTACTTGGATTTTCGGCTTGTTATTCAATATAATAGACGAATAAAAGCGTTTTATTCCAATTTGAGCAATAAAGAACTTACTCGAATTTTATGGGTATTGGTAGCGTTGGTTTTTACATCCGCTATTTCTGCAGTTTCGAATGTTGTAGGGAAAGATTTTTTTATTGATAAAGGTTTGCTCCTTGTATTTCCATCCATCGCGCATTCGTTGTTTTTGGCGATGATAGTTTATGTCGGTTATTATCAAAACTTTACAATTGTAGAATTTCAGAAAGATTTAATGCTTTGTCAATTGGCTGAAGAAGACGATGATGACTATGCGAAATCATTAGATGATATCGACGAAAAAGAAAAGATAACGAAACAGCAAATTGAAGAGATACTTTTATCCAACAATCTTTTTACCAACCCCAATCTTCGCATTGGAGATATAGCGGATATAGCAGGTACCAATCGAACATATATTTCGAAAATAGTGAATGACGGAATGGGTACTAATTTTTGTGATTGGGTCAACTCGTGTCGGTTGGAGTATGCCAAGGAGCTAATGAACGATCCCGACAGTAATCACCTTACGCTTGCCGAGATTGCCGAGTTTTCGGGTTTCACAAGTATTAGTGTTTTTTATCGTGTATTCAAGCAAAAGGAAGGTATGCCACCCCGAAGGTTCAGAATGAATTTAAATTAATTCAGCTTCACGTAATCTTGTAATGAACTTTCTGAATTACTTTAATGACCTCTTCAAGCAGCTTTAATAAGGTTTTGTTTTTATTGAAGATAGAATAGAGCAAAATTGCTAATTGGGTGTAAGCGTATATTTTTTTTTCGTCAGATTAAATCTATTCTGAGTCAAATGAATGAGAAGTTACATTGCTTGTTTGACCGATTTTTTTAATATTCACTAAAAACCCATTTACATTTTTAACCAAAACGAAAATTCTTTGTACCTTTGGACTTTTATTGCCAAAATAGGATCGTAAGAAAATATTTATGAGATATACAGGCTATTGGTTGTTTTCGCTGATACTTGTTGCTCCCTTGTCGGCAGAGTTTGTATGAAAAAGATAACTGTATCAATATAATTATCACAATCAATGAAAAATTTCCGATTTCTGAACAATGTATTCGGCTGGGTGGCATTTGCTATCGCGGCGCTTACTTACCTTTTGACTATCGAACCGTCAGCCAGTTTCTGGGATTGCGGCGAGTTTATTTCCACAATTTATAAATTTGACGTTGGACACCCTCCCGGAGCTCCATTTTTCATGCTTTCAGCCAAATTGTTTACACTTTTCACTTCCGACCCCACAAAGGTAGCAATGATGGTCAACGCGTTTTCGGCAATTGCAAGTGCGTTCACCATACTTTTTCTATTCTGGACCATCACTTATCTGGCGCAGAAAGTAATTGGGAAACAAGAGTCTGAATATAGTTTGGCAAATAAAATCGTTATTCTTGGCGCGGGGATGGTTGGCGCGTTGGCATATACATTTTCAGATACATTCTGGTTTTCGGCTGTCGAAGGCGAGGTTTATGCTTATTCTTCATTTTTTACCGCTATCGTTTTCTGGCTGATTCTGAAATGGGAAAGGAATGCCGATGAAAAAGGCTCCGACCGTTGGCTCGTTTTGATAGCTTATCTGATGGGACTTTCTATCGGTGTTCACTTGCTCAACTTGCTTGCTATACCGGCAATCGTGTTGGTGTATTATTTCAAAAGATACAAACCTTCTACCAAAGGTATTATTATGGCAATGCTTACTTCGGTTGTAATCCTTGCTTTTGTACTTTATGGACTTATGACAGGGGTGGTTTATTTGTCAACAAAGATTGAACTTTTCTTTGTGAATCAATTGGGCGCTTCTTACAATACCGGATGGTTCGTTTACCTCACTTTGGTAGTGCTATCGTTGTCGTGGGCAATATACGAGTCGCACGTAAACAAAAGCTATGTCCGCATGGTGATTTCATTCCTGCTTGCCGTTACATTGAGTGGAACTCCCTTCTTGTTCGAAAATATCCTTATCGGACTGCTTGTAATCGTAGTTTTGGCGCTATTCTTTACCTACAAAAAACAAGCGGTAAAACCACGCTGGCTCAACACTAGTTTGGTGATGATTGCCGTGGTGTTGCTTGGTTATTCAAGTTATGCGGTGATTGTGATTCGTTCGTCAGCACAACCCACCATGGACCAAAACTCGCCCGACAATGTGTTCGCACTACAATATTATCTGAATCGTGAGCAATACGGCGATCGCCCCTTGCTCTATGGTGGTACTTACAACGCGCCGATGAAATTGAAAGTAGTGGGAAATACCTGCGAATATGATATCGACAAATCGCCACAATATGCTCCAAAACCTAAAAAAGACGCTTCGGAAAAAGATGAATACGTAGTGGCGGGATATAAATACAAGTATAAGAAAGACTCAAAGTTCATGATGCTCTTCCCGCGGATGTACAGCTCGGACGCAAATCACATCAAAGCGTATAAATCATGGGGAAATATACAGGGTAAACGGGTGGATTATGAGTTCTGTGGCGAACAACGAAGCGATGTAAAGCCTACATTTGGCGAAAATCTGCGATACTTTTTCGACTATCAGGTCAATTTTATGTATTGGCGCTATTTTATGTGGAATTTTTCGGGGCGACAAAATGATATTCAAAGCTATGGCGAAATCGAACATGGCAATTGGATTACCGGAATTCCATTTATTGACAAAATGATGGTAGGTGACCAGACCTATCTCCCCAAAGAATTAAAAGAAAATAAAGGTAGAAATACGTATTTTATGTTGCCATTGCTGTTAGGCTTGGTGGGTATCTTCTTCTTGCTCAATTCCGGTAAACAAGGTAATCACGCTTTCTGGCTTGTGATGTTGCTGTTTTTCCTTACCGGTTTAGCCATTGTGATTTACTTGAATCAAACCCCTTATCAGCCACGCGAACGTGACTATGCCTACGCCGGCTCATTCTATGCTTTTGCCATCTGGATAGGGATAGGCGTAATGGGTATTGCCAAGCTATTAGAGAAAATTCTTTCTAAAAATCTGAGCGCTATTCTTGCTACAATAGCCTGCCTCGGAATCCCGGCACTTATGGGTGCACAAAATTGGGACGACCACGACCGCAGCGGACGTACTACTGCTCGCGACTTTGGACAAAACTACCTGAATTCGGTAGAAAAAGACGCGATTTTGTTCTCCAATGGCGATAACGATACTTTCCCTCTTTGGTACAATCAGGAAGTGGAGGGTGTTCGCACTGATGTTCGTGTCTGCAACCTAAGCTATTTGCCAACGGATTGGTATATCGACCAAATGAAGCGCGCATCCTACAATTCGGCGCCATTGCCAATTTCTTGGGATAAAAAAGATTATATTTCTGGAACCAACGATGTGCTGTCTGTGCAGGATTTGACTGATGGTAAACCATTTGATATGGCGCAAGCTTTCGACATAATCAAAATGGACGATAAAGAGATGAAAATTGAGGGAGATGGATTTTATCCGTCATCAACTCTTGTATTGCCTGTGAAGGCGGATGAAGTGGTGAAGTCGGGAACTGTATCCAAAGAATACCTCGATAAAATTGTTCCTGAAATGGTGTTTAACTTGCCCCGAAATGTGTTCAAAGGCGAGAGTATGATCATGGAAATGATTAAGGAAAACAAATGGAAACGTCCGATGTATATCTGCGTTACTGTTGGTGAGGATTTCTATCCTAAAAGTCTGAATAACTATCTGACGCGTACAGGTTTGGCGTATCAAATCATACCCTCCGAACAACAAGATAGCTTGAGCATGAATGTGGATGTGAATCAGATGTACACGAATTTGATGACCAAATTCAAATTTGGCGGTATTGAAAATCCAAAAGTGTATCTGGACGAACAAGTGCTACGCATGTGTAAGACTCATCGCATCCAATTTGTTTACCTCATTGAAGCCTTGATGGCTAAAGGTGATACCACCCGTGCTAAAAAAGCGCTTGAATATGTTGATAAAGTGATTCCGGCTGCGACTGTTCCACACGATTTTAGTTCCAACATCTTGGCAATGCGCTACTTTGAAGCGGGAATGCCGGCTAAAGGTGAAGAGATATTGAATAGTGTGGCAAACCGAAGTGTGGAATATCTGAAATGGTACTCCAGTATGAAGCCTTCGCAAAAATCGAATGCTTCCAATTCTGTGGGTCATGAAATGGCAGTGCTTAATCAAGTGTTGATGATTGCCGACCAGGTGAAGTCGAAAGCAGTAGTGGATAAATATAGAGTTCAGTTTGAAAATTACGCGCGAATATTTAATATGAGATAAGCTTTTGGAAGCGTGTTTCACGTTGATAAATTTGAAGAGCGATAAATTCAGAAAGCAATGCTACAAGTTCCGGCTATTCTCCGGCTGTTTTATAAAGATGCCGTATGGCGTCTCAATCCGAATGAAAAAGTAATTTATCTTACTTTCGATGATGGCCCGAATCCGGTAGTAACGCCACAAGTCTTGAGTTTGCTCGAAGACTATGGCGTGAAAGCTACATTCTTTTGCATTGGCGATAACGTCAGAAAATATCCTGAACTTTTTGACGAGCTAAGTATTAAAGGACACGCGATTGGAAATCATACGTTCAACCATTTGCGAGGCTTTGATACGCCAACTAATGAATACGTAGAAAATGTACTGAAAGCCGACTCGCTCATTGGTAGCCGACTTTTTCGTCCTCCACACGGGCGAATTAAACTCGGACAGTTTCGGATTCTGAAAAAAGAATTTAAAGTAATCATGTGGGATATAATATCTTATGATTATAACAAAAAAATATCGCCCGAAACAATTATGCGCGAAATACGATTGAAAAGTCGCAACGGCTCGATTGTCGTGTTTCATGACTCCTTGAAAGCGGAAAAAAACGTGTTGGCAGTTTTACCGCAAGCATTGAAGTTTTGGCATGATTCCGGCTATGAATTGCGAACGATAACAGAAGACGTAATTGGAGCTAACGCAGGTAAGCATCTTTAAGTTTATTAGGAAAAAAAGCGACGTTTAATGAAAGAGTCAATTTTGCACTATGTTTGGCAATACAAGCTGTTTGCATTGCAAGAACTGAAAACTACGGATGGACAAACGGTGGAAGTGATTGATGTTGGGAAACCAAATTTTGATTCCGGGCCGGATTTTTTTAACGCTAAAATAAAAATTTCAGATACGGTATGGGCTGGAAATGTGGAGATACATACGCTAAGCTCCGATTGGTTTCGTCATAGTCATGATGTGGATAAAGCGTATGATAATGTAATTCTACACATAGTGGCTCAGGCAGATGTAGAAGTGAAGCGAGTAAACGGATTGCCAATTTTGCAAATGGAACTTCAAGTCCCTGAAACGATTCAGCAAAATTTTGATAATCTTTACAATGCAAAAAAGTGGATTCCATGCGAGGATAAGATTGTAGCAATTTCACCCATTGTGATGAGTAGCTGGAAAACAGCCCTATTGGTAGAGCGGCTCGAAAGAAAATCGGAAGAAATCGAAGCTTTGCTTGAACAAAACGAGAACCATTGGGAAGAAGCGTTCTACATCGCTTTAGCACGTAATTTTGGGTTTAACACCAACAATCAGCCGTTTGAATTGCTTGCACGCTCCCTGCCTCTGAATGTGTTGGCAAAGCATAAAGACGACCTTTTCCAACTTGAAGCTTTACTATTTGGTCAGGCTGGTCTTTTGGAAGAAAATCCACTGGACGAATATCAAGCAAAACTTAGAGCAGAATATCAGTTTCTTAAAGCCAAATATAAGCTAACGCCTATTCATGCGGCTCTTTGGAAACTACTCCGATTGCGTCCCGATAATTTTCCGCACATACGACTGGCGCAGTTTGCGTCACTCACACACGAATCGGTTAAGCTGTTTTCAAAAATTCTCGAAAACACCAACGTTGGAGAATTGAGAAAATTGTTTGGTGCAGAAGTGTCTGAGTATTGGCAAAATCACTATGTTTTTGGTAAAGAGAGCGTTTATTCCCGAAAAAAAATGGGAAAAATTTCGCTGGATTTATTGCTGATAAATACCGTAGTGCCCTTCATTTTTACTTATTCGAAGAAAAAGAATAGAAGCAACGATGATGCGCTCAGAATCCTTGAAGAGTTGCCGGCTGAAAATAATTCGATAATTTCGGGTTGGAAAGCTTTGGGGCAGCACGTGGAGAATGCGTTTGATTCGCAGGCGTTATTGCAACTCAAAAAAAACTACTGTGATGAGAAGAAATGCTTGCGTTGTCGCGTCGGACACAAAATCTTGAATGTTCGGAATTAATTAGAGTGAAATGAAGTAAACAGAAATAAATAGAAATATGAGATTGTTGCAGAAAACTAAAAATATAATTGTCGCGCTCCTTCTGATTGTATTGTTCTACGGTTGCGCCAATAGAGGGCAAGGACCGCAGGGTGGACCAAAGGACGAAGTGCCACCACGAGTAGTAAGCTCATCGCCAGCCGATAAATCAATAAATTACACACGCAATAAGATTGAAATAAACTTTGACGAAAATATTACACTAAAAGATATCGCTAATAATGTAATTGTTTCGCCTCCACAGCGCGTGAATCCCGATATTAGAGCTTATGGACGAAAATTAATGCTGGAATTTGCCGATACGTTGAAACCGGACGTTACTTATTCCGTTAATTTTGGGAATGCCATTGTTGATAACAACGAGAGCAACGCCTTGAAAAATTATGTTTTTTCCTTTGCTACCGGAAGTCAGATTGACACCATGCAGCTATCCGGAACCTTGATTAACGCGGAAGATTTGAATCCGCTTAACGGTATTATTGTAGGAATCCATAGCGATTTGAATGACTCCGCATTTGTGAAAAAGTCATTCGACCGTATCACACGTACCGGCGATAATGGTAAATTTACGGTTTACAATGTCAAAACCAGTCGTTTCCGTGTTTATGCCTTGGGCGATTTGAATCGCGACAATATGTGTCAATTGGGCGAAGGTGCCGCTTTGAATGAGAAAGTGTTCGAAACGTCCATGGAAGATTACATGCGCCAAGATACGGTATGGAAAGATAGCCTCACTGTAGATACCATTCGTCAGGTCAAAGCGGTGCGTTTTCTCCCCAATGATGTAGCGTTGAGATACTTCAAAGATGTGAAGAAAAAGCAGTATTTGCTGAAGAGCGAACGCCCGGCGCAACACAAAGTTTCACTGCTTTTTAATACGGCAAATGAAAAACTCCCTGAAATAAAAGCGCTAAACTGCGAGTGGGAGAATAAGTATCTCTTGCAAAGAAACGCTACGCTCGATACGCTCACTTATTGGCTTACCGACTCTACACTGATAAAAAGAGATACAATCTCCCTGCAGCTAAGTTATCTGAAGTCGGACTCGGCAATGAATCTGGTTTCGAAAACGGATACCATTCATTTCGTTATTAAAAAATCGGCTCGAGTTCAGGATAATTCCAAAAAGCCGAAGAAAAAAGAGTTTCTTTCAATAAACACAAATGTGTCATCGAAATTTGATTCGTATAATCCTGTTAGCCTGAGTTTTACTTCTCCGGTTGTTGGTTTGGATGCTGCTGCCATACATTTGAATCAGGTGGTAGATACGGTGCTGGTGCCGCGAAGTTTTAGAGTGGAAAAGGTTGATTCAGTCGGGTTGAATTACCGATTGCATTATAAGTGGGAGCCGGAATCGGCTTATGTGCTAACAATAGACTCTGCTACAATACATGATATTTATGGCTTGCATAACGATGCTCAGAAATTAGAAATGAAAGTTCGCTCACTCGAGGATTACTCCTCATTACTTCTCACAATGACGCGATTTGATTCAGCGGCAGTCTTTCAGGTGTTGGACAAAAATGATAAAGTGATTCGTTCCGTCCCGGTGCAAGCTAATCCTACACGGGTTGAATTTCTCGAACCGGGCGATTATTATGTACGTATGTTTTTGGACATCAATCGAAATAAAAAATGGGACACGGGCGATGTAGCGAAAAATTTACAACCCGAAGAAGTCTTTTATTATTCCAAAAAACTAACCTTGATAAAAAACTGGGAATTTGAAGAATCTTGGGACCATTTGGCCATCCCAATTTTACTCCAGAAACCCACAGAGCTTAAGAAAAATAGTAAAAAGCAAGAGCGTGATTAAGTTAGATGTTATTTGGAATCTGATTTTATCTGTTTGAAAAAAAACTAAGAAAATCTTTTTTTTCTGACAAAATAAGTAATACATTTGCACTCTGTTTTGCGGCAATAGCTCAGTTGGTAGAGCGTTGGCTTCCCAAGCCGAAGGTCGCGGGTTCGAACCCCGTTTGCCGCTCATTTTATAAAGTACAAAAAAAACGAACATTTGCCATTTCGGTAGGATGTTCGTTTTTTTTATTTTGGAGCCTGGAGCGAAACTTTAATCAATAAATCGTTTGTTGAAAAGCAGATATCCTATGTTTATGCCAAAATTCCAACTGTTTGTCGGATGGCTGTAGAAATTGGCAAAAGCAGCAATCGAAGCAACTCTGAGATCGAATATCAGACTGGATTCGGCCATAAATCTGGGATTGACAAGCGCTTTGGAGTAGTAAGGGCGTTGTTGGGTGTCGGCCAAGATATAGCGATATGGGGCAAAACAATATGCTTCCGTGCGCAGATGCAACTGGTTGTTGAATATGTAGATTGGCTTGACACCAATAGCGGCAAATTGATTCGCACTGAAAGCTTCATTGAACTTAACTTTACTATGTGGTGTAGGTGCGAAAGTGGGCGCCTGAATGATGGTGGCGGTGTAATTCTGTAAAAGTTTTCGGGTTGAAATTGCAATGTCTGCACTTGTGCCAAGTACAAAATGTTTATTCAGTGTGAAATAATAATTATAGCTGCCACGGTATTGAAACCACAAATCGCTTTTGTCCTTATCCGAAGAGTTGAATTTATGCGTATTCCCTCCTTTCGCATATTGAGCCATGCCGCCGACAAGCTGTAGCGTGGACGCAAAATGTCGCCCTTTAGTCGGGTATAGTTTGTGGTTCAAGGTGTAGCTTTCTGTTCGGGCAAATGCTTTGCCCAGTAGGTATCTGTTGCGGTCGGTAACTATGATGTCTTCGTCTGACGTGTCGATAGCCGGATATTTGTCACTCAGGTTTGCGAAGCCGATACCGAATTCAATATGCCCGCGAATCGAAATAGGTTTGCCGATAGCAAGTTTCAGATATGTTTCTCTCTGGCTGAAATTTGGAGTTTGTTTGTTGATGAAAAAAAGATCATTCTTTTTGAAGAAATCAAATTTGTGGATGTTGAAGTTAAGTCTCAAATACCAGTTTGCCGGGCTGATGCTACTGATGTGTGTGTCGAAAGCAAAACCATTGTAAGCGCTACCAAGTTGAGTTTCGATTGTTGACGTTTGAGCAAGTTTGCCGATGTTCTGATGCGTTAGCGCGAGGTATGTCTGGTTCGATGTGCTTGTGGATACGTTTCCACCTAAAGTTAATTTCAACTTATCTTGAGTTTTTACATCAAGTATTAAATTAAAATTTCCATTCTGAGGGTTGTATTCTGCCTCCGGTTTTACTTCTTGTATTCTTTCATCCGAAACTAGCCTGTTATATCCTAACTTAAAGTCGTTAATAGTCATCTTTTCGTTCTTATTGCGCGCTAAATTCTCGATGAATTTTTGTTGATTTTCATCAACTCCTTTTACTATTATATCGCTGAAAATCAATTCGGGGAGTTTGTTTCTGAAAAGTGCTCTTTTTTGTTTTAGCTCAACCTCCGAGAGGCGACTTTTTACTTTTAACTTTATCGAGTCGATTTGCTCAAGTGTGGTCGTATATCCAAGTTCTACTAATTGGTCTAATATCTCAAAGTTAAATGTTTCTTCTTCAGGGATATTAAAGTCGAACGTAATACCTTCTTCGTGAGGTATCGAATAATCAGTTTGCGACATTATCATGTTTTTCACCTGCTCAATTATGTTGTTGGCATCGGGTTTCGTCGGGTTTCGCGAAACGTTACTTCCAATCATAAAATCAGGGTTAAATTCGTCGCGCATTACCTTGACCGGAAAATTGTCGTAAATTCCTCCATCAAACAAAAGCCTGTTGTCAATCGAAATTGGTTTGAAAATAAAAGGGAATGTCATGGACGCTCGGATGGCATCATATAGCAATCCGGACTTCAAGATTACCGCTTCTTTTTTATAAATATCTGAAGCTACACAGCGGTAGGGTACAAATAACTTGTTGAAATCGCCTGCTATGCTGGCGTTGGCATTTGCAAAGAGTGAAAAGAATCCGAACTCCATTTGCTTGGGCGATACGATATTTGTTGGTAATATATCCGCGAAAAGTAAGTTGGGGGATGCTTTTACCGAGTCTCTTCGGTGGGTGCTAAAAAAAATCTCGGCTACACCAGGTTTTGTCTCTGCTGATAGTCGATTGTATTGATGTTTTGTGTCAGCTTTGCCCGTTGACCAATGATGAAAATCTTCTGATTTGAAAAATTGAATCATTTCATCCGGGGTGTATCCTATCGAATATAAACCTCCCACGATTGCACCCATTGAAGTGCCCGAAATGTAATCGATCGGAATTTCATTTTCTTCCAATGCTTTTATTACTCCAATGTGCGCGTAACCTTTCGCGCCACCGCCGCTAAGCACTAGTCCCACTTTTTGTCCTACTGCATTGATGGAAAGTAATAGTAGGATACATATTATTGATGTCAGTTTTTTTGTCATTTTCTGATGAAATGGATGTTCGTAGTTAATTTGAAATACCCCAAAGTTTATAAGATTTTTTATAGTGGAAACGAAGAGCTAACTTTGTTGATAGCGTTCAGCAAAGGTAAATATTTTTCAGTTTACAGAGGCATTAAAGCTTATTTACTTGTTGATTCGTTGGGTAAACTAGCGTTAAAGTTATGTTTTCGAATAAACCTTGATAGTTGTGCCTGCGCGTCGGAAGCATGAACAATAGTAGGGATAGTGTGGTGAAATGAAGGTAGATAAAAAAAAAGCTCTCGCATCAAAAGTGCGAGAGCTTCTAGTAAATCTTAGAATTTCAATTAGTTTGCTTTTTCAAAAGGTACTATTGAAACGTAAGAACGGTTGTCTTTTTTCTTTCTGAACTCTACAGTTCCTTCTATTAAAGCAAAAAGAGTGTGGTCTTTTCCAATACCCATATTGTTGCCAGGGTGATGTTGTGTGCCACGCTGACGAACGATGATGCTGCCTGCTTTAGCGTTTTGACCACCATAGATTTTTACTCCAAGTCGTTTGCTTTCCGATTCACGACCGTTGTGTGAACTACCTTGTCCTTTCTTGTGTGCCATTTTCTTCTAAATTTTTTAATCGGGTTAAGCTAAAATTTCTTTAATTGTAAGTTCTGTAAAGTCTTGACGGTGACCATTGCGTTTGCGATATCCTTTGCGACGTTTTTTGTGGAAAACAATCACTTTCTCGCCTCTAACGTGCGAAATAACTTCACAAACTACTTTTGCACCTTCTACCACAGGAGTACCTACAGTTACAGCGCCGTCATTGTCAACCAATAACACTTTGTCAAACTCCAAAATAGCGCCTCTTTCGGCTTCGTTCATTCTGTGAACGAACAGTTTTTTTCCTTGTTCAACTTTGAATTGTTGACCCAAGATTTCTACGATTGCGTACATTAATTTATACTTTTTGAAATTACATCGGTGAGGTGAGATGCGTCAATTATTTAGCGCAGTGCTTCTTTGTTTTACCCCATTGCGAATTGAGCCTGCAAATATACGGCTTTTATTTTGTTTGAGCAATATTGTTTGCAATAATTTTTCATTGAGTTAGGCTGGTTGAGATTTCCGATTATTTGTGCTATTTCGTTTGCTCATTGGCTTTCTTGTCAGTTAGTGTCTTTGGTTTAATGCCATTTTGTCAGGTTTTCTCGGGTGATTGCAAGTGGTTTCATGTCAAGTTTTCCGAATTACATAAAAAAACATAAGTGGGTATTGTTTTTGATAATAATTTTTTGTCGAATTATTCTAATTATTAACTTTGCACAAACCTTATAAAAAAATATGACAGTGAATTATTCTGAACAATTAAACAGTGTCTTTAAGTATAGCCTTCAGGAGGCGGAGCGACTTGGCAACGAATATATTGGACCCGAACATCTTTTGCTCGGGTTATTGCGTGTGCGCGATAGTCGCACCCTTTCGCTGATGAGTGAGCTGAATGTCGATGTCGATAGCGTAAAGCAGAAAATTGAGGCTATGATAAGAACGGATAAAGAGCCTGATGGTGCGGAAATATCCATGTTGAAAACTACGGAACGAATCAAACGGTTACTCGAATTGGAAGCACGCGTATTTGGAGCGTCGCAAGCTGACACAGAACATCTTTTGTTGGCCATTCTGAAAGATAAAAATAACCTGGCAGTTGGAGTTTTGAATGAAGAAGGTTTATCTTATGAAAAACTTGCTTCAAATCTTAATCCCAAATTGCCTCAAACCCCGCTTGATCCACAAAGTGGATTTTCATCGGAGGATGATGAAGAGGATGATGAGCAATTCTCTCAACAGCGTCAAAAAGGAAAACAACAGACGGGTAAACAGAGCGATACGCCTGCACTCGATACATTTGGAACGGACATTACCAAAGCGGCGCAAGAAAATCGCTTAGACCCGGTTGTGGGACGGGAACGTGAAATTGAACGCATAGCTCAAATTCTGAGTCGTCGGAAGAAAAATAATCCGGTGTTGATAGGCGATCCCGGTGTAGGTAAGTCTGCTATTGTTGAAGGATTGGCCTTGCGGATTGTGAAAAGAAAAGTTTCGCGCGTGTTGTTCGACAAACGTGTGGTGTCGCTTGATATGGCCTCAATTGTTGCTGGAACTAAATATCGCGGTCAGTTTGAAGAGCGTATCAAAGCTATTCTGAATGAACTTCAGAAAAATCCAAACATCATTCTTTTTATTGATGAAATCCACACCATTGTGGGCGCGGGTGGTTCTCCGGGTTCGCTCGATGCGGCAAATATGCTGAAACCTGCTTTGGCGCGTGGTGAAATTCAATGTGTGGGAGCGACAACTCTGGATGAGTATCGCCAAAGTATCGAAAAAGATGGAGCGCTCGAACGTCGTTTTCAGAAAGTAATTGTTGACCCAACAACACCTGAAGAGACGCTATTGATTCTTCAGAATATTCAGGATAGATATGAGTATCACCACAATGTGCGCTACACGCCGGATGCTATCAAAGCATGTGTGCGACTCACTGACCGCTATATTACCGATAGGAGTTTTCCTGACAAGGCGATAGATGCTTTGGATGAAGCAGGCTCGCGTGTTCACATCGCTACCGTTTCAGTTCCCGATGAAATTGAACAACTCGAAAAACGATTGGAAGAATTGAAAGCCGAAAAAAACAAGGTAATTTCGGAGCAAAAGTATGAAGAAGCCGTGCCGATTCGCGATAAAGAAAAACAGACTCAATATCAGCTTGAAGATGCAATCAAACGCTGGGAGCGCGATGTGCAGCAACATCCCGAAACGGTAGATGAAGAGAAAGTGGCTGAGGTTGTTGCGATGATGTCGGGTATTCCCGTTCAGCGAATAGCGCAAGCCGAAGGTTTGAAGCTTCGTCAGATGGGAGAAGTGCTTCGTTCGAAAGTAATAGGTCAAGATGAGGCTGTCGATAAAATTACCAAAGCGATTCAGCGAAATCGTATTGGACTTAAAGACCCGAATAAGCCCATCGGCACATTTATGTTTCTTGGTCCTACCGGTGTAGGTAAAACGCACCTTGCTAAAGTCTTGTCCGATTTTATGTTTGATAGTACCGACGCGCTTATCCGGGTGGATATGAGCGAATATATGGAAAAATTCACCGTGTCGAGGCTTGTGGGGGCGCCTCCGGGATACGTTGGATATGAAGAAGGAGGGCAACTTACCGAAAAAGTGCGCCGGAAGCCCTATTCCATCGTTTTACTCGACGAAATCGAAAAAGCGCACCCGGATGTGTTTAATATCCTATTGCAAGTGATGGACGAAGGACGACTAACTGATAGCATGGGACGTCGAATCGACTTTAAAAATACAATTTTAATCATGACGTCCAATGTAGGGACACGCCAGTTGAAAGAGTTTGGACGTGGTGTAGGTTTCAATCTGGATGAAGATATGTTGATTGGCTCGGAGCAATCGCGTAGCGTGATACAGAAAGCGCTAAATAAAACTTTCGCTCCGGAGTTTCTTAATCGCGTGGACGACATCGTGATGTTTGACCAGCTTTCAAAAGATAGTTTGAAAAAAATTATTGATCTCGAACTCAAAGGTTTATTCAAACGAGTTGTTGATTTGGGTATGAAGTTGGAGTTGTCAGCCGAAGCGAAAGACTTTATCGCCGAAAGAGGCTATGATGTTCAGTTTGGCGCTCGTCCGCTGAAACGTGCCATTCAGCGTTATCTGGAAGATGCGCTGGCAGATGTAGTGCTTGCCGGCACCGCGGTAGATGGTGACACTGTCTTGATGGAATTAAATGAGGCGAAAGATACTGTTGTAGCACGAGTGGTGAAGCCACAGGCGGCTATTGATGGGAATATCGTGAAAGAGCTTCCCGAATAAGGTGGTTTGATAAGGTATAAAAAAGAGGTTTGGTACGCTAAACCTCTTTTTTTTATATGTGCGCCGAGCATGACGAGTAAATTTGACGGTTCAAGTCCGTTATGGGGTCAGAAGCCATAGTACCTAAAAAGAAGGATGGAAGAAACGACAGTTAGGAATTCCAACTGTTGTTGATAGAGTTATACTGCAAGCGATTGTACAAATACTATCTCCAATTTACGAACCACTTTTCTTGGATAACAGTTATGGGTTTCGTCCCAAACGCAGTACTCACGACACATTAAAACATGTCAGAATTACATAACAGCAGCTTATAAATATACTGTTGATATGGATTTGGAGAAATACTTTGATACAATAAGCCACAGCAAACTGATAGAAGTATTATCACGTACAATCAAAGATGGTCGTGTAATCTCTTTGATTCATAGATATATGAATTCAGGTGTTATAGAGAATGGGAAATTTGTACGAAATGCTGACGACTGTATGATTCTATGTAAAAGATGTAAAATTTTTAGGATATGGGTTTTGTATCAAGAATGGAAAAGGACTGTTCGGGTTTATCCCAAAAGTATTGCGAAGATGAAAGAGAAGATAGAAGAACTCACATCAAGAAGTAATGGCTGGGGAAATGAAAGGCGAAATTAGCACTCAAACAATATATTACAGGTTGGGTAAACTACTTTAAATTGGCAAACAT
>CAZMQV010000035.1:0-35081 GCA_964568675.1 uncultured Paludibacter sp.
CGTACGGTGGTGTGAGAGGACAGTGAGCGAAATAATCGCTCACTTCCTACTCGATCGGGCATGGTGTTAAGTTAAGGGGATGTAAGTTCGTGTATGCTCCGAACAGGATAGGAAGCATTAGCGATTGACAAAGTCTGTCCCGATTCATCGGAAGGTGTTGCGGAACGCGCCAATTGTACATGAATAACAGTGATGTTGTTTACACTTTGCAAGAAGTCAGCAGAAGACATGGTGCTTGTAGTGCTACAGCGAGGAAGGCGTGAATCTTTTAATATAAGGAGCCGTTAGTTCAAAATTTGTTTTATGGCACAACCGCAAGTGATAATGTGCCGCTATGAACTTTTAAGTCAAACGAGTCAGGATGTTGCCAGCCTTTTTCTTCTGAGTGAAACCGTCATGCGCGAGGGTGTGTACGGTGGTGTGAGAGGGCTGGGGATTAATCACCCTTTATGCTCGATTTTTGATGGGCTTTTTTTTGAAAAACAAGAATGCTTACGGATATTTGTTTTTACAATCATATTGTTTGGTAATTGAAATGAAAGTGGTCTTTAATTGCGATTAATGGAAGTGTGGTCGATGTTTTATGTTATAAAACAACTATTTTTTGATTTGTGGTGAAAATAGTTGTATTTATTCTTGCATTTCAATATCATAATGTATATCTTTGTGCAATAAAAAAATCAATAAGCATAGCAAAGCGATATTAAAAGGAAAAAAGGATATAAATAATTAACAAAAGCAATCAAAATGACAACTTTAAGGTTTAAGTCGGTAGAGGAAGCGTCAAAACGACTTCCGGTAGAGGTAGAAAGCTCCAAAATGCAGCCTTCTGATTATTATGGCAAATATGTGTTTAATCGGAAACAGATGGCAAAATATTTGTCGAAAGAAACAATTAAAATTGTAATTGATGCAATTGACAAAGGCATAACTTTGCCTCGTGGTATTGCCGAACACGTTGCCGCAGGTATGAAAATGTGGGCTATGGAAATGGGCGCGTCGCATTACACGCACTGGTTTCAGCCACTCACCGATGGCACAGCTGAAAAGCATGATAGCTTTATCGATTATGTGGATGCGCCTGGTGGTGATATCATTGAGAAGTTTTCGGGGAAACTATTGGCGCAGCAAGAACCTGACGCTTCAAGTTTCCCAAGTGGAGGTATTCGTAATACCTTCGAGGCGCGTGGATATACCGCATGGGATCCTTCATCGCCTGCTTTCATTGTAGATGATACACTCTGTATTCCTACCGTGTTCATTTCATACACGGGCGAAGCGCTCGACTATAAAACTCCTTTACTTAAAGCGTTGTCGGCGGTGGATAAAGCAGCTGTTGATGTGTGTCGTTTGTTCGATACGAAAGTAAATAAAGTGTATTCGTTTCTGGGTTGGGAACAAGAGTATTTTTTGGTTGACCAAGCGTTGCATGACGCTCGCCCTGATTTGAGCCTTACGGGCAGAACGCTAATGGGGCATGAAAGCGCCAAAAATCAGCAGCTCGAAGATCATTATTTCGGTTCGATTCCTCCACGTGTGGCAGCGTTTATGTGTGAAGTGGAATTTGAAGCATATAAATATGGTATCCCCTTAAAAACCAGACACAACGAGGTGGCTCCCAATCAGTTTGAGCTTGCGCCTATTTTTGGAGAAACGAACTTGGCAAACGACCAAAACTTATTGGTGATGTCGCTGATGCATCGAATCGCAGCGAAACATCATTTCAAACTTTTGCTTCACGAAAAACCATTTGCGGGTGTAAATGGATCCGGCAAACACAACAACTGGTCGCTGGGTACCGATACGGGTGTAGGTTTGCTCACTCCGGGAAAAAATGCGAACGAAAACCTCCAGTTTATTACTTTCGTAGTGAATACGCTCATGGCAGTTTATAAGAATAATGGACTTCTGAAGGCAGCAATCATGACGGCTCAAAACGCGCATCGGCTTGGAGCTAACGAAGCACCTCCGGCTATCATATCTGTTTTTCTTGGCTCACAAGTATCTTCAGTGCTCGATGTAATTGAAAATAGTTCGGAAGATAACGACATTCCGGTTGACGAACTCCAAAAACTCAAATTGGGTGTAGCTCATATTCCTGAAGTTTTGCTTGACAATACCGACCGCAACCGAACTTCTCCTTTTGCATTTACCGGCAATCGCTTTGAGTTTCGGGCGGTAGGTTCTTCGGCAAACTGTTCGCAGGCAATGACTGTGCTCAATGCCGCGGTAGCAAATCAGCTTATTGCCTTTAAATCCGAAATTGATAGAAAAATGAAAAATGGGATGAAGAAGGAGCAGGCAATCTTCGATACGCTACGTGTTTACATTCGGGAATGTAAAGCCATTCGTTTTGATGGTAATGGATATAGCGATGAATGGAAGGAGGAAGCATTGCAACGTGGATTGAATTGCGAAACCAGTGTCCCGGTTATCTATGATACCTTCACGAGCAACGAGGCAGTTGAAATGTTTGAGCGTCTGGGGGTAATGACCGAAAGAGAGTTGCACGCGCGCAACGAAGTGAAATGGGAGATTTATACCAAAAAGATTCAGATTGAAGCACGCGTGCTTGGCGATATTTCGATAAATCACATCATTCCGGTAGCCACACAATATCAAACCATGCTGTTGGATAATGTGTATAAATTGAGGAGCGTGTTTGATGAAAACACTGCCGAGGAGTTGAACAAACACGATATCGCGCTTATTGTAGATATTGCACGCCACATCGACGGGATAAAGACGAACGTCGATGCCATGGTGGAAGCCCGAAAAGTAACCAATAAAATTGATGAAGAAAGGGAGAAAGCCATTGAATATCATGATAAAGTGCTACCATATTTTGAAATCATTCGCTATCACACGGATAAGTTGGAGTTGATTGTGGATAATCAAATGTGGCCATTGCCCAAATACAGGGAATTACTTTTTATTAGTTAAAAAAAACAAAGCTTTTTGACGAGGAACTTTAGAAGATCCGGCAAAAATAATTGTAGGATCTTTCTGAAGTTTTTTTAGCTTAGACACGGATAAACTACACACAACATGAAAAAAAATAATCCATATCAGCTTTTTGCTGATTACGAAAAGAAATCGCTCTATAGTTTTCGCAACGAACACGATGCTTGTGGGGTGGGCTTGGTGATTTCATTAAACGGAGATAAATCCCATTCAATTGTTGACCAAGGATTGCAGGTGCTCGAAAATATGGTGCATCGCGGCGCCGAAAGCGCAGATAATAAAACAGGTGACGGTGCGGGCATTCTTGTGCATATTCCGCATGAATTTATCCTACTACAAGGTATTGCGGTGCCTTCGAAGGGGAAATATGGGACTGGTTTGGTTTTTCTCCCTAAAGACGAATCAAAAGCAGGCGAATGTATCAACTTGATTCAATCATTTACTGTCAACGAGGATTTGGAACTTCTGGCAATAAGAGATGTGCCGGTAAACTCGGATTGTCTGGGCGAAATATCAAGATCAAACGAACCTAATATCAAACAAATTTTCATTACCGGAAGCTATTCGCAAGATGAATTGGAACGTAAACTCTACATTTTACGAAAAAAAATAGAGAAGGCTACTTTGCAATTAAGTTTTGCGTCCGAACGCAGTTTTTACATCGTTAGCCTCTCTACCAAACAGATGATTTACAAAGGGATGCTCACTTCGTTGCAGCTTCGTGAATATTTCCCCGATTTATCAAACCTAAATTTCACGAGCCGAGTAGCTTTGGTGCATTCGCGCTTTAGTACCAATACATTCCCTACGTGGGATTTGGCACAGCCATTCCGTATGGTGGGACACAACGGCGAGATCAACACCATTCGAGGTAACCGTCAATGGATGGAAAGCCGCGAAAGTGTGTTAAAATCGGATGTGTTAGGCGAGCTGAAAGATTTGTTCCCAATTGTTCAGCCGGGTATGAGCGATAGCGCATCGCTTGATAATGTACTCGAATTTTTAGTAATGTCCGGTAAAAGTCTTCCTCATGCCTTGGCAATGCTTGTGCCGGAAAGTTTTAATGATAAAAATCCTATTTCCGACGGACTAAAAGCGTTTTATGAATACCACAGCATGCTGATGGAGCCATGGGATGGCCCGGCTGCGCTTCTTTTCAGCGACGGACAATTTGCGGGTGGTATGCTCGACCGCAATGGACTCCGCCCGGCGCGCTACACCATCACTACCGACGATCAGATGATTATCGCATCGGAAACCGGTGTACTCGAAATTGCTCCTGAAAAAATTAAATCACGTGGTCGGCTTCGTCCCGGAAAGATGTTGATGGTTAATACCAAATCTGGTCAAATATTCTATGATAATGAGTTGAAAGAAACGCTCGCGAGCGCGTTCCCTTATCGCGATTGGCTCAATAAGAATAGCAGTAATCTGGACGATATCACCTCCGGAAGAAGTGTGAATAATGCCATTTCAAATCTCGAAAACTACCTAACCGCTTTTGGTTATTCTGTCGAAGATATTGAAAGTCTGATTATTCCCATGGCAAGTGAAGGGAAAGAGCCTGTTTCGTCAATGGGAAATGATGTGTCTTTGGCATGTTTCTCAGATAAACCACAACGCTTGTTCAACTATTTTCGTCAACAATTTGCTCAAGTTACCAATCCGCCAATCGACCCCATTCGCGAAGAATTGGTGATGTCGCTTACTGGCTATGTTGGAGCAATTCATCAGAATATCCTCGATGAAATTCCCGGACTTTCGAAAATAGTGAAAATAAAAAGTCCGATACTCACCAATACACAATTCGATATTTTGCTGAATCTACGATACAAAGGATTTTCCACAGCTGTGATACCAATGCTTTTCGACCCCTCCGGCAACGCTAAAGGATTGGAGCAGGCGATCCGAAAACTTTGTTTGTTGGTAGAAAAAGCGGTGGATGAAGGGAAGAACTACATTGTGCTCACCGACCGCGGTGTGGACAAAAATCATGCACCTATCCCCTCGTTGCTTGCTGTGTCAGCTGTGCATCATTATTTGGTAGAAAAACGTAAACGAATGCAGATTGACATTGTGGTGGAAAGTGCCGAACCACGCGAAGTGATGCATTTTGCATTGCTGTTTGGATTTGGTGCCAACGCAGTGAATCCATATCTCGCTTTCGCGGTATTGGCTGATAAAGTAAAAACCGGTGATATCCAGTTGGATTTCAATACGGCTAAGAAAAATTACGTGAAAGCTATTAACAAAGGATTGCTGAAAGTGCTTTCAAAAATGGGAAATTCAACTTTGAGAAGTTACCGTGGCGCACATATCTTTGAGGCAATCGGAATATCGAATACGGTATTGAATACTTATTTTAAAGATACTTATTCCAAAATTGAGGGCATAGATATGAATGATATCACCCGCGAAGTGTTGACACCATTCTACGAAGCTTTTGATGAAACTGACAACATGGATTTTCGTCTGAAAAATCTTGGAACATATTCATTTCGTGTGAACGGCGAATATCACGCATGGAATCCGGAAACGATAGCTCGTTTGCAGATTGCTGCAAAAACAAATGATTATCAGTTGTTTAAGGAATATACTAAAACAGTTGACAATAAGCCAAACCCGACGTTTATTCGGGATCTGCTCGATTACAAACGCAATCCGATAGATATTGTAGAGGTGGAACCGGCTTCGAGTATTATGAAGCGTTTTTGCACCGGCGCCATGTCTTATGGCTCCATCAGTCGCGAAGCACATGAGGCAATGGCTATCGCGATGAACATCATTGGCGGACGAAGCAATACGGGCGAAGGGGGCGAAGACCCGGCGCGTTATCTCAAGCGCGAAGATGGATTGAGCACACGCTCAGCAATTAAGCAAGTTGCTTCCGGGCGCTTTGGGGTTACTGCCGAATACTTGGTAAACGCTGACGAACTGCAAATTAAAATTGCACAAGGCGCGAAACCGGGCGAAGGTGGACAGCTTCCTGGCTATAAAGTGGATAATATTATTGCCAAAACACGCCATTCCATTCCCGGAATCTCTTTGATTTCGCCTCCACCGCATCACGATATTTATTCCATTGAAGATCTGGCACAGCTTATTTTTGACCTGAAAAATATCAATCCTACAGCTATTGTAAGTGTGAAGCTCGTTTCGGAAAGTGGAGTAGGCACTATCGCTGCTGGTGTAGCCAAAGCCAAAGCCGATCTAATTTTGATAAGTGGCACAGAGGGAGGTACAGGTGCAAGTCCTTCGAGCTCCATAAAACATGCTGGACTGCCCCTCGAAATTGGTTTAGCCGAAACCCAACAAACATTGGTAATGAATAATCTACGTGGCAAAATTCGTCTGCAAGCGGATGGACAACTAAAAACGGGACACGACATTATTATTGCATCGCTTTTGGGAGCCGAAGAATTTGGCTTTGCTACGAGTGCCTTGATTATTCTTGGTTGTGTAATGATGCGCAAATGCCATCTGAATACTTGTCCTGTAGGAGTTGCTACACAAAATGAAGAACTACGCAAACGATTTGTTGGACGTTATGAATATCTGGTCAATTTCTTCTCATTCCTTGCTGAAGAAACACGAGAACATCTGGCTCAACTTGGGTTCAGAACTTTGGATGAAGCCATAGGGCGAGCTGATTTATTGGTAAGAAAATTCTATCCCGGCTCTCCGAAAACAGAGAAGATTGACCTGTCGAAAATTGTTTTTTATCCAAATGATGCCTATGCCAATTCTTTGCGCAAAATGGTAGATCAAGATCATAAAATTGAGAAAGTACTCGATAGAGAGTTGATTATACAAGCGGAGCCAGCGTTGAATTGGGGACGTCCGGTGGAAATTGAAACAAAAATCAAAAATACCGATCGCGCTGTTGGAGCAATGCTTTCGGGAGAAATTGCCCGAAAATATGGACAGCTTGGTCTGCCTGTCAATACGATAAAAGCATCTTTTGTGGGTTCGGCTGGTCAGAGTTTCGGAGCATTTCTTTCTAAAGGAGTTACATTTCGCATCGAAGGAGATGCCAACGATTATCTGGGAAAGGGACTTTCAGGAGGAACTATTGTTGTCGTGCCACCGAGTGCCACAGCTTTCAATCCCGAAGAGAATATTATCTGCGGCAATACATTGCTCTATGGTGCTACTTCGGGCGAAGTCTATATCAATGGAATCGTAGGTGAGCGCTTTTGTGTGCGCAATTCCGGCGCAATTGCTGTGGTGGAAGGTGCCGGCGATCACTGCTGTGAATATATGACGGGTGGTGTTACGGTTGTACTTGGTACTACAGGGCGAAATTTCGCGGCTGGTATGAGTGGTGGTATCGCCTATGTACTCGACGAAAAGGGTGATTTCGATTTCTTTTGTAATATGGAAATGACCGAACTTTCACTCATCGAAGATATGAGTGACAATCGGGAACTTCATGCGCTCATTTCGAAACATTACAAACATACGGAAAGTCCGTTGGCTAAGAAGATTCTTGATAATTGGTCAGATTATGTTGAGAAATTCATCAAGATAGTGCCAATCGAATATAAAAAAGTACTCGAAGTGAAAAAAATCGAGGCGATAAATCAGAAAATAGCCAATGTCGAACGCGATTATTAATCGCTTCAAACATGTTTCATAACAATTGAGGCTGAAAATCAAATTCATTCGCTTAATTAATTAATCATTAAAAAACAGATTCTCTTATTTGTAGGAGAATAAATACGAAATACTAAAATGGGAAATCCTAAAGCATTTATATCTATATTGCGCAAAGAAGCCGGATATAGACCTGTTATGGAAAGAGTTTCGGACTTTGGCGAGGTAGAACAGACATTAAATCATGAGGACCGCAAGCTGCAGGCTTCGCGCTGCATGGATTGTGGAGTTCCGTTCTGTCATTGGGCTTGTCCGCTGGGCAATCGTATGCCCGAGTGGCAGGATATGATATACAAAGGAAAATGGAGAGAAGGAGTGGAGATACTTCACGAAACAAACAATTTTCCTGATTTCACAGGGAGGGTTTGTCCTGCTCCGTGCGAGAAGTCGTGTGTGCTGTCGTTGCATGAAGCACCGGTTACCATTCGCGAAAACGAAGCATCTGTAACCGAAGTCGCATTTCTCGAAGGTATGATAAAAGCAAAACCTCCAAAATATCGCACCGGTAAGCGTGTGGCGGTTATTGGCTCGGGACCGGCAGGCTTAGCAGCAGCGCAACAGCTCAATTACAAGGGACATACCGTTACACTTTTCGAAAAAGATAAAAGTCTTGGCGGCTTGCTTCGATATGGGATACCAAATTTCAAGCTGAATAAAAATGTGATTAATCGTAGGTTGAAACAGCTCGAAGAAGAAGGTATTATTTTCAAAACGGATGTGGAAATCGGGAAAGATATTTCGGGAGCGGAAGTTCTGAACAGTTTTGACGCGGTATGTTTGGCTGTTGGTGCCGGTAAACCGAGGGACATTTCACCGGTTGGTAGGGAGTTGGTAGGCATTCACTTCGCAATGGATTTTCTCACACAACAAAATGAAATTTTAATGGACGAACCGCTTTCAATTCAAGAACGAATCACAGCTAAAGATAAGCACGTGTTGGTGATTGGTGGCGGTGATACAGGTTCCGATTGTGTGGGTACGTCTGTGAGACAAGGTGCTGTTAAAGTTACTCAAATAGAAATTCTACCGAAACCCCCTTCGCAAAAAAATCCATCAACGCCTTGGCCGGCAAGTTTTCCTAATATTCTGAAAACTTCCAGTTCGCACGAGGAAGGATGTGAGCGACGTTGGTTACTCAATACCATCGAATTCAAAGGTGTGAATGGTGTGGTTAGAGAAGTGGTTGTTGAAGAAATTGAATGGAAAAAAGATGAAAATGGACGCATGGTGATGATAAATACCGGCAAAACCGAAACAATTAAAGCTGACATCGTTTTTCTTGCTCTCGGATTTGTGCATCCCGTTCACGAAGGATTGCTCGATGAGCTTGGTGTGGCTTACGATGCGCGAGGTAATGTTGCTGTGGACAAGGACAGTCAAAGCTCCGTTCAAAAAGTGTTTGTAACCGGCGATGCCGCAATGGGAGCGAGTTTGGTGGTAAAAGCAATTGCCTCGGGGCGAAAAGTAGCGGATGATATTCATAAAATAATTATCTGAGAATTAATTTTCTGAAAGAGATTGTTGCAAGTTGATTGTCATTAGTTTTGTCTTAGAAATCTGCGTTTCAACTGCTTTCAGTAAAGAGAAAAATAGTGTAAAATTTATTTAAAATACGCCCAAAACACTTTCACTTTTTTGGAAGTTGGGGGGCATAAACTATTATGTGTGGTATTGTTTGTACATTTAATATTAAAAAGTCAACAGAGATTCTTCGGAAGCAATTGTTGGACATGTCGTTAACTCTTCGTCATCGAGGCCCGGATTGGTCGGGGATTTTTGTCTCGGAGAAGGCGATACTATCGCATGAACGATTGGCAATTGTTGACCCGAAATCTGGAAAACAGCCTCTTTTCAGCAAAGACGGGAAATTGGTGTTGGCTGTCAATGGCGAAATTTATAACCATCGCGAAATTCGGAAGCTTTTCGAAGGAAAGTATGAATTTATGACCCAGTCTGATTGTGAAGTGATTTTAGCGCTTTATCGTGAAAAAGGTGCTGCATTTTTGGACGATTTGAATGGTATCTTTGCTTTCGCGCTGTATGATATTGAGAATGATGTTTTTCTAATTGGTCGCGACCATATCGGTGTAATTCCGCTTTATCAAGGCTGGGATAAGGATGGAGCTTATTATGTGGCTTCGGAACTGAAAGCCCTTGAAGGATATTGTAGCAGAATCGAAGAATTTCTACCCGGTCAATACTTCTACAGCCTTGATGGACAACCAACCAAATGGTATGAACGCGAGTGGGCGAATTACGAAAATGTGAAAGATAATACGTCGTGTGTTGAGCAACTTCGTCAAGCACTCGAAGACGCGGTGGAACGGCAGTTGATGTCCGATGTCCCTTACGGGGTGTTACTTTCAGGAGGGTTGGATAGCTCAATTATTTCGGCTGTTGCCAGTAAATTTGCAGCCAAGCGCATCGAAACAAACAATGAAGAGGCAGCTTGGTGGCCTCAGTTACATTCTTTTGCAATCGGACTTGAGGGATCACCCGATTTAATCGCCTCTCGCAAAGTTGCCGATTACATCGGCTCCATTCATCATGAATTGACTTACACCATTCAAGAAGGTTTGGATGCCATCAGAAATGTAATTTATCATATCGAAACTTATGATGTTACAACCGTTCGAGCAAGTACACCCATGTATCTCTTAGCGCGTTATATCAAATCTATGGGTGTAAAAATGGTGCTTTCGGGCGAAGGTGCCGATGAAATTTTTGGTGGTTATCTCTATTTCCATAAAGCGCCAAACGCAGAAGAATTTCACAAAGAAACCGTTCGGAAATTAAGTAAACTACATCAGTATGATTGCTTGCGGGCGAATAAGTCGTTGGCTTCGTGGGGAGTTGAAGGGCGAGTGCCGTTTCTCGACAAAGAATTTATGGATGTGGCGATGCGACTTAATCCGAAAGATAAAATGGCAGGAAACGGAAAGATCGAGAAGCACATCCTTCGGCAAGTTTTCGAAGATTATCTTCCTAAAGAAATTGCATGGCGACAAAAAGAACAATTCTCCGATGGAGTAGGCTACGGTTGGATAGACACTTTGAAAGCCATTGCCAACGAGTCGGTCTCGGATGAGCAGATGGCTAATGTGCAGTTTCGATTCCCTATCAATCCTCCATTATCCAAAGAGGAATATGTATATCGGAGTATTTATTCTGAACTTTTCCCTTCGGATAGTGCCGCGCGTTGTGTGCCTTCAGTGCCTTCGGTAGCTTGTAGCACGCCTATCGCGCTGGAATGGGACGAGTCTTTTAAGAAAAATGCTGACCCTTCGGGGCGCGCGGTATCGTCAGTTCACGAACAGGGAATTTGAACGCACTGTCATTTGAGAAGTATAAACAAATACATAAACACATTCTAATAAAACAATCTGAACGCGTTTGACATGAATGCGACAACTTGTCAGAAATAAAAAAATGAACAAAACAAAATATATTTTTGTAACGGGCGGGGTGGTTTCTTCGCTTGGAAAAGGAATTATAGCAGCTTCGCTTGGCAAACTGTTAAAAGCAAGAGGTTTCAAAGTAACGATACAGAAATTAGACCCCTATATCAATATCGATCCCGGAACGCTTAATCCCTATGAACATGGCGAATGTTATGTTACGGTGGACGGGCAAGAAACTGACCTCGATTTAGGACATTATGAGCGATTTCTTGGTGTTGAAACACATCGCGAAAACAATATTACGACCGGAAGGATTTATCAGAATGTTATTAATAAGGAGCGTCGTGGCGATTATTTAGGAAAAACAGTTCAAATCATTCCACACATTACGGATGAAATCAAACTGAATATAAAATCGTTCAGCGAACAGAATTTCGATTTTGTAATTACAGAAATTGGTGGCACTGTGGGCGATATCGAGAGTTTGCCATACATTGAGAGCGTTCGCCAGCTCAAATGGGAGTTGGGCGATAGCTGTGTCATAGTTCACCTCACGTATGTGCCCTACATCGCGGCAGCTAAGGAGCTGAAAACCAAACCAACACAACATTCTGTCAAAATGCTTCAAGAACAAGGTGTGCAACCAGATATTTTAATTCTACGTGCCGAACATGATATCCCGGCTGATATGCGAAAGAAAATAGCTCAATTTTGTAATGTCGCACCCAACGCTGTGATGCAATCAATTGACGCTTCAACGATTTATCGGGTACCATTGAATATGCAAGAAGAAAAACTGGATGAGGTGGTGTTGCGCAAACTAAACTTCGACTTGGAGAAAACAATGGCTGCCGATATGGCCGATTGGAAGAGATTTGTAGAGAATCTGGAAAATGCTACCGAAGAGGTTCGAATTGCGCTTGTGGGAAAATACACGCAGTTGCCGGATGCTTATATGTCAATTATCGAATCGCTGAAACACTCTTGCGCCTTCAATAGCCGAAAATTAAATCTGAAACTGATACTTTCGGATGATGTGAATGACGCGAATGTAGCAGAAAATCTGAATTTTGCCGATGGCATCATTGTTGCGCCTGGTTTCGGTAAGCGAGGAATGGAAGGTAAGTTTGCTACGCTTAAATATGCGCGTGAAAACGATATTCCCTGTTTGGGTATTTGCATGGGCATGCAAACAATGTTCATTGAGTTTGCCCGAAATGTATTGGGCTATACCGATGCCAACAGTACGGAAATTGACCCAACGACCACACATCCGGTAGTGGATATTATGGAAGATCAGAAACACATTCGGAATATGGGAGGCAGTATGCGTTTAGGTGCGTATCATTGCATGCTGTTGCCGGGAAGTAAAATTCATGAAATATATGGTGAGTCTGAAATTCGTGAACGCCATCGCCATCGCTATGAGTTCAATAACGCCTATAAAGAGGCTTTTGAGACTGCCGGAATGATATGCAGTGGCATAAATGAAGAAATGAATCTGGTAGAAATAATAGAACTGAAAACGCATAAATGGTATATGGGGGTTCAGTTTCATCCAGAATACAGTAGCACGGCTACGCAACCGCATTCGCTTTTCGTTAGCTTTGTGAAAGCGGCAATGAAATAAGTAAAAAAAACATCAGCTACAAATCGCAGCTGATGTTTTTTTTCTGAGTATTCGGGTTTAATATTCACCCCAATGTTTTATTTCAATCGCATCTTTTCCCATTTTGCAAAATGCCTGGATAAAAGCGCTGGCCAAGCGAGCGTTGGTAATCAAAGGAATGTTGAAATCTACCGCGCCGCGTCGTATTTTGTAGCCGTTTGTCAATTCACGTTCTGTCAGATTCTTAGGGATGTTGATGACTAAATGAATTTTTTTATCGGCAATCAATTCTGTTACTTTTGGCTCACCATCCTCATCGGGCCATGCTACATAGGTGCTTTTTACATCGTTTTCTTCCAAAAACTTCTGAGTACCCGATGTTGCAAATAGATTGTATCCATTTTCCACCAAAAGGCGACATGCATCAAGTAAGGCTACTTTCGATTTTGTGCTTCCGGACGATACTACGATGTTCTTCTCCGGTATTTTATAACCTACCGATAGCATTGCGGTGAGCAATGCGTCATCGAAATGTGTGCCAATACAACCCACTTCGCCAGTCGAAGCCATGTCCACGCCCAATACAGGATCGGCTTTTTGAAGGCGGGTGAATGAGAATTGCGATGCTTTGATGCCCACGTAATCCAAATCGAATGCAGATTTTTCCGGTTTTGCTACTTGCATTCCCAGCATAACTTGCGTTGCAAGTTCGATAAAATTGATTTTCAGAACTTTGGATACAAATGGGAATGAACGTGAAGCGCGTAGATTGCATTCAATCACCTTGATGTCGTTGTTTTTTGCCAAAAATTGAATGTTGAATGGTCCGCTGATGTGCAACTCTTTGGCTATTTCACGCGCTATCTGTTTGATGCGTCTTACGGTAAGCGTGTATATTTTCTGTGGAGGAAATTGTATGGTGGCGTCACCTGAATGGACACCGGCAAATTCCACGTGTTCCGAAATGGCATATACTACAAGTTCGCCATTTTGAGCTACAGCGTCAATTTCAATTTCTTTCGCACCTTCAATAAATTCAGAAACAACAACCGGGTGTTCTTTCGAAATTTCGGTTGCTAGCGTGAGGAATCGCTCCAGCTCGTTTTTGTTGGAACATACATTCATGGCAGCGCCCGAAAGCACATAGGATGGACGCACCAATAATGGGAACCCAACCTCTTCTACAAATATGTTGATGTCATCGAGTGTGGTTAATTCTTTCCAGCGTGGCTGATCAATGCCCAAACGATCGAGCATGGATGAGAATTTATGTCTGTCTTCGGCATTGTCAATGTCGTTCGCCTGTGTTCCCAGGATATTTACTCCAGACTGAGATAGACGAACGGCGAGGTTGTTCGGGATTTGACCTCCGGTGGAGACAATCACTCCTTTGGGATTCTCCAGATCGATGATGTCGAGCACTCTTTCGTAACTCAACTCGTCGAAATAAAGTCTGTCGCACATATCGTAATCTGTTGAAACAGTTTCGGGATTGTAATTGATCATCACCGAGCGAAGTCCTTCTTTGCGGATGGTGTTCAATGCGTTCACCGAGCACCAGTCAAACTCTACCGACGAGCCGATGCGGTATGCTCCAGAACCTAGTACAATTGCCGAACGATGGTCGCCAAGATAGTTCATGTCGTTGCCGGTGCCATTATAGGTGAGGTAAAGATAATTGGTTTGTGCGGGATATTCGGCTGCGAGCGTGTCAATTTGTTTCACTACCGGGCGTATTCCCCGTTTGATACGTTCGTTTCGAATAGTGTCTTTCGGCATTTGTTTTTTGTAAATAAGTTTCTCTATTTGATAATCGGAGAAACCTGTTTTTTTAGCCTTTTCAAATAATTCGGTTGTTATTTCCTCTTTGTCAACGCATTGCTCAAGCTGGTGAGCCGTATCAATAATGCTCTTCAATTTAAATAGAAACCAGCGGTCAATTTTTGTCAAATCATGAATTTTGTCCACTGTGTAGCCTTGTTCGAAAGCTTGCGAGAGATAGAATACCCTTCTGTCGGTTGGGATACTAAGTGCTTTGTCAAGTTCTTTTGTATATAGTTCTTTATTTCCCACAAATCCGTGCATTCCTTGCTGAATCATCCGAAGACCTTTCTGGAATGCCTCTTCGAAGCTTCGTCCGATTGACATGATTTCGCCTACCGACTTCATGGATGAGCCAATTTCGCGGCTCACTCCGTGGAATTTAGCAAGATCCCAGCGCGGAATTTTACAAACTATGTAGTCGAGCGCCGGTTCGAAGAACGCGGAAGTCTCTTTTGTAACAGAATTTTTAAGTTCCGGTAAGCCGTACCCAAGTCCCAGTTTGGCTGCAACAAAAGCCAGAGGATATCCTGTTGCTTTCGATGCCAATGCAGAGGAGCGGCTCAGGCGGGCATTAACCTCAATTACCCGATAATCTTCGGAATATGGATCAAAGGCATATTGCACATTGCATTCGCCTACGATGCCGATGTGGCGGATAATTCGGATAGCTAGTTCGCGAAGTTTGTAGTATTCGCTGTTTGTCAGTGTTTGTGATGGTGCTACAACGATGCTTTCGCCGGTATGGATGCCGAGTGGGTCGAAATTTTCCATATTACACACTGTGATGCAATTGTCATAACGGTCGCGAACGACTTCATACTCAATTTCTTTCCAGCCTTTTAGCGATTTCTCGACAAGTACTTGCGGAGAATATGCGAAAGCTTTAGTTACCAAAGCTTTCAGTTCTTCATCGTTATCACAAAATCCGCTTCCCAAGCCTCCCAGCGCATAGGCAGCACGTACAATGACCGGATATCCCAATTCGTTGGCAGCGCGTGTGGCGTCGTCAAGTGTTGTTACCGCTTCACTTTTGATGTATTTTACATTAATTTCCGAAAGCTTTTGGTTAAATATCTCGCGATCTTCCGTGTCGATGATGGATTGTACCGGAGTTCCCAATACGCGGACATTGTATTTTTCCAACACTTTTGATTTGTAAAGCGCCACACCGCAATTCAATGCTGTCTGACCTCCAAATGAAAGGAAGATGCTGTCCGGTCGTTCCTTTTCTATCACTTTTTCTACAAAATCGGGAGTTACAGGCAGGAAATATACTTTGTCGGCAATCCCTTCGGATGTTTGTACTGTGGCAATGTTGGGGTTAATCAACACAGTTTCAATGCCTTCTTCTTTCAATGCCTTGAGCGCTTGTGAGCCGGAATAGTCAAATTCGCCGGCTTCACCGATTTTTAAAGCTCCGGAGCCGAGCATAAGCACTTTTTTAACCGCGCCTTTTTCTACTCCCTGATAAATTTGCTTTTGAACCAGACGCGCGTCCATCTCATTCTCTATTAATTCGGGTATTGCGTGTTTGCTGTCGGTAAGCGTACGGATAAAAACATCGAAAAGAAACTCGGTGTCGGTAGGTCCGGCAGCGGCTTCGGGGTGAAATTGGCACGAAAACCACGGTTTGGAAGTATGGCGAATGCCTTCGTTGGTGCCGTCGTTCATGTTTACAAAGAGTGGCATCCAATCGGCTCCCAGCGTGTCGTTGTCCACCGCGAAACCATGATTCTGTGATGTAACGAAGGCGCGTTGCGTGCCAGCGAGTTGCACCGGTTGGTTGCAGCTACGGTGTCCGTATTTTAGTTTGTAAGTTTTAGCGCCGCCGGCAAGTGAGAGAAGCTGATTGCCCATGCAAATCCCGAAGATTGGCTTGTCGTTTTGCATTGCTTTCTTTATGTTGTTCACCGTAGTTTCACAATAAGAAGGGTCGCCCGGTCCGTTGGAGATAAACAAACCATCAAATTCGAGCGAGTTGAAATCATAATCCCAAGGCACGCGTATTACGGTGGTATCCCGTTTCAGCAAGCAACGAATGATGTTGTTTTTTACACCGCAATCTACCAATACTACCTTGTGATTGCCGTTGCCATAGGTGATTATTTCTTTGCAACTTGCTTTTGCCACTTGATTTTCATCGTCGGGATTTATAAATTCGATATCTTCATCGTCGGGGAATACAAGTTTTCCCAGTATTGTCCCTTTTTCGCGCACCAATTTTGTTAGTTCGCGGGTGTCAATTCCGTAGGCTGCCGGCACTTTGTGTTCTTTCAACCATTCACTCAAGCTTTTCGCCGCGTTCCAGTGACTGTGTTCAAAAGAAAAATCGGAAACAATAAGACCGCTTGCCTGTATTTTTTCCGATTCATAAAAAGTAGAAATGCCATGTGTTGTTTCGTCTTTGGGAACGCCGTAATTACCAATTAATGGATAAGTCAGCGTTAATATCTGGCCTAAGTAGGACGGGTCTGAAAGACTTTCGGGATATCCCACCATGCCGGTGCTAAAAACAACTTCGCCGGCTACTGCCGCTTCGTAGCCAAATGATTTTCCTTTAAATACTGTTCCGTCTTCGAGAACGAGATGAAGTGATTTGTTGTACATACTGATGTTTTGAATAGTGTTTTTGCTATTTCGAAAGCAAAGTGCTGAAATATCAAAAAAAGTTTTGCAAAAATAGTTATTTTCTTCCATTTTGAAAACATCTGCTTGGCTGTTTTTTAGATAAAAAAGATTATTTTTTTTTATCCGAAAATTATCGATACGTCTTCTTTATTTATCTTTGCACCTTGAAAATTTTGAAATAAAAATAATATGTGCGGAATTGCAATGGTTCGGCTGTTGAAGCCACTTGATTTTTACCAACAGAAGTATGGCTCCTGGCAATATGGGCTTCAGAAAATGTATTTGTTAATGGAAAAGCAGCACAATCGGGGACAAGAAAGTGCGGGGCTTGCTGCTTTGAAGCTGGATGTGCCATCGGGCGAAGAATACATCTGGCGCGATCGGGTAGAGGGTAAAAACGCGATTCAGGATATTTTTAACGGGATAAACCAGAAGATAGCCTCAATGCCAGAAGCGTATTTGACGGATGCCCTGAAATCGAAAGCATCACTGCCCTTTGCTTCAGAATTATATCTGGGTCACTTGCGTTACAGCACTACGGGTAAAAGCGGTATTTCCTATGTTCACCCTTTTTTGCGAAGACAAAATTGGAAAAACAGAACCATGGTGCTGGCAGGTAACTTTAACCTGACAAATGTGGATGAAATATTTGAAGACCTAACGCTGCGTGGGCAGCACCCCCGCGACAAAGGCGACACGTTTCTCATGCTTGAGTCTTTAGGCTCCAACTTGGACAAAGTAGTGCAAAAAGCGTATGATAAAGTGATAACGCGCTATACGAATGACCTTACGATAACCCGAAAAATAGAAGAAAATCTGGATATACCCGCTTTTGTACGCAAGTCGGAGAAACTTTGGGATGGTGGCTATGTGATATGTGGCATGCTTGGGCACGGTGATTCATTTGTGTTTCGCGACGCGAAAGGAATTCGACCTTGCTTTTATTATCAGGACGAAGAGATAGTAGTAGTGGCTTCGGAGCGCCCGGTGATTCAAACATCCATGAATGTAAAGATTGAAGATGTGCACGAGCTACAACCCGGTCAGATAATGATAATCCGAAAAAATGGACAAATAAAATTTGATACGATTCGGGAGCAAAGTCCGCAGCTTTCAAAATGTTCGTTTGAACGAATTTATTTCTCACGAGGCAGTGACAAGGATGTTTATAATGAACGTAAAGCACTTGGGCGAAGTCTATCGAACGATATTCTTCGGGCGGTTGGCAATGATATGGACCACACAGTGTTTTCATTTATTCCCAATACGGCCGAAGTAGCTTTTTATGGCATGGTAGATGGAATAATGGATGCGACGGGAAAGAATCCTCGAACAGAAAAAATACTGTTGAAAGATATAAAACTCCGTACGTTTATTTCGGGAAATAACGAGCGGGATGATTTGGCAACTCATGTTTATGATATTACCTATGGATCCATTTTGCCGGGAAGGGTGGAGAATCTGGTGGCAATTGACGATTCGATTGTGCGTGGCACAACTCTGAAACAAAGTATTCTGAAAATTCTTGACCGGCTTGAACCGAAAAAGATTATTATCGTGTCATCTTCTCCACAGGTGCGTTTCCCTGATTACTACGGCATCGACATGGCACGGATGAGTGAGTTTTGTGCTTTCAGAGCCGCTATTCAGTTGCATAAAGACCGGGGCGAACAGCATGTTATTGATGAAATTTACCGCAAATGTAAAGCGCAGGAGCACCTTCCGAAAGAAAAGATAGTGAATTATGTAACCGAAATTTACGATGCGTTTACGTTGGAAGAGGTGTCGTCAAAGATAGCTGAAATGCTCACTCCGAAAGAGGTGAAATGTCCGGTAGAACTTGTGTTTCAGACTATCGAAGGGCTTGAGAAGGCTTGTCCGAATCATACCGGAAAATGGTATTTCAACGGTGATTATCCTACGCCAGGTGGCAATAAATTAGTAAACAAGGCTTTTATTAATTATTACGAAGGTAAAGAAAAAATGTAACTAATCCGGGAGATCTCAATAAAAGTGAAGAAAAATAAAGGGTGGCAGAATAATTTATCTTGCCACCCTATGTTTTTTAAAGTTCAAAAGCGTATTTCATCAATGGAGCATGTTGTTGTGCTCCATACACATCGGTTTCGCCAAGTGTGCCGGAAGGTATGGGGCGCACTATGGTGATTTTCACTGCTTTCGCCGGATCGAAATAGACAAGGCTGATGATGTCCGACTCCGGGATGTTGTAGAGTGGCGCAAACATTTTTGCATTGAATACATTGTAGGCTTTCACCCGTTCATACATCTCAAATTCTTTGAAAATTACATCGAATGTAAGTTCGTAAGGTCCGGAGTTTTTACTACGGATAACTGACGCTACATCTATTAGATTATATTTCATTGTAAATTATTTTAGCTGTTAAAACTGAATATATTCAATGGGAAAGAGTGCTTTTGGATCTTCCACTTTCATTAGGTGATAAACATTGAACTCGAACACTTCGCCCATTTTAGCATCGGATGGTGAGAATGGTAGCGCGAGGTTTCCGGCAGTAGAGATTCGTCCTTCGTATCCGAAATGGAGCATGGTGCTTCGTGCGAAACCACATATTGTGTCGGCATGTTCCTGAGTGTCGGCTACGGCTTCGATGATTATCATCAGTTCGTTGCTCGCGGCTTCTTGATGTGTGTTAAACATACCCATCACACCGTGATTACCGTAAATTTTGAAGTCGAGGAAAAAATCTTTGATTCCATAGGCTTTGAAGTTGTCTTGAACGCGTTCCTTCACGCTCTGAGCGATGCTGTCGATTTTCGAAATCATCACAGGGTCGGTAACTCCTGCGCACGAAATGGTGCGGTAGCCCACTTTGCGTACGCCTTCCAATTTTACAAAATAATCTTCAGTAGGAACGAATCGACTGCCACTAACACGAACTTTGTTGTCGTCCACCTGTTCAAATTTTGTGTCGTGCAGGTTGATGGCGCCACCCGGTCCGGGAAGGATGTAGGGATTTGTTTTTTCGTAAAGTGTGTGTGCGGCAACCGAAAGTGTGGTGCATTTGCGCTTGTCCGAAAGTGGTTCTAAAACAAAATTGTCTTCGTTCAGATAGCCAAACATGCAGTCGCTTCCACTTCCGGGCAAAGCCGCGATTGCCGCGCATTCCAGTATTTTTCCCATGTGAATGGCAAGTCCTTTGTGGAATCCTTCTTTGATAGCCAGTGCTGCAAAAACCGAAGGGTCGTAGGAGCGGCCGGCAAGAATCACTTGTGCGCCGTTCTCAAGGGCTTCAATATATGGCTCTTCACCCATTTGAGCTACAATTCGTGCCGATTCTTCTATGTCAGATTCTGTAATTTCTTTTGCCGGAAAAAGTGGCGTGATATTTCCTTGGCGGATATTTGATTTGACAAATTCTTTGTCAAACTCCGATTGTATCACAGCCATCTTGAATGTCAGTTGCTTTTCGCTTGCAATTTCTTTGATGATATCGAGCGTAAGCGCAACGTGAGGACGGCCTCCGCTACCACCGGCTGTGCCTACAATCACCGGAATGCCGGCTTCGATAGCTGCCGGAATCATAATTTCCAAATCGCGTTTCACCGAATTGCGGTCGGTAAATGATTTACCCGCGCCAAGATAATAAGGTCCCGGATCAGTTGAGCCGGCATCTACCGCTATCACATGTGGTTTGCGTTTCATCCCTTCGACGAACGACTCCATTGGAAATCCGTAACCTAAAATGGCTGTAGGTGATAATACTCTTAATTGTTTCATTGCTTCTAATTCTTTTGACTTAAGCCTTACGGTTGTAAGCCGATGTTTTTTTGTCTTTTTTTGAAAAAAGTATTGAATTACCGTTTATTTGGTCATAGCCAGAATCCGATTCATCTCATTGAAAACTATCATGTAACCCTCATCAACTCCCATGCCGGGTTTGGCAAGATATTGCACCGGCGAAGTAGCCATGGCGATGTGGGCGCAGATTTCGGCAGAGCGGTTGGTCTCGTTGCATGTGCCACCAAGATAAGCCCCCATCCCGTGTTGTTTGCAATAAAGCACTGCTTCAATGCTGTTGTTGATGCCGCCCAAGTCGGGTGTCTTTATTTGCGCCATGTGTCCCGCTTTGTGGATGGAGAAATCGACGATATCTTCCAGCGTGTTGCACCATTCGTCGGCTACGATTTCCACGTCGATGCCTTTGTTGTCCAGATTTTCGCGGATAATGCGGAGCGCGTCAATTTGAGCTGTTTTTTCACCCATGTCCACCGGCCCTTCTACCCGCAAATGGAAAGGATGTGCCGCTTCGCCCAATTCGCCAATGTACGAAGCAATGGTTTCGAAATCGTTGTTGAACACAATGCCCAATGTGCCATACACATCTATGTGAATCACCGGATTGTATGATTCGAAAGGCTTCAGATTCAGAATGCGGTTGCGCAACCACACTAAATACTCTTTGATTTTTTCACCTTTTTGCCCTACTTTAGTTTCTACGTGATTGAATAGCGCGTGAGGCAACACGTCGGCAGCTTTCATTATCATTTTATCCGCATTCAGGTAGCGGTCATCGCCAGATTGTGAAAATATGGGGATGATAGATTTTGAAATTTCAGTGCCGTATTCATCGGCAATCACTTGTGCCATCAGTTTCGACTGACTTTTTGCCACAGCGTCCAGCAATGCTTGCGTCAGTCCGTAGCGAATGGCGGTGTGGTATTGTTTACCGGTAGCAGGTCTGATGGCTTTGTCAATTCTATCTGCCATTTCGCGGAAGGTGCTTGTCTCTTTGCCTACAAATAGTGGCGCAATTTCATTTTCGATTATAGGAATGAAGTTTTCGGCAAGGAAAAGCGGATCGCGACCACCGGCTCCTGAGTATTGTACCGCGGCACAATCTCCATAAGCGTACGCGCCATTTTCCAAAACAAACATTACAGAAATTGCTTCACCCGCCTGACGTACTGCGGTGAATCCGGGAGTTACAGCTTCGCCAATGTAGAACGCTCCGTCGTTTTGAGCACCTTGTTTAATTGCTTTTTGGTCGTCGAAGAAAAATCCGGTCTTGCCCGGCGCACATATAAGTTTTGTGATTTTCATTTTTATTTTATATTTCTTAAAAGTATGAATACTGTTATTTATTTTATTTAGGTCTTCCCACTAAGAATCCTTTGCCAATGGCATAAACATCGTCAATGACCATTTGGAAGCTCACACTACGTTTTTCAAATCGGGCTCGTTCTTCCAGTTTCTGGCGATGAAAGTCAATCAAATCTTGTGTGAATGGTAGATTGCCGATGTCGAGCAGGCGAACCGCTCCCGAATTGTCGCGTGCAGGCATTACTTTACCGGCGTTGTAGCGGCTCGGTGCAAATGGGATATCGAGTACGCCGGCTTCAAACGCAGCTACGGTGCCAATGGCAAAATCACCTTTGCCCAATTCTTCCACTTTGTTCAGAATGCAGTGCATTTCTTTTATAATTATTTCGCTCTCGGCAATCACCGCGGGGATGGTTCTGAAATCCTGGTCTTTGAGCATGGACACCAATTGTTTGGTAGCGCGAAGTCCGGCTGCGTTAGCTTCTTTGGTAGGCACGCCCATTGCTTCGTGAGGAGTTTTCACAATTACTTTTGTGGCTTTTGCCAATACGGCAGCAGCCGCGCCCCACGAAATCACGCCAAAAGCTTTTGCCTCGTCTTGTGGGAAACCACCCATCCACTGGTGGAATACGGTGGTAACACGCACGTCGGTGAAGCCGTATTTATCCAGGTATTCGCGAGTGAGCATGTTAAGCGACTTGATAGCGGCGACATCTTGAATCAGGTTGCCACATTGACCGTAGCCCACGGTGATATCTTTCACGCCTTGAGCGGCAGCCAGCAAACTTTCGATAACGGCTACCGAATTGGAGATACAAGGCGAAATGAGCGTCCCGGTGAGTGGTCCGAATGGTTCGCGGTTGATGGATATTCCGGCTTCTTCATACATCCCGATAAGGCGGTCGGCATATTGCCAATGCGCGATGGTTTTTTCTAATGAGTGATTTTTAGAGTAGGGAATGTTGTAGGAAATGCCGCCACCTTCATAAGATGTGAAACCACCGGCGATAGAAAGTTCGGTGAGCAAGCGTGCGTCGGGGGTGCCGTGGCGCACCTGAACCGGATTTTTCAATGCCGAAGTAACTTGACGGCAGATAGAAACGCCATAGTTTACGATGGGGAATCCATTGAGCATGGAGCGCCCGGTTTCGCGGCTTTTGGCAATGCCTGTTTCTGCTTCGTTGTAGCGATTCAGGCGGGTGTAGCTGTCCACTGTTGTGGGAAGCAAATCAGCCTCACCTTCATTTTCAAGAAATTGAAGCAGTTTGATGTGTTCGTCGTAGAGAGCTACACCTGCTCTTGGCTGAATTAGTGTGATGTTCTCACTGGCAGCTTTTGCCATTTTGTCGCCAAAGCGTTTTTCCTGCGGGATGCTTTTCTGGTAAGCGACAGCCTCTTCAAAATCTACATCTTTGCCGGTATGCCAATGCCCCAAAATCTCTTTGCGTTCGGCAAAGAAGGCATCGTTTGTCAGTTTTTTGTTGGAAATTTCCATGATATTTTGTTCGTTGTTTTGTTTTTTATAAATGAGTTTTATGTATTATCTGTTCTCGGTTACCTCCACCAATTCATTTTTAAGTATTTTCAACGCAAGGTCGGGATCGGTTGCGCGTAACATGCCCATGGAGGCGAAAATATATTGTTTGTCAATCCGAAATTGAGGGTCAAGTGGTTTTGCAAACACAAAATCGGTTGGTTGACGCTTTGCGGCTTGAAGAATGTGCAACGGATTTGTGGCATTGATTATCGCGCCTCCAATGCCGATGACGTAGGGAGTAGCCGAAAGGTCTTTTCCCGTGAGGGCAAAAACTTGCCCAAAAGGAGTGTAAACGGGCTGATAGGTTCCCGTGTGTCGCTCTATCGCTGTTTTTGTGGCGAAACGCGCCACAGCTTCTTCTATCTTTTGCTCGTTAGAGTCTTTTTGTGCCAATTTTTCGGGGTTTCGAGTGGCCGTATCTATCCATGAATTAAGTTGGTGATTTTCTATCCCTATTTCGCTTGCAAGCAGATCGATGTTTATTTCTTCCACCAAAGATGGCAGACTGTAACGCATGCCGAGGTCGCCTTCCACCGTTCTTTTGCTTGCCGGTTCGGGTAGTCCTTTTATGGTTACGTTTTCCAATGTGGGTTTCCCATCGGCAATGGAGTAAACATCGGTGGTGGCGCCCCCCAAATCCACAGCAAGCAGATCGCCAATTCCCGCGTGAGCAGCAGTGCCTTTGCTCAGAAGCTCACAAGCGTTCAACACAGCCAAAGGTGTGGGGATGATGTCCGATTTACACATTTTCTGAATTTTGCTCAGTCCTTTTGCTTCGATAATTCGGCTGATAAATAATTCTTTAATTTTCTGACGAGCCGGTTCGATGTTGAGTTTGTTGAACTCTGGCATCACATTTTCAGTAATGACGAATGTTTTGCCGGATTCCGAGAAAATGGTTTCAATCTCGCTTGATGCACTTTTATTACCAGCTACGATGGTAGTAAATCCGCCTTTCGACTGGCAGAGGTGCCGTGCGTTAGCAATGATTACTTCTTTATTGCCGCCGTCAGTGCCACCACAAAGCAGTACCAAATCGGGATTTGTCGCCTCAATTTCGTTTAGTTCGGTTTGCGAAATCTCAAACGAATAAGTTTTCACCACTTTCGCCCCTGCGCTCGATGCTGCGAGTTTTGCCGCTTTTGCTGTGAGTTCGGGTACAAGTCCGAGCGCCACCATTTTCAAACCACCGGCAGCACTGCTGCAACAGCGTAGTTCGTCATAGTTAAATTCGCCTATTTTTGAGTACAATTCATTCAGCGCTCCAGAGAAGCCTTCACGCACATCGGTTTCGATGGTGGTGAATGCAGATGAAGTTCCCAGAATAATTTCCCGGGAAGTGTCAATGGCTGTCAGCTTTGTGTAAGTACTGCCAATGTCGGCGGTAAGAATAATCATAAGAATTTTTTGTTTTGGAAACCTCTCGCTGATATTTTGCTAAGTTTTTTTTGTGGCGGGATTATTAAAAACCTTATTAGTTTCGGGATTGAAAGCAGTAGTGCTTAGTTTTTCAGGTTAAGAAGTTCGTTCAAATCATCAATACTTGTTTCTACCGCAGTTCCCGGTGGATATACGCGAGTGAAACCCATTGCGCTGAAACGTTTTTCTACCTCTGCAAAATCTTGTTTCCCTACCACCAGGTTGCCACCGGCAAGTAGGGGAATGTTCTTTAACCCGGCTTCGTCGCATTTTTCGCGAAGTCCCTGACAGTCGATTTCGCCATGTCCGTAAAGCGACGAAACAAGGATGGCGTCGGCATTGGTTTCAAGGGCAGCTTCGATGTATTCTTCTTGAGTTACCATTACGCCTAAGTTAATCACTTTGAATCCGGCTTGCTCCAGAGCAAAGCTTAGTATTTTGTTTCCCACGGCGTGTACGTCGGCGCCAATGACGCCTGTTACAATAGTTTTTCCGTTCATTTCGATTCGATGTTTAACGATTATTTTCTTCTAATATTATTAAGATTGACGATACAAAAATACTGTATTTGTGTTGATTTGCAAGCAATTTTTTTGAATAAAAATACTCTTCTCCATCCCTTTGTGAATTGGATGAAAACAGGCAAATGCCGAATGTAAGTGTTTGAAAATAAAATCAGTTGTTCTGTTGTGGAAATTCTGTATGATAGTGTGTTTTTGCTACATTTTGAGATTAATTGTGCGATTTTGATTTTCTGAGAAAATGGAGTAAAGTAGCGACCGATTGTGTGTCGGTATTGCTATTTTCATTCAGTGTGCTTACATTTGCAGAAATATTTAAAAAACACAGATGTGAAACCCAATAATCAAGCGGTTGCTTTTACCCTTGTTGCTGTTGCCAGTTGGTCCACGGTGGCTTCGGCTTTCAAGATTGCTTTGCGCGAAATGAGTTATTTCGAATTGATTTTGATGTCGTCGCTGACGGCTTTGCTGATTTTTGCGTTAGTGTTGACTTTTCAGCGAAAGTGGCATTTGCTGAAAAAACTGGATAAGAAAGTGTGGATACGGTTTGCTTTTGTCGGGGCGCTCAATCCGGCTACCTATTATCTTGTGTTGTTTAAGTCATATAGTTTGTTGCCGGCGCAGATAGCCCAGCCTATCAATTATTTTTGGCCGATTCTGTTGGTGGTTCTGCTTGCGCTGCTACTCAAAGAGCGTATTCCGACTTACAAATACTTGGGTATGATTGTATCCTTTGCGGGGGTGGCGCTCATTTCGTTGGGCACGGAGTCGATTGCGGGTGTCAAACTCTCGGAAACCGGTATCATGCTTGCTTTTTTCAGCGCTTTTCTGTGGGCAATATTTTGGATTGTAAATCGGAAAACTAAGGATGTTGATGGCACTTTATCGCTTTTCCTTAGTTTCCTTTTTGGGGTGCTTTACCTTGGAGTTGCGTCAATTTTTGTACCGGTTGGTTTGCATTCCCCACTTGCAGTGTTGTCAGGCGTTTATGTTGGCACTTTTGAAATGGCCATACCTTTTATATTCTTTGGTATGGCTTTGCGTCGCGGCACCAATCCTGCGCTGGTCAATCAGTTGTGCTATCTGTCGCCATTCATTTCGTTGTTTATCATTCACGCTGTACTCGGCGAAACGATATATTTTACCACCTACATCGGCTTGCTGCTTATTGTAGCAGGAATTTTGCTGAACGAAATTTTAAGTAAGAAGATTGTGGATAAATGATTGGCGAACGCTTTGCCGAGATTCGCTTTTTTCCCGTGCAAATCCCGACAGCGTTATTTTTGTTTACTTTAATTCAATATTGTTTCTTACTTTTTGCAGGTATTCCTGCATTGCTTCCGAGTCTTTATTTTCGATGATATCCAGGAGTTTGCGTAACTCAAGTCGGATGTTTTCTACTTGCGAAAAAGTGTAGGGGTTGAACAAAATTTCCGAAAGTAGGTAGTCGTCTTCCGATAGTAAGCCTTTGGCTATGTCCATGTGGCGTTTGAAGGTTGTTCCGGGTGCTTCAATCGGCTTCATTACCGAAGCGAACACAAGTGTTGACGCAAATGGGATGGAGAGTGAGTAGGCGATGGTTTCGTCGTGCTCGTCAAATGTATATTCAAAAATTTTCAATCGCAGTGATTGATACATATCCTTAAAGAATACTTTTCCCATGTGGTCGGATTCGCTGATGATTATGGAACTTTGCGTGCTCAGATTGTCCAGAGTGGCAAATGTAGGTCCAAACATGGGGTGAGTGGAAACATAACGGAAACCGCTTCGTTCGTAATAATCCTGAAGTCCGGTTTTTACCGAAGAAATGTCGGAAATAATACAGTTTTTAGGTAAATAGGGTAGTACCAGGTCGAAAGCTTCGATGGTGTATTTCAATGTTACGCAATTGATTAACAACTCGGGTTCAAAAGCTTGTATTTCATCCAACTCTGTGAACCGTAGTGTGTTGAATACAAATCGCAGTTTCTTGGGGTTGGTGTCGAAGAGTGCTACTTCGTGTTTCAGACAAAGCACATCCGTCAGGAAAGTTCCCATTTTCCCGGCACCCATTATTAGTATTTTCATCGTTCTGTTCTGTTTTGAAAGTGCAAAGGTACAAAAAAAATGAAAGCCTTAGTAAAAGCAAAGGAAATTAGCGACGCCAATATAAATGGATCAGCTTTCGCATGAATACATTGTTGAATCACTCGTGTTTGCATTGACACATCGGGATGGCTCCAAGTTGTTCCGTCAGTAAGATAATTGGTTCGGAGTGAGGTCTATCGCCCGAAACAATGAGAAAACGCTAATCATCCATCGCGCCAAGCTCTAAATATTATCTATTTCATTACACTTTACCGCTTGTTGATGGTTCGTTGTTTTTTTATCTTATTTCAGTTGTTTGATAGAGTTGTTTTCAAGTAAGGTTTTCATTTGAGTAATGGCAACTTTATTGAGTTGAATAAGTCGTTCGCTTTGTGTTAGCCCTTGTTGAATAAGTAAGGCGTTTATTCCTTCCATATTGCTTAAAACAACCAATTGCTCCAATGTCGCGAAATCTCTGATGTTTCCTGTTTTGTCAGGATTGTTGTCGCGCCACTCTTTGGCCGTAATTCCAAAAAGAGCGACATTTAATAAGTCTGCCTCGTTGGCATAGATATAGTTGGCTTGTAGCTTGGTAATCTCTTTTGGTATCAGATTTTCTTTGATTGCGTTCGTGTGTATGCGGTAATTAATTTTAGAAATTGTTCGTTGTAAATTCCAGTCAAGTTGCAAGCGGTAGTTCTCGTCTTGCTTAAGCCGTTTGAATTCTGTTATCAAATACAACTTGAATTCCGATGAGATCCAGGACGCAAATTCAAAAGCAATATCGGTGTGGGCAAAAGTTCCTCCGTATCTTCCCGATTTAGATATAATTCCTGTTGCGTTAGTGCTCTCAATCCACCTTTGTGGAGACAAAACGAAGTAGTTGCTTCCTGCTTCATTTTTAAACCTATCGAATTCGATAGGTTTAAAATCCGGATTGTTAAGCTTTTCCCAAAGTCCCAAAAATTCAATGGTGCTTCTGCTTCGCATCCAATTGTTTATGACGGAAAAAGGCTCTATGGGATTTCTGTACTTTGCTATATCGGTCAAGGAAATAAACTCGCCAAATTCTTTGTTGATATAGGTGATTTCGGTCTCCTGAACAATTATTTTTGAGGTTAATTTTGCCATATTTATCTTCTATAAACGACAAATTTACAAAAAAAACTTTGTTTTGGCGGTTCATTGTTGTTTTAATTTGTATGAATCAGTAAATTAGCTCGATTGCGAAACTTGAGTTAGCTACAAATACAATTCGGAGAATATTTTAGCTTTTTTAGTGTTGGGTTAGGACATGCTTTTGCAAATAAAACTTCAGAAATATTGACTGAGTGAAAATAATATTAAACACAAAACTTTGGGATTGATAGTTTTGTTTATATTTTAATTTGATGCATTGCTACTGCCACTTAGGAAACATGATGTGCGGACTTATTTTTGATGCTGTATGTAAAGTCCATTTTTCGCTTCTTCTAAATTCCAAACTTTTTTTTAATTCGATTTATTATGAAAACAATATCGAATCATGCTTTTGACTGTAACATGAAAATCGTTACTCGTCTTCATGTGGAGTCTTCCCGAAGATTAATAGACGCGTTCGAAGGGTTGAGAGTTGTCGTGTTGGCGTTGCTTGCTTTGGTTGTTTCGAATATGTATGCGTTTCAGGCTCAGCCATCTATTAATAAAACAAGGATTCAATCCACGCGTGTTCAACAAAAGATTATCAATGTTCGTGCCAATGAAAAAGACATGAAAGTGATAAATTCAAAACTGCCTCATTCGCAGGCAGTCAATGTAAGCACCGGTGCAGTTACATTGCGATTGGATAGCGCCATTAATGCCACTACCACTTTAGGCGATTATCAGAAAGCAATTTATTCTTATGGAAGTTCTTGCGATTTCGATTTTTCGACATATTATGATTGGAATAGTAGTTTAAGAAAATGGGATCCAATTCTAAAACGTGAGTACGAGTTTGACTCGCAGGGTAAAATTGTTCTCGAAATAAGAAATTATTGGGATGAAACCACGCGCGAATGGATTCCTACATTGCGGCATGTTTATACCTTGAACGTATCCGGAAATGTAACCGAGATTAATGATTTTTTGTGGGACGAAGATACTGCTACTTGGCTCAATTTTACTAAAACTGAAAATACATACAACGCGCTTGGCTTTTTGACGCAGCAAGTTTACTCCAATTATGACTTTGTGTCGGGCCTCTATAAAAATGCGGTGAAAACGGATTATGTATATAACGCGGGAAATCTGCAAACTCAAGAAACAAATTATCAATGGAATGAAACTACATCGAAGTGGGTCGAAGCCAATAAGTATGATTTTACGTATGATGCAAGCAATAGGTTGGTGATGAGCATATTCTCGGAATGGAACTTGATGACGTCGGCCTGGGTGAACTCAGAACGCGACGAATTTTCTTATGTCGTTCGCAATAGAATAAACCAGCATATCACTTCTGTTTGGAGCACCAATCAGTGGGTCAATGAATCCGGCGATGAACATAGCTATGATGGCAATGGGAATGAACTAACCGTTAATTTTTACCTTTGGAATGTTGCGACAGGTCAATGGGGTGTGAAGTCGAAGAATGAATTTAATTACAACCCGAATTATCTTACGTCAGATTTGTGTCCCGGTGTCTTTTTTATTTTTGAAGAATGGGGCGCCAATCCCAATGTGTTGACAGAAAGTAAATATACTGAAATGAAAACCGACGGAAGTGGCTGGGATAGTTATGCGCTGATTACCCGATATTATTATTCCGAATATCTGAATACGGAGGTTCACAAATCAGAAAACCCTGGATTGAGCCTCTACCCCAATCCGGTGAAAAACAAATTAACTGTGAAAGGTTTGACCGGTGAAGCAAAATTGAAAATAGTGGATGCTCAAGGCAAGGAATGGTATTCGGGTATAATAAATAAGGATGTGGAACTGAATGTGGCAAATTTAGAGAAAGGATTCTATATTCTTAAACTGACGGTGGGCGAACAAAGCTATAATTTCAAATTAGTAAAAGAATAAAATGAATGTTTCTTTAGCTCGATAAGCAATAAAAAAAACATCCCGAAAAAGGAGATTACCTTCCAATCGGGATGTTTTTTTTATTTGGTCATTAATTGCTTTTCCGGCCAAATTCCTTGTCAATCTTCATGAATGGAATAACCGCGAGGGTAGGGATGGCGCAAATCATCACAAATATGAAGAAATGACTATATCCCACCAACTCTTGCAGCCAGCCGGCTATCATGCCCGGAAGCATCATACCCATTGCCATAAATCCGGTGCAGATGGCGTAATGCGCGGTTTTGTGTTCGCCGTCGGAGAAGTAAATGAGGTAAAGCATGTAGGCGGTGAAGCCAAATCCGTAGCCAAATTGCTCTATTGCCACAGCCAGATTGATAAGAAGCATATTCTCGGGCGTGTAAACGGATAGATATACAAATGCGAGATGTGGCAAAGTAATGCAAAGCGCCATTGGCCAAATCCAATACTTCAGACCTTTGCGCGATGCCGCGATGCCACCTACAATGCCCCCAAGCGTAAGTGCGAGGATGCCGATGGTGCCATATACCAGTCCCACTTGCCCGGTGGTAAGCCCAAGTCCGCCAAGTTCGCGACTGTCTAAAAGAAACGGAGATGCCAGTTTTACTAACATTGCCTCGCCCAGGCGATAAAGAAGCATGAAAGCAAGTGCGATGCCGATACCTTTTTTCTGAAAATAGGATTTGAACGTGAGTCCAAATTCGCGTAGAATCTCTTTTGCCGAGTGATTTTGAGGCGCATCGGATGCCGGCTGTGGCAACACAAAGCGGTGATAAACGAATATGAGCAAAAAGAATCCGGCAAGGATATAGAACGTGATGCTCCAAGCCAGTGGCAGATTGCCGGATGTGGCGGTAAACGTCGCTTTCGTTTCGCCAGTAAGTTTTTTGTCTAATTGCACAAGCAAATATGCAGGCTTGTCCCAGTTGGCTTGATTGAACACCAAGCGCTCGCCACTAAGAAGTGAAATGCTTTTGTCACCTCCCGAATGACGCGTATTGAGCACCATCTCGCTTCCATCTTTGGGTGGGTGATTCAACCTTACAGCAATCAGGGCGGCATTCCCCACACCTTCGCCTGCTTGTACCGGCTTTTCGCGTTTCTCTCCGAAGTTGGTGCGGATAAATGCGCCCAATGGTGCGGATACGTGATTTGTCCACCACGAGTTGTTCTCATTCGTGGTGTTTGCTGTCGCATTTTGCTCGTATGTTACGAAACCGTTTTTCTGATTTTCCGATTTTGCTATTTCTTTCAACTTGTTTAGTTGTTCGGTGGTGATATTGGCGGTGGCAAGAGTCAGATTTTCGGGGTAATAGCTGAAACTTGCACTTGTAGCTTGTTTTGCTGCCGGGTCAATCGGTGGTAGCTCGGTAGCGGTTTGAGCAATTGCTGATGAACTGACGTTTATTTTCAGCGGTTCGCTGCCGGTAGCGGTTTCCAAACTTCCGGCTAAGATAATGAGAATGCCCTGCCCCGTAATCATGGCGAGCCGATAGAAAGTGCTTCGAATGCCTACGAAGAAAGATTGTTGGTTGCTATCCAGCGCGAGCATGTAAAATCCGTCGGCGGCAATGTCGTGGGTGGCAGAGCTAAAAGCGATGAGCCATAGTACCGCCAAAGTAGCTTGAAAGAAGAATGGAGCAGGAATAAGGAAAGCAACGCCCGCCAGACCGGCGCCGATGAGCAATTGCATGCTCACAATCCACCACCGCTTTGTTTTTATCAGGTCGATAAACGGACTCCAGAATGGTTTGATAACCCAGGGCAGATAAAGCCAGCTGGTGTATAGCGCGATGTCGGTGTTGGAAATCCCAAGTCGTTTGTACATGATAACCGCTACGGTCATTGCTACTACATAAGGTATTCCTTGCGCGAAATAAAGTGTGGGAATCCATGCCCATGGCGAGCGGGATTTTGCGTTTTTGGTTTTATTCATTGGTGTTGATTTATTTTTTTGTATGCAAATGTAGCGAAACATTGTTGTAGAACGGTTTTTTTCAATATAATTTAAATAAAAAGCCCCACCGTTTTTGTCGATGGAGCTTTTTGTTATGAAAAACCTTTTTATTGTGTTACTTTGAACTCTACACGGCGGTTTTTTGCTCTTCCTTCCGCGGTGTCGTTGCCGGCAATAGGTTTGGTTGAGCCAAATCCCGCATATTTCACGCGTTGTGATTCGATGCCCTTTAATGTGAGGTAATTGTAAACCGAACGCGCGCGTCGTTCCGAGAGATCCTGATTGTATGCTTCGGTGCCGATGTTGTCCGTATGACCGGCAATCTCCAATTTGTATTTCGGATTGGCTTTCAGTATTTTATAAGCCTCGTCCATGAGTGGGAACGATTCTACCTTTATCACCTGACTGTCAAATTCGAATTGGATTCTTTCTAAGAAATCAATCATTTTTGTTACTTCCTCGGGGCAACCTTTGTTTGACGCGGGACCAGGTATTTCGGGGCATTTGTCGAGATAATCGGGCACTCCGTCGCCATCTTTGTCGAGCGGACAACCGTTTTTGTCCACTTTCACACCGCGTGGCGTGTCCGGGCAAAGATCCGCATGGTCGAGCACACCATCGCCGTCGCTGTCTGCTTCAACAATAATAGTCGGTTTCTCAACAGGCGGAGTCGCTTGTTTCTCTTTTTTGCCAAATGAAAGCACAAAACCTAATATTTGCTGTCCGTATTTGTCATTCTTCTCATTCATGCGAATCAAATCGTGTTCGTCGTGATTGGTGAAGTTGTAGAGATATTTGTATTGAATGGCAAATGAATTGCTGATTTGATATTTAATACCGGCGCCAACGGGCACTATCAAATCGAGTGGGAAAGGATTGATTTTGCCGGCATCGCCCTTGTAGCCGGCCATGCCTATGCCCAACGAAATGAAAGGTGAAAGTTTTGATTCTTCACTTAGGATATAGCCGTTGTTGAGTTTGTAGTCCACAAACATGGACGCGTCGTATTTATTTCCGAAAAATTCTTTGCCGGCATAAAGTTCGTTTGTCGATTTGAAACCATGATTGCCGTAGCTCCCCTGCACACCCATGTTGATCGACGGGCTGATGTAAGTGGCAATGGAAAGCGCGCCGAAAGGATTGTTGTTTTTGAACTTGAATAAGCCGTTGCCCAAGTCGCCTGCATATTCGTTTAGACCGGCTTGAAGCCCGATACCCAATTTTTTTTCTTTTGTTTGAGCCGATGCCGTGATGGCGCAGCATGCAAGCAATACAAGTAAAGTAGTTTTTAAATTCATAATTTAATTTATTTTAAGTTATATGTTCTCATTCTCCATGTTGTTTGTAACACGGCTTTGTGTGTGATGTATATTTGTTTATTTGCAAAGTGCGTATCTTTAGCAAAAGTCATCGTGCAAATATTATAAACTCCATAAAAACTCCCAAAAGTACATATTAAAATTGATATGTCAAAGTCGGTTACTCAAAAAGAGGAAGTTTGACTGCAATTACCTAACCGACAAATAGCTCCTGGCATGTTTTGCAGTTTATATTTATGTCGGAATGGATTTTAGATATAATTATTCCGCACTTGCTTAAAGAGTTGTTTCGCTTATTTTTAATACAATACTTAATTTTTGTTTGTTTTTTCTTCAAAGATATCGAAGTAATCATAACGAACAAATCCATATTAAATATTCGGCGCTTATCGTACGAACATTTCTTGTTTTTCGGGCGGGGTGGGGTATGAATTTCTACAAGCAGCGTTGGTTTCGAAATGCCAAATTAGCTATTCAATAGTCTTAATCGGGTGAATTGTGCGCAAATCACTGCTTTGAAGATATACCGGCTGATGAAGTAGAAGCGGTTTTATTACTGTGATTACGCTGCTTGCTATGAATTTTTAGCGGAGATTCCTTTTTAAATAGAAAATAAGCCAAAACCATTCGGAGTATCTGTGGTTGATATTCCAAATTCGAGAAATCCAAAAATGATAATCCTCTTGAAAATACGCTTCTTGTAATGACTGTGTCCTGGAGGACGCTGAGGAACAGCTATTTCACAATGTTCTGTTTGTTTTCATGGTAACGAAGATAAGTGTTTTCTTCAGTTTTAGAAAATGTATAGACGTTGTCCATGAACAAAACTAAGAAATCCAAAAATGTGTGTGTTTTGTCAATGTACAAAAGCAAGAAATCCAAAAATGTGCGTGCTTTGTCAATGTACAAAAGCAAGAAATCCAAAAATGTGTCTGTTTTGTCAATGTACAAAAGCAGGAAATCCAAAAATGTGCATGTTTTGTCAATGTACAAAAGCAGGAAATCCAAAAATGTGTGTGCTTTGTCAATG